>JANOAV010000034.1:0-7332 GCA_031411295.1 Verrucomicrobiales bacterium | reverse complement strand
CCGCCTCGTGCGCGACCACGAGCGCAAACCCAGTCACCACGAAGCCTTTGTCTATCTCGCCATGATCGGCTTCGCCGTCAGACGCCTCACTAAGTAATCCCATTATGGCTGTTAAGTTTATTTGCCGGACAGGTTCTAAGGCTGCGGCCATGTTAAAGGCCTATTTTGTGCTGCGATTCAGCCTGGCTCTGGTGCTACTGTTATTCGGATTGGTGGCGATGATCCGCGCCAAGGTCGTGTGGTTGTTTCAAGTCCAAGTTGGGGCCACCGAGTTCGGGCATTGGTTTGCCTTGGGCGCACTGCTCCTGCTGGTGGCGGGCCCGTGGCGTAGCTGGTCCGCGCTGATGGCTGCGCTGGCGGTGGGGTTATTACTGTCCTCGGCCGTGCGCGCAGCTTGGTTCGCGCGCGCGCTGCCCGCTCAATTTGCCACCACGGGGGCGCGACCGCCATTTTCGTGGACTCGGCTCTGGACGCCTCATCCAGTTGATTCCACCGAAGTAATGACGCTGTTTTTCGCAGACCATGGCGGGAAAACGTTAGGGATGGATTTCTATCCCAGCGCCACCAATCAACCGTCACCTTGCATCATCGTGATCCACTTGGGCGGGTGGGATAGCGGATCGCGTCATGAATTCCCCGAGACCTGTCGGATGCTCCAGCAACAGGGTTACGCCGTGGCTTCGATTGACTATCGACTGGCCCCCAAGGATCCCTGGCCAGCGCAACGGCAGGATGTCCTGGATGCGATTCATTTTCTGCAACAAGGCGCCAGTGCCTATTTCATCAAGCCAGATCAATTCATTCTGCTGGGGCGCTCGGCCGGTGGACAAATCGCCTCTGCCGTGGCTCTGGGAGCCAACGAACCAGCCATCATCGGCTGCATTTCCCTGTATGCGCCAGCAGATTTGAACTTCGCTTGGTCCTACGCCGATCCCCACGACATCCTGGATTCGGATAAGCTGCTGCGGCAATATTTTGGGGGAACGCCAGCGGACAAGCCTGCGGAATACGATTCTGCCAGCGCCATCCGCTTCGTCACGCCCCAGAGCGTGCCCATGCTGTTGATCCATGGCACGATTGACGAAATGGTCTGGGTCAAACAAAGTCAGCGCTTGGCCGAGAAACTCCGCGAGCAAGGGGTGCGCCACCATTTTCTGGAACTCCCCTGGGCCACCCACGCCTGTGATTTCAACCCTCACGGCCCCGCCGGCCAAATCACCGAATGGGCCATCCTGCAGTTTCTCGCAGAATTAACCAAAGGTAAATGAGAACGTGGTTTCGGCTGTCTCAGCCGAACCAAAACCGCTCCTCACGAATCATTGGCCACCACCATCGCCAAGGTCAACGGCTTGCCAGTGGAATGATCCACCGGAACGCTGGAAACCACCTCCGGGCAATAGAGGTAAGATTCATGGAAAAACTGGTCTGGAAAGGTGAGGGGTAACTTAATTGGTTAAAATTTCCATAATTAAATTACAATGATACATGGAACCGTAGCCGAAACGGTATTTGCAATTTCCATAATTAATGATAACTTAACCGATGACCATTTCAACGCTTTCTCGCACCATCATCATTGCTGCCGCTACGGGCTGTGGCGGCTATTTTGTGGGGAACATGAACCAGTCAACGGGGGCTTCGCTGGCTGCTCAGTCGGTTCAATCGCCAGCAGCAACGACGGTCCAAAAATCAAGTTCACAACGTTCCGAGCAACTTCCAGAGACCCAGGCCACATCCGCCGAAGCCTCCGCAAAGAATCACCCGAGGATTGCCTCAGAAGCTGAATCCAAGTTATTGACGTTGCTAAGGGAGATGGAAGCAGATCCCCGGAAATTTAGTCACGGGGAAGGATTAGTCGCGTGGTTGGTGGCCAACCCGGATGAAGTTGTGGCGTTTCTGGCCCCGAGTGCCCAGCGCGATCAAGCGTTTTCCCAACTGTTTGCCTTATGGGCGAAGCAAGACCCACTGGCAGCATCCCAGTGGGTGGCGGACCACCCGAGCGCTCCTGGACGGGACGGGATGGCTGCGGGACTGGCTTCAGGTGTCGCCAAGGAAGACACTCAAGCTGCCTTAAAATGGGCCGCTTCGATCAAGGATCCTTTACTGAAATTGAATGCGGCGGGGGAGGTCGGCTGGGAACTCTATCGTGCCAGTGAAGCCAGTGCGGTGGAAGGCGTCAAAGGCCTCGGCCTGCCGGACTCGGCCCTGGAACCACTCCAAGCAAAATGGCATCAACGCTTCTCAGCCGTGACGAAACGAAACTCGCAAAACATTTGTTCCACCGCCACCGCAGCCCGGGCTGCGGGTGCCAAACTGGATACATCTTCTTTGGAGAGCGCCCTAGCAGCGCTGCGGAACGGAATCAGCGGGGATGGTGCCTTCAAGACTACGCAATTCAAATTGAGCAATGAAACTTGGACCGAGCGGGAGCGTGCCGCCATCAGCCAACACGTGCAGTTGAGGGATGGGATGATGATTTACGAAGCTGGGAATTAGATGGGTGCTCAGATGGTCAATACTACTGGTTAGGCACAAGGCAATTGTGGAGTCCCATCAATCTCTAGCCCTAAGCTGGCGGAGGAATGGGCTTTACCAGATGTCAGGATTGGGTTAGCTCTGGCGGGATGAAATGGAAGCAAACGCCACTACTGACCCTGCTGGGTGCCATCCTTGTTGGGTGGACGGCGGGTCATTGGTATTTCCAGAGAGAGTCAGAGGAAACTTCAGCGGCATTGGGATCGGTTCCTGGGACGGAATCAAAACAGATGTTTCCTGCGGATAGCTTCGAAGGGCAAATGCAAGCAACGACCGAAGTGGCTGCGCTCGCGAAGCTTTGGAAAGGCATGGCCGAGGGGGATCGCAGCACGTGGGATTGGAAGCTTAAAGCCGCTGCGCTTTGGCAACGCTGGGCGGAGTTGGATCTGGATTCCGCTTTGGCCTCCTTGCCTGCGTTGCAGCCGATAGAGGAAGGCAAGCCAACGGGTATGGCCGCGCTTCTTTTCAGGCCTGGCCCCGGAAAGTGGCCGCTCTCCCGTGATGATATTCCCCGCCGAGCCCTCTTTGCTGTCTTTGCAAAACAGGAACTTGAGCGAGCCATGGTGGTTGCTAATAAATTACCGCATGAAGAAGCTGTCTCCGCGCAAATTGGAATTTTAGAGGTGATGGTCAGCGGAGACCCAAAAAGGTTCTTCGATTTAGCTGCGCAATTGACGTCGAAGTTTGGGAATCTTCCCGACTCGATCATTCCTGAACCACTGCGGACGGCGGCCTTCGCAAAACTCGTGGAGAGTGATTCCACCGCCGCGCTCAGAATGCTGGAGGATCATAAGACAGTGTTCGATGTCTTCGGTTACTATCAGAATAATGCATGGGAAACACTTTGGCAGCATTGGCGGCAAAGCGACCCCGTGGGCGCAGGTCGGTGGTTGCTGAGCAAAGATGAGGGCACGTTTATGCCAGCAGCCGAATTGACGGCCTCCTTGCTGCCAAAGTTAGCTCGCCAAGATCCGGCTCTGGCTTATGAAGTGGTTTCCAGGAAGGGAGGTTGGTCCTTGGATACATTGGTGGCAGAGGATTTCGCTTTGGCGTCGGAGTTTGCCAAACAATTCCCTGACAACAGTGGAATCCACGCCCTGGAGAAGGCGATTGCACAAGTGAAGCCCAAAGATATTCCCCTAGCCGCCGCTTGGATTGAAGGCCTGAAGGACAAGGATTATGCGAGAGCGTCAACCCTGAATCTGTTTCCCGTCTGGCAACGCGCCCAGCCAGGGGTTGCGATGGATTGGCTGCTGCAGCGCACGACAGAGGATGTTAGGAATGTTGCGCTGCAACAGTTGATTAGCGGCTCATTTGCTAATGAGCGAACCTACCCAGAACAAGACCGCATGTTGGCCGAGTTGCCGCCGGAAGTGAATACCGGAACAGTTGCCCAGATGCTGAAGGAGGGAGGTCTGGGTGACGTTTCCCGGGCGCTTGAGTTGCTGGATCGGCTCCCAGCAGGTGCAGCCAAAGATGCCGCCCTGGCGAAGACAGTGCAAGTCTTTGGAACGGATTTTCCTGAACTAGCCAAGGCGCTGCAGACTCAAGTGACGGATGTTTCCCTCCAAGCATCGTATCAGGCACATTCGATCGCAGCCGCATATATACGGGCTCCAGACACGGCGGTAGCTGCATTCCAATCGCTTCCGAATGGATCGCTGCGAGATGCGGTAGTTGATGAAATGAGGCGGACTTACATGGCTGAGGATCCTGCCGCTGCCTGGCAATGGACGCTTCAGCTAAGTGATCCGGCCAAACGCAAAACGAATCTCGGGTCTCTTCTAGAGAACTGGCCAGCCGAGCGACGCGAGGAAGCCAAACACTGTCTGGAAACCTCTAAGAGTGTTCTCACAGAAACTGAGCGCGAAGCATTAGGGAGGAGAATTCGATGAAACCAGGTCTATTAAATCGACTGACGGTTGTGGTTGTGGGCCTGGTTCTCGGCTGGGGAATTGCTTGGAGTTTGCAGCCAAAATTGATGCGTTCACAGTCGCACGAAATGAGTTCTGGAGCTAAGGCCCCACCTGCTGAAGCGGTTGTTTCAACTATTGCGACGGTAGCGCAGCTTTCACCTGAGGGTTTCCGCGCGCTGCTCGACAATCCGCGATTCGCAGCGCGCGAGGTTTGGCTGCGCTGGGCAGAGACAGACCCGGTTAGTTGCTACGCTGAGATGGTTAAACGGAACGATTGGGTGTTCGTTTCTACTTTGGAAGCAGGCCTGAGTTTTCCAGGGCCTCCCGCTGCGGACAAGGTCATCAAGACGCTCTTCAACACTTGGGTGGCACAGAATCCAGCGGCGGCTTTTAAAGCCATGGTGGTGATGCCGTCCGGTTTCCGGGCAACGTTAGCCTTGCCTGAGCTGCTGAATAAAATCGTGGCGACCAACCCACTTGCAGCCGTGGAATTTGTCCGACTGTATGGCAATGGCATCGGGAGTTTTCAGCATACAGAAATTGCTTGGGCTGGGGTCGATCTCCCGAACCTTGCCAAGTCCGCATCGGATTTGGGAAATGGCATTTACTGTAAATTTTTTCTAGACAAGATCGCCCGTGAATATGGAAGGCAAGATCCCGAGGGTGCATTGAGTTGGGTGCGGAGTCTGCAGCGCCCGAACAAGTCCCAATTGCTGCAGGAGATTTTCGTGGGTTGGACTCAATCGGCCCCCCAGCAGGCGATGACAGCGCTGCTGCAAATGACAGATCCGGTGGAGCGGAAAGCTGCGGCTCCGCCTTTGGCCAAGCTTTTGGCGAATGAGCCGCCCGCGCAAGCGTGGGTGGCTGCCAAACAGGCTGGATTCTTGCCAGAGATGCACGCTACGTTAGCTCAGGAATGGGGACAAAAGGATCCGTCGGCGGCCGTCAACTTTCTGGTTACGCTCCAGTCGGAGTATCAGGATGAGGCATTGCGCGAAGCTTTCTGGCCTTGGAGATTTCGTGATCCTAAAGCCGCAGGCGCTGCGGCCGCAGCACTGCCAGCTGGTCCTGCAAAACGCAGGATTGTCAAAGAATTGATTCGTGAATGGTCCGCCGCAGACCCCGTGGCTGCGGCAACGTTCCTGGGTGCTGAACCCTATCACCGCGATAATGCTGAACTGGCCAGGACTATCGCCCATAGCTGGGCGGACCAAGCCCCAGCCAGCGCGGTGGCTTGGGTGCAGCAATTGCCAGAATCTACGCAGGGAGATTCCATGCGAAGCGTATTTTACTCCTGGGCCAAGCAGGATCCCGCGGCGGCCAAAGTCGCGGCGGAGCAAATTACCGATCAGAAGCAGCACCAAAAGGCCATCGAAGGCATGGCTCAAGCTGGGCACTAGGAACACCGCTTGATTCCATTTCCCCCTGCCGCAGAATCTCATTACCGCGACGGCTCGGTTCGGCCAGACTCACTTTCTTGTATGAATGAATTTACGAAATACCTCACATCTGATTGGCATGATTGGATGCCGCCCCTGTGGGCTAATTTTTGGCTGGTGTTAGTGGCCGCAGGTTGTGGCGCGGTGGTGGGGATCGAGCGGGAGCGCAAGGAGAAGCCGACGGGCACTCGCACGCTTGCTTTGGTGAGCCTGGGAGCCTGCGTCTTCACGTTGTTATCGAACTATCTGGGAAATCGGGATGGGCACATTGCGGCCAATATTATTTCCGGGATCGGCTTCCTGGGTGCCGGCGTAATCATCCACGGACGCTACGGCATCATTGGGCTTACCAGCGCAGCGACCATCTGGGCGATGGCGGCTATTGGGATGACGGTGGGGGCCGGATTTGCAGGCGCGGGCATGGGCTTGAGCGTGATGGTGCTGCTGTTGCTGGGATTGGTCGGCACGCTGGAACGTCGCTACGTTGGGCCGTGTCAGTTGGGGATCCTTCACGTCACGTTCGATCTGGCGGGAGGGAAGACGTTGATTCGGTTGGAAGCACTGATCGATGAATTTGATTCCCCCGGAATCAGCATTCGGTCCAACACCGTCTCTGGAGAACACGGCACCGCCACCATCCGCTATTGCACGAGTCACCGACATCATCGGGTGTTGCTGTCGCGGATTGCGGAAATGCCAGAGATGCAGATCATCACCCGCAACCCAAAGGACCCCTGAGGTATGTTTCCAAATTACCCAGGCCTGCTGGCGGTTGCTCTCAGTGTCTGCATTGGGATGATGACGAGGCGGTGGTTAGGCCGCAAATCAAGTTCCCAGCGTTGGGGGTGGTTGCTCAGTTTCACGGTTCTGAGTCTGCCTGGGTGGCTCTGCTCCATTTACTACCTGCACGTGCTGCCAGAGCGCGTTTGGTTCTATGAGTTCCGATCCTGGAATGGTTCTGAATTCTGCGTGGTGTTTCTGGGGGCGATGTTTGGGGTCCTCGCCACCTGGTTGGCACCACGATGGCACTACTATCTCTGGTGCCTTCTCTTCTGCATCGGATGCGTGCCTTATGTCAAGCCGTTCATAGCCCCACTCAACCCAGCAGAACTCACTGAACGCTGGCGCGGAGAGGCGCAACTGCAAAGCACCCTGTCCACTTGTGGGCCCGCCTGCATTTGCAATATTTTCCACTTGTTGGGGGTGTCCTCTCAGGAGGCCGAGATCGCCCGGGCGGCCCACACGTATGGCGGGGGCACGGAAGCGTGGTATCTGGCGCGCTATGTCCGCAGCCGAGGGCTTAGAACCTGTCCGGTAATTTTGAAAAAGGGCCATAATGGGGTAGGGTAAGGAATGAGAAAAAGCTACCCGACAGATGTGAGTGACAAGGAATGGGCGTTACTGGAGCCACTATTTTGCCCACCAGGGGCGGCCCGCAAAGC
>JANOAV010000033.1:0-86245 GCA_031411295.1 Verrucomicrobiales bacterium | reverse complement strand
GGATGTTCCACGAGGCCAGACTGCCTCACTTTTTCTTGGCAGGATCACCCTTGGCGGCGGAGGCCATCAGGTTCTCGGCTTCCTTGAGCTGGGCTGGAGTCAGTTGCGCTTTGACCGCCTGCTTGCGGGCCACCGCTTCATCCATCCCCCCATCGGCTGCCAGCAGATAATTGACATACGCATAGACCAGATTCTTCTCGATCCCACGGCCTTCCTCTTGCAGGCGTGCCAGGAGGAATTGCCCCGGCGGGGCATTCAGCTTGGCGGCACTGGCATACCAGGCGGCGGCTTTACCAAAGTTCGGAGGCACGCCCTGACCATTTTCATAGGCTTGGCCCAGGCGGATCATGCCGTCGCTGGAACCCCCTTCCGCAGCGACGAGAAACCATCCGAGAGCGGCCACATTGTCAGCCCGGATGCCGCGTCCTTGAAGGTAACGCGAGCCCATGTCCATGATGGCTGAGAGCAATCCGACCTGTGCGGCTTTGAAGGAATATTCCATGCCTTTGGCGGGATCTTTCTCAGCCCCGCCCAGCCCCTGATCCAGAAATTTAGCCATCGCCAAGAGTGCCTGCGGCTGATTTTGGGCCGCGGCCTTTTCATACCAGCCCAGCGCCTCCGCGAAATGCTTTTCGCGCTCACTGGCTGCATCCGCCTTGCGGCCGGCTTGTTCTGCGGCCGCGCCCAGCGCGTGCTGGGCATCGCCCTGACCTTCGGTGGCAGCGGCGTTGATCAGAAATTGCGCGCGATCCTCGTCCTTGGGCACGCTGTCCGCCCCGGCTTGATAGACTTGGGCTTGGCGGAATTTCCCCAGAGCATTTCCCTTGTCTGCGGCCAGTTCGAACCACTGCAACGCTTCCACCGCAGACGCTTTGACCCCGCTGCCAGCCAGGCACATTTCCCCGTAGTTAATCGCAGCCACGGCATCGCCCTTCTCCGCAGCGGCTTTTAGGATGGCGGCGGCTTTGGCCACATCTCCCTTGGCTGCCACGGCGCGGGCTTCCTCCAGCGCTGTTAGTTTTGGCGCTGCGGCGGGTGTTTCCGGCTTCGGTGCACTGAGCCCAGGCAATGGAGTATCGGCCGCAGCGGGCAGCGTCATCAGCGCTAGGATGAGGGCGGGCAGCCCGGGTTGCTTGAAGGTGTATTTCATGGTTTCAAAGTTAGGTTAAGCATGGAGCCGTCCCATGTGGTAGTCGAAGTTTGGCCGGCCACGGTAAGGGTAATTTCGCCTGGAGTCGCAACCGCAGTGCCAAGTCCGAACCAGGCTGTGCTATCATTCTGGCTCCAATAGCCTGAGCCCGCGCTCAAGGCAATGCTCTGCGTCGGCTGTCCTTTGCGAATTAGCGTGACGGTTCCGCTGGTTCCTGCCGGCACCCGCACTCGCAGCCACCTGGCCTTGCTGGTGTTGGTAAATGCCTGCAGTGGGTGATCGTTCTGCGTGCCTAATAAATCCGGGCTGCCGTTCCCATCCAAGTCCAGCACGACCGCCGCGCGATTATCCTGCGGAATGACCAGTCCACTCGCTGCCGGCTCCACCGGGAGAAATCCACCCTTGCCATCACCCGTGAGCAATTGCCCGAGTCCGCCATCGAATGGGCCTGTTTCAATCTGCGGGCCGCGGATGAAATTTTGATTGAGGAACAAATCGATGATCCCATCTCCCGTGAAGTCGCACGCCACGATGCCTAACACTGTGGACACTTGCGCGATCCTTGGCAGCGGCTGAAACGTAAATTTCCCTGCTTGGTTGAGGAAGATTCCGCTCTGAAATTCAGTGGCAGCGAGCTTCGTGGAGGAAGCTAATTTCTCAGGCGAGTAAATGTCATCCAAGCTGGCCTTGGCGAACGTCTTGAAGGTTCCAAATTTTTCCGCAATAAACGGCATCGCACGTGAGGAACAACTGCGCCCGCGCTCAGGATAGAGATGATCGCCTTCACGTTTCACTTCCACAAATTGCGCGCCCTTGCCATCGAAGTCTCCATAATAGGCCAAGTGCGGATGATCGCTCGCAGGTTGTTTGTATTTGGTGTTCAAGCCAATGTTTCCAGCGATGAAATCAAGATCGCCATCCCCATCCACATCCGCCGCCACCACACTGTTCCAGAAGCCGGTTAGGGAATCCAAGCCCGCTTGCGCGGTCAAGTCCTCCAGCTTGCCCTTGGCTTGGTGCAAATAAAGGATGGGGCCCCATTCAGTCGCCACCAGCAGATCTGACCGACCATCGCCATCCACATCCGCTGCGCACGCTCCCGTTACCAGGGCCGCTTTGTCAGAGCCTAGCGAGGGTGGTAGCGGAGCCGTGTTAAATTTCCCCTTCCCATCATTTATCAGCAGCCGGGAAGGCTGGCTCTCAGGATATTTGGCGGATCGCAGGCGCGTGCCCACGAAGAGATCTGGCATCCCATCACCACTGAAATCCGCCGCCACCACGCAAGATCCTAACAGCGCATCCGGTGGCAGGGAGCCATCCGGGGCTCGGGTAAATTTACCTTTGCCGTCATTGAGATAAAGCCGATCACAGAGCTCCTTCGCGCCTTCCGCAAAATCATTGCTGCCACTCGCTACAAAGAGATCCGGATCGCCATCACCATCCGCATCGAAGAACACCGCGCCTTGATCTTCACACGCTTTGTCCTTCGCAAAATCCGACACCCACTGGGCGGTAAACTTCCCCTGACCTTGATTCAGTCGCAACTCGCCCGCCACCCCGGCTGCTCCGCCGACATAGAAATCGGCATCGCCATCGCCATCCACATCCGCACAGGCCAGACACGGGCCGAGCTGCGAGAACGCCCATGGGAGCAGCGATTGCAGCGGCTTCTTGAAATCTTCCTCCCAGCCCGCATCCTTCTGCGGCACTGCGGAGAGCGATTCCTGTTTCACAAACATCGTTGGCTCTGGAGCTGCCGGCACGAACACTGGCAAGCCTGCATCCTGCACGATCTTGATGACTTTCCCCGCCTTTACTTTGCCCACTAACTGCACGCCGCCGAACGGCCATTGCACCGACACCTCCGCCTCCGTTTCTGTCCCTAGGCCGAAGCACAGCGTCTTGTCATTGCACGACATGTAGCCTGTCTGCGGGGAAAGATAGCGCACTTGGCGACCATGCGCCGTCTTAATGTCCACGCGTGCTCCGATGGCGTCTCGATTCGCCTTGGTCCCCTGAAGTTGCACCTGCAACCAGTGGCCACCTGCGGCCGCCGCTTCATTGCGATACACGAAGTTAGGCTCTTCGAGATTCACCTCGACAATATCCACATCACCATCGCCATCCAAGTCCGCAATGGCCGCGCCATAGCTGACGCCCAAATGATCCAAGCCCCATTCCTCGCTGGTCTCAGTAAATTTCTCCCCATGATCATTGCGATAGGATCGATTCACCTCGTTGCGCATTTCCCCGTTCTTGTAGTATTCGAACATGTGCTTCCCGGTCAGCATTTGCGTGGTGACATTGAGGTCGGAATCGTTCATGTGGCGGCTGATGCCATTGGTCAAATAAACGTCCTGCCAACTGTCCAAATCGAAATCCGCAAACTTCACACTCCAGGTCCAGTCGGTGCTGGAAATTTTCCAGTTATACGCCCCTTCAATAAAACGATCCGTGCCAGTGTTTACATACAACGCATTCCGCATCAGTTGCGATGGTGTATCGTAGAAGGAACGTTTTAGCCCCACGCCACCCATAGCGCCCATGGTAGTCTTGGATTTAAAATGAGAGGTGGCACTCATGTCTGCCACTAGCAGGTCCAGGCGACCATCATTATTGATGTCCCCAAAGTCCGCGCCCATGCTGAACCAGGGAGTGTGGGGCACGGTGTCCTTGATGATGTCCGTGAAAGTGCCATCCCCGTTGTTGCGATACCATTTATCCGCCGCCAGGAAATCATTGCCAAGGTAAATGTCAGGATCGCCATCCGCATCGGGATCCCACCACGTGATGCTCAGCCCATCCCCGTTCCCACTGATCCCAGCCTGCTTCGTCGTGTCCGTAAACTTCGGTGTGCCATCCGCAGCCGTGCCCACTTGGCGGAAAAGGAGATCGGGCGTTCCGATGGCTTCCACCCCCCAATTCGTAAAGTCCCAGCGCCACACCTGATAGTAGCGCTCCATCCCAGGCAGCAATGTTGGTAGGCCGGTGGCCTTCTCTGAGCCCTCCACCACCGGAAGATTAGCCGGATGACCGTTGGGATCCTCAATGCGGTTGGTGAGCACATAGAGGTCCAATTTGCCATCCCCATCATAGTCTGCAAAGGCCGCGCTGTGACTGCAATCCACCACATCCAATCCCGCCTCCTTGGCGCACTCGCGGAATACCACCGGTTGTCCCTTTGGCCCCGGCCCTAGATTGAGCCACAGTTCGTTGGGTCGCATGTAGTTGCACAGATAGAGGTCCGGCCGACCGTCGTTGTTCACATCCGCCACCGCCGCCCCCGCCGTCCACGTGTCCCCACCGTCGAATTTCTCTCCGCAACTAGCCGTGACGTTTTCAAATTTCATCGCCCCGGTCTGACGATACAGCGCATTGGGTCCCGTGGTTCCAGCGAAGAAAATATCCAGTTTCCCATCGCCATCGAAATCCGCCACCGCCACTCCGCCGCAAGTCATGCCGCTGTGATACAGATAACTCATGGGATGATTCACATCCAAATGGTTCACCTCCTTCATCCCCGTCGTCTCCGGCCCCAGACGGGTAAACAGCGTCCTCGCGTCCTTGGCAGGCAGGCAAGTGACTGCCATTAGGAGCCAAAGAGAAACGAACAGAAGGGGGCGAATTGAGGAATGCATCGATACAGGAATTGTTCTCCCGAGTCTTGCTGGATTCCCTGTCATGACAAGCTTAAAACGCAGGCGCTCGCAGTCCTGCAGAGACCCAGCCGGAACCCGGCCGGCAAAACCGCAGCCGTCTGAGGTGTTGGACCGACCCTAAGTTTGCGGTTCGCCTGGCCTTGGCAAGTGGGGCGATCATCCTAGTGGCTTGCATCAGTCAACCTGATGGGAGCCCCCCTCGGGAGGAGCCTACTGCGCTATGAGTTGGAGTCCCGCTTTTAAGCGGAGCAACGCGATCCGGGACACGGGCTGAGACGCTGAGCTTGATCCGCCGCTTAAAAGCGGGACTCGTGCGCTTGTTCCAGTTTGGCGTGAACCCATCACCTTGAATGATTTCCGCCACTAGTGGCTTGCTTTGCTGCATTCCCCTCAGGCCTTACACGGGCCGCATGATCGTCACCGTGGCGCTGGCGCGTTCGTTGCCCTCGGTGGTGATGGCATAGACGCGATAGCTGGCGGAGACACCGGGCGTGGGCAGACCGGAGAGCGTTTCGAAGTGGGACGCGCTGCCTACGGGGATGGAGGAGTCGATGCTTTCGTCCTCGGCATCGTATTCTGGGCCGGGGGTGTAGCGGAGTTCGTGGCGCACCACGGAGGCGCTGGGGCTGGGGGTGAAATCGATGAACGCCTTGCTGGCGGGCACGTCCCAGCTTCCGGTGGCGTTGGCGGGTTCCGGGGTGGCACCGGGCAGGGGGGAGTAGCGGGGAATGGTATCGGTCAGGAAATGATTCGGTGGCAGTTTGGCCGGCACGGATTCGCGATAATCCACCAGGAATGGACGCACTTGATCTTGGATCGTGTTCCGGGAGGATCTGCTACCGGCTAGCGCTAACTCAGCGGTTTTGATGGCGGTAAAGGCCGTCTTCATAGCGGCGGTATCGGAGACCAGGGTGGACTGCGTGTAGGCAGCAGGCGCGGGATTCACTATGGTGGGTTCGGTTGGCAGCGTTAGGGGCAGGGTGACTCCGGCGGGCGCGGGATTGGAATTGGCGCGGCTCCAGATGTCCACCGCATCGTCCAGCGTCTTTTCGAAGTCCTGCGGTGCTCCGGTGGCGCTGGGCAGGTCTGGCACCAGGGCGGCCAGGGCCGTGCCCGCCCAGAAGGAGCGGATGTTGGCGAAGAGTTGCCCCAGCCGACCCTGCAATAACGTGCGTTTGATGGCCGCATCCGCCCGGGCGAACTCCAGATTGTTCAGTTTGATCTCCACATCCGTGCGCTGGGTGGAAAGAGAAAGGCGCAGAGAGGACAGGTTCGACAGCGCACGCCCCCCGTCCAGAATCAAGGTCGGGAAACCACCCGGCGGAGGAGATCCCCCTACAGCAAACGTGCCATTCACCGCCGTCCAGTGCGCGATGAATTGATCCATAGTGGGCAGATACGACGAAGGGCCGGTGATAGGCATAGTGCTTGTTTTGGGTTTGATCTACAGTTATTAAGACCCCAGTTAGCCGTCTGCCTCTATCTTGTGTTAAACCATCTGCCGACAGCCTCCCGAGAACGATTATTTTTCTAACGCTGCGAAGAATTTCAGAAACTGGTGGGGTTGACAAGACTTTTTCTCCAAAAAACTTGATTGTTGGACGCTCAAGATAAAGAGGGCATTCTTTGAAGATAAGCCGATGCAGCGTCGTCTGCGGGCGGATTAACTCCGATAACTAATAAATGTCTTGCTTGCAGCCTGACAGGGTGGTAAACGTCGCCCCTCAATCCAAACACTCGTTCTTTTATCATCTTTACTTTTGCTGCTTCGGCAGTTGGCCACCCAGAGAACCGCGAATTTTCACGGCCAGCACAAGAAACAAACCGAACCGCGCCCCATCGGGCGCGGCTTGGCGCGTCTCTTGTGTGGGCTCTTCGCGGTGCCTCTGGGTGGGCGTGACAAGTTCGCGCCCCCACTTTTTCTGAAGCAATTCCACATTTCAAACCCATGAAAGACAACCCCTCCCTGAAATTGCGTTCCACGGCACACGCCTTGATTTTGCTGCTCAGCCTGATGCTATTTGACAGCCAGAGCGCAGCGCAGACAGAGCAAATCCCATTTGAAGCCAGCTTCTCGCAGCACGCCGACGGCTCGAAGTGGCTCCAATTTCCGACCTATAGAGGTATGCATTTTGCGGTCGAACGTAGCACGGATTTAGTGACCTTCGAGGCCGTGAGCGGAGGCTTGTTCTACGGGGACGGCAATCCGCGTGAGTTCTACGTGCTGGACCCACCGCCTCCGCCAGTCATTCCCGATCCCAACGCTCCGCCCGCCCCGCCCCCGACGAAGCCCACGATCATTCTCCACACCTTGACGATTTGCTACGCTAGCGAGATCGGTAATTACCAGACCGTCTTGAAACGTCCCGCTTCCGGTCTCGTCGACAGTTGGGCCGCTCCGATCCCCTTCACCATTCCCAAAGGTGCTTCCCCGATTGCAGGCTTAACCATTGAGGATGCCACGGCAAAATACCTGCTTCTCATCACCACCGTGGGGATGCCCATGGCCACGCTGAACGCGATTCCGCTCACCACTACCTTCACCCCCGAACAACAGCAGGAGCGGGATCTTCTCTTCGCCCACCAGGCGGAAATCCTCGGCGCACTAACCCAATCCCATGCCACCGTCGCCCAGCCACCGGAACCTCCTTCCACACCAGTCCCAGACGCCCGCTACTTCTACCGCGTCACCTGTCGGCAAATAGATACCAATGGCAATGGGCTTTACGACTGGTTCGAGTCTCAACGGGGCTACGGGGCGTTCTTGGATGGGGCTGACCCGAATGCGGCCTCACAGAATACGGTGGACTCTATCACCAATTTAACTTTAGGCGAGATTCAAACACTTTCCACGGCTCCTGGCATAATGGCCTCGAATTCTGCAACTGGAATTACTCCGAGTCCGACAGATTTGGATGGTGACGGCGTTCTGGACGACCTCGAAGCGATTGCCAATGACCCAAATTTCACCTACGCCAAGTCCCTCGAAAACTCCTACATCGCAATTTGGTTGGACCAACTGACCGGGAGCGGTTCCGCTAAGATGCCCAAAAACTGGGATAATTCTATGCCCGAACTCGTGGCGATGAATGATCTGGGGCAGCTTTTCTTCGATTACGTTCCAGTGGGCCCGAGTCTGAACCCGCCACCCGACGGAACCCCAGCGGAGCACAAATTACTGGTTTATGATGATGGAGAATTCAAAGCGCCCATGCCCAGTATTGTTTTGGATGGCAAAGTGGCCGCCATTTTTCCGCATTCCAGCCGCGCCAGCAATTTTGCTGGGGGAAGTCTGATTTTCAAAGTAGCAGGATGGGAGGTTGCCCCGAATTCTTTTCCGCACAGCGCCTACGCAAGCCGTTATTACATTTGGAAAAAATCCACCGACTGGGCGGCCCCAACCGCTGGATCACTGGTAGAGACCGGCAGCGCGGCGGACGAAGATCCCGCTACGATCACAGAAACCGGGAAGCACTGGTTTCCCGTGGAGAACTACCTACAGAGCTACGATAATTACGGGAATGCGCTCCTGCGCTCAAGTGCTCGTTCTAGTGCGCTTACGGAGATCAGTGGAGACCGCATCGAGGAGTCTTGGGATTATGTAGGGCAAAGTCTGGGAAGCCTTCACGGCGGAAGCCTGGGAACGGGGCCCACCTATCCAGATTCGATCTTCTCTACGGTGAACCACGATTTTGAGGTTCCCGGCATTACTTGGGAAACTACTGCAGGAGATTATGCGGACACCTCGGTGAGTATGCCTTCATCAAACGGCCGTGTGCGCGTCCAACACGAATGGTGGCATAATATCCCAGATGAGGAAGATTTTCTTAGTGATCACCCCACCGAGTATGAGGATCGTCGATCCATAAAGTGGTATCAAGGGGTTGCCGAAGCCCCTTTTCAAACCCAGATTTTCTACCACGCTCCTCCGGAAGCCCGCTCCGTAAACAGCTGGAACCGCGAGACCACGCCCGCGGCAGGCAGCGGTCTGCCCTACCGCCAAGGGCCACTTTTTAAAACTACCAATGGCCTTGCTACACTCACAAGTGACAGCGCGGCAGGCTGGCAACCGCTGCGTGATGCGCATCTCCAGGAAGTCAATCTTGGGAATGGCCTGGATAAGGTAACCGACCGCGGAGAAATTCTTTTGGGCACCAAGCTCTGGCGCAATAATCACGACATCGATCTGGCGCTTCTCGCAGACTATGGCAAACCCTCGAATCATCCCGGAATCAAGATAGCAGGAGTTGAGCGAGGCTTCCTCAGTAACCAGGGAATGATCGCGTTTGCTTCGAGTAGTTACTACAACGGAGATTACCATCACAATACCGTGCTCCTGCGGGCGGCAGAGTTGGCGGTGGATAATAACCGGGATGGAACCATCACCCTGAGTTCAGGCGCAGATCAGACTTCAGTAGCAAAACCTTACCGCTTTTGGCTGAACAATGACCACGACAATTACGGAACGGCGGATACTTACGACGCCGCAGACGACCATCCGTGG
Source organism: Verrucomicrobiales bacterium (assembly GCA_031411295.1). Lineage (GTDB taxonomy): Bacteria > Verrucomicrobiota > Verrucomicrobiia > Verrucomicrobiales > V1-33 > JAGNEJ01. Next base: position 76,932 of record JANOAV010000033.1, on the reverse strand, counting down.
ACGACCAAAGCGCTTGATAATGCCAATGAAAAAATCGAGCCAGAGCGGGACTTGGACGACTTCGCCCGGATTCACCTAAACGTAGGAGATTTGCGAACTGCTTTTGAAGCCGGAACCATGACGCTCGGCTTGAAGTGGGGAACCATCCAATCAGGGACCCCTAAGTTGCGACTATTCAAAGCTGCGGAGGCGGACGGAGGCACCAAGTATCTAAGTGATACCACCAAAGCCGCAGACCAAGTGTCTGTCGGCAATGATGCCATCGGAGTCGTTGAAGGAACGACTGTGCTTTATTTACCAGTATCCTTCTGGACCCAGACTGCCGCCCATCCTACCAAATGCTTTCTATTTGAAGGAGTTACCGAGGGCAAAGGGGAGCTGACGATGATCATTAGCCAAGGCGGGAACGTCGTCGGAGCGGGAGGCTCACTGTTCCTGGATCTGCTGGATGTTCGCAAGATGTATGAGCGATGGAAGGTTGACGGCTCAGCGGTGATAGAAGACCCAGACAAGGACGCCGTAGCAACCGTGTCGGGTGTGAGTCCGATAAAGGACGATTTTGGATATCCCTATGAGTCGGCTTGGGACGAAAACATGCAGGATAAGCAATACGCAATCTGTGTTCACGGTTGGCGTAAGGGGTATTACAAAGCTAGGTCCGACGAAATCACAATGTTCAAGCGTCTTTGGCACCGAGGCTTCAAGGGTCGTTACATCGGTTTTCAATGGCCCACCTACGATGTAACTGTGGGTGATGGAAATGGCTTCTATGATGAGTCTCAAAGCGCAGTTCAATCCAAGTATAACCAAAGCGAATTCCGTGCTTGGAAGTGTGGTCAGGCGCTAAAAACAATGGTGAACGGACTGCCGGCAAGCTACAAGCGGAAGATCTTCGCCCACAGCCTCGGCAATGTTGTTGTGGCCTCCGCTTTGGAGAAAGGGATGAATGTGAGCCACTATGCCATGCTAAATGCGGCCATTCCAGCGCATTGCTACGACAAGACGGCAGCACGACTGCCAGGTGCCAGTCCAGATTTTACAGACGATGCCCATCCAACAGTGAGAGCGCTTTCTTACCGTGGAGATGCCCCCGTTTTGGGAAGGGCGCGGCTTGAAAATGTAGCGCCAACGCCCTACGCAAAAATTACGAATTTCTACCTGCCCGCAGACGAAGCGCTTACTGGAGCGTTAAGTTGGGAGAGTAATCAAGCTGGCAAACCGGTTGGTGGTTACGATTACGAAGTAGGAACCGCGTTAGAGTGGGATCCCGTATTTGGAACAAAGCGGTTGGTGACTGATCTGCACGAGGCTATGTCTATGATCAACAGTTCCTCAACGCAAGCTGCAGGCGCAAACATTGTAGCGGGCCGTATAACTGCCAACGTGAATTTGAATGGTGCCGGACTTGCTTTTCTTAAGGCGCATGAGGCACCGTTCAAGTTCCGTAGTAGCAGGACATGGGTGTTCTACGAAAAACTTTGCGAAGCGCTCGATCTGAGAGTAAAAGCAAAACCTTAACGAATTTTTACCAATGAAAAAGACAGCGTTCTTATCCGTTACTTTTCTACTGCTACTAATCGTCGTTTGGATTTCCTTCCGATATATGGCTGATGCAAGACAATTTTCCAGGAAGCAATTAACGCCCACTCCGGAGGAGGTTAAGGAAATGATCGAGTCACCTATCGAGTTCTACGGCCAAGTAGTTGATGAAAACCATACACCTGTGGTGGATGTGGAAATACAATGCTCGTGGCCGTTAATGCGGTCCATAGACGGGTTGGTTTTAAAATCAAGTGCCCCAGATGGCCTGTTTGAGTTAACGGGCAAAAAACACATGAACATGAGTTTTTCGATCTATCCCCCTGCCGGTTACCACCAGACGAGAACATCCAGCCAAAGTTTTTCCTTTGCTGACTATTCAGAGCGGCTTAAGGAGGCCCATCGGGCCGTGGGTAAACCTGTGCCGATAAAACACGTCCCGAACAGAGCAAATCCGGTAATATTCCAGATTAAAAAGATAGGACCCGCGGACACTTTAATCTCTGGCACACAGGGAGGGCCACTACCACGAGACGGCAGCCCCCGTTACTACCCGCTAAGCTACCTTGCTCGCCTTCCCCTTGCTGAACCGACGGATCATGCGGTTGAGTGCCGACTCGTGAGCGAGAAGGACCCGCGGGACGTCAATGCTGCCGGTCCTCTCAGTTGGAGCCTCAAACTTAGGGTTCCGGGTGGAGGGCTTCAAATAATCACGTTAGAAAGGAATCCCTACACGAGTGATTACGATGCCATCGAAGCCCCGGCGAGCGGATTTGAAGAAGAACTGCTCCTCGACTTCCCGAAAACAAAGGCCGATTGGAAACCTTGGTTCATCAAAAAGGAGCTATTCTTTCGTTTTGCTGATAACACCTACGCGCGCGCCTCGATCGACGGAGATTGGGAGGGGATCAGAATCGAATCGCTTTACAACCCAACGGGATCTAGAAATTTACTCTACGATGAGAGAAAAGTAAGCGAGTTAAAATAACATCAAAGTTCATCAGTTTCCTCAATGGTGGCATCGGAAATAGGGAGTTTTACGGCATTCTTCTTGATAACCTTGGATACACGGCAAAACCATGAAGAAAAACGTATACGTCTACTTGGCTGCGACTGCGCTCCTGGTCGCAAGTTACAGGCAGTGCTCCAACTCTGAGGTCGTGGCTCCACGCAACACCGCTCAGACCAAAGAGCCAGCACCGCCATCTGTCGCAGCAACAGAAAGAAAAAAGCAGACAGAACTTGAGACGTGGGAGCCCACACCTGAGGAGAAAAGCATACAGGAAGCAACCGTAGCAGTGCTACATGGAAAAGTGGTTGATGAATTTGGGCATCCAGTCCCGAATGCGGAAATTGTGTGCAAACCGAATAACGACCCGTGGATCAATAGTTTAAGACGAATTGTCATTCGCTCAGACGCTGATGGACGTTTTTTTCTGCGTGAGGCGAACGCCGCCAGCCTTAGCGTTAGTGCATCGGCTGCTGGTTACTACACATCCAAGGCTAGTAGCGGTGGATATTCTTTTACCGACCTGCCATTGTCTATGCCTGAAAACCTAAGGAAAAGGGCATTACCTAAAACACAAAGCTCCTCGGAAAACCCTGTAATTCTCACACTGCGGAAAATGGGTAGTAGAGAGCCTTTGCTAGAGAGGCGTAGATCTGGCGTGCTCCAAGATACACAGACATACCTTATCGGCACAACCGAAAATCATCAGATTTATATAAAATACTGGTTAGATACCGCAGTGAAACGGATGCATATTAACGGATGGCCAGTTCATGATTGGGGCGTAGAAATTTCGGTGAAAAATGGAGAGATCGTGTCCACCGCAAAACCAGATTCTAGTAATCCGGCTTCATTTATGGCTCCGTTGGATGGTTACCAAGCAAAAATCGAACAAACCTTTGACAGCTCCATGGATGACACAAAGCAAAAGCGGGGTATTCTGGGGGATTTTTTTGTAAGATTCAAAGACGGAACTTTTGCTAGGCTGGAATTAGACTTACAGTCGAGTCCGACGCGACCCTGGGGAATTGTAGCGAGCCTATACAATCCTTCAGGTAGCAGGTCAACGGAGTTTGACCCTAGTATCCAAATTGAACTTCCTCAAAATCGCTAAAAGAAGCGCTACGTGGCTGAAAATATAGAAATATTTCCGCCAGATGACCTCAATACCGCACTTATAGTCAAATTCGACACAATTCACAGGGTAACCTGCACCTACGGCGGCGATGTCCCCAGCGCCCAGTGGGATTCGCAATGAATGAAGTTCAAATGGTCGGAGTTGAAATCGGCTTCGCAGAGGCTTTCCGTGCAGCCGGCCAAATTCAACACGGTCCTTCCAGATTTCCGGCAGGCTTCGATCTTTTGTAAGGCTTTGGTGTAAGCGGCTGCTTCCTCTGGGGACATGTGGGCGGTGGGATCGGGCATGGGAGGCGGGAGTTCAAGATGGGAAGTTCAAGTTCGAGGGAGGCAGCGGGGCTAGGATGGGGTGAAATCCGGGGGAGGGAAACAGAAATCTCATGCCACGGATGCAGTCGCGCAGCTGCTTACTGGTGTTTGATTCTCTCCTGCCAGGGAAGCAATCCAGCGATCCTTACTTGAGGAAAGCGATCCACGACCCGCGTTAGTTCCAACAATTCTGGACTGATCCAGCGGATCATTTCCAAGATGGCGGCATGTTGGGCGTCGAGATCTCTCCAGTGCAGAATGCGCTCGTGATGGAAGATTCGGTTGCGGAGATCGCGAATTTGTTTCCAAGAGGCATCCAGGTCCCTCAGATTGCGCGCTGAACGTGGCGCATGGGCGAAGCAGCGTCGGGCCAGCAAATGGCCTAAGCCCGTTCTGGAATGGGCGTTATTGAAAAAACCTGTCCAAAATCCGAAGACAAGTTCCGCCACCATAGCACCAGCCGTGGCGGGCTTTCCTGCCCGATACAGTGAGTCCTTGGCTTCGTGGACTTTTTGCATCTGCCACGGCGTGAGGGTGATGCTATCGAACCAATCCGCCGTGCCTGCCCGCGCGGAGAGTTCTGCATGGATCGCGTTACGAAGCGCGATCTCTGCGAACTGTAACACAGGATAGAGTGCTTCGCTGAGGGCTGTGTTAAGAAGATAGCGCGCCAGTGCCATGGCTGGTGTCGCACCATCGTGCCGATATGAACTCAGGCGCTCCGCGGCTAGGATGGGTTCTATTTGCTGAAAAAATTGGGCGTTCATACTTGCGTGAAATTAAAAAACAGTGCACTATAGCGACGTTGACCCCGGAATCCCTTCCTCTGCCGCTTGCGACAGATAGGCTCCGGGGTTTCTTTTTGCCCAGACAACTCCCGATTTCCGGCAGGCTTCATAGTAGGAGAACGCCTCATCGAACTCCTGCTTGGCTAACTCCAGAACCTCCACCTTCATGCCTTGAAACCGAAGGCTTTCTGCACGGAGACGGTCTTGAGCTTGCCAGCCGCCAATGCTTTGGAACGGGCTTGGGCTTCGTCTGCCCACATTTGGGACAAGGCGGCCTCCCGGTCACTCGCAAGGCTTTCCAAGAGCAGTCCAGCCAGCTTGGCCCGCTTCTTGGGCGGTAGTCCCATGGCTACGATGGCGAGTTGTTTTTCTACGGTGATCATGGGTGGACACTGGATCGGATTAAGGGAAAAGGCAAATAGAGACTCGTGCTGCGGTGTCTCGCCCATTCAGGGCTTTGCTTTCTGGGCGTTGCATGCCCCTGGGTTACGCGTTGCTTCACCCAGGGCTTTGATGCCTCGTCCTTACAGGACTAAGAGCCATTGAGAAATGGAGGCGAAGGAATTTTATTTCCCGGTGGCTCGGCATTCCTTTGCGCTCAGGCCTGTGTCTTTGCTATCATTTTGGACGGTGGTTGGCTGCGGGTGGGGCCGACTGGGGACAGTCGGCACACGTTCTTTTTGGAGCAGCCCAGCGGGCTGTCCCACATTCTGGGCGGTGGATTCCTTTGCCGAGCCAATTGGATTGGATTGGGTTGGCTACGGGTGGGGCCGACTGGGGACAGTCGGCACATGTTCTTTTTTGGAGCAGCCCAGCGGGCGGTCCCACATTCGGTTATGGTGGGGGCGTAGGCTGTGGTTTGGGGCGCTTCTTTTGGGGTGGGGTGAGGCGGGGGAGGGTGTGGGTCAGGGCGGCATCCGGGCCGAGGCGGGCGATGACGGAGCGGGCGTAGGCGACGAGGGCTTGGTGGATGGTGCGCTCCAGGGTGTCCCGCTGGGCGCGCCAGAGGGCTAATTCCAGGTCGGCGGTCTCGTGGGCGATGCGGTCGGTGTCGAAGGCGGTGACATCTGCGAGGAACTCCGGGCGGCCGTAGTCGTGATTTGCCCCCAGCCGCAGGGGCAGGGTGATGCCGGTGGGGGCGGGGCTGCCGTTGAGTTTGTTCCAGAGCCAGAGGATGTGTCGGGCGACTTGCAGGTAGCGCTCTGGGGCGGCTCCGACGGACGGGGCCAGCGGCAGGACTTCCCCCAGGGGCTGGCCATGCCACCACGCGCGCACCACGCCGTTAAACTGCACGATTCTGCCCAGCAAGGCGGTCTTCCGCAGGGCCAGGGATCCCCCCGCCAGCTCCAGATCGTTCTCCAAGTGGGTGAAATCGGTGAATTTAGTAGCCAAGTCCCCCCGCAGAGCCTGCAACCCAGCCCGATTCAATCCCTGCGCTAAAACGATGGGATCGGCCCCCAAGGCTGAATCCACCATGGCCCAGTGGGCGAGGAATTCATCGAGGACGGGCTTGTAATCGAGATGGGCGGAGACGGGCATGGGGTTAATTTGGAGCAAGATTGAGAGAAATCAAGACCGTCAGATGAGAAATAATAGTATTGATATAAGCGAAAATATCGGTTCTAGGCCAAATGGGCATGTGCAGTTGCAAAAACAATATATTTTATGGCAAACAAATAGCGTTATGAGTGAAAATAATTTCATGTCTATCCAAAATAATTGCGTGCAAACTGGGACAGAACAGCTTGAAGTTGGCTCCAACCGACAAATGTCCCGCCGGGATCGTCACCTTTTCTGACGTGCTAGCCAGTGGAACTTAAGTCTGCCCCGCAGTGGCCGAGCGAGGAGCGGCGGCGGGTGATGCGATGGACTAAAGTCCATGACTGGGGTGTTCAAAAATTCGTGAATCTATCCTGCGCGATTTAAGAAAGCACGATGCGCGCATTTAGCGTCGCTTAGTCCTGTAAGGACGACACAACAAAGCCCAGGGTGGAGCGAAGCGCAACCCTGGGAAAGATTCACCACATGAAATGAGCCCTGAAAGGGCATGACATTGGATCGTGAGCAGTCAGCGGGGCCTGGACGCTGGGTGTTGTTATTGTCTCGCCCCTCCAGGGCTTAGATCCAACGGTGGCGGATACCCAGGGTTGCGCTTCGCTCCACCCTGGGCTTTGGTGTTCCGTCCTTACAGGACTATGCTGACTGTGGAAACGGAAGGTGCCGACTTGAATAACGCAGGAACGAATTCCCGTTTTAAAGCCCCTTTTTGAACACCCCAGTCCATGACTACGTTGCTTGTTTCAGTCGGCTTAGCGGTTGTGCCGCATCAAAATGAATCTCGGTTCCAGCTCTCGAGCGCGAACGCGAGGCAGAGGACGCCATTTACCAAGAGCGAAAGCAAAAGGGTAATCAAGTGGACGGTAACCGCATCAGCACTCTCCAACGGCACGATGGGGCGACGCCACGCGACGACGAGGGCCACCAGAGTCGGAATCACGATGAGCAGTGAGAACAGAGTTACGAGAATCGGAAACGTCGGCCATTGTTGTCCGCAGATGTCGAAATAGTAAAAGATACCTCCGGGGATATCGACATCCGGGTAGCCGTGGTAGCGCGTCAGCAGCAGGCCAAACGCGAAGGCGTGGCAGAGCCCACCGTAAGCTAGTGCCGGCAGCAGGTGTGCGATGATGCGGCGGAAGCTCATGAGCTAAAGTTGTGGCGTGGAAATGGGCGCAAGGCGTTGGTTGGGATCAGATCGCACTTGGGGGATGCTGACGGGCTGAAGCCCGAACTCCAACTTGGGTGGCATGTTTACTCGCGCTTCAGGAGCGGAGTGGAGAGTTCCTGGAAGACTTCCCGGGTGATGAGGAAGTAGTCGGAGATATCGGTGCAACTGCCGATGTAGAAGAGGGCTTTGGCTGCGCTGCCGGCGGGGGCGAAGCTGAGTTTCACGGTCTTGGTCTTGGCGGCATCGAAGTTGGCGGGATCTTTGCCGTCGGCGTATTCAATGTCCAATTCCAGTTCCAGTGCGGGGGTCTGGAGGGCGTCGTGTCCTTCTTGCAGCCCGGAGACCCAGTCGGCTACGTTGAGGGAGCCGAGGCGGGCGAGCATGCGTTCCACTGGTTCCTTGAGGAGGAGGCTGCTCACGTTGCTGCCGCCACTGGAAGCGATGAAGGTGAAGCTCTGGGGCGGGCTGGCAAGGGTCACGGGCGGGGCGGTGCCGAGGGTCTGTTGGAAACGACGGACGCTGGGGCGGGTGAAGGAGAGGATTTGCGGGTCCTTCCATTTGATGGGTAGGAAAGGCACGAGGCTGTAATGCTCGGGGAGCATGAGGTAAACGCTGCTCTCTCCTTTGAAGTTGGCGTAGAGCCGCTGATCCGGGCCTTTGCCGAATTGGAGGACGATGCTGTTCTCCGGGGTGATCTTTTCGATTTGTTGCGGGGTGTGCAGTGGGGAGGCAAAAGTGATCGTCTGCCAGGGGGCATCCAAGCCATATTCGGCGGGATTGGTGAGGGAGTCGGTGACGAACCTGCCGATCTCGGCGGTGTTGAGCGCCTGGATGGTTTTGCTAACGCGGTCTCCGCTGGCTTTGATGAAGCTCTTGTCTGCCTTCTGCATGACCCAGCGGTTGCCGATGCGGTAGAGGGAGATGGGGTCCACTTCGGCGGTTTGGATTAAGATGGTGGTGAGCTTCTTGGAGTCCAGATCCGTCAGGGTGGGGGCCCGCAGGTCGTTGGGGGAGGCTGGGATGGATTGAAGGAATCCCGCTTCAATGGAGATCCAAGCTTTGCGGTCTGCAAGGTATCCATTGATGCTGGCTGATCCCGGCGTTTCCGGTGGATAGAGTCGGATGATGGTGCCCTTGGCGGCGGGATCAGTCTGAAATTGCAATTCGACGGCGGGAGCGGCGGGCAGGTCTTTGGGCGCAGAGCCGGGGGCCAGGAGTTTGGTGGCCCGGGCGGTGCCGAAGAGGCCGACGAAATCATCGATGCGCTTTTGATCGCCCCGGGCTTTGAGCGGTTTGGTAAATGACCAGGGGGTGGCTTCGTCGGCGGCTATGAGCTTGCGTTGCACCTGCATTTCGCCCGCGGTGCCGGGGCGGCGGATGGAGAAACTGACAATTTTACCGGAGGAGAACGGCAGGAGTTTCAGATCCCGCATTTCTGTGAGCGGTCGAGCGATTTCATCCCGTAAGTTGGTGGATTTGGCATCCGGGCGGGCCCAGATGAGATAGATGTCCGAGTAGGTCTTGTTTCCCGGAGCTTCGGCATACACGGTATCGCCTAACGCTCCGATTTTCCCTAACTTGAGTTTTCCCACGGTCTTGCCACCGGAGCGCCAGGCGATGGTGATGGCTTCTTTCTCACTGAGGCCATAGGATTTGCGATCCGAATCCTTGACGTCTTTTTCCAACAGGGTGTCCGCGATTTCCGCCTTGGTAGCCAGATCGAGCAGCCGTTGCATAAACTCCGGAGCCACGCGGTCGTCGAACGGGTCGGTGAGAAACCAGGTGTTATCGGCTTTCAACTTCAGCTTGGCGGTGCCGCTGGCATTTTGGATTTCGATGGAATCAATCTTGGTTAGGTCCAGACTGGTGAGCGATCCCGCTTGCCGCCGCTCCAAGGTGGATTGCTGATGGCGCTCCCAATACCAGATGAAGCTGGCCAAGGCAGCAACGAGAAATAGTAAGAGCAGAGTGGTGCGGGTGCGCATGGAGGGGAGAAGGAGGAAGATTAACTACGACGCGATCCCCAGATGAAGACGCCCAGCAGGAAGATGGCCAGCGGCAGCACAATGGTGGTGAGGACGAAGATGCGGTTCTTTTGCTCCGGCGTAATTTTCAAACTGTAGGTGGAACGCGGGGTGGGGTTGATGCCGATGTATTTATCCCGCTGGAGCAACCAGTTCACGCAGGAGTTCACGAAATCCTGGTTCTCCCGCAGGAGGATGTCCGGGTCTAACAGGGAGCAATTTGCGATGACGACCATCCGGGAGCTGTCCATGCTGATCTGGGCATCGCGCGAGGCTCCCCGCTCCAGGGAGGCAGCGGTATAGAGCGGCGGGGCGTTGTCGTCCGGACCGGCTTGCGGGGATTCATCGTCGTAGTTTTTCTCCCCCCAATAGCCGGTGGTGGGGCTGAGGAGCGGCTTGATATCAATGTTCTCGGTGCGGGGGAGTTCGGCCTCGGGAGTGAGTTTCAACGAGCTGCTGCGACCGGGAATGGTGGTGACGAGACCCTTCTGGGCCTTCGTAATCGGGCTGTTATCCAGGATGGTCACGGTATTCTCGAAGACCTTCTGGGTGCCGGTGGCCGTGCCGTAGGTGCGCATCACGCGGTCTTCCTGGGGGACGACGCCATTTTCTGCCAGGAAGGCATTAAGGGTCGGCATCGGGTAGTCGCCCGCACGGTTGAGCATGATGAACAACGCGTGGCCTTTGCCGCGCCAGTATTCCCGCAGGGTGCCGATTTCACGGGCCGAGAGGTCGTTGTCCAAGCCTACGAGCAACACCGCGCTGGCGTCTTCGGGAATGTGGTCTGTTTCGTAGAGTGGCAGCGGCACCAGCTTCATATTCTGGCGCGCGGCCATCTTGCTGATCACGTTGATGGCATTGCCCATGGTGGGCACGCTGCGCAACTTGCTTTTCCCAAAGTGGACGATGTAGAGCTTGGGCGGATTGCCTTCGGAAATGGACATCAGTCCACCGGTTAGGGCGGATTCCCCGTTGAAGCCGCTGAGCACGGGATTCTGGTTCACGTCTTTGGTGTAAACGAACATTGAATTCAGCGGAATGAAGCTAGCTGCCGGCAGCGGTGCGTCGGGGTTCTCTGCTGCTTCGGAGGTGCTTTTGATGACGCGGATAAGGATGCCAAGATCGCCCACGTTGATCCGCAGCTTGGCTGCTTCGGCGGAGACTTTGTCGAACGCTTCGATGTCTTTGACCGGGTCCACCAGCTCGATTTTAAGCTTGCCTTTGCTTTCGCGATGGAAGCTTTCCACCAGTTGCCAGACGTCCTTGTGCTCCGGCGTGCCCTTGTGGCAAATGACGGTCACGGCCAGCTTCTTGTCCAGTTGCTTGAGAAACGTCAGGGTGTCATTGGAGAGCGTGAACTCGCGATCATAGGTCTTGTCCCACTGCACGAAGTGACGCAGGCCCAGATAGTTGACGAGACCAAAGAGGCAGACGCCGAGCAGGATCTGCAGGGTGACGTTGAGACCGATGCGACGACGGTTAATCGGCACGAGGGGCACTATTGGTTCCGGCGGTATGGCGTCCGGGGTAACTTCGGCCTCTGGGGTGGGGGAGATTTCTTCAGACATGGGTCAGGGAAGGAGGGGAAGTAAGATTAGGATTTCCAGCGGCGGTATTCCAGCACCTGATGGGTGGTCCCCAGCAACAAGGCGGTGAAACTCAGGTAATAAACGATGGCCCGGGAATCGATCAGCCCGCGAGTGAAGTAGGACATGTGCTGGGTGGTGGCGAAGTAGTTCACGATGCCGGTCATTTCCACCGGGTAGTTGTCCGCCATGAGGAGCAGGAACATGCCCATGAGGAAGTGCAGGAGAATCAAGGTGAAGCAAATGATGGCGGCCACGATCTGGTTTTTCGTCAGCGCAGAAGCCAGACATCCAATCGCGATATGGAACAAGCCACTGAGGAAAATGATGAGGTAGCTTCCGGCAAGGGGACCTGTCGGAATCTCCACCCGACCATCCGCCACCCAATGCAAGATGCCCATATAGAGCAGGTTAGGCAGCCACAGCACACAGTAGAAAATGACGGCGGAGAAATACTTCGCCAGGAGCACATGCACGGTGCGGACCGGGGCGGTGAGGAGGGATTCCAGCGTGCCCAGCTTCTGCTCTTCAGCGAACAAGCGCATGGTGATGAGCGGGAACAGGAAGAAGAAGTAGAAGAAGAACCAGCGGGGATAGAACGTCCACTGGACGATGCTCATTTCGCTGGGCTTCTCCCGCAGCAGGGTGATGGCTTGGGAAAATGAGAAGCCACTGATGACCATGAACAGCGCAAGCACGATGTAGGCCACGGGCGATAGAAAGAAGCTGCGGAGTTCTTTGCCAAGGAGAATAAGGAAGGTGCGCATGAAAGGAGGGATCGGAGTAAAGAGGGGGGAGGATGAGCCTTAACGCTGGGTGAGTTCGACGAAGACATCCTCCAGGGTCACGCCACGGAGCGAAAGCTCGCGCAGCGGCCACTTGTGGGAATTGGCTAGCTCATGCAGCGCCTCCCGCACGTCGGCTCCGGGATCCACCTTGATTTGATAGAGCAACCAGCCATCGGGCAGCAGCTCCTGCACCGCCCGACGCACTCCGGGCACCGCGGCAATTTTCTTCTGCGCCACGGTCGGCTCAGCCTTGATTTCCAATCGCAGCGCCCCACTGGCGCGCAGTTGTTGAATCAAGTTCTCCGGCTTGTCGTCCGCCTTGATCTTGCCTTTGTCGATGATGATGACGCGACCGCAGATCATTTCCACTTCATTTAACAAGTGGGTGGAAATGAGGATGGTATGCTCCGAGCCTAACTGCCCGATCAGCGTGCGCACTTGGCGGGTTTGGTTCGGATCCAGGCCATTCGTAGGCTCATCCAGAATCAGCAGCGCAGGCTTGTGGACCAGCGCATCCGCCAAGCCCACCCGTTGCCGGAAGCCCTTGGAGAGGGTGCCGATCAGACGATTCCGCACTTCGCCCAGCGTGCAGAGATCCAGCACGCGATTGACATTATCGCTCACGCCCGCCCCGCGCAGGCCTTTGAGCTTGCCGCGGAACGTAAGATATTCCTTCACCCGCATGTCGTCGTAGAGCGGCACCGATTCTGGCATGTAGCCAATTTCCCGACGGGCCTTGAGCGAGTCGGTGAAAATATCATATCCGGCCACCCGGACGGTGCCGGCGGTGGCTGGCAGGTAGCCCGTGATCATCCGCATGGTGGTCGTTTTGCCGGCCCCATTGGGTCCCAGAAAGCCCACGATTTCCCCGCGCTTCAGTTCGAAGCTGATGTTGTCCACGGCATTGCGCCCGACGAATTGTTTAGTGAGATTTTGCGTTTCAATCATGAGGGAGAGGGCCGAATTAATTACGGTAGGGAAATCCTCTACTTGTGTTGCCCCGGGTTGGCAAGAAATTATCGTTACCGGCCCGGGATCACTTTCCCTGCTGGCGCTGGGAAAAAAGCCAGTCCAGCAAGCCGCTGGGGAGGGCATAGGCTGGCTCCCAGGAATTGTGCCCGACCCCGGGGAGGAGAGAGAATTGGGGTTTCCCACCAGCGGAAGAGATGGCATCGATCATCCGCTGGGAGCGTTCCGGCCACACGACCGTGTCCGCGCCACCGTGAAAGACCCAAAGCGGCAGATCCTTGAGCACGGCCGCCTTGGCCTCATCCCCGCCGCCGCAGATCGGCACCACGGCCGCAAACCAATTGGGATGCCGCATGGCCAGCTCCCACGTGCCATACCCACCCATACTGATCCCGGTGAGATAAATCCGACTCTGGTCCACCTGCGGGTCTTTCCGCGTCTGTTCCAAGGCTGCGATGGCATTTCCCAGCATTACTGAAGGCTTTTCCGCCATGGGGGTGCACTGCTTGTCCCCCCAGGGTGCGTTCACCCACTGCTGACCAGGAGCGCATTGCGGAGCCAGCACGAAGAAGGGGAACTTCGGGCGGAGTTCGCCTCCCAGCGCCTTCGGTAGAAATTTCAATTGGGCCAGGTTGTCCGTCCCGCGTTCCCCCGCGCCATGGAGGAACACCACGAGCGGAAATTTCCCCGTCGCAGCGGTGGGACGCAGCAGTCGGTAGTGGTATTCCTGCCCGCCGTGCTGGACACTCACGGCCTGGTAAGCGGAGTTTTCCTCCCCCCATGAAAAATGGCAGAAAAGACATTGGAGCAGACCGAGGATGGGGATAAGGTGACGCATGATGATAAAAAAGAAATCTGAGACCGGAGGAGGGCTCATGCAAGCACCAGAATCTGCCACCGAAGTAAAAGGATGGAGCGGAGGGAGAATTTTGGTCGTCGAAGATGAGAAGAAAATGGCCAATTTCATTCGGACTTCTCTAGAGTCACATAAAATGGAAGTAGTCCTGGCCCACAACGGTTTGGACGGCCTGCGCCTTGCCTCCGAGGAGGCTTTCGATGCGGTGGTCTTGGACATCATGCTGCCCCAGTTGGACGGACTCAGTGTGCTGCGGCAATTGCGCAGCGGCGGGAATTCCGTCCCCGTCCTGCTGCTGTCGGCTCGGAGTCATGTGAGCGAGCGAGTCGAAGGACTGCAAGCCGGAGCGGATGACTATTTGCCCAAGCCCTTCGCCCTGGAAGAACTCACCGCCCGCCTGCAGGCGCTGATGCGGCGGGGCGGGGAAGCCAAATCCATCCTGCTGCGGGCAGCCCATCTCTCGCTGGATACCAACACCCGCACCGCAGACAGTGATGGCCGCAAAGTGGAATTGACGGGACGTGAATACCGCCTGCTGGAGTGCCTCATGCGCCGGGCCGGCCAAGTCTGCAGCCGCACCCTCTTGCTGGAGAAAGTCTGGGACTATGATTTCGACCCCGGCACCAATATTGTCGATGTGACCATCCGCCGGCTGCGGGAGAAGCTGGGGCATACGGAGGAGCGTCCCATTCTGGAAACGGTCCGCGGCACCGGTTACTCCATTGTGGTCTAGCCTGCCGTATCAGCCATGACCGTTCGGAAACGCCTCAGCATTTGGTATACCATTTCCTTGATCATGTGCACCGGCATCATCAGTGCGCATGCCTACCGGGAACTGCGCCTGCGGGATCATAAAATTTACAATGCGGAACGCAGTAAGGAGATTGGTATCTTTGCCTTGGGACTGGCTCTGCCCATGGCCTTGCTGGCACTGGGGGGCGGCTGGTGGCTCTCCCGTCGGTCGTTGGACCAGTTGCAAGCCATCACTGAGGCGGCGGCTCGCACGGAGGCGGACAATCTCGCAGAAATCATCCCCCGTTCCGGCAATGGCGATGAATTCGACCGCCTGACGCTGGTCTTTAACGACATGCGGCAACGACTGCAAACTTCCTTCCTTCAAGTGCGGGAATTCACCCTGGCAGCATCCCACGAACTGAAAACGCCGCTGACGATCATCCGGGCGGATATCGAGACCGCCCTCAACGGAGCGGTGCCCATCGCTGAGCAACAGCGTCCATGGCTGGAGAATCTGGTCGATGAAATTGACCGTCTGGCGCGGATCGTGGATCAGTTAACATTTCTCAGTAAGGCGGACGCAGGCTTGGTGGAAATTCAGATCAAACCAGTCAACCTGTCCTCCTTGGTCGAAGATGCCACGGATGATGCCCTGACGCTGGCTAGCCTCAACCAGATCCGCGTGGAAACAGCCATCTCCCCGGGGCTCACCGTGGACGGAGATCCCCTGCGCCTGCGCCAACTGCTCCTCAACTTGATTGATAACGCCGTAAAGTATAACGTGCCCAAGGGCTTGCTCCGCATCGTGCTGGCACAGGCTGAGGAAGCTGTGGTCCTAACGATAGGGAACACCTCCATGCAACTTCCCCCAGAGCAGCAAGCCAAAGTCTTCGAGCGCTTCTTCCGGGGGAACCACGGCCAGGCCCAGAGCCCGGAAGGCACTGGCTTGGGCCTGAACATTGTGCGCTGGGTGGTCGAGTCCCATCACGGCACCGTAAATTTCCACAGCGCCCCAGACGGTTGGACCACGCTCACCGTAACGCTGCCACGGGTTGGGGGGTGAGCTGGCCGGATAACCGACCTGACAACCGTGCACACGCTCGGTCGCCACAGCATTATCTGGATAAGGCATGAAAGCTGCCACTCAGATCGAATCTGAGATGATCCAAGGTAAACACCTCATGTGTAAAAAATTCATGGACACGAATTGTTTTAAATGGTTAAATTTCGGGTGCCGCCTTTGAAGATGAACCCAAGCTTCTCATCATTGAGAAAAAATGACTGAACTATCTAAAAAATCTTGCCCTAAGCCTACGCCTGTGTAGGATGCGCGCCTTACAAACCTCCAGTTCTTTATTTGCCATGATCTCTGATCCTCCTTCTCTAACTCCAGAAACCGAAATGGATGATGCTTGGCTCGAAGATCCTGAATTTAGAGCTCAGATTGCTCAGGAGATTGAGGCCTGTCGCGTTGAGCGGCAACAATGGTATGTCCACAACCAAGAAGCCGGACAACTAACGGAAGCGGATTTTGCGGTCCGCATCGACTGCCGCGAATAAGTTCACCCGTTGTCCGACGTTGTGCCAATGGGGAATACTTTGTTGTATGCGTTTGATGCAAGCACTGACCTTGAGAAATTGCTTGAGTTGGCAAAGCCCGCGTTCCACCCTGGCGATCCCTTCAGGCAACTAAATTACATTCGTTCTTACGTTGCGACTTTGGGCGGCAAATCCATGGCGCTGGAATTGGAATGCATTGACAGACACCACGTTGAAGACCACAGCGTCTATTACTCCAAGAGCCTTCGTTCCTACAGCAACACCTGTCGGAGATTGCACTTTTTCAATCTGGCTGAGACGGAACTGAAGGTTGCGATGGAGACAGTTCTAGAAAAAGCACAGGCCGGAGCCGCCTTGTATCGTGCAGCCTGTGAGCAGTTCAGTAGCGAACATTACTTGGGATTTTCCGTCATCAAGCCCATGCATGGGGCACCAGTGGGGAGGACGGTTCTCCGAGCCAAGGAAGGCAAACACTCGCACTTTCCTGGGCTCTTGCCCACCCGGGTGCATCTCAAAGGGTTGGAACTAACTGTTTCCGGAATTCCATTTCAGCAACAGGATTACGGCGTCAGCGCTTGTGCCACTACCGCCATTTGGGCCTCACTGCACTATCTGCGGGGCTCGGAAAATCTGCGAAGCCCCACTCCGGTTCAAATAACCCGCTTGGCCACCCAGTCCCAACTCCCGAATGGGCGTGCTATTCCATCGGAAGGCTTGAGCCTGGAGCAGATGTGTTCCTCCATGCAGTCCCTGGGGATAGCGCCTTGCTTGGTTGCAGCCAAGGAACGCTACGTCTCCCTAGCGGTAATCCACGCCGCTCTGCGTTCCCGGATGGTCCCCATTCTGGTGATGCAGCGGAATGGGGTGCATCACGCAGTGGCTGTTACTGGTTCGAGGATTTCGCCCGCGTTGGAACTGGTGCCTAAGTTCGGCATTGCTGAAGATGCCTCCTCCTTGGAAGGTCTCCATCTTCATGATGACCGCCGAGGACCTTACCTGTTAGCTCCGGTTGACCACACCAAATCCGCCCTCATTTTGCAGATCCACGGAGTTGATGAGAGTAATCAGGTATTTGAGGAATGGACCGTTACGCATATTTTGATTCCCACTTATCCCAAAATTCACCTCTCTTTTCTGGAGTTGCGAGTCATCGGTGGCATGGCCTCCGATGCCTTGCGGGCGATGGTTGCCAAGCGTCTCGGCAAACCACGGGACGATGTGACCGCCCTCTTGGCAATCCAATTCCTCCGGGGTCCAGTCTATGTGGAGTCGCTCATCCACGGGCCGTATCGGTTGGCCAATCAGTCCCAGTTGGATCGCTTCTTGGATCACGTTGTGCTACCTCGCTACGTCGGGGTGGTGTCTTTGACCACGGAGCTAACCGGACGCATTGATCTCCTCCTAGACTCCACCGAGACCCAGCACAATTCTCGCTGCCTGGCGGTGGTATCCCATTCCTCTGGCGGTCTGCGTGGCGCTGTCGCGGCTAAATTTTTACACCAGGAATTGCGAGCAAACCATTTGAGCGTGCCTGCGGAAGACTCGCCACTAACAACCTAGTGCGATGGCGATGCTTGGCGGGAGGCCTGACCTCAAGGGTGTAAACTGGATAATGGTTCACTCAAACTCAACACCCTGCTTAACATGGTGATTGACGAGTCGGTGGCGCTGCCGCTATCTATGCGGCGTCAGGACTTTTCCGATGTCTCCATCACCATTCCATGCACTGTTCACTATGCCGCTAAATTCCGGTAAGCTTTGCCGTTGGGTCGGCTTGGGGTTTCTGCTGGCAGCAACTTCATGGGGGCAGGTGCCATTGCGCCGCATCCAGGTCGGGCCGCAGCCGAAGGTGCTGCCGTTGCTGTCCATGCCATCGGTGAAGTCCGAGCGTAAGCCTGGGGTGGTGCAATTCTCTTCCTCGACCACGAAGTATGGCGCAGAGCCGGTTGGTCCTAATCGGATTCGGTTGGTGGATGGCACGGAGATCCCGGCCGAGCCGATTCGCCTGCAGGATGGCGAGGTGCTGGCGAAGCTCTCGACGGGCCCGGAGGTGACGCTTAATTTGACGGCGGTGGCAGACATTTCCTTGGATCATCCCGCCAAGTCCGAAGGAAAGCAATTGCATCTGTTATTACGGGACGGCACCACGCTTCCCTTGACGGAGGCGACCCTGGAGGATGACCAACTGACATGTCAGGTGATGGGCGGCGGGGAGGTGACTTTCCCCAGAGCCGCCGTGGCTGAGTTGGTGCACACTGCGGAACCAAGCGAGGGCTTCGTCTGCACGGCCAACCATCAGGGGAATTGGTCCCCTTATCCGGCGTCTTCGTGTCAGCCGACGGATCACGGATGGATGGTGGATCCCAAGCTGGAGCGGGGCGCAGTGGCGCAGAGTTTCAACTGGCCCATTCGTTTCCTGCTCGAATTCGATACCAACCAGACGGACTTCGCGCTGTCCCTGTTCCGCGCTTCTGCGGAAGGCTCGGTTAGCTATGGTTATGTCTCCCTCCTGGTGGAAAACAATGCGCTCTCCCTTTCGCAGTATGATGGGCAATGGATTAACACCCCTGTGCTCCGGCAACCGCTCTACTTCATGGAGGGCACGCCACCAGTGCATCACGCGATCTATGGCGACCTTGCGGAAGGTCGCTTCGAGATCGTCCGCGGCGGAGTTTACCTGGGTCGGTTCGATGTTAGCAAGGTGCCCGTCCGCGCCATGGAGCGGCTGGGTCGGTCGATGAGTTTCATCGGGCGCGGGGGGTGTGAGTTTTCGCATATGAGGGTTAGTCCCTGGCTTGGATTGGTGCCTCCCAAGTCGCTTACGGTGGTGGCAGAGGACACTGTGGAGATTGGGGCGCAGCGGATTGTATCGAGTCGCATCAAGCGGATTTCCGCCACGGAAATTCAGTTGAGCGATGGCACTAGCATTCTCCGAACGGAGCCGTTTCACCTGCATTTCGCAGGCCCCGCCGTGGCTGCCGTGCTGCCGGAGTATCGCATCACCACCGTGGCCGGTGGCTGCATTGGAGCGTCCACGGTAAAGCTGGATCAAGGGAATCTGGCAATGAAATCCGCCGCCGGGATCACCCTGACGCTGCCGTTGACGGCGGTGCGCAGCATGGCGCTCCCGCGGGCGACTCCTTGGTCCGCTTCCTTGGAGATGGCATGGCATCAGGACGTCATCACCTTTCCCGATGGCTCCCAACTGCCCGGCACGTGGCTGGCCATGCAGGAGGCGGGGCAGGTGCGTTGGAAAGTTCCGGCTTCGCCCACGGTGTCGAGTTTCCTCGTGGATGGCCTGGCGGGGATCAAGCTCCTGAGCCGCCCGGTGGCTGCGCAGCCGGAGTTCTCCACGGTGGTGGCATTCCAGAATGGGGACTGGCTGAGCGCCCAGTTGCTGAACCTGCAGGAGGAACAGTTGGAGTTACGCACGGCGTATCGGGCGGCCTTCATGGTGCCAAGGAAAGAAGTGCAAGCGATTCACCATCCGCCCGCCGCGCAGACCATCGTGGCGGGTGGTCCCACGGCCGATTGGGAGTTGGCGTCGCGCATCTACAACCCGGTCCGCCGCGCTTACAGCTTCGAGCGATCACAGGCTCGGGTGGTCAAATATTTTGACGGTGAACATAGTATCCCCACGTTGTATCAAGTTCCTAACCGTTCGGAACTCCTGAGTTTGCAGATCCCGGAAATCAAGTCCGCTGTGGCCATAGCGTTTACCATGCCGTGGGGAGAATACAGCGCGCAGTTGTATGGGGAGGAGGACGTGTTGCTGTTCAGCATCTATGCTACCACCTCCACCATCAGGATTTCCCGCGTTGCAGAAGGAAGGAATGCGGGGGCATTTGCCGGCATGGGCCGCAGTGAATCCTACAGCTTTGTCATCCCATCGGCGGATCGATCCTTGAGTAAGCTGCGTCACTTCCAGTTTATTTTCGATCCGCTGAGCAAGCGTATTGCTATTAGCAGCGAGGGCAAAGAGGTGGGGGTGTGCAGATTGAATGCCAACCGTCCGCTGAAAGAAATCAGAAAACTCTGTTGGCTCCCCATGGCCAGTCGCCCCACGACTGATCTGGCGGTGAGCAACGTTTGGATTCATCCCTCGCCTGGATTGCTCTCAGAACAAGCCCAGCCGACCCCGGAGCATCCGTGGGTGGCGCTGAACAACGGAGATAACGTGCTCGCCCAATCCTACCGTTTCGCCAACGAGGCCTGGCATCTGGACACGCCGGAATTCGGAGTCTTGGAAATTCCCCTCAAGCGCATTAGTGCCGTGGTGTTCGCGCCACGCACTACCCCCAAGTCGGATGCTCCCTGCTGCGTTCGCCTGCGCCACGGCGGCTGCCTTTCCGGGACCAATTCACGTTTGGAAATGGACGGCGTGCACCTCGAATCTTGGTTGGGCGAATTCATCATTCCGCTGGCAGAAATCAGCGAATGGGTGCGTCTGCGACGGGCGGTTCCGAAATCAAACTAACTTCGGCTCTGGCAGCGACTGTAGTTTCTCCCGCAGCATCTGCGCGCGGAGGATATCCCGTTCAGTGGAGTTGAGGCGCTTCTTGGAGGCGATCTGCAAATGTGCCGGTTGGATGTCCACGAGCACGGAGTCGAGCATCTTGCCGTAATCGTGCGGCACCAAGCCCAGATCCGATCCGAGCCGGAGCATGCTCAAGTGGGTTAGGGCTTCCTTGCTCTCCAAAATGTGGGCATAGCGCAGGATGGCGTAAGCCCGGCCCACGTGATCGCTGACCTTGGTCGGTTGCTCCTGGAGCAGCTTGGTGCGGGCGTTGCGTTCGTGGGAGATGATTTGTTCGATGACCTTTTCCAGGCGGGCGATCAAGGTGGCTTCGCTGTCGCCTAACGTATGTTGATTGGAGATCTGGAACAAGTTGGCCAGCGCTTCCGTGCCTTCTCCGTAAAGGCCGCGCACGGCCAGACCGATTTTCTGCACCGCTGAATTTACCTGCGCCATGGATTCGCTGAGCACCAGTCCAGGCAGATGGAGCATGGCGGACGCGCGCATGCCAGTGCCCAGATTCGTTGGGCAGGCGGTGAGGAAACCAAGCTGCGCATCGTAGGCGAACGGGACTTTCTCGGACAGTTCATTGTCCACCCGATCCAAGGCGGCAAAGGCGGTCTGGAGATCCAGGCCGGAGCAGATGCTCTGCATGCGGAGATGATCCTCCTCGTTGATCATGATGGAGATCGTCTGGGCCTTGTTGATCACGGCTGCGCTACCGTTGCTCTTGGCGGCTTGCTCGCGGCTGATGAGATGTTTCTCCACGAGGACTTGCTTCTCGATCTGGGACAGGTTCGCCATGTCTTCCACGAAGGCGTCCTCCATTTCCGGCAGGGAGGCCACCTGTGGTTGCAGTTCGGCCATCAGCGCGCTGCGTTGTTCTTTCTTGGCCCAACCGGGAAAGGGCACATCCACCAGATTCCGCGCCAAGCGGATGCGACTGGTGATCACGATGTCCCGATGCGGGCCGCTGGTTTGCATCCATTCGGGGGTTTGACGAAGCAGGGCGCTGAATTGCATGATGTTAAAATTTCGACCGAAAGGGACAAAGGTTAGCCGACTTAGGCCGTCAATTTGGTGGCGGCGGTTTCCATGCGGGAAATTTCATCGCGCAGGCGGGCGGCCTCTTCATACTGTTCTTTGGCCACGGCCAAATGGAGCGCTTCCAAGAGTTGATTGATGTTGGACGCGAAATCTGTTTTGACGGACGCAGCTGGGATTTCCGGGATTAAGGGTGGGGGAACTGTCGGTTGCCAACCGAATGGCTTCTTCCCGGTGTGCTGCGTTCCCTTGTGCATCGTCTTGAGGAGATTCCCCACGTTATCAGCGAAGATTTGATAGCAGTGACTGCATCCCAACCGCCCCGACTTCCGGAAGACGTGGTGCGGCAGACCGCAGGCCGGGCAGGATTTCTCCTTGGGTTGGGCTAGGGATTCGTGGGATCCCATGCCCCAGAGCATCTCGGCCAGGGCAAAGCCGGTGGGATCGGTCACGTTCTGTGCCTTGGCGCACGCTTGGCACAGGTTCACCTTGTGCACCTCTCCCTTCAGAATCTGGGAGAGGAACACCGTAGCGGCTTTATCTTGGCAAACGTCACACTGCATGATTCTGGAAATTTTATCGCAACCACGCGGTCTGGCAAGAGATTTGCCCGCTTAGTTTGCGCTCATCATAAGTGCAACGTTCCTTAAGCCTTGCAAGATGCGCTGAAGCGTGACTCTAGTGACAGGCATTTCATTTTTCTCCAGATGCTCAGCAGGGGGCAAACCGCTACAAATTAAGGGCGGCATCCGCTCCCACCGCGTCCTTGAACGGAGCCTGCCGAGGACCCCACCAGGAGACCAGCGCCACCTTCAGCCATGATCGTTCCTCATTCCTTCCGTAAATTTTATCCCGCCGCCGGGCAACTTGCCGCCGTTGGGATCCTCTGGTCTATCACTGCCTGCACCAGCTATCAGGCAAAACCGATTACGGTAGAGCAGGGGGTGAAGGAGTATTCCAGCCGGACGCTGACTTCGGCCATGCAGGCCGCAGGGGAGAAGGTGCCGGGGAAATGGGATTTCGCCAACTTGGCCACCGCCTCCAGCCAATTGCATGGCGACGTGAGACTTGCCCGGGCTCAGGCGGAGACGGCCAAAGCCGCCCTGCAAACCGCCGGAGCGCGCCCGAATCCAACGCTCGGCTTTGCTCCAGAGCGAGCGATTCCAGGCGGGGGATCTCCCTGGGTCATGGGTTTCACGCTGGACGTTCCCATCGAAACCGGTGGCAAGCGCAATGCCCGCGTGGCCAAGGCAGTGGCTGAAGCGCAGACCTCAGCCTTGCACGTAACTGAAGTCATGTGGGCGAGCCGATCCAAGCTGCGCAAAGCGTGGATCGACTTGCATGGGGCGCAGCGTCGCATGGCCGTGTTGGAGAAACAGTTGGGGGTGCAGGAGGAGACGGTGAAATTTCTGGACGTCCAGGTGCAAGCCGGAGAAATGGCGCGTCCGGTCCTCCTGCAATCTAAGTTACTCGTCAGTCAGACCAAGCTCTTAGCCGCTACCGCCAAGAAGCAAGCCGCCGAAGCCCAGGCGGATGTGGCGGTGGAAGTCGGCGTGCCCCAGTCGGCCTTGCAGCATGTGGGGTTCGATTTCAGCAAGCTGGAAAAGCCGTCCGTTCTGCCCAGCGCCAAAGCTTTGCGGCAAGCGGCCGCCACCCAACGGCCCGATGTGCTTTCCGCTTTGGCAGAGTATGCCGCCGCAGAATCTGCGCTTCGTTTGGAAGTTGCCAAACAGTATCCGGACGTGCATCTGGGGCCCGGGTATCAATTTGATCAAGGCGTGAACAAATGGGCGCTGGGGGTCAACCTCACCCTGCCGATCTTCGACAAAAATAAAGGACCCATTGCGGAAGCCGAAGCCAAGCGGACCGAAGCCGCCGTCAAAGTGGAATCAGCCCAAGTCAAAGCCATGGGTGAAGTCGATCGCGCCTTGGTGAGTTACGAAGCCTGCGTGCAACGTCAGCAAACGGCCGATGCGCTGCTGGCGGAACAAAAGAAACAGCTCGAATCCGCTGAAGCCATGGTCAAAGCAGGTGAAGGAGATCGACTCTCCGCCCTGAGCGCGGAGGTCGAATTGTCTGCCGCTGAGTTAGGCCGACTGGAAGCGGAGATCGAAACCCAACAAGCCCGGGGTGCAGTCGAGGACGCCTCGCAGCGCCCATTGTAGTTGTGGGGAAGTAAAGTAAGCACGTAATAAATTACCGTTGACGGTCAGGGTAGAAACCGGTGTTTAGATCAGCGACGCCATCGGATCTACCCCAAACCACCAAGCATCCCGCAGGATGCCAGCCCATTTCGTTTCCATAAAATGTCCCCCTTCCTGAGCTTGCCCTGCCACATGGTTTCTTCCCTGAGTCTCTCCGGGTCCGGTAAACTTCGGCTATCCCTTTGGGGCGGCCTGTTGGTATTTTCCGTCGCCACCGCGTCTGCCGCCGCTCCGCTCACGATTGCCGAGGTCAAACGTGAGGCTCCGGTGGATTTCGCCAAGGACATCTACCCGATGTTGAAGCGAAGTTGTCTCGCCTGCCATAACACCACCAAAGCCAAGGCGGGATTGAATCTGGAGGCGCCCACCAGCATTCTCAAGGGTGGCGAAACCGGACCTGCTGCGGTTGCGGGCAAAGGCTTGGAAAGTTTATTAGTCCGCAGTGCCGCCCATCTCGAAGAATCGGCCATGCCACCTCCGGGCAACAAGGTTAACGCGGTGGATCTTACCCCGGATGAACTGGGCTTGCTGAAACTCTGGATCGATCAAGGACTGAAAGGCGGCCCTGTTTCCGACAACATCGCTGAATGGCGCGGCTATCCAGCGACAGGCGCACCCGTGAATGCCGCCGCGTTGTCAGGTTCCGGGCGCATGGCGGCGGCGGCTCGGGGGAACCAGGTTCAGCTCACGGAAGTGGCCACTGGGATCTCGCTCGGGCTGTTGACGGATCCGGAACTGGCGAAACTCGATCTCTACAAAGACAAGGCCCCAGCGGATCGGGATGCCATCATGTCCGTGGCTTTCGGAGGCGATGATTTGGTGGCCACGGGCGGATTCCGCACCATTCGGCTTTGGCGACGTGGTCCGCTCACCGAGCTGCGACCAGCCATGGAGCTTCCTTCCAGTCCGTCGAGTTTCGCCACCTCGGCACGACATGCGGCGGCGGGAGATGAGGCGGGTATCATCCGGCTCTGGGAATCTGGCGCGGAGAAACCCGTTCTGCGCGAATGCAAAGAGCACACTACTCCCGTCAAGGCACTGTGTTTTTCCCCGGACGGTCTATGGCTCGTGTCCGCCGCTGCGGATCGCACTTTCCGCATCTGGAGTGTGGCCGAGGCCAGCGTCGTTTATCGTGCGGAATCCCCGGCATTGATCACAGGCCTAACGTTTCTGAAAAATGGCACCGAATTGGCCGTCGCTTATGCTGATGGATTCCTGCGCGTATACCCCTTTACCAAAGAGGTTCCCGCCACTCCGCCAGCTCCCTTGCGTGAATGGAAACTCAACGACCAAGCCATCACGGCTCTCGCCACGCCCGATCCTGTAGGCACTCAGATCCTCTGGATAAACGCAGAGCCTGTCCTCCACCTAACTGAAACCGCCGACGGCAAACGCGTGGCTGACAAAGCACTGGAGAACCCTGCGCAACAAGCCATCACCACCGCTGAACGACGCCAGCAGGCGGCTCAGCGCAGGCTCGATGCCCGCAAGGCCAGATTTGCCGCAGCCACCGAGGCGGTAAAAAAAGAAACCGAAAACCTCCACGCGACGCATCTGGCTCAGGAAAAAACACGCGCCGACTGGCAGCGCAAACTCACTGCGGCCCAAGCGGCAACAGAAGCACTTCGCGCAGCGCCTGCTGACAAACCGCGTCAGGACGCGGAAAAGAAGGCCGCCACAGAAGCGACCGCCGCTGAACGCGCCTTTACCGATGCCCGCACCAATGCGGAACTGGCCGTGCGACTAACAGGCCAAGCGATGCAAAATCAAGCTGCCGCCGACGGAGCCGCCACTGCCGCAGAATCGACCGTGGCTGAAGGGGCCGCTACCTTGGAAGCATTGAAAAAGGGGCTGGCTGCATTGCCCGCCCCGAAAGGTTTCACGTTGCTCGACCATGGCAAAGTCGCCCTCATCGTCATGGATGGCGGACGGTTGCAATGGCACGCCACCAGCACCGGTGAGTTGCTGGATGCAGCGGAAGTTCCAGCATTGGGAGCCGCTCCATCGTTCATTGCTGCAACCACCAACGGCTTGCTGGCGGCCCGCTCTGACAAGAAAATTCTCACCCTGCCAGCACGACGCACGTTCGCCATGGAGCGCCTCATCGGGCAGCCGGATGATGCCGCCACGCTCGCTAGCCGCATCACTGCGCTGAGTTTCTCATCCGACACGCGACTCCTCGCCAGCGGCGGCGGCGTGCCCTCGCGCTCGGGCGAGGTGAAGATCTGGAACACGGCGGATGGCAAGCCCGTCCTAACACTGGCTGATCCTCATTCCGACACCGTCAACGCACTCGCCTTTTCACCGGATGATGGGTTGATCGCCACCGCGGGCAGCGACCGCTGGGCCCGTGTTTTCCAAGTCACCGACGGCCACCGAGTGGCGGCTTTTGAAGGTCACAGCGGTCAGGTCCTCAGTATCGCATGGCGCAGCGACGGACTCGCACTGGCCACGGGAGGCGCGGACAAGACGCTGCGTTTCTGGGATCTGTTGGACAACAAACAAACCAAAAGCATCACCACTTTCAGCAAAGAAGTCAGTGGCATCGCCTGGCTCGGCACAGGCGACACCGTGGCCAGCGCCAGTGGGGATGCAGCCGTGAAACTCAATGAAGAAGCACTCGCAGGCAGCAAAGGATTCGCCTTCACCCTAACAGCAGACCCCTCCGGAAAACTCATTGCGGTCGGCGGAGAGGATGGCATCCTGCGCATCTGGCAAACAGCGGCCAAGAAACTGCTGCGTGAAGTGCAGTAACATCATGCCTCCGGAACGAAATCATTATTTCAAGCCGCGCCAAACAAACGGTTGGTCGCGTCGCGAATGGTTGCGGGTGGGCGGTCTGGGCGCGCTGGGCGTGAGTTTGCCCCAATTGCTTCGTGGAAATCCGAACGCGGCTGCGATTTCGCGGGCGGCTAATTTCGGGCGGGCGAAGTCTTGCATCATTCTCTTTCTCAGTGGTGGTCCGCCGCAGCATGAGACGTTCGATCCCAAGCCTGACGCTCCGGTGGACATTCGCGGCACGTTTCGGCCGATTGCCACGAGCGTGCCGGGGATGCAGTTTTGTGAGACGTTGCCGCACACTGCCAAGGTGGCGCATCATCTGGCGGTGATCCGCTCGATGTGCACGGACATTCATTCTCACTCCACGAGCGGGGCCTGCATGCTCACGGGTTATGAACCCGCCAGTAAGGCGGAAAATGTCCCGCCCAGCCCCGACGACTGGCCCAGCATCCCCGCAGCGGTGGGAGCCCTGCGCCCGAGCACCCGATCTCCGCTGTCGTCGGTCGTGTTGCCGGATGAACTTTACAACGACGGCCACATCGTCTGGCCCGGCCAAAATGGCGGCTTCATGGGTTCCAAGTGGCATCCCACGTTGATGAAATGTGATCCGACGCAATTGCCCATGCGGATCGAAGGCATGACGCTGGATGAAAGCATGAGCGCGCTGCGCTTGGGAGAACGCTTTGAACTGCTCCAGCAAATGGACCAGCATTTCACCACCGGCATTAAGAGTGGCGTGGTGGCGGAAATGGGCGAGATGCACCAGAAGGCATTCGACCTGCTGCATTCAGAATCCAGCCGGGCCGCCTTCGCGCTGGAAAAGGAATCCGCCCTGTCGCGCGACGCTTACGGCACCCATAAATTTGGCCAGAGCGTGCTGCTCGCCCGCCGTCTGGTCGAGGCCGGCACCCGCCTCGTGCAAGTAAACTGGCCGCGCGAGGGCGATCAGGAAGTAAAGGGCAGCCCGCTCTGGGACACGCATGCAGACAATGCGAACCGCGTGCGCAACGTGCTCTGCCCGCAATTCGACCGCACCTACGCCACGCTCATCGACGATCTCCACCAACGTGGATTGCTGGAGGAAACACTCGTCGTGGCCATGGGTGAATTTGGTCGCTCTCCCAAGGTGAATCCGAACGGCGGACGCGACCACTGGGGTTCCGTGTTTTCCGTGGTCATGGCCGGGGCCGGCATCGGCGGTGGTCAGATCATCGGCTCCAGCGACCGCATCGGCGGCATGCCACAAACGCGCCCTGTCCGGCCACCAGACTTGGCTGCCACCATTTTCCATTTCCTCGGCATCGACCCCGCCGGAGAATTCCTCGATCCGTTGAACCGGCCCCGCAGAATCACCAACGGCGGCACCGTGCTGCATGAATTGGCGGGTGCGTGAGCGGAGCACCGCCGGTCTTTGGGTTGCTCCGCTCTGGTTGCGCCCACCCAAGTGCAGACTTCGCAATGCAGGGTGCCGGAAAGTGGGGCCATTTTTTATTAGGTATTGGACATTTCGTGCGGTTCATTTACGTGGGAAAACCTATCGACACATCCTGAATTTCCCGGTAACATGGCTGGCGCTATCGAGGAACCATTTTAGTCCATTTATTTTATGAATATTGCTACCAACGCTCAACGTCGATCCGGTCGATCCGGTCGGTCTGCCATCATTCTTAGTCTTGTTTGCCTGGCCCATTTACCTTCGTGGGGGGCTGCAGCCACCATCAATTGGAATGCTGTAAGCGTGGTCTCCGGAGACACGGATGTGAGCACGGTGGGAGCGGCGGATCGCGCCTGGTTGTTTGGTGCTGGCTCCACCACCATTAACGGAGTTACATTTACGACGTTTGGGGGCGGGGATACGCAGTCGGGTTTGGGGAACGGTTACAATGGGTATGGCGAGGGGACGCCTTTTGGGAATCTTTCGCTGGCTTATAAGACGTTGCTGACAAACGGCTACTATGGCGGCACGACGGGATCGGTTACGCTGAATAATTTGAATATTGGTTTGGACTATCAAGTGCAGGCTTGGGTCAATGATTCCCGTGGTTGTTGCGCGGGTCGTTCGGAGAGCATTTCTGGCTCGGGCACGCTGAATTACAGCAATTCTGGAGCTGGTGGGGTGGGATCGTTTGTGACGGGGAATTTCACGGCGGATGCGACCAATCAAGTGCTCTCCATCACAGCAACTGCCAGCGCGCAGATTAACGGTCTGCAATTGCGCGCCACCGGCGTGTCCCCGGGGAACATCGCCACGATTACCAGCGCGAAAAATTGGACTGCTCTCACCATTGGCAGTGGAGCGACGCTGAAATATAATTTAGCGGCCAGCTCGCAGCAATCGACCGCTCTTTCCGGAACCGGATCGCTGGAAAAATCCGGCACGGGGGTGCTGACGCTGACGGCGGCTCAGGCCTATACTGGTGCCACGAACATTACCAGCGGGACGCTGCGTCCGGCCACGGCCACGGGATCCACGCTGTGGTTGGATGCGGCCAAGACTTCCAGTATGACCACCAGTGGCACGGCGGTGTCCCAATGGAATGATGCGGCTGGGGGCGCAAATTTCGCCAGCCAGGGCACCCCTGCTGCACGACCAAATTTAAGCTCCGACAACGCGTTCACAGGTGTTTCCAAGGCCATGGTGGATTTCGGAGCCAATGGCAACTCCGGGCAGACGATGGCGTTCAATAGCAACCTCACGGATATCCGCTCCGCCTTCTGGGTCATGAAGGGTAGTGGTTTCCTGCTTGGCAGCACAGGAACTTATGATTTCCACCGGGATGATCCCCTGACGGCAACTTCTGACATCTGGCACCCGACTTATGCGGCTGCCAACATCAAAGCAGGTCAGACCTACCTTAACGGGACTCTCGTAGATGGCACCGCAACCCCGTTGTCCAGCGGTTATCAAATGATCGACCTCGTGACCACGGGCAATGTGCAGGCGAACTCGCTGGCGAATGATCGGAACATTGGTGGCCGCATTGGCGGCCAGCAAATTGGGGAAGTCATTATTTTCAATACCGCACTAACGACGACGGAGCGGCAGCGTGTGGAGTCTTACTTGAACTACAAATGGTTCGGCATTGGTTCCGGAGTGGGTGATTTGCTCCCAGTGACGACAGCGGTCACCATTTCCGGCGGCGGCACGTTGGATCTAAGTGGTGTCAATTATCAAACCGTGGGGTCGCTGGCTTCGGCGGATCCGACCAGTCGGGTGACGCTGGGTAGCGCGGCCTTTACCGTGGGAGATGCCACGGACACGTCGTTTGCGGGAGTCATTTCCGAAGGTGGCTCGCTGAGTAAACAAGGCACGGGAACATTAGCTCTGACCAATGCCAATACTTACACCGGCCCCACCACCATCGCGAATGGCACCTTGGAACTCGGCGGGTCCGCTGGGTCGCTGGGGACGAACACTGGCGCGGTGGCGAATCAGGGGACGTTGAAATTTAACCGCAGCACGGACTTGGCGTTCAACAACGCGATCACTGGAGCTGGCGCAGTGACACAGGCGGGCAGCGGCACGACGACGATAACTGGAGCAAATACCTTTGGCGGGGCGACGCTCGTGACCGGTGGGAAGCTGCAACTCAATGGAGCCGCAGCAGGCACGCTGAGCACATCCGGACTGACCATTGCGGGTGGAAATTTTGGTTTCACGGCCGGGGCGCTGAGCACGTTAAACTTAACGGGCAAGCCGTTGTCGCTGGGTGGCACCATGACGTTTGATGTTGGGGCTCCGGGCAGCAATGATGTCATCGATGTGGGGAGTTTCGCTCTCACCTCTAACAGTGCGCTGAATTTCAACGTGCTGGGTGCCCTGGCCAACGGCGGCAGTTATACGCTGCTGAATTCCACGAGCGCCATTGTTACCGGCGGCTTTAGTCTGGCGGGTCAGACAATCGGAAGATTGACCCTAACGCCGACGGTCAATGCGAATACCGTCACGCTGAATACCGTGCTGCTGCAGGGCATCTGGAATCAGACCGGTGGTGGCAACTGGAGTGTTGGCGATCCCAACGCGACTGCTGGAAACTGGACCAATTACAAACCAACCGTGGCGGGCGATGCTGCTCTGTTCGGCTCTGCCATTACGGCGGCGGCTACGGTCACGGTGGATTCGGCTCACACGCTGGGATACATGACGTTCGACAATGCCAACAGCTACACCATCGGCAATGCCGGGAGCAGCAATCTCACGCTGGATAATTCGGGCTTGCCTGCGCTGATTAGGCTCGTTTCCGGGAATCATACCATCGCAGAGAATGTGGCGCTGACGAGTTCCGTGACCGTAGTCCCAGGCACCGGCACAGGCTTGACCATCAGCGGAAATCTCAGTGGTGCTGGCGGTGTGCAGATGAGCGGAGCGGGAAGTTTAACGCTGAGCGGAGCCAATGCATTTACTGGCGGAACGACGGTCAGCGCTGGGGTGGTCAAGGCTGGCAGCACGACGGCGTTTGGCACGGCGGGGGCGTCAGTAGCGGTTAGTGGCAGCGGAGCCATTGATGTCAACGGCATGTTGCTGCCCTATCAACCGACCATCTCTGGCACTGGCGTGGATGCCAATACCGGAGCCATTTTCACGACAGTGGATAATTACAACAGTGGCTTCGCTGCGCTGACCCTGAGCGGCAATGCGAGCGTTGGTAACAATGGTGCACGCTTTGATATTGGCCGCACGGCGGGATCGACCACGCAGGGCAATGGCTTCACGCTGACGAAGGTGGGCAACAATCTCATCGGCATCCAAGCTGCGGCGGTCAACCTGGGCGGAGTGGTGATCAACGGCGGCACGCTGCAACCGGAGATCAACACCGCCTTCGCCACCGCGCCAGTGACGATCAACAACGGAGGCGTGCTCGCGCCTTACGGTGGCCTGACGATGTCCAATGCCCTCACGATCAATGCCGGCGGCACCCTGCGGCAGAATCAGGGCTTCAATGATGTTTATTCTGGAGCTGTAACGTTGGGCGGAGCCGCTACGGTAGATGCAGCGAATGGCAACATCACGCTGAACGGCAATATTTCCGGCGGGGGCACACTCACCAAGACCGGAACCAGCACACTGACGTTAGGTGGCAATAACAGTCATGCCAATACCGTGGTTAGCGCAGGCGTGCTCAAGGCCGCCAGTGATACCGCTCTGGGTGCAAGCGGAGCCACCGTGAGCGTCAGTAGCGGGGCGAGTCTGGACATCAATGGCCGCACGCTGCAGGGCTACACGCAAAACATTCAGATCGCAGGCCCAGGGGTCAGTCCGACTTTTGGGGCCATTGGCAATAGCGGTGGCGCCAACCTGAATGGCATCCGTGGGATCACTTTGACCGCGGATGCGAGCATTGGCGATAGCGGGGGCCGCTGGGATATTGGACGGTTGGATTTCGTGGCGGATCCTAACGTGACTACGAACCATATTGATGGCGGTGGCTTCGTGCTCACGAAAGTCGGTAATGGCTACTTGGGATTGCTGACCGGAGCGACGAATCTGGCTGGCTTTGTCAACAACGGCGGCACCGTGGCACCTCATGAAAATACGGCGTTCGGGGCGGGCCCAGTGACGTTGAACACCGGGATTCTCCAGCCGTGGGGTGGACTGAATTTAGCCAATGCCTTCACCTTCAATGGCGGCACGGTGCAGACGGACGGATTCAATGACAATTACAATGGCCCCATCACGTTGGGAGGTCCAACTACCATCAATCCCACCAACGGTGCCATCACCTTCAATGGGAACGTTTCCGGTAGCGGGCCATTGACCAAGACCGGCGGAAATGTGCTCGTGCTCACGGGAAATAACACCCAGACTGGTCTGCTCACCGTCAATGGCGGCAACGTGCGCTTCGCGAGCACCATCGGCAACGCCACGCAAGGTAATGTGACCATGACCAATCCGGGATCCTTCCTCATCATGGCCGCGCCCAATCAGTTTGGACCCAACTCTGGCGTGCTATTCAACTCGCCTGGGCATTCGGAAATGGCGCTCTATGGCAATAATCAGACGATTGCCTCGCTGGCCTCCACGAATGTTTTTGCCGTCGTGCAGAACTCGCATGGCGGCATCGGCCCAGCCACGTCCAGTTCCACGCTGACGGTAAATCAGAGCACGGATACCGTTTACAGCGGCTACATTCGCGATAACACTGGCAACGACGCTTTCAAACTAAGCCTCACCAAGTCCGGCTCCGGCAAGCTCACGCTGGAAGGCGGAAACATTGCTTACACTGGACTGACGACGGTCGCAAACGGCACGCTGGCATTGGGGGCGGGAGCAGGATTAGGGGATGCGAATGCCGTGGTGTTAGTCGGTGCAACGAGTTCGTTCGACATTAGCGCCATTTCTGGTGCCAGCGAGAAAATCGGTTCGCTCAACAGCGTGGCAGGATCCACTGTGGTGCTGGGCGCGAAGGCTCTGGAGTTTGGTGATGCGATCAATGCCACTGCCGACGGAAATTTCAGTGGCAATGGCGGAAGTATCACTAAATCCGGCGGTGGCGTGCAAACGATCAGCGGAAACAACACTTACACCGGTTCCACGAATCTCAACGGGGGCACGCTGTTGCTTGCGAGCACCACCGCACTGCCGTCCACAGCAAACCTAGTCCTCAGCACGGGCACCACCCTGAATACCGGCGGCAACAGCGCCAGCACCGGCCAACTCACGGTGAATGGTGATGCCGTGTTGGATCTTGGAGCAGGGTCGAGTTCTGTGCTGACATTCGCTGACTCCGGTGTCTGGACGGGCATCCTCAATATTTGGAACTACACGGGCGGAGCCGCCTGGACTGCCAGCCTCGGGGACAAGCTCACCTTCACCAACCAAGGCATTATCGATCTCACCAAAGTTCATTTCTATAGTGACAACGGCGGCAACGAAATCGGCACGGGTGGCGCAGGATTCATTGCTGGCAATGAACTCGTGCCCGTTCCAGAGCCCGGAGCCGTGGCCGCGGCTGCACTGCTCTTGGGCTGCATCGGCTATCGCGAACGCCGCCGACGCGCGACCGTGGCGGGTTAATTTCCCAGCGTGGGCTTCGCTTCACTTGGCGTGGTCACGCGGACTAAAGCCACGCGAAATCCCAGATGATGCACGCGATAGGTTGGGGCAGCTTCGAATGCTTTCGCAGCGCGACACATGGTGGCGTAGTGATTCCACGCACCTCCGCGGTAAAGGTGATTCTTACCTTCGGCGGGGCCTGAGGGATCAATCACTGGCTCGGTGCCAGCGACGGCGGAGAAATCACTAACCCACTCGTAAAGGGATACAGCGTTTCATCCGCCAGCATTTTGCGGGCCTGATCCCGCAGACTGAGTTTCATTACCGTCTGCCACTGGCCTTGGGTAACCTCCGTTTCTCCGATCCAAAATCCCTGCGTTAGGGTAACATGGTGTGACACCTCGGATTCATCCCGCCCCGGTTCCTCCGCCGGACTGCCCATGAGAAAATTTCCCGGGGGACAAAAATGCAGCATCATTTTGAGCGCATTGTCCTGTCGGCTCTGTCCGGCCGTGGGAGGTGGTTGTGGCGCGGTTTCGGCTGCGAGGCTGGGTGCCGTGCGCTGACCTGGAGCAGGCTGGGGCAGTGCGCAGAGCCCGCAGCAAATTAACATGGGGAGGAGCCTTTTCATCTCGCAGCATCCATCCGGGACGGGATTTCTCAAGGGTAAACCTTGGGTTCAATCATCCGCGCGGATCGGGCGACGATGCGCAAGATCTGTTGGGCGCCCACGGTGTCGTTGGTGACTTTGGAAGCTGACGCTCGGTCGGCATCAGGGCGGATTTTTGCACGGTGTAAGTTTTTGATTATTAACAGATCATGCGGTAGTGACGCGCTGCTGCGCGTCATTGGACTTCCCCTTTCAGACACTCGCAGCAGCGCGTTTCCACCTCCGTGCAAAAATCCGCTGTTCGGTCGGCATGGCATCCGCGAATGATTACTTGTGGGCTCTGCGTGTGAAACCCATACTGGCGCATGAGAAAACTCTTCCTAACCACCACTGTTGTCGCTGCTCTTACAGGTGCTGCGATGGTCATCGCTCAAGAGAAAACGGCTCCAGCCAAGGACGGTTGGGTGTCGATCTTTGATGGCACCAGCTTGAAAGGCTGGCACGTCTCTACCAAGTCAGGGCATAGCGGGGCCTCCAAGCACACCACGGGCGGCAAGTGGGAAGTGAAGGATGGTGCGATCACTGGCAGCCAGGACATTCCTGGCAATGGCGGGCTGATCATCACGGATGAAGCCTATACTGATTTTGAAGTTTCCGTGGAGATGAACAATGATTTTGGCCCGGACAGTGGCTTGTTTTTGCGCAGCACGGAGGATGGCAAGGCTTGGCAGGCCATGATCGACTATCATGGCGGCGGCAACCTCATGGGCATCTATGGCGAGGGCCTGGGCGGGAAGCCGCATGTTAGGAATTACAATTTCAAAAGCACCCCGGATGAGATCGAAGCCAAGAACACCGGAGAACCACCCGTGCCGCTGCCAGTGCAGCCTGCCGACTGGGCTAAGTTCTGGAAACACGGCACCTGGAACACCTTTCGCGCCAGCATTGAGAACAATCCCCCGCATATCACCACCTACATTAACGATGTGAAAATCATGGAATGGACCGAAAAGGAGGTCCGGCACCAAGCCAGCGGTGGCATTGCGCTGCAAGTTCACGGGGGCGGGGACTACACCAAGCAATTCGTGCGCTACCGGAATATCAAAGTGCGGAAGCTGGGGAAATAGTCCGCCCTGCGCAAAACCTAGTAAGTAAGAATTATGAAGGGCTTCAGAAAATTGAACGCCAACAAGACCGTTTCCAAAGCCTTTCCCTCGCCATACCCCGCAGCTTCCGCCGAGGCCCCAGCGAAATAAGGGCCTCAGGCTGGACTTTGCACGCTCAGGGAGCGGGGCTTTCGAAGCCCCGCACACAAGCATGGTTATGGTTTAGCGCAGTTTGTTATCCCATCAGGATAATGCAGGAAATGTGGCGGGGGCTTGCAGCCCAGTGCGGTTGCCTGAGGAAGAGCAGGACCGGAGGCCTCTACGTCTTTGGCCCGCAGCTGTTCTGGCAAAGTCCAGGCTTGACGATAGGACGGAATTTGGGAAACTCCGCCCCATGTCGAATCGATTTATCACGCAGTCAGAGGTGGAGCATGGGGATTTCCCGTGGTGTCATGTCGAGTGGATGTCCAATGAGGCGCTCACCGGGGCCCAGCAATTGCTGCTAGTCCGAGCCGAATTTCCGCCCGGGGAGCAACATAACTTCCACAAACATCCTGCGCGGGAGGAAATCATCTATGTGCTTGAAGGCACGGCCGAGCAATGGGTGGGGGAGGAAAAGCGACTGCTGGGAGCAGGCGAAATGGCGCACATTCCCGCCAACCTGCCCCACGCTACGCGGAATGCCGGGACCGTGCCGTTGAAGTTTCTGGCGATTCTGGCTCCATCCCAAGCGGAGGGAGAATTTACCGTGGACGTCTTTAATGAGGAGCCTTGGTGTTCCCTCTTGCCTCCGATTGCTTATTGAGAGAGTAAGGGAGTCAGAGAGTTTAAAAATCAGGGCAAAATTAGCCCCTAAACTTTCCTCATTTTCCAATTTTTTAATTACCTACCCACTTAACATATCATGCCGAATCCCTGGACTGGAAAAGGAAATCCCTACACGCGCGCAGAAGTGATCGAACGCCTGCAAGCCACGCTGAAGCGGGGCGAGCCGATTATTGCCGCCGGAGCTGGCACGGGCATTAGCGCCAAATTTATTGAGAAGGGCGGAGCGGATTTGATCATTATTTACAACAGTGGTCGCTTTCGCATGAGCGGCCATGGCTCCACGGCTGGCCTCATGAGCTACGGAGATGCCAACGCCATCGCCATGGAAATCGGAGAATACGAAGTCCTCCCCGTAGTGGAAGAGTGCCCGGTGATCTGCGGGGTGCATGCCACCGACCCACGCCGCCGCATGTGGCACTGGCTGGGGCAAGTCAAAGAAATGGGCTTCAGTGGGGTGAACAATTTCCCGACGCACTGCATCATCGACGGTAAGTTCCGCGAGATCCTGGAGGAGACCGGTATGAGTGTGAAGAAGGAGTTCGAAATGGTGGCTCTGGCGCGGCGGATGGACCTGTTTACAGTCGTGTATGTCAGTTCTCCAGAAGAAGCCAAAGCCATGGCTGAGGCCGGGGCCGATGCCATCATTGCCCATGTCGGCACGACCATTGGTGGATCCATCGGGGTGACCAATGCGACGGTCTCCTTGGATGAAGCGGCAAAATGGACGCAGCAGTTGATCGATGCGGGACGGTCTACCGGGCGGAAAGACATTATTTTCCTAAGCCACGGGGGGCCGATTTGCACGCCTGAAGATGCCGCTTTTATCAATCAGCACACTGATGCCGTGGGCTTCGTGGGAGCCTCCAGTCTGGAACGCTTGGCCGTCGAAGGCTCGCTGCAACAGTTGACGCAGCGGTTCAAGCAAATTCCGGTCGGCCGCAAATCTTAAGCCTCCAACCTCATGGCCACCATCGCAGTGCTAGGCACGCTCGACTCGAAGGGTCACGAACATGCGTTCGTCGCTGAAGAAATTAAACGGCAGGGGCACACCCCGCTGCTGATTGATGTGGGGTGCTTGGAGCCACCCCAGGTCGTGCCGGACCTCCGTCGGGAAACGGTGTGCCCCACGTTGGCGGAACTCCCGGAGGATCGGGGGCAGCGGGTGGCGGCCATGGCGCAAGCGGTTCCAGGATTCGTGGCGCAGTTGGCGGCAAACGGTAAGATTCACGGCATCATTTCCCTTGGCGGTGGCGGCGGCACGGCCATTGGCACTTCGGCCATGCGGGGCTTGCCGATTGGATTTCCCAAACTGATGGTATCCACGTTAGTCAGCGGCAATGTGGCGCATTACGTGGGCACCAAGGACATCACCATGATGCCTTCCATCGTTGATGTCGCCGGGCTCAACCGCGTTTCCCGCACCATTTTCCGCAATGCGGCGGGAGCCATCTGTGGCATGGTTAGTGCGGCTGTGGCTGGAAGTCAGACCGAGCATGGCGCGGACCGTCCGATCATCGTGGCGAGCATGTTCGGGAACACCACTACCTGCGTCAATGATGCCAAAGCCATCCTGGAAACTGCGGGCTTTGAAGTGTTGGTATTTCACGCCACTGGCACTGGCGGACGGGCCATGGAGGCACTCATCGAAAGCGGCCTGGTCTCCGGGGTGTTGGACATCACGACCACGGAATGGGCGGACGAACTTGTCGGAGCCACCCTCTCTGCAGGCCCCACGAGGTTGGATGCGGCAGCCAAGGGCGGGATTCCGGCTATCATCACCCCGGGATGTCTGGACATGGCTAATTTCGGTGAACCTCAGACCGTGCCCGCCAAATTTGCCGGACGAAATTTCTACCACCACAATCCGCAAGTGACCCTCATGCGCACCAATGCGACAGAGTGCGCGGAGTTGGGCAAAATTCTGGCTGCCAAGGCTAACGCCAGCACGGGACCCGTCAGCGTGTTAGTGCCCCTGCGTGGCATCAGTATCATAGCCGCAGAGGGGCAGCCCTTCCATGATCCGGCGGCAGATGCAGCCTTGTTCTCCGCCTTGAAACAGCATCTGCGCCCGGATATTCCGTATCACGAAATCGACGCCACCATCAACGATCCCGCATTCTCTGCGGCTTGTGCCCAGGAATTGTTGCGCCTTATGGCGGTGCCGGGGCTGGATTGATTCCACGTCCTGTCTGGCGAGTCGTGTTGAAGATTCCCTTGGCATTCGGGGTAATTTCGCCCATGATCTAACCATATGCTGACTTTCAATAATCCAGCGGGGTTCTGGGCATTGCTGGCCATTCCCGCCATTCTGGCGATCCATTTCCTGCAACGGAAAGCGGTGGTGCTGCCCATATCCACGCTGTTCCTGCTGGATCAGATGCAGCGGGAAAGCTTGAGCGGACAAAGGATCGAGCGACTACGGCCATCGGTGCCGTTGTGGTTGCAGTTGTTGATGGCAGTGCTGTTCACCTGGTTGCTCGTGCAACCACGGTGGGTGGAGAAATCCATGATTCAGCGCGTGGTGGTGGTGCTGGACGGATCCA
Source organism: Verrucomicrobiales bacterium (assembly GCA_031411295.1). Taxonomy (GTDB): domain Bacteria; phylum Verrucomicrobiota; class Verrucomicrobiia; order Verrucomicrobiales; family V1-33; genus JAGNEJ01. The sequence continues at coordinate 38,278 of JANOAV010000033.1, read as the reverse complement.
TTTCCATGCAGGCATTCCAGCCGGAATTACAGAAAAAACTCCCCACGGAATTGGCGCGCTTGGCCACGCTGGTGAATACCTCGGAATACATCGTCTTGGACTCATTGCTGGAACAGGAAAATATTTACTACGGAACTCAGCTGAGCGAAGTGGAGAAAGCCCTGATGGCTTGGATGCCCCATGGCGGAGCCCATGATGTCACAGCCGCCCTGAGGCTGGCGCGCAGTTTGGCGGATAAGGACGGGCTGGTGGTGTTCGTCACCGATCAGCCGTTGGAGAAACTTCCGTTTGGAGCCAAGGTGCTGGCGGTCGGGAGTGCGTTGGATAACGTGGGGTTTGCCGGGGTGAGCACGGAAGTGAAGGACGGTCAGTTGCTATGGAAAGCCACCCTGAAGAATTACTCCAGCAAAGAGCAAAAGCGCACCTGGTGGGTGGATGTGCCAGGGCAGAAATTTACTCCGCAAGCAGTGACGCTGCCTGCCGGACAGGCTGAGGCGATACAAGGATTGTTCCCGCCGAACGTTCCCAGTCTCACGCTGCGCACGGAGTCGGATGCCTTCACGGTCGATGATTCCCTGCCGCTGCAACGCCCGGAACCAAAGCAGCTCAGTGTGATTTTGCCGCCCGCCAGTGCTTTGACTCCGGTGGAACTGAAGTTGTATCAGCAACTGCTGGGCAGCATTGATGATGTTGTTCTAACGAATGATGCCGCCACCGCCAACGTGGAGATGTCCGCATATGATCCTTTCAAACCGGTGCTGCCCACGAAGCCTGCCATCGTGCTCACGCGCGATTCACGGAAGGAGTTGCCGATGCTATCGGGAGAAATTTTAGCCGAAGCCCATCCGTTAGTGACCGGGCTGAACTGGCAGAGTCTGCTCTGTCTGGATGCCACCCGCATTCCCCAACGCAAGACGGACGTCGGCCTGCTCTGGCAGGGGGAACGCAGTCTGCTCTTCCTGCGGGGCGAAGGCATGGCGCAGCAGTTGTTCATCAACTTCGATCTGCGCTTCGCCAATGCCCACAAGCTGCCAGCGTTCGTCGTTATGCTGCATCGGTTCATGGAAGAGGTGCGGGGGAAATTACCCCTCCATGAAGTGCGTAATTGTGAGAATGGCGAACGTCTGAAGTTGGCCTGCAACCAGGATGAGAAGGCAGCGGAATTGAAATTGATCTGGCAAACTACCGCCGGAGAACAAACGAAAAATTTCCCGACACGCCAGGTCGGTCTGATCCAAGCTCCCGCCACCGCTGGCGAATTCAAAGTGATGCAGGGCAAGCACGAACTCCTGCGCGGCTCCAGCCATTTTGCCGACACGCGGGAAGCGGACTTCTCCAAAGCCGGGTCGCGCAATGATTTGATCGGCACGAAAGCCGCCTTAATTGAACGCCTGGGGCGGGAGGATAGCTACTGGCGTCTGGCGGTGCTCGTAATTCTTGGAGTGGCGCTGGCCAGTTGGTGGTTCGTCCATCGTCCGACTGGTGATGCCGTGCCGGCTTAGCAAGTTGGAAGTTTGTCCGACTGGGCGGTCAACCACCGGATGAAGTGGCAACCGCCAAAAGGTTGATATTAAGGGGATTGCTAGCAAAAACTGCCTCCAATGCTTAGTTCCGCACCCTCAAATTCCGAACCGTCTGCCTTTCCTTCCAATCTTCTGTTCAAAATTCCATCTTCGGTTCGGGAGCAGGAAAATGACTGCGGCAAAAGATTTATGTCACAATTGCCCTAAGAAACCGCAACTCTCAGACGTGAACATTATGACACTTCACGCAATACCCATGAACCCCACTCTAACCGATCCTATTTGCGAGGAAACTCACCCGGCAGAGTGCAACCACGTCTCCGCTGCTCCCGCTGCGGAAATCATTAACCCTGCCACGGATCGCGTGGCGTTTACCATTCTGGTGCGCCAGCATCATCGGCAATTCCTGGCGTATGCCCGGGCGTTAGTGCGGGACGATGCCTCCTCCCGAGACTTAACGCAGGACGCGTTAGTGATTGCTTTCAAGAGCCTGGCGAAGTTCGATGTCACGCGGAATTTTCCATCCTGGGTCCGTGGAATTATCCGGAATCGCTGGCGCGAAATGGCGCGTGAGCGGAAACTGGAAACGCTGGATGACGCGGTGCTGGAGGCCTTGGAGGCGCAACACGCCGTGTGGCAGGAAGCCGCAGAGCGCAGTGGCTCTGGCAACGCCATCTTCATCGCGCTGGAAGACTGCGTGGCAAAACTTCCGGAAACCCTGAAGACCACTGTGGAGACCTTCTATTTCCAAGAGAAGACCGGAGCCGAAACCGCCACCAAACTCGGTGCCAGCGAGGACTCTATCCGCAAACGACTCGAACGTGCCCGCACCGCCCTCCGCCGCTGCATCGAACTGAAAACCAACGCCCAGCCTGCCTGCTAAAAGGGAGTCGGGGCGGCCCGCCCCGACCTAAATCTACCACATTCCAACCCAATTTCCCAAATGAAACCTTCCAATCAATCCGAACCCACCGCCGACCTAACACCCGGCCAAGACCGCGCCATGCACGGCCTGCTCCACGAATTCGCCAGCCACCAAACCACCGACGACGAAGCCTTCCTCAGCGCCCTGGAGACCGCATTGGACACCGCGGCCAGTAATTCATCAGCAATTCCGCTAGCCGAACCAATCGGACCCAAAAAGCCAAGCCATCGCTGGTGGAAATGGGGCCTGGCAGGCTCTGCTGCGGCTTGTGCGGTGGGGATGTTGGTGTGGCGGGACAGGAAACCGACTGTCATTCTGAGCCAAGAATTAACAGCCGCACAATCGCCAAGCCCAATCACCTCAGAACGTGTTCCAGTGGTGGACCCAAGTCATTCTATTGCCGAGTCGGAAGTGATCGCGCGACTTCAGCGGATCGAGTTGGCTCGCAAGACTGAGGCTGAAGGTGATCGGTTGCTAGTTGATGGTGATTATGAGGGCGCGGTAAGACATTTTCACCAAGCCTTATCCGTGATTCCTAATGCTCCCATTTCGGCGGTGGATCGAGGCAGAATAATTTCCAAATTCTCCAACGCGTGCATCAAGGAGGCGGATAAGCTAGGCAAGCAGGGTCGATTAGACGAAGGAAAGATCCTCTTGAAGCGTGTTCTCGTTGCGGATGTGGATCAGGACAACGCAGCGGCCAAGACTTTGCTGAAGCGGCTGGATGATCCTGACTATTACGATCCTAATATTGCCGCACGGTATGACAAGAACGGAAAAGAAATTGCTAGTTTACTCAAAGAAGGGTTAGTCTACTTCGATCTTGGGCAATTTAATGAAGCCGAATCGTCATTTAACAAGATTTTGGCGATTGATCCTCACAATGAAGCGGCCCGCCGGCAACTTGAGAAGACAGAACATGAAATCGACAATTACGTGGCCTCTGCCCGTGATCACACCCGGGCACACATGTTACGAAATGTTGATGAGATCTGGGAAACGACTGTTCCTCATGGCACGACGGGCGGCGGATATTCACCGAGCCCTCGAAATGTGCCAGGAAGTGGCGTCGGCACTGCCACCTCATCCCTTCCCAATCAGCCTCCCCAGGAATTAGCAAAGGTTGACTCCTCAATTTCAGGTTTTGCAATGCCCAGCAGCGGAGGAATCGGTGGGGGCGAAGGTGGGCTGCGAGGGAAAGGCAGAGGCGGGATGCTGGGAGACGGAATGGGCCGTGGCGTTGGTCCGGGAAATGGGAATGGCTTTATAGGTAGGGCAACTTCCTCTTCTGATCCAAGATTCCGCAATAAGTCCCGCGCAGAAGTAGATGGGAAACCGATGAGTCAGTCTGGGAAAGAACTCTTGGCATCCCAGAGCGGTTATGCGTGGGACTATTCTGAACAATCTAATCCGACCGATCCGACCAATCGGACTGATCTCCGATCCACCGCCGACAGATACAACCCAGCCATTGAGAACCCATTCCTTTCCCCACTAAAGGCTCCGCTTTCCACCTTCAGTGTGGATGTGGACACGGCCAGCTATGCCAATCTGCGGCGGATGATTCAGGAAGGGCGAGCGGTGCCTCCGGCGGCGGTGCGGATTGAGGAAATGGTGAATTATTTCACCTACGACTATCCACAGCCCGAGGGCGCGCATCCTTTCTCGGTGAATGTGGAAACGGCCTCGTGTCCGTGGGCTCCGACGCATCGGTTGGTGAAGATTGGGTTGAAGGCCAAGGAGATTGCCAAAGAGAAACGCCCGTCTGCTAACCTGGTTTTCCTGTGCGATGTCAGTGGCTCCATGAACAGCCCGGACAAACTTCCGTTGCTGGTGGAAAACCTCAAGATGCTGACGAGCGAACTCAATGCCGACGATACCGTGGGCATCGTGGTCTATGCCGGGAACCAAGGTGTGGCCCTTCCGCCGACTTCTGGAGGCAACAAGGAAACGATCCTCAAAGCGCTGAGCAACCTTTCCTCTGGCGGCAGCACGAACGGCGGGGCCGGTATCACACGGGCCTATCAAATGGCGCAGGAACGCTTTGTGAAAGGCGGGATTAATCGCGTGGTGCTCTGCACGGATGGTGATTTCAATGTAGGCACCACCTCCAACGATGCCTTGGTGAATCTGGTGAAAGAAAAGGCTGCGGGTGGCGTTTTCCTAACCGTGTGTGGCTATGGCCGGGGGAACCTGAACGATGCCATGCTGGAATCCATTACCGACAAAGGAAACGGTGTTTACCATTACGTGGACAGCGAGAAAGAAGGGAAGAAGATTTTCAAAGACGAACTCTTCGGCACCCTCATGACCGTGGCCAAGGACGTGAAACTCCAAGTGGAATTCAATCCTGACAAAGTGGGATCGTATCGCCTCGTGGGTTACGATAACCGCATGCTGAAGAAGGAAGATTTCGCGAACGACAAAGTGGACGCAGGAGACATCGGAGCCGGCCACTGCGTCACTGCCTTATACGAAGTGATCCCACCCGGCGTGGATGAACCACAGCAGCCAGCAGATGACCTGAAGTATCAAAAGGGACAATCCCCCGTCGTTAATACGGATCCATCACCTGCACCAAAGGTAATCTCCAGCCCAGAAACGCTAACCGTAAAACTCCGCTACAAAGAACCCGATGCCACAGAGTCCAAGCTACTGGAAGTTCCACACACGGATGCTGGCCAAACGTTAGTCGCAGCCTCCAGCGATTTCAAATTCGCTTCGGCGGTGGCGGAGTTTGGCGAACGCCTGCGGGGCAAACGTCCGGAAGGACGCAACGCCGGAATGATCCAGGAACAAGCCGAATCCGCCCGCGGCAATGATCCGCACGGCTTGCGTGGAGAGTTTATCGAACTGGTGAAGAAAGTGATGAGTGGACTCCATCAATAGAGCCAGGCTGGGAATGCTCCGAGCCATCTTGTTCGTGACTTCCAGCAGGTTCAAGCAGGACAGCAGATTTCTGCTAGCAAGCCATTGCGAGAAAGCAAACGGTCGAAAGTGGAGCAGCCCGCTGGGCTGCTCATCGTAGCGCAACGCCCATTTCCAATGGGTGATGGCCTAACTTCTCCGCAACCGCAACGCATTGGCGATGACGGAGACGGAACTCAGGCTCATGGCCAGCCCGGCAAACATGGGATTCATGAGCCAGCCAAAGACCGGATAGAAGACCCCGGCTGCCAGCGGGATGCCAAGTCCATTATAGAGAAACGCGAAGGTTAGATTCTGGCGAATATTCCGTCGCATGGCTCGTCCCAAGCGGACCGCGCGCGCCAGTCCGGCCAGATCCCCTTTGACCAAAGTGACGCCAGCGGTTTGCATCGCCACATCGGTTCCCGTGCCCATGGCAATCCCCACATCCGCACTGGCCAGGGCTGGGGCATCGTTGACGCCATCCCCTGCCATTAGCACGGTGTGCCCTGCGTCCTTCCAAGCCTGAATGCGCGACTGTTTATCCTGTGGCGTCAATCCGCCATAGGCTTCGGTGAGACCCACGGTTTGCGCCAAGGCGCTCACGGCTGGTTGGTTGTCGCCACTAAGAATAATTACCTGCAGCCCCAGCGCCTTGAGTTCCGCCAGACTTGCCTGAGCATTTGGCTTAACGGTGTCAGCCAGGAAAATTCCTCCAAGCACAATTTTATCAGCGGCCACGAGCATGAGTGATTCCCCCGCTTGAGGATCCATTCCGGAGACCAGTTCGATCCCTTGATCTTGCAGAAACTTGGCTTTTCCCACCACGATCATTTTGCCATCCACCATGCCGCGAACTCCGGCGGCGGGAAATGAGGTAAAGTCTGTCACCTCCGGCACAGCCAACTTGCGGGCCACGGCTGCTAGCACCAGAGCCCGGCCCAGCGGATGTTCGCTATGATTCTCCACCGCTGCCGCCACGAGCAGCAACTCCTCTTCCGTGGTTCCAGCTACGGGAACAAAACGCGCTACGTGAGGCTTGCCGGAAGTCAGGGTGCCGGTTTTGTCGATGGCGAGAATGTCCGCTTTCGCCAGGAGTTCAATCGCGGCGGCTTCGCGAATCAACACGCCCTGCCGCGCTCCGCGGCCCATGCCGACGGTCACGCTCATGGGCGTGGCCAAACCTAACGCACAGGGGCAGGCAATGATCAGCACGGAAACTGCGCACGTTAGTGCTTGAGCGAATTTCGGTTCCGGCCCGAGCCACCACCACAGAATAAACGTGAGCGCGGCCAGGAAAATGACCGTGGGAGTGAACCATGAGGCAATTTCATCCGCCAGCGATTGAATCGGAGCCCGGCTGCGTTGCGCTTTGGCCACCACCTGCACTAACTGTGAGAGCAACGTTTCCGCTCCCACCCGCTCCGCCCGGATGAGCAGGCTGCCTTGGTGGTTCAGCGTCCCGCCTGTGACGCTATCACTGACGGATTTTTCCACCGGGAGTGATTCACCTGTCAGCATCGACTCATCCACGGAACTCTGCCCCTCCACGACAACCCCATCCACAGGAATACTGGCACCCGGGCGCACGCGCAGGAGATCTCCCACCATCACCTCGCTGAGCGGAATCGTGGTTTCCCCTGTCGCATCGACTCGCAGGGCTTCCGGCGGCACCAGTCCCAGCAGTTCCCGCAGGGCCGAGCCAGTTTGCTGACGAGCTCGCAACTCCAGCACCTGACCCACGATCACTAGCACAATAATGACTGCCGCCGCTTCAAAATAAATCGGCCCGTGCCCGGGGCGCAACATCGACGCCACGCTAAAACCGTAGGCGGCCACCACTCCCAGTGCGATCAGGCTGAACATATTCAAGCTGCCAGAGCGAAACGAATCCCATCCCCGCTTGAGAAATGGCGCTCCGCCGATGAGGACCACCGGAGTGCTCAGAAGGAACTGCACCCAGCGGGACCAGTCTGCATGGGACCATGCGGCATTCCAGAGATGGCCCATTGCCAGCAGGAAAACCGGAAGGGCCAAGGCCGCACACCACCAGAGCCGACGGGTCATGGAAATCAATTCCGGGTCCGGTTCCAGCTTGGCAGTGAGGAAGGCAGGATTTAGCTCCAAGGCCATCCCGCACATGCGACAAGTCCCCGGACGATCCTGTTCCATGCCCGGGCACATGGGGCAGAAATATTTGTGGCTTGGCGGAACTGAAGAAGTGGTCATTCGAGAACATGGAGCGAATTTCCGCCGCTGCCAAGTCAGGAGATCACCACACCCTAGCGATTCGCCACCAGATCATACCCACGCCAGTCGTTGATTTTGACGTCAGCAAATTGGCCTACGGGAAGTTTCTTATCCACGAACACCGTGCCGTCAATATCCGGAGCATCCATGAAGGTGCGGGCACTACCGGGAGTTTCCACTAACACTCGAACCGTGTTGCCCACCTGCTTCTGGTTGAACTCCTCGCTGAGTTCCTGCAGCGCTGCCATCGCTTGATTCCAGCGGCTTTCAGTGGTCTTGTGGTGAATCCGTTCGTCCAGCGTGTAGGCCTTGGTGCCTTCTTCGCGACTATATTTAAAGACGCCGGCCCGTTCGAATTTCGTCTCGCGAATGAACTCCAGCAGTTCTGTGAAATCTTCCTTCGTCTCACCCGGGAAGCCCACGATGAACGTGGTGCGGATGGCGATGCCAGGGATGCCGGCCCGCATGCGTTTGATCAGATCACGGATGTAGTCACCACCCGTTTCCCGCCGCATCACTTTGAGCATCTTGTCGGAAATATGTTGCAGTGGAATATCCACATAACGCGCCACTTTGGGGCATTCAGCAATGGCGGCAATGAGTTCATCACTCCAGTGAGCGGGATGCGTGTAGAGCAGGCGAATCCAGAAGTCTCCTTCAATGGTGTTCAGTTCACGGATCAACGTGGCGAGCGATTCTCCTTTGCTGGAATCGACCGGACTGCGCGGAGTCGCGCGGGAGTCCGACCACTTATCCATGCCGAAATAAGTCGTGTCCTGGCTGATGAGATTGATTTCCTTTACGCCGCTGGCCACCAAATCACGCACTTCCTTGACCACGCTCTCCTGGGTCCGACTCCGATGGCGTCCGCGGATTTTCGGAATAATACAGAAACTGCACGTGTGGTTGCAACCTTCCGCAATTTTCACATAGGCACTGTGTTTCGGCGTGAGCCGGAAACGTGGCGTGTCGTAATCCGGAATGTAGTTCGGCTGCAATGTGACGTGATTTTCCGGGACACTCTCCACCGTGCGCTTGATGCCGAGTAAGTCTTGGATAATGGGCGCCACCTTCGTGATCTGATCCAGTCCAATGAACGCATCCACTTCCGGCATTAGGCCCGGCAGATCCTTGGAGAAACGTTGCGAGAGACACCCGGCCACGATGATCTTCTGTTTCTTCCGCTGCTTGTTCTCCGCCCGATCATCCACTGCATCCTGAATCGTGCCGATCGATTCCTTCTTGGCCATATCGATGAACGAACACGTGTTCACAATGAGCACATCCGCCTGATCTGCATCCGGCGTCATTTCCATGCCAGCCTGATGCAGGTGGCCGATCATGATTTCGGAATCGATCAGGTTCTTGGCACAACCAAGCGAAATAAGGCCGACTTTTACCATAGGAAATTTTTTGCGTGAAGAAAGGGGAGGGTGGGGGAGAGGCGAGGGAACCCGCACCTAAGCACACTTGCGGGGGAATACAGCTAAATTTTTTCAGGCCAATTTGCCGGTCTTCGCCCCCCCGCTCGCCACTTGCGCTCTGCTGCCACCACGCTATGGAAGGTGCATCATGTCATCCATTTGGAATCAAGCCAATCAACAACTCCGCAATCTGGTTAGTTACGAACCGGGGAAACCCATCGAAGAAGTCGCCCGTGAACTCGGGTTGAATCCTTCGGAAATCATCAAACTCGCCTCCAACGAAAACCCGCTCGGGCCCTCGCCCAAAGCGTTGGTGGCCATGCAGGCCGCCTTGAAGGATGCCCACATTTACCCGGACGGCGGGGGCTTTAAACTCCGCACCGCCATCGCCAATAAATTTGGTCTGGAAATGGGCAACATCATCCTCGGCAATGGATCGAATGAGATCATCGAATTCATCGGCCACGCCTTCCTGCACCCCGGGGCCGAAGTCGTGACCGCCAAGCATGCCTTTGTGGTTTACAAATTGATGGCTACGCTCTTCGGAGCCACCACGGTGGAAGTGGACGATCCCGGCTTCACCCACGATCTCGATGCCATGGCCGCCGCCATCACCCCGGCCACCAAGGAAGTATTCATCGCCAATCCCAATAACCCCACTGGCACCCTGGTGGAACAGGACGCGCTGGATCGCTTTATGGACAAGGTGCCAGACCACGTCGTCGTCGTCTTCGATGAAGCGTATTATGAATTCCTCAAAAACCCGCCGGACACCCTGAAGTATGTCCGGGAAGGCCGCAACGTCGTCGTCCTGCGCACCTTTTCCAAGATCCAGGGCCTGGCCGCCCTCCGCATCGGCTATGGCATCGCCCCCAAGGAACTGGCCGATATCATTCAAAAAACCCGCCAACCCTTCAATGCCAACAGCATCGCCCAAGCCGCAGCCTTGGCTGGTCTCCTGGATGAGGAACACCTGGAACGCACCCGCCAAGTCAACTTCGAAGGCCGGGATTATTTTGAAAAAATCTTCACGGAACTGGGTCTGGAATACGTCCCCAGCCACGCCAACTTCGTCCTCGTCAAAGTGGGCGATGGCGACGACCTCTTCGCCAAATTCCTCCGCCAAGGCATGATCGTCCGCGCCATGCGCGCCTACGGCCTGCCTGAATGGATCCGCATCAGCGTCGGCACTATGCCGCAGAATGAACGCTTCGTGGAATTGCTGCGGGCGTATTTAGGGTAGGGTCACAGGTCTGAATTTCAGGCAGGACCCACTCTAGGACACACGCCAGCCGGGCTTCAATCCCTCAATTCTGTTGCGCGGGTGACTTGCGGCCATGCACTGAGGCAGTTGGCTAAATGTCATTTTTGCAATGATAGAAAAAAGGCGCGGATTTTTCTTGTTGAAACTGGGTGAATCGGAGTAGTCTCAAAAGTAGCGTTTCCCTTGGCTACTCCCCAACACAGTTATTACCTCAACCCACCCGCCGCTCATGAGCCAATTTTCAACCCGAATCCTGACCGCACTTGGTGTGACCATTGCGTCCTCGGTGCAGGCACTCACCCTGACGACTGCTACCACGACGGACAATTTTGACAGCTACGGAGCTGGTGGGCCTGCGGCAAGCGACTGGTCCACCACTGCCCTGACGGCCGCTACCACCACCGGGACCTTTGCGGCTAGTGGCGCCACAATTACCAATACAGCCACTTTCGACACTCAGTTGGGTTTGATGGCGGCTACGGATATGGCTACTGCATTAGCGGTGGTGACGGCCAATGGCACAAATACCAAGGGCAAATACGTGAATTCAAACGCGGTCGGGATTTTCACAAACCCGCATTTGGCAACTCAGGTGACTGCGTTAAGTTGGTCTGGCGTCATGGGGAATCTTGTCGTGGGCGGGACTAGTAATTTATCTGGAATGTCGGTCATCTGGGACAGTGCCATCGATTCAGTCTCTACTGCTGGAGCCACGACAGATGACGGATTCGCCAATGGACATCGCCTCTATTACAGCGTCGGTGGAGCGGTGGGATCGTTCAAGCCAGTCGCAAACTACTTTTTTGCCAGCGGGTCCTTGGTGAATGCGAGCGCCCTCAACAACACCGCTAATATCGTGTTTGACAACCCGGTGACCCCCGGGACGTCCATTTACGTGGTGTGGGCGGATGACAACGCAGCTACGAACAACGATGGAGGATACGCGATCGATAACGTGAGATTCACTGGAGTCGCAGTCCCTGAACCGAGTCTGCTTGGTTCGTTGCTAGTGTTCGGTGGGCTTTCCTTAGGTCGTCGTCGGAGATAGATCCCTTGCGAGGATGCATGAAGGGAGCAGCCGATGGCTGCCATGGAGGGAGGTGTGCCGTCAGGAATAAGCTCACCGCGGCAAAACCACGCCAGCTCCATCAGCCGCTTGTTTCAGACGGCTATGGGTCTTCACGATCATGGCTTCGGGCATCGGAGTTTCGAACAGCAAATGATAAATCCGCAGGGCATCCAAGCGCTGCGATTTCATCAGAGCCGTGAGCAGGGCGATGTCTTTCGGGCGACCCGCAAAGAGCTTGGCCACCGCCATGTCATGAGGCTCCAAACAGAAAACGTTGGCCACTCCCTCCAGTGGAATCACGCGATCCTCCCAGCCTGGGGGAAAGTTTTCACACACAATGGGCCGCACAATATCTGCGTAATAACCGAATTGACTGGCAAAATCCGCCTCAGCGCCAATCGCGTCCCCTACCGTTTTCCCAGTGGTTTCATCAAATGGGTCCAGCACAAAGTCAGCGTCCATCGAACGCCTCATTAATTCATAATCGTCATCAGCTTCAGGAAAGCGGCGAAGAGGGAGGATTGAACCGAACACAATCAGCCTCCGGCCCAGGGTAATCGCCTGCACCACGCTGGCTAAGTGCTTTAATGCCTTGAGGTCCATTGCGTGTGTTGTCTTTCCTCCTTCGTCAAAATCCCCGGAAAAGGCGAGAATCCCTTCCAGTCACGCGATTCCTCGCTGTCATCCCGCAACAAATCCAACAATCGTTGCAGCGCAGCAGGATCCACCTGAGCCGCTTCAATCCAGCCTTTCCAGACGGTGAGTTCCCGTTTCGCCCAATGCCCATTGCCCAACCACCGCTGAATATTTTCCAGCGGAATAGACAACATGGCTGGATCTGCTGCAATCTTATCAGCGATCAAGCAAAAGCGTTGGTGAGCCAGGCGGTCCCCCTCCGTATCGGTTTCAGTCATGGGAAAAGCTAGCGCAGGAAATGCCATCCGCAAGTGCTGCGCCATGTGAATCAGATTCAAGCCCGGAACAGTGAGCCCATTTTCTTTCCAAGGATAAGGGATGCTCCAATCATGGTAACTCCCAGGAAGAGCATGGACCAGGTGCCTAACGCGCTGGCGAGGGCGGCTCCGTTGCCGAGGTTTCCGGAGAGGATATACATGGCCTTGGTGATGGGGTAGTCTTCGGGGCGTTGGGCGAGGATGAGGGAGTCGGAGACTTCCATCATGGCGAAGGCGAAGGCGAGGAGGCCACCGGCCACGAGGTTGGCGGCTATGAGTGGCAGGGTGATTAATTTCATGGTCCGCATGGGCGAGGCCCCGAGGTTCATGGCGGCTTCCTCCAGGCTGACGTTGGTTTGCTGGAAACCAGCCACGGCGGAACGCACGATATAAGGCAGGCGTCGCATGGAGTAGGCGACGATGAGGAGGATGATGGGGGCTTCGTGCTTGCCGATCATCAGGAAATGCAGCGGCTGTCCTTCGCGCGTGGCTGCGAAATAGCCAAAGGCCATGACCAGGCCGGGCACGGCCAGAGGCAGCATGGACATGGCGTCAAGGAGGTTGCGTCCGCGCACTTTGGTCCGGGTGACGATGAAGGCGATGGCCACGCCGAGCACGAGATCCACGACGGTGGCCAGGCTGGCGTAGATGAGACTGTTGCGAATGCTGGGCAACGCGATGGGATGGCCCAGAGCATCGCTGATGTTGTCAGTGGTCATCTGGGAGGGGAAGACGGTCCGATACCAGTCGTTGCTGAAGGCGGTAAAGAATACTCCCACGTGCGGCAGGATGGCGATGCCGATCACCAATGCGAAGACCGCCGCACAGAGCCATCCCACGGATCCTGTGAGCGTGCGCACTTGCGAGGTGGTGGCTGCGCGACCGCTGCTGGCGTAGTCGTTATTGCCCATGAGCTTCTTGCTGAGGAGGAAGATGGTGACGGAGACCATGAAGGTCACGACGACCAGCGCGTAGGGAATGGGGTTGCCGCCGAGGTCTTTGATGCCGTCGAAGATCTGCACGCTGGTGACGCGGCTGTATTGGAACATCAGGGGCACCCCGAGTTCGGTAAACGCCCAGATGAAGACGATGACGCCACCGGCAAAAATCCCCGGCATAGCCAGCGGCAGCGTGATGCGGAAGAAACGTCGCCAGGGAGGACAGCCGAGGTTGGCTGCGCTCTCCTCCATGGCTGGGTCCAGGTTTGCCAGGGCCGCCGTAATGTTTAAAAAGAAGATGGGATACAAATGCAGCGCATTCATCAAAATCACCCCGGTCAGGGCTCCGGAGCCCAAGAGATCGGGTGGGTTGAGTTTGGAAACAATACCCAACTGCCCCAGCAGCGTCATGATGGCCCCGTAGGGTCGCAGCATGGCAGAGATGCCCAGCGCGCCCACGAACGGTGGGAGGATCAGCGGGATGAGCACCAGGGAGGTGAGCAACATTTTCCCCGGAAACTCATAACGACTGGCCAGCATGGCCAGGGGAAGGGCGATGGCCAGCGACAGCGCAGTGCTGCCGACGGCCATGCGGAAGGAATTCCACAGCCCTTCCCGATACAGGGGGTTGTCCATGATCTCCATGAGATAGCTGAGGGTCCATTTCCCGTCAGGGCCAACGAACGCGGACTTCACCGAAACCAGAATCGGGAAGAGAAAGAACACCGCCATGAAGAGCACGGTCAGAGTGAAAATGGAATAGATCGCAGAGCGGGACATGGCAGAGACGTGGACCCAACCAGGAGGTTGCGCAATCAGAGAAACACCCCTGATGGGCGGCTTATTGCGGTCCGACCTCGACGTTCAAAATCGTCTGGGCATCCCGCCAAACCTCCAAGATCAATGCATCGTGGTTTTTGCGGGATTTAAGAGCCGCCTCCAATTCGGCGGTGGATTTAATTCTCGGACCACCATCCAGACTGAGGAGGATATCGCCTTGGCGAACTCTTCCCGCTAACGGACCGTCCCGATCCACGTCCCAGACGAGCACGAAGTCATCCCCATGCGTCCACTGACGAATCTTGTAGGTGAAGCGTTCCCGGCCCTCACAGTTTTTCACTTTGAGGCCCAGTGCTTTGGTGAGATCCACAATCTGTGGCGGCGGCGGGCTATCCTTGTCCATGTCCGCCACGGTGAGTTTGAGCGTTAGTGGCTCGGCCTCGGTTCCCCGGGTTATTTTGAACTCCACGGTCTCTCCCACCAGTTTAAGCCGCATGCGTTTCCAGGCTTCCGCCATGTTAGCCACCGGCATGTCGTCGATCGCCTGGATGGTGTCGTTCACCTGCAATCCTGCCGTGGTGGCGGGAGAATCTTTGGACACTTCGGAAATGAAGACTCTGCGATCTTCCTGCAAGGGATCAAACTTTGTTTCGTCAATCCCCAGCCCCAGGAAGGGCCGCGGGCCGCTTTGGTGGCGGATGACATCCAGGGCGGCTTTGGCTTCATTGGAGCGCACGACGAGACCGATGCCCTGCCAGGTATGGACATCGGACTGACCGGAATAGAGCGCCCAGTTGATGCCGATGATCTCGCCCTTGAGATTGACCAAGGGCCCACCGGAGTTGCCGGGATTAATGACACAGTCGGTCTGGAAATAGGGCAACGCATCGTCGGTATCACTCAACTTGCGATCACAATTGCTGAGGATGCCTTGGGAAACGGTGTCGAACAGACCAAAGGGTGAACCCACCGCCATGACAATATTGCCCCGGTGCATCAGGTCGGAATTTCCAAATGGCAGGACGGCCAACTCATGATCTGGGGCTTGGCGCAGCTTCAGCACGGCCACGTCCGTTTTGCGATCCACGCCCACCAGCTCGACTTCACGTGGCTCCCGCTCCTGATGCAGGCGCACGGAGCAGGAGTCACGGCCGTTCTCCCAGTCGAGGTCCTTGATCACATGCCAACAGGTGAGAATGTAGCCATCCTTGCTGACAATAACTCCCGATCCGACCCCAGGGGTGATGACGTATTCCGTGCCCTGAAGTTCCTTGATGGTGGATCGCTTCTCCACGAGGACGTTTTTGAATGCCTTCTCTTTCGTAGTATCGACGCTGACCACGCTGGGCATGACGCGTTCGGCTAGTTCTTTAAATTCCTGATCCAAGGCCTCGGCCACACTCTGCTTTGGTGGAGTAGATGGCGCGGTCGATTCGTGCGGAGCAGGTTTTCCCTGCATCAAATCCGCCACCCCATACCCGGGCCATTGTGAGAAGATCGCAAAGGCGCCCAGCAGTGGCAAAAATATGGCCGCGCAGGTGGTAAAGAAAGGCTTCAGGGAGGGCGTCTGATTCATGTAGCCGCATTCATAACGCGAATTCCGCTGGATTCAATCAGCTTCGGTCGGTGGCGGACAATTAATGGCACCCGGCATCTCGGTGATCTTGCGCTGACCGCCATTGAGCAGTCGGCACCAATGACTTTGGAGCGTCAGGCCGACAGCAGCATTCGGCGCGTGACTCTGTGGGGCTAATGCCGGCGCAAGCCCGCAGAAATGTTCCGGGCGAATTCAGATGTCTGATTCACGGGGAGGATTTGACGGACTGAAGCCCCGGACCACGGTCCCTTAAAGTAGTCATCATCGCTCCGCGTGATGACCAGCGCGATTTCCCTGTCCGGCCGCCGCTACGAATCACTATACGCCAGCGTCCCTGCCATGCGCTGTTGCTCCCAACGCCGTCCTGCGTTAGGCAGACTGGCTCCGAACTCGCATGCGCCCGCGAAAGCCTGCCGTCACGCGGAGCGATGACGGCTACTTTGCGAGCAGCTTTGTGGCGGGGCCAAGTCGGTTGTGCTAAGGCTGGCCCCCCACCGGGATAACAAAGTAGAGTCAAGGCGCAGGAATCACCACCCGATAGAAACAACGTTCCAGCAACAGCGCGGCAGGATCAGTGAAGGAGGAGGTGGTGCTGGTAGCCGTGATCGTGGCCAGCGGACTCCAGAGAACCATATCCTTGCTGCATTCGACTTGGTAGGCATTTCCGGGCAGGGTCGGAAAATGGATCGTGACGCCAAGGATGGAGGAGGCCATGGTGGGGATCGGGCGTTGGTCGGCCAGATAATCGCTGGTGCCGAAATAGCATTCCAGCACGTTGGAGAAACCATCGTTGTCCGCATCGAGCATGGCGGATTGCGTGATCACCAGTTGATCAACGAAGCCTGCATCCAGACCGGATTTGACGAAATCGTCTTTGATGTAAGCCCATTTCAGTTGGTGCATCCCTGGGGAGAGGGTGAAGTTTCGCAACGTCCAACCGACCTCGCCAGAGATAGCCGGGACTCCCGGCAACTCCACGTCATCGACATAGAAGCGGAGGAAATCATAGGTATTCTCCGAGGAAATGCCCCAATAAAAAGATCCTGTCGCTGGCCCCATGACCTGCGTGGTCATGACGCTTTGCGAGAGATCTCCGATCGTGCCGCTGCGGGCTGCATCCACGCCGTCATGGTAGTAAATCGTCTGCGGGGTCCAGAGCCCGTTGCCTGAGGTGGTGAAAACCTGGCAAGGAGCGTCCACTGCTGCGGCCAGGCCTTCCACCAACGATCCCACCTTCAGCGTGAGCACGGCCGTGCCGGTGCCGAAGTCATTCGTGGCTCCGATCGTAATGGCGGAATTCCCCAGCGCAGTGGGCGTGCCGGAAATGAGTCCCGTGGAGGCAGCGATGCTGAGCCCAGCTGGCAGGCCAGTGGCTGAATAGGCGGTGGGAGCATTCGTGCCGGTGATCTGATAACTAAAGAGCACGCCATCGTAGGCCGAGACCTCTCCACCCGTCACGACCGGTGGGGTCGTGATCGGTGTCAGCACTAACTCATCGATCCAACCCGCGTCAGCGCCATTGGAAACCGAACCATCTTTGAAGTAATCAAAATCCACATTGTGGGTGCCTGGCCCCACGGCATAGCTGATGACACTCCAGTCCTGCTCGCCACTGATGAAGTTAATGATTTTACCATCGACCACGAAGATCAGATAGTCATAGGCTGCTTCGGAGGAAACTTTCCACTGGAAGGAAATGGTAGTTGGTCCCATCACCGTCATTTCCATGCCGGTAAATTCATCATCGGCAATATCGCCACTCTGGGCTGCATCTACTGTGTCGTGGGTGGTGGTGGTTTGGGAGAACCATTTCGCGTCGCCAAAAGGAACGATCAGCGCGCTGGGCGGTTGATCCACCGCGGCGGCCAGGGCAGGCACCGCAGCCAGAATTTGAATCACCAGCGAGACGGTGGTGGTGCCGGTGGCATTCGTGGCGCTGAGGGTTCCGAAGTAAAGGGCGTCTGCGCCAGTGACTGCTGGAAGGCCAGAGATTTCACCTGTCAGAGCGTTGATGGTGATCCCCGCAGGCAGTCCGCTGGCGGCATAGCTGGTGGAAAAATTAGAGGCGGTGACATGGTAGTGGAGCACCGCGCCTTCCCGTCCTGCAATGCCAGTAGCGGAAGTTATGACTGGCAGCGGGAGATCGGCGGGAGCAGGGGTGCCATAGAAAGTGATCTTGGCGCTGTTGAGGGTGCCGGTATAGCCCACAGTTTCATCGGTCACGGTTAGTTTCCAATTACCTTCCGAGCGTTCGCCCCAGAAATGGGTCGTCATGAAAGTCCAGTCCAGATTGGATTCGGTATCATTGGCCCGGCTGCGGGCTAATCTGGAGCGCACCCCGCTGGGAGAGGTGAGATACCAAGCCAACTGTCCGCGATATCCATGCGTGGCATTTAGCGCGACGGTTACGTGCTCCACTCGCAGATTGTTAGCATGGGTCACGCTGAAGGTCTGGCTAGCTCCGTTGGTATCGTTGTCCGGGATCGGTAAATTCAAGCCTGCTGCCGTCTGGGATTGTTGCACCAAGGCTGGCAGATTCGTCCACGTCGTCGCCATGGCCGTGGCCGCCGCCGCATCCAGCAAGCCCGCGCCATACTTCACGTTGAAATGGAAACCAGCACCGTTGGTCACCCAGCCACCATCGTAAGGATCGTTCTGCTTGGCCGTGCGGACCAGAATTTCCTGCACATCACGATAACTTAAATTGGGATTGGCCTGCAAAATCAATGCTGAGACCCCGGCCGCCAAAGGGCAGGCGGAAGAGGTGCCGCCGAAGGTGCGCGTGAAATTGCTATCGGTATAATCTCCGCCGCCGCCAGAATTATAGCCGGCACTGCCCACCCGATCCGTCGTCGTGATGCTTTCGCTGCCACCATTGGACGGGGCGCAGATGAGAATGTTAGCCCCCGGCTCGCTATAGTAAGCTTGGACCCCGGTGTCAGTGATCGCGCTGACGGCCATGGTAAAGGGAGAGCCGGACCAACCATCATAGTTCGAGTCATCGCCATTCTGATTTCCATTTCCCGCAGCCCAAACGAAAACGGTCCCCAGCCCGCCCCGGCCCGTGACGGTGGCATCCTCCAGCGCAGCCGTGCTCACCGGTCCGGGTCCACCCGCTCCAAAGCCGCCATCGTAGGGACCCCAACTGTTGCTTTTAATGGCGATGATGTCCTTCTTATAGCTGAAGGCGTCGGCCTCGTCCGCATCCGTGGTCGCCCCTGCGATGAGACGCATGCCCACGAGCGTGGCTTGTGGGGCCGCTCCGGTTCCTCCCAGCGAGTTATCGCCCCGGGCTGCGGCCACGCCCGCACACGCCGTGCCGTGATTATCTCCGCTGCCGGGGGACGGGTCTCCATCAAGGAAGTTGAAATCATAATCATTAACGGTGTCCGCGTTCGGGGCCAAGTCTGGATGCGCCACTTCCAGTCCATCATCCACGATGCCGATGCGCACTCCAAAGCCCTGGAAGCTATCCCAAGCCGGAACCACGTCGGCATCAATCCCCGCCGTGCCTCCGTAGTGGGCGGTATTTTGTAAATGCCATTGATATCCAGGATTACTCGCGTTGTAGCCGAAGTAAGGATCGTTGGGGATGAAACGTTTCTGTTGTTGGCGCGCCAGCATCGGCTCCGCTTGCTTCACCCCCGGCAGCAAACTCAAACGCCGCGCGCCCTTTAACGCTGCGTCCGCCCCGCCGCGCAGGGTCACGATGACAAACTTTCCCCGGTTGCTAGTAGCGGTCACATCCGGCACCGAAGCCACATCCGGGATCGCGAAACCAGGTGCTATTTCCACCAAGACGCGCTTGGATAACCACGCTTTGTTAGCCTCGACGTGGGGTGCTCCCTTGGGATACACCACCCACTCGCCCTTGGCACTGACTTCCACAGGCGAGACTTCATAGTTGCGTCCTCGGACGAGGAGATCTGCCTGGGCGACTCCTGTAGTTAACAAACTACAGAGCAGGCTGAGACGTAGATTCGCCCAGGGGCAAAGGAAAGCGATTCGCATGATATTGGGGGATGGGGGGGGCAGTGATCGGCCCCAAGCATAAGCCAACTTGCGCGGAAAGACCAAGCTAAAAAGCAGTAGATTTGGGCGGCAGCACGCCCGCATACCTCAGCACCTCCACTCGGCAAAAATCCGCCATTTACCAAATCATCTTCCGCATTCGATCTTTCTCCAAATCCCCAAACAGAAGCTCCCCTCGGCTCGTGCGAGTGCTCGCATGATATACCGGGCTCCGAAGTGAGTGTGGGATGTGCGTGGGCCATGGGGCGAGTAGCGGTCTAGGAGTTTAGCTGGTCAGTATTTATTTTCTCGGTCTTATTGTTAATACAGGAACCTTTCACGGTTAGACTTCAGCGACACACCAAAACATTTGCAGGGCCTTGCTTCATCGGATACATCTCCAGTCAATTCTCCTACATAGATAAGGCATGCCAAGTTCCAAAAGCCCTAGCAGTTGCCCACGTTGTGGTGCCGCGTTTCCTTTGGATGCTCCTCAGGGATTGTGCCCGGCATGCCTACTCGTGGGCGTCGACGATATCCCTTTGGTGTTTCCGTCCTCCATTTTGAAGACGCAGATAACGACTCGGGGCGCATTCAGTCCCACCGCAGAAGGAGCGCCTGCGGATCCGGTCTCAATTGGGGTTTATCAGATTCGCGAGTGTCTCGGGAAGGGCGGTTTCGGTATCGTTTATCGTGCGGAACAGACTGAACCGCTCCGACGTGAGGTGGCGCTTAAGATCGTCAAGCCAGGCATGGACAGCCACGAGATCATCCGCCGTTTCGAGGCTGAGCGCCATTCCTTGGCGCGGATGGAGCATCCCAATATCGCAACGGTGCTCGATGCCGGGACCATGGACAACGGGCGGCCTTACTTTGTGATGGAGTTGGTGCGCGGGGAGCCCATCACCGATTACTGCGATCATCACCGTCTCTCCATCCGTGAGCGACTGGCATTGTTCATTCCCGTTTGTCAGGCGGTGCATCACGCCCACCAGAAGTCCATATTGCATCGGGATCTCAAGCCCTCGAACATCCTGGTCACGGAAGTGGACGGCAAGGCGGTGCCCAAGGTGATCGACTTCGGTATCGCCAAGGCCCTCGGTGGCGATGATCTGGACCCGGAGGTGACGCTACAACGGACCCTGGAGGGCACGGTCATGGGCACCCCTCAATACATGAGCCCGGAGCAGGCCGGAGCTGGGGACATGGATACCCGGAGCGACATTTATACCCTTGGGGTCATCCTCTACGAATTGCTGACCGGTTCCCCTCCGTTGTCCTATGAGGCTCTGCGTCACGCCGGATTGCAAGAAATCCTGCGTCTGATCCGCGAAGCGCCCCCGGTCCGGCCCAGCCACCGGGTTATCCCTGCATCCAAGGCAACGAGCAAAATATCTCAATACAGACAGTCTGAACCCACCAAACTCAACCGGACCCTGCGGGGGGATCTGGATTGGATCACCCTGAAGGCCTTGGAAAAGGAGCGTGAGCGGCGTTACGGAAGCGCTGCCGACCTCGCCCAGGATCTCGAACGGCATCTCGCCCATGAACCCGTCGCTGCGGGCCCTCCCGATCTGCGCTACCGGCTGCGGAAGTTGGTAGAGCGCAACCGGCTTGCTTTCGGGGCTGCTGCTTCCGTCCTGCTTTTGCTAATCGCGGGGATCACCGCAAGCACCTGGTTGTGGCGGGTGGCTGTGGCGGAGCGGGTGTTGAAGCAGACGGAGTTTGCACGCGCTGAACGCGAGAAAAAGGCTGCCCAGAAACAACTCATTGCCGCAGCGCAGTCAGAGTTTTACCAGGCGGACCGCCTTTTTTCGGTGGCGAGTAAACTGGACCAAGCAAGTGATCCCTCCGATCGTTTGCGTCAGCAAAATACTCAGGAGGGCTTGGCTCATTTGTCCAAAGCCATCGAATTTGACCCGGATAATGCCCTCTTTCGGAAACGGTTTGGATTGGAGGTAGTTATCCGCCGCGACACTTTGCGCAGGTTGCCTATCCAGTATTTCCAGCATGAGAAAAGGGTTCGTTCCGCTAGCTTCAGCCCCGACGGCACGCGAGTGATCACCACAAGTGATGATGATACAGTCAAGGTTTGGGATGCTGTCACGGGTCGAGGGTTGGTCACTCTTAAACATGAGAAATGGGTCGACTCCGCCAGATTCAGCCCCGACGGCACCCGGGTATTGACTGCAAGCGGACATATAGCAAAGATCTGGGATGCAGCCACGGGAAAAGCGTTGGTCACGTTTCAGCATGAGAAACCGGTCGATTCCGCCAGTTTCAGCCCCGACGGCACGCGGGTATTGACTGCAAGCGGACATATAGCAAGGACCTGGAATGCAGCCACGGGAAAAGCCTTTGTCACCTTTCAGCATGAGAAACCGGTCGGTTCTGCCAGTTTCAGCCCCGACGGCTCCCGGGTATTGACTGCAAGTGGGGATATAGCAAAGATCTGGGATTCCGCTACGGGTCAAGCGGTGGTTACTCTTCAGCATGATATTAGCGTAAATTTCGCTAGCTTCAACCCCGACGGCACCCGGGTATTGACTAACAATTTGTTGGAAGCTAAGATCTGGGATGCCGTCACGGGTCAAGCGTTGGTCTATCTTGAGCTGGGCGTATGGTCCGCCAGCTTCAGCCCCGACGGCACCCGGGTGTTGACTGCAAGTGCGCATATAGCGAAGATCTGGGATGCCTCCACCGGTCAAGCGTTGGTCGCTCTTCAGCATGATGCCCAAGTAATTTTGCCTAGCTTCAGTCCCGACGGCACGCGAGTGATCACTACAAGTGATGATGATACAGTCAAGGTTTGGGACGCCGCCACAGGTGAAGCCTTGGTCACTCTTCAGCATGATGCCCGCGTAAATTCCGTTAGCTTTAGCCCTGACGGTGCCCAGTTAGTTACGGCAAGTGACGATAAGGCCAAAGTATGGGCCGTCACCAGAGGTCAAGCGTTGGTCACGCTTCAGCATGATGCCCGCGTAAATTCCGCCAGTTTCAGCCCCGACGGCACCAGGGTCTTGATTTCAAGCGGGGATATAGCAAACATCTGGGATGCAGCCACTGGAAAAGCGTTGGTCATGTTTCAGCATGAGAAACCGATCAACTCCGCCAGTTTCAGCCCCAACGGCACCCGGGTATTGACTGCTAGCGGACATATAGCAAATATCTGGTATGCAGTATCGGGAAAATCCTTGGTCACGTTTCAGCATGAGTAACCGGTCAGTTCCGCCAGTTTCAGCCCCGACGGCACCCGGGTATTGACTGCAAGTGGGGATATAGCAAAGATCTGGGATAGCGCTACGGGTCAAGCGGTGGTTACTCTGCAGCATGATATTAGCGTAAATTTCGCTAGCTTCAACCCCGACGGCACCCGCGTATTGACTAACAATTTGTTAGAAACTAAGATCTGGGATGCCGTCACGGGTCAAGCATTGGTCTATCTTGAGCTGGGCGTAGTATGGTCCGGCAGCTTTAGCCCCGACGGCACCCGGGTATTGACGGCAGGCGGGCAGATAGCAAAGATCTGGGATGCGGTCACGGGAAAAGTGTTGTCCTATCTCCATAATGCTAATAACGTAAATTTGGCTAGCTTTAGCCCCGACGGCACGCTATTGGCCACTTCGGGGGAGGATCGGGTAACCAAGATATTGCACGCCGTCAGCGGCAGAACTCTAGCGACCATCCGGCATGAAAATGAAGTGACTTCCATGAGCTTCATTCCCGACGGCACCTGCTTGGTCACTGCGAGTGCTGACAAGATGGCCAAGATATGGGACACTGCCACGGGCCAGGCGCTAGGCACATTTCAACATAATGACAGAATCCGTCCCGACTGCTTCAGTCCTGACGGAACTCGCATGGTCACCGCAATTGCTGACAAGGCGGCCAAGATATGGGACATTAACATCGATAAAAAGATGACGGTTTCAGGTGATGTCAGGGACACGAAAATCTATAAGATTTTGTCGAAATTCCTCACGGGCGTTGCGCTCACATCTGATGGTAAAATGCAATCCACGTTTCCTCAAATCCAGAGATTGAATTATCCCATAACGTCCTTACTCACTAAAACATCACCCGTAGAAAAACTGGCATACTGGGTCTTGGAAAATGGTCCTTCGGCGACCTTAAGCCCTATTTCCACTGCGACCAACCGAGACCGTTTTGAGGCGCTTCTGGCCAATGGTGATGACGCAAGCCTGCGGCAGGCGCATGATCTATTTCCAGCCAACGCTTTACCCCTGTTTGTGATCGCGGACGCATTGGGCCAGAGTAACACCTCAACCATGACACCAGAGGTAAGCGAGATGATTAAAGCCAATGATAAAAAGCGGGCCGATTGGCTGCGGGAATATGCCATGAAACACCTGCCCGAAGACGATCAAGTCTGGCTCCGTGCGGCTCAGTTGCTCCGTGCGCGGGGAGTGACCGGATATGCCGATCGGGCGGCAGAAAAAGCCATCGCACTCAACCCGAAAAACGCGGAGTTGTTGGCTCCTCCTGCCCCGCAACGGAACACGTCCCCTGCCCCGGGACCGATCCCTCCCGCAAAGTAACTTCTGAGACCGTTTCCATAAAGGCTCAGGGATAATGTGGAACCGCCCGCTGGACCGATGTCCGCGCTGAAGCGCGGACATTTCCTAGTCTCACGACAAGACGGAGCCAGGAAATTGCGCGGTGCAGTGGACTGCGGAAAAATGCGAAGTTTGCGCGGTCTACGGGCCTAACATCGGTGGAAGGGATGAAGCCTGCTCCTGGATGGGACTCCCCACGGCAACACGGCATGAAGGTGCCATGCGACGAATGTGGATTAGCCCAACGGGATGATTTGGCGGCATTGAGCAGTCCAGCGGACAGCTCCACATTCTTACGGAACTCCGCAGATACGGTATCTTTCTGGTGGCAGGGCAGGCGAATTCGGATCGACTCTGCGGCATGATTCCATTCAGCCAAATTACGTTTCCTCTGCTGTTCAGCTTGCTCTGTGCCTCGGCCCTAACGGCTGCTCCGGCTGGGCCCGAAATTATTCCCGGCCCCTACAAACACGGTCCTGATTCCGAGCCTCAGGCTGGCGTGCCGGAAGGTAAGGAAATGAAATATCCGCTGCCGACCAGCAAGATTTTCGCGGGATCGGATCACGATTGCTCACTGTATATTCCGGCCCAGTATGATGCCGCCAAGCCCGCCTGTGTCATGATTTTCCAGGACGGTGGCGGCTACGTGAATCGGAAGGGAAACTGGCGGGTGCCAGTGGTGTTTGATAATCTGATCGCCAAGGGAGACATGCCCGTGACCATCGGTATCTTCATCAGTCCGGGGGTGCTGAAGGCGGCCAATCCCGACGCGTTGCCCAGATTCAATCGCAGTTTCGAATACGATGGTCTCGGTGATAACTACGCTCGTTTCCTGCTGGAGGAAGTGCTGCCAGAGGTGCAGAAACAATACAACCTGAGCAAGCATCCGGATGATCGAGCGTTGGGTGGAGCCAGCAGTGGAGCCATCTGCGCGTTCACCGCCGCGTGGGAGCGGCCGGATGCATTCCGCCGGGTGTTTAGCACCATTGGAACTTACGTGGGACTGCGGGGAGGAAATGTTTATCCTACCATCATTCGCAAGACGGTGCCGAAACCACTGCGAGTCTATTTGCAGGACGGTATCAATGATCAGAACATTTACGGAGGGGATTGGTGGATGGCGAATCTGGAAATGGAGCGCGCCCTAACATTCGCTGGTTATGAGGTAAACCACGCTTGGGGCGAGGGCGCGCACGATGGCGGGCTGGGCGGACAAATCTTCCCCGAAGCCATGCGCTGGCTCTGGAAAGACCATGGCAAGACGCCCGTGACGGTGCACCCCGACAATCCGAAATTTCTCGCTGGTCAATGGGTGGACACCACCAGTGATTGGGAAGTGGTCGGCAGTGGCTACAAGTTTGCCGAAGGTCCAGTGGCCAATGCCAAGGGCGAGGTGTTCTTCACGGATGGCAACGATCACATCATGAAAATTGGGCTCGATGGCAAAATCACGCAGTTCGCCAAACACAATGACAACCCCATGGGCTTGGCTTTTGGGCCCGACGGGAAACTCTATGCGGGCATCAAGAACGGCCTTGTTAGTTTCGACGAAAACGCTCAGCAGGCGGCCGTGGCCACGGGTTTCCAGCCGAATGATCTGGTGGTGACGAAATCGGGTAACATCTACGCGACCGACTTCAAGGGGCGCAAAATTTATCTCATCACTCCCGGCGGTCAGCCTTTGGTGGTGGATGAAACGGGCTTCAAGCCGAATGGCGTGGTGCTTTCGCCCGATCAAACATTACTCTATGTGGCCGATACGGAAGGTCAGTTCGTCTGGTCCTATCAGATTGCCGCCGACGGTAAGTTGAACCACAAACAACAATATTTCCACCTCCACGAGCAGGATGATCGGCCCTCCGATGCCGATGGCATGTGCGTGGACAAGGATGGCCGACTCTACGTGGCCACCAGCATGGGGGTGCAGATTTGCGATCAAGCCGGTCGCGTTAATGTCATCATCCCCAAGCCTGAGTCTGGCTGGTTCGCGAATGTGGATTTCGGCGGACCTAACATGGACTATATTTACGCTACCGCCCACGATAAAGTGTTCCGTCGCAAACTGAAGACCAAAGGGTTCCGTTACGCTGACGGGCCGATCAAGCCCGAGGCTCCCCGCCTGTAGAGCCAAACCGTGGAGGGCGACGTCAGGAGGCCAGTGCCATGCAGCGAACGCCCCTTTGCGTGTTGCTGGTCTCCTCACGTCGCCCTCCACGATTAACACGCATCGATGAACGAACTGGCGTTGTGTTTGGCGAAAATTGTTTCAAATTTGCTTTGTGAAACGTTCGCCACTTCTGCTTGCCCTCTCCTGTCTCGGCTCTGCCGCGATGGGGTATGGTTTGGTGAAATGGGTTCGTCCCGCAGCGGAGGATCCGCCTGTGGCCGTGCTTCCGGCCGCCCCCGTGGCGGGAGTTGACCCCAAGCGCGAAACCCTAA
Organism: Verrucomicrobiales bacterium; assembly: GCA_031411295.1. Classification (GTDB taxonomy): domain Bacteria; phylum Verrucomicrobiota; class Verrucomicrobiia; order Verrucomicrobiales; family V1-33; genus JAGNEJ01. The sequence continues at coordinate 11,621 of JANOAV010000033.1, read as the reverse complement.
CGCCCGCTGAGGCAGATCCGTTGTTGCTGCGCATTCAACAAACGGGAGCAGACGGTTACCCAGCTCTGTGGGAGGAGTTAGGAATCCACCCCGTGAAGTCCTCCCGTGAACTGTGGCGGCAAGTGCTGATCATTTACTGGGCTCGCAAAGCCCCCGCAGCGGGGAATGAATTTCTGGAAAAACAAAGCGTGGAGTCTAACTTGCGCTGGATGCTGCTGCGCGAATGGTGGCGGGTCGATCCAGGAAACTTACAGCTCGCAGCGGGAAAGGATGAGAAATTACTAGCCCTGGTCTTGGAGGCGCTGGCTTCGGCTAACGAAATTGACGGATGGAAGACATTACTGGCGATGCAAGGCGACGGTGCGCTGGATGCTGCCTCCGCTAGCTTGATCGAACGGTTGGCGAAGCAGGATTTCGCAGGCACCGAGCAATGGTGTCGCGAGCACCTGGGGCCGGAGGCCATGGCCAGCGCCTATCCGAAATTGCTTGGGCTGTTGGCCCAGCGAGCCCCCCGGGAAGCCTGGCGTCTGGCTTGTGAAACTCAAGCTCCGCTGCGATGTCAGGAAGCGGTGATGAAAATTTGGGGTCAGCAGGACCCAGTGGCCGCCATGGCGGTGCTCATGGAAATCCAGGGAGGGTTGCCAAAATCCGAACCTTCCTCGGGTTGGGGTTCCTCCCCCCAGCCCATGGCCGGCGTGCGCGGGGCTGCGGTGGCGGCGTTGTTTGCCAAAGACCCAGCCGCCGCGTTGCGTTTGGCAGAGCAACTGCATTCCAGCCACGGAGACATTGAGGAAATTACCCAGGGTTTGACCGGAGCCTTACCGAAAGATCCCGCACAACTAGCCAATCTGCTGCGGAATTTCGGAGGACCGGAAAATAGCAGTTTGCGCGGTTACCTAACCGCTGCCGCCAGTAGCATCTCCTGGCCAGATGCTGCGGCGGCGGCCACATTCCTAAGTCAGCAGCCCACGGAGCCAAAAGTGATCGCCAATGCGCTGGCTCAATGGTGGAAACAGGATGAAATTGCCGCCGTGGGCTTCATGTCGCAGCAACCCGATGACGTGCGGCGGGAGGCCTGGTCCAAGCTGGATCATTCCGCTCTCTCGCTGGCAAACATTTCCCCCGATGCCATGTCGGCCCTGCTGCGGGATGCAGGAATGATTCCGCCTCAAGTCCTCTCCCAACTGGCGAATCTGGGTGAGTTGCCACTGCTGCAACAACAGGGTCTGGCCAATGATGAAATGATGTTCACCCTGACAGAAGCCGTCATGAAGTTGCCCGCCGACTCGCAACGGGAAGAGGCTCAGCGCAAGGTCTTCGCCAACCAACTGGCAGCGGATCCCACCGACTCCCAGCGCTATGTGACGGATTTACTAGCACGTGATGGGCAAACTCCCGCAGAACAAGCCTCGCTGGCGCAGAGTCTGGGGCAAACTTGGGCGACGGTCGATGCTCAGAGCGCCTCGGAATACCTCACCGCACAACCCTCAGGTCCGGTGCGCGATCATTTGGCCCAAGGCCTGGCCCAGGCACTGGCATGGGATGATCCCAACTCGGCCTTGGTCTGGGCCAAGTCGATTGGTGATACCAGTGCGCGCCAGGAGGCACTGCAAAGCGTGCTCACGGCTTGGAAAGAAGCCAATCCCGCCGCTGCTGAGGCGGCTCAAGTTGGCTTAAATGCTGCGGACATACAATGGCTGAGCGCACAGCCCAAGGAGGAGAGACCATGAAATGGATGCTCGTCATGCTTAGTTTCGTCATGGGCGCTGCGCTGGCTTGGCCGCACCAGTCGAAGGTAATGGCCCCGGCTGTCCAAACGACGGGCAAGGCATCTCCCAAGCAACAGCCACAGTTCAATGACCAGAACGCTGGAACTGAAGCTACGCTCTTGGCGATGCTGAAATTTCCCGCCCAAGCCAAGACTAAAGGATACGCCGCCACGCTCTCCGATCTGCTGGCCGAACCCGAAAGTATGAGTCGGGAGATTCACCTCAAACAACTGGTGGAGGCTTGGGAAACGGAGGCTCCACTGGACTGCCTGTCATTTCTCGTGGATCATGATAAGGGCGCGTTGGCGAGTGGGACGACATGGTATCACGTCGCCCAGCAGGATGCTAGTGAAGCCTGGGAATTGCTCAAGCGCAGCAAAGGGAAACGTCACCTGGGGGCCATCCTCAGCGTGGTTTTTGCAACGGATCCTGCGCAAGCCGCTTCCATGCTCCAAGCGTCTGCCAAGCTCAGATTCGAGTTGGAGCAGGAGGACGATAATTTTCCGTGGCCGGCCGCAAAGTTTACGCAATGGCTGGCCACCCAGCCCTCCAGTAGGGTCAATTCTGAATTGGCCCTGGGGATGATTAGGGAATGGAGCAAAAGCAATGCCGCGGAGGCTGCCGATTGGTATCTGGCACAGCAATGCAAGCTGCCAATCTTGCAAGACGAGGCCGCCGAAAAATTGATCGCGGCTCGTCCTGATGCGTTTGCGGCCAGATTGTCCACGCTGGGCGGACGCATCAGCACTTTTGAACAAATCGGCACCACCGCCGCCTTGGCGGTGCAACGGCCTGCGGTGGTGGCAGAATTTCTCAACAGCATGGCTCCATCGCCAACGCGCATCACGCAGGCTTGGGCTTGCGTCAATGAAATCTGCCAGACCCAGGGCCCCGCGCAAGGCGTGGCGTTTGCCAAACAGTTGGAAGGCGGCGGGGCGCGCTTGGACGCTTTAGCCAACGCCTTCCACCGATGGAAAGATAAGCCAGATGAGCAAGTCACGCGTCAATCGGCCTTGGAGCAGCTTTCCCCGAGCGAGCAAGCCTATGTCAATTCCCACGATGGCAACATGCCAGGCGTGGCCGGCTTCCTGCATTAGCTGATCGGTCGGCTTCCGTTCCTGCACCCCACTCAAACAGGGGACGGTTGAGGCCTAAATCTGGGTTGCTTTAGCGGGTCGAGGGGCGTTTGGTATGGCGTGCTTCCTGCACATCCGCAGTTTATGAAACTTTCCCCCCACAGCTTTCGTTTCTTGGCAGTTCCGTTGATCTGGATCCTGTCAGGCCATGTTTTCGCGAACGACGTCTCCTTCAGCCGCGATATCCGTCCGATTCTTTCGGACATGTGCCTCAAATGCCATGGACCGGATGATAAAGGGAGGAAGGGCGGCCTGCAGTTGGATGATCGCGCCAAAGCCCTCAAAGGCGGCAAATCGGGCGACCCTGCTTTCGTGGAAGGCAAGCCGGAGCTGAGTGAAATCATTAAGCGCCTGCATTCCACGGATCCTGATGAAATGATGCCGCCCCCGTCGATGAAGAAGACGCTCACGCCGCAGCAGGTCGTGCTGTTTGAACAATGGATCGCAGCCGGAGCCAAGTATGAAAAGCACTGGGCGTTCCAGGCTCCCACGCTGCCTCCGGTTCCAGCGGTAACAGGAGCGGTAGCCAATCCGATCGATGCCTTCGTCCAGGAGAAACTTCACGAAGTGGGATTGCAACCATCCCCGCAGGCGGAAAAGTCCGCTCTGCTGCGTCGTGTGAGTATTGATCTCATCGGCCTCCAGCCAACGATGGAAGAGTTGACAACATTTCTCGCGGACGCTGCGCCCGACGCTTACGACAAGGCGGTAGATCGCCTTCTGGCCTCTCCGCGCTACGGGGAACGCTGGGGCCGCAAGTGGCTCGATCTGGCGCGCTATGCGGATACGAATGGCTATGAAAAAGATCGCGCCCGCACCGTCTGGCCGTATCGCGATTGGGTGATCAAAGCGCTCAATGCAGACATGCCATTCGATCAATTTACGATTGAACAAATTGCGGGAGACCTGCTGCCTAACGCGACCATCGACCAACTCATCGCCACGGGATTCCATCGCAACACCATGCTCAATGAAGAAGGCGGGATCGATCCGTTGGAGTTTCGTTTCAATGCCATGACAGATCGGGTCGCCACCACCGGAGCCACGTGGCTGGGTCTCACCTTGCAGTGCTGTCAGTGCCATACCCACAAATACGATCCCATCCTGCACCATGACTACTACTCCATCATGGCGTTCCTCAACAACGCGGATGAGCCCGAGATCGAGATTCGGGATGCGGACTATGATCGCAAATCTGCCGAGCGCAAAGCCAAGGCTGATCACCTGGTGGCTGACCTCGCTAAAAAATGGCCTGCGCCTGACGTGGCTGTGGCCTGGCAAACGCCAACTCCCACCGTTACCACCGAACCTGCCGACCCCACGCGGGTGCTACCTGACGGTTCGGTGCTCTGCACCACCAATGGGCCGGATAAGGTTACCACGACCCTCAATTTCAACTTGCCGCAGGGGAACTTTACCAGCCTGAAATTGGAGGCGCTCATCGACGATTCCATCAAGGGCAAAGGACCCGGTCGCACGCTCCACGGAAATTTCGTAGTTAGTGAACTTGAAGTTTATGCCGCCGGCAAGTTGGTGACACTCCAACAAGCTACCTCCACCGCGGATCAATCGGGGTTCCCCGTAACTTCTGCGGTGGATGGTAATCCTAACACCGGCTGGGGGATTGATGTTCCAGGCAAAAATATCCGCAGCAACCAGGCCGCCACCTTCACGCTGGCAACTCCCATCACGACTGCCTGCGAGGTGCGCGTCGTCCTGAAGCAGTTCCAAGGAGGGCATCACACCATCGGACGGATCAAAGTCAGTATGGGTTCTCCGCAGGAGCCGGGATTAAATGTTGCGGAGTTGCAGACCAAGTCTCTCGAGACCGCATTTGCCGCGTGGCTCAAGGGCCAACGGGAGAAGACTGCGCGCTGGCAGGTGGTTGCTCCCAGCGAAGCTACTTCGAATATGCCGCTCCTAACTATCGAGCCGGATGCCAGCGTTTTCGCCAGTGGTGATATCACGAAGATGGACACCTACGAACTCAAGTTCCGCCACCTTCCAGCAAACATCACCGGAGTTCGTTTGGAGGCCTTGCCGGATGATCGTCTGCCAGCCCATGGTCCCGGCATGACGTATTATGAGGGACCGAAGGGGGACTTTTTCCTGGGCGAATTTAAACTGAGTTCCGCCGGCCAACCCATCAAACTAACCAAGGGCACCGAGAGCTATGCCAAGAACAATTTCGGCGGCGGTGCCAGCGCGCAGGCAGCGATCGACGGGAATCCTGAGACCGGCTGGACTTGCGCGGGACGCGAAGGTCAAGCGCATGAAGCCGTCTTCACCTTGGCGCAACCCTTGACCACTGCTGAACTAAATTTAACGATGATGTTCGGCCGACATTACGCTTGTTCGCTTGGTAAATTCCGCGTCTCCTTCACCACGCAGACGGGCGAAATTGCTGCCAGCGCAGCCGCGCAAGCAGTGCAGGCGTTACTCCATAAATCCGCCCCGACCTCGGAGGAACTACAGCTCTTGCGGCAGGAGTTTCTCTACACCGCGCCTGAACTGGCCAACCAGCGGAAGGAAATTGAAGATCTCCGCAAACCAGCCTCCGTCCTGACTTCGCTGGCCTTCAAAGAACGCCCGGCCAATAATCCCCGCCCCACCTTCATTCACAATCGAGGCGAGTTCACGCAGCCCACCGAGCGTGTCAGTGCGGGAGTGATGGCCTTCCTGAATCCACTCCCGCCGGGCGCTCCCAAGGATCGACTGATGTTTGCCAAGTGGCTTGTTAGCCGTGACAGTCCCCTCACCGCCCGCGTCGTCGTCAATCGGGCTTGGGGCACGTTTTTCGGACGTGGCATCGTCAAGACGCAGGAGGATTTCGGTTTCCAGAGCGACCCTCCATCGCATCCTCAATTGTTGGACTGGTTGGCAATTCGCTTCATGGAGGAGGGATGGTCCTTCAAGAAATTGCATCGCTTGATCGTCACTAGTCGGACCTATCAACAATCCATCAGTTCCCGGCCCGAGGCGGTCGAAAAGGATGCCGAGAACAAATTGCTCTGGCGTGGACCACGCCTGCGACTCGAATCGGAAGTGGTGCGAGACACCGCCCTGCGAGCCTCTGGTCTGCTTTCGGAGAAGATGTTTGGTCCCGGAGTCTTCCCGCCGCAGCCGACCAGCATTACGACCGAAGGAACCTATGGCGGCTTCAATTGGGTCGCCAGCACGGGAGAGGATCGCTACCGCCGCACGATTTATACCTACACCAAGCGCACCGCTCCGTTTGCCTTCAGCACTACGTTCGATGCCCCCACGGGCGAGGCCTGCTTGGTGCGTCGCGATATGTCCAACACACCGTTGCAGGCGCTAACGATGCTGAATGACATCATCATCACCGAAGCAGCGCAGGCTCTGGGCAAGCGCCTGGCGGAGGCTGTAGGTGGGCCCCATGAGAAAATAGCCGAAGCCTACCATCGGTGTTTTGCCCGCCTGCCCTCAGCAGAAGAATTGACCAAAGTGGCGGAGTTTCAGGATAAGCAACGGACACGTTTCGCCAGCTCAGCCGATGCCGCCAAACAAGTTGCCGGAGACGGCCTGCCAGCCACTGTGGCTGAGCGCGCAGCCTGGACAGCGGTCGCTCGAGCGTTATTTAATCTGGATGAGTTCGTTACCAAAAGCTAGGCACAAATTTTACCTATCATGAATTCCTATCAACATCGTTGCCTCGATATTACCCGCCGACACTTCCTGCGCGACTGTGGCGTGGGCGTGGGGAAGTTGGCGCTGGGTGGCCTGCTGGCCAATCGCGCCAGTGCGGTCAATGTTAATCCGCTCGCAGCCCACCCCGGCCATTTTCCTGGCAAAGCGAAGGCTGTGGTGCATTTGTTTATGGCCGGAGCCCCGAGTCATCTGGATCTCTTTGATCCCAAGCCGGAGCTGACCAAAATGGATGGTAAGCCCCTGCCGCCATCGGTTACCGAAGGTCAACGCCTGGCCTTCATCCGCGCGGATGCCGCAGTCATGGGACCACAGTTTAAATTCAATAAACACGGTCAGTCTGGCACCGAGATTTCCGAAGCGCTGCCGCACTTGGCGAAGATCGTGGATGACATCTGTCTGGTTCGCTCGGTGCATACGGAGCAATTCAACCACGCTCCAGCGCAGACTTTCTTCCAGACTGGATTCGCAGTGCCCGGCCGCCCCAGCATTGGATCGTGGGTCACGTATGGCCTGGGCTGCGCCACGCAGGATTTACCAGCATTCGTCGTCTTGAGCACTGGCAGCGGCATCAGCGGCGGCTCCGCCTTGTGGTCCAGCGGCTTCCTCCCCACGACCTACACCGGAGTCCGTTTCCGCAACCAAGGCGATCCCATCCTCAATGTTTCCAATCCCCAAGGTCTCGATGCTACGCTCCAACGCGATACCTTGGATCTCGTGGGCGCCTTGAATAAACGTCGGCTGGAAGCTACGGGCGACCCTGAGATTGCCACCCGACTAGCCAACTATGAAATGGCCTTTCGCCTGCAAACGTCCGCCCCGGAATTGATGGATCTGAAGAGCGAGACCAAGGAAACGCTGGATCTCTACGGATGCGATCCTGCCGTGCCATCGTTCGCCCGCGCTTGTTTGCTGGCCCGCCGCATGATTGAACGCGGCGTGCGCTACATCAATATTTTCCATGAAGGTTGGGACGCTCACAGTGATGTCGTGGGCAATCACAAAAATCTCTGCAAGGCCACCGATCAAGCCTCCGCCGCCTTGGTAACCGACCTGAAACGTCGGGGCTTACTGGACGAAACGCTCGTGGTCTGGGGCGGAGAATTCGGCCGCACGCCCATGGTCGAGAGTAACGCCGCCCTGGGCCGCGCGCGTGGTCGGGATCACCATCCGAAAGCCTACAGCATGTGGCTGGCTGGCGGCGGCATCAAGCCTGGCATCGTGCACGGAGCCACCGATGAACTCGGCTACAACATCGTCTCCGATCCCGTTCACGTCCATGATATCCAGGCTACGCTGATGCATTGCTTGGGCTTCGACCACGAACGTCTAACTTTCCGGACGCAGGGACGGGATTTCCGACTAACGGATATTCACGGGCATTTGGTGAACGGGATTTTGGCTTGAGGCTTGAAATTCATGGGGTAGTCTCAACCATATGAGTGCTGTCTCCCTTCCGTTGCTTACGGCTGCCGAATACCTTGTCGTTGAACGCGCTGCAGATTTTCGCAGTGAGTTCCACGACGGGGTGATGTATGCCATGGCGGGCGGAATCTACGCCGACATAGATTGGGGTAGCTAACATGGATTTATTCTCCTTCAATTTTCTTGAACCCGAGGCTCCCGACGCCAAGTCCGCTCCGATTCCTCCCAGCCTTGATGCGAAGCCGAAGCGACGTGCTCCCGTCAAAGCGGCCAAGCCCGTCGTGCCTGCGGAGGAACGGATGTGGTCGGTCACGCAATTGTTGCGGGAAACCCGGGCCGCGTTGGAGGCGGGGTTCACGAAAATCTGGGTGCAGGGGGAGATCAGTAACTTCAAATCGCATCCCAGCGGGCATCAATATTTCACGCTGAAGGATGCTGGAGCTCAAGTCAGCTGTGTGCTGTGGCGGAGTCAGGCGGCTGCGTTGAGCCTGAAATTACGGGACGGCATGGAGGTGCAGGTTTGCGGGGACCTAACGGTTTACGAAGCGCGGGGACAAATGCAAATGACGGTGCGCAAAGTGCAGCAATCCGGCCAGGGGGCTTTGCAACAACGGTTTGAAGAGTTGAAACGCAAGTTGGCGGAGGAGGGATTGTTCGATAGTGCACGGAAAATTTCGCTCCCTCCGTATCCCGAGACCATCGCCATTGTCACGGCGGCTAGCGGGGCGGCCCTGCGGGATATGTTGCACGTGCTGGAACGGCGGGCGCCATGGATTCGAGTGCTGGTTTATTCCGTGGCCGTGCAGGGGGCCGGGGCCCATGAACAAATCGCGGCGGCCATTCGGTATCTGAGCCAACCGCAACCCGGTTTGCCAAAAATTGATGTGCTGGTGGTGGGTCGTGGTGGCGGTAGTTTGGAGGATCTCTGGAGCTTCAACGAGGAGTCGGTGGCTCGGGCGTTGGCCGATTGTCCCTTGCCGACCATCTCGGCCGTCGGTCACGAAATTGACTTTACCATCGCAGACTTCGTGGCGGATCTGCGTGCACCCACGCCCAGTGCCGCTGCGGAATTGCTGGCCCCGGATCGCTTGGAAATAGTCTCCACACTGGCTCGCTGGTCGCAGACGATGCAGTCGCGCCTGCGCCAGACGTTGGAGCATTGGAGCAAGGTCCTGGCACTCATGGGCAAGGGGCCGTTGGATCGCTGGGTGGAGCGGAGCTTGGCGGATCACCAGCAAGCGCTGGATGAACTTCAGCGCAGCCTGCAGCAGTCCGCGCAGGATCAGATTCAAGCGCAGCGTGGTCGTCTGCAGGAACTGCGTTTCCAACTCGAACAGCATTCTCCTGCGGCCGAGTTGCAACGACGCGTTGCTCGCACGGCTCTGTTGCGGGAGTTGCTGGAGCTGCGCTTTCAGCATCGCAGGAAACAAATGCAGGATCGGCTGCTGCATCTTAAGCAACTGCTCAATGCCCTCAGCCCGGACGCCACCATGGCGCGTGGCTACAGCCTCACGACGGACCAGCACGGCTTGCCGGTGAAGAGCGTGCGCCAACTCAAGAAAGGCGATCAGCTCCGCACGCGCTTGGTGGACGGTGAGATCAAGAGTGTGGTTTCTTGAGTTTGCTTCATCATTCAGTTGTGTTCGAGTTTCAGCCCAAACCACGCAAAGCCCCCGTAGTCCAGGGCTTCAGCCCGTAAAACATTTCCCTTGCATCAGACGCGTGAATCCACCCGGGACCTGCCTGCGGGCCTAAAGCCCATGACTACCCAAAGCCACCGTAGTTGCCACCGGCACCGTGCTCATTCCGACGTTACCCCCCTATGACCACCATCTTATTCATCGTGGGGGCAGCAGCACCACCTTCGACTTCTTCCGTGACGGCAAATTTACCAGGCAGTTGGATCGCTTGGTCTGGCTTAAAGTTGATCCGCACTTTGCCTTCAGCGTCGACTTTAAAGACGCCAGCGCTCACGGGGGCTTTGAGGTTGGGATCGATCACCCACAACTGATAATCCCGGCCTTTGGCCAGGGCGGGCAGGTTCTCTACCACCAGCGTTCCGGTTTGCTTTTCCTGATCCCAAACGCTAACGGCCACCGCTTTGGGACGGTCTTTGATCAGGGATCCCAGCAGTGCGATCTTGGCCTCGGTGAGCAAATTCCTATTTTCCAGGGCAGTCAGTTTCGCCATCAACCCTTGGCGATCTGTTTCCGTAGCGGCCAGTTGCTTCTTGGCTTCCGTGAACTTCGTTTCCCAATCAGCCCGAACCGCTTCTGCTGCCGCAAGCTTCTGGGCCTGCTCTTGTTTCGCCTGAGCAAGCTTTTGCTGGGATTCAATAACGAGCGCTTCTTGATCCCTCGTTGCCTGCACTTGTGTCGCCACGGATTGCTCTAGACTGGTTCTGGATGCTTGATATTGATTCCATTGCCAGCCCAACAAGCCCGCAAGGCACGCTGCAATCGCCCAGGGAATAAGCGCGAAACGACTTTTCTGCGGCAGCGGAATGATATTATTTTTCATTGCACTCACGCTGGTGAGCACGCGCTCCCGGCATTCCGGCGGCACCACCAAAGCGGGGGCGGAACGAGCGAGGGCCAGCGTGGCGTTATTCAACGAAGCCACTTCCGTCGTTAGTTCCGGATTCTCCGCCATTTCCGCCTCAAAGGCGCGTGCGTCCTCCGCCGGGAGTAATCCCAGCACGTATAAACTGGCCTGTTCTGATTGAACTTCGCTGATCATAAATTCCCTCCCACGCAATCTCTGAGTTTGATTAAACCACGGCGGATCCACGCTTTGACCGAACCCAGTGGCTGAGTTAAACGGTCGGCAATCTCCTGCTGCGTCAGGCCGCTGAAGTAGGCTAGTTGCAAAATGTTCTGTTGTTGATTGGGCAGAATCGCGAGGCAATGCCGCAGCAATTCGAGTTCATCGCCATGCGGCCCCGGATGCGCGGGAGCACTCTGTTCGGTTTCCAGCATTGCTTTGTTCACATATTTCTGATGCGTGGAGCGTTTGCGCAGTTTGTCGGTGGCGGCATTGCGCGCCACTGTCAGCAGCCAAGCCACTGGTTTCCCCAAGCTGGCACTGTAGAGATGACTCTTGGTATGCAGCTTCACAAAGACATCATGCACGATGTCCTGCGCCTCCGCCGGGTCTTCCAGCTTCTGCATCAGCACGGAATAAATCAATGAAGCATGGCGATCATACAGCAGCGCCAAGGCCTCGGTATGGCCCTCGGGGATCAGCCGCATCAAGGCGAAATCATCCAGGTCGGCTGGCAGAGAGGATTTCAAATTTATACGAGGTGTGAGTTGGTTGGATTCTTTCATACAGTGGGTGCTGGCGAAGGGATTGCAAGAATTTTGACGCTGGGACACGCCCAGAGTTGCCACTCAACGCAAAGGTGCCTCGGTTGGATGCAAACGAGGCGAAAAATTCGGAACAATGCTTGTTGGCTTTAACCCGAAAACGGCTTTTGGATTTTTTTGGACATCTGATCTGACCGGGCGCGCGGGGCTGGCCGGGACGCGCGGCGGCTCGGTTGGAGATTCTCGGGAGGTGGTTTTGTCGGCGTTGGTCGCTGATGCGGACCCGTGTGGGCTCAGATCTCGCTGCCTCCTGG
>JANOAV010000032.1:0-10558 GCA_031411295.1 Verrucomicrobiales bacterium | reverse complement strand
GCCTCGTGCGCGACCACGAGCGCAAACCCAGTCACCACGAAGCCTTTGTCTATCTCGCCATGATCGGCTTCGCCGTCAGACGCCTCACTAAGTAATCCCATTATGGCTGTTAAGTTTATTTGCCGGACAGGTTCTAAGGGTCACGGGTTGCAGTCCCGTGGTTGGTTTCGAGGGATCGGTGCCGAGCACGTGTTCCACGCCGTTGATGATCCCATCACGGTCTGCATCCTGGGTGAAGCCTGGGGCTGCGGCGGCTCCGGGATACGTCGCAATCCAGGTGGCATAAATTAGGGGTGGAGCGACGAAGCTTGGATTGCGGACGTTTAAGGCGACGTTGGTGGTGGCGAGAGTGACGTTTCCCGCAGCATGATAGCTGCCGTCAGCTTTCACGAAGCGGATTTCATAAGTTCCCGCCGCCAAAGGCAGGGAATACCCGCCAGTGTTGAAGGCGGTCACGGACGCGACGACGCTGCCAGCTTGTCTGGCTTGCACGGTTAGGCCGCTGATAGTCTCGGCCGCATTAGGGGTGAAGAATTGGTTATTGTCGGCGTCATTGTAGGCCAGACCGGTAAGGAAGGCGTTGCTGCTGGTCGAGGATTTGCCGAAATTTTGCACGATGTAATAAGAATCCCAAGTGGTGGTGTCACTGCTTCTAAAATCACTGGCCATGGCAGAGCCGATGCCGATTTCTTTGAAGCATTCATACATCATGGTGCTGCGGTGCCCCCGACTAGCAATGGTGAAGTCTTCGAACAGTCCTTCATGCGCCCCATTGAAAGCTCCCAGATTCTCTGCTGCGGACCACCCATTGCTCGGAAAATTGACCCCGGAGGCAATGTTCTCCACGCCGGGCAGATAGCCATTGGTGCTAGACCGACATCCGCTATAGGTATGGGCATATCCCGCTGCGGCTACACGCGAAGTGGGGGTGGAGGCTCCGGCCGGAAAGGAGCTATTGGGGTTGTGCGGATTCCCACCATACGCGCTGCCGTTGAAAAACCAATCGGCCGACTGGAGATTGGCCGCATGTCCCTGGGCGGAACTAGCCAGGGCGGTGCTCCAAGCCAGTGGTTGGGCGGTGTTAAGTATGCTCCAAGGATCCGGCCCCAACGTGGGAGGGCCTTCGTTGACGTTCGCGGCATTGCCGCGCAACACCATTTCGGCATTCCCGTCGGCCCGGGCTCGGTTAATGGTTTGGAGCATGAATTGCTCCAGTTCAGTAGGTTGAAATGATGCCGTGCTGGCCACTGCATTGGGGGTGCAGCACGCAATCATGACCAGTAGTTGGCGGTGGAAAACGGTAACCATAGTGCAATTGAGCTTGGTCAAGCCTAGCGAAAAATTGCCAATCTGTAAACCTTTCCTTTCAGGCTTTCGGCTTTGGCTCGCAAGTGATCTCCACCAAGGCGTCCAGCACCGCCTTGTGGGCCGCTACGCGATCCGTCAGGCTAAACTCGGAAGGCGTTTCAATGGTGAACGTGCCTTCTGCGTATTGCCGAAAGACGACGAGTGCCTCCGGCAATCCGGTGATACGTTGGGGAATCCGGGAGCGCTTGATGACTCCATCCCGAGCCGGGAAATCATCGATGGTTCGGCGGGCGTCGGGCGGCATGAACTTGCGGGCGGCTTGCAACAAAGGGGCAGTGGTCAAACCGCTGCGTCCGCTCAATTCATAGGCATAAATGCCCTGGGCATCGTAATCCTCATGAAACATTACCCCCAAGCGGAATTTGCGTCCCGCCATGGCCCGATGCCAGGCGGTGAAATGCGGATTCTCGAGGTCATGAAACGTGCGATTGAGGTCGAGGCCGTTTTCATCGGTCCGAGTGTTGGCCCGCAGGCCCTCAGGATTGAATAACGGCACCAGCACGAAACTCCCCTGCCGCAGCAAGGATAGGTTGGCTTCGGCCCATTCCAGCAAGGCGGTAACCGGAGCCGGCTCATCACCATGCACCCCGGCTGATAAATAGAGCCCGCTTTGGGTCTGGTGCCGCGTTTCCAGAAACAGCACCGGAAATCCTCCTGCGGTAACGTGCAGCGTTTGCACTTGCAGGCGCGCGGCACGGGCCACGGCGTGCCAGCGACGGATGATCGCTCCGCTATCGTGGCTCCGATGGCTGGTCAGCCCCGGATTCATGCCTCTTTCTCGGCTAGGGCGTCGAGCAGTTTCTGATGAATCCCTCCGAAACCACCATTGCTGAAGACGACGATCGTGTCTCCATGGTGCACCATTTCCACGGCACGTTTGACAATGGAATCCACATCCGCTTCCAGAAACGCCTGCCGTCCCATCCGGGCGATATCATCCAGCACTTGCTGGACGTTTAAACGATCGGCTTCGGCAATTTTGTGAGGATCTGCGATGGGCGCGAGGATACAGATCTCAGCGGCACCTAACGCAATGGGGAGATCTTTTTGGAAAATGTTGCGTCGGGTGGTATTGGATCGCGGCTCAAAAATGGCGCACATTTTCCCGGTCGGATACCGCCGCTTCAGCGCGTCCACCGTCTGCTTAATGGCCGTGGGATGGTGACCGAAGTCATCAATGACCTTGATCCCCGCCACCTCGCCCCGCAATTCTTGACGCCGGGCCACGCCCTTGAAATGATTTAGGGCATCCGCGATTTTCTTGGGCTCCAACCCAATGAACTCGGCGGCACAGACGGACATGGCGGCATTGCGCACGTTGTATTCCCCATTCATGGGCACCCGGTAAGCCTGCGCGTTGATCGTGAAATCGGTATGATCTCCGGCATATTCCACATCCGTGACCCGACGGTCGTTGTTCGGTCCCAAGCCCACCTTAATCACGGGGGCGGGACAGTCTGCGATCACATCCAGACAGTTCTTGTCGTCCCCATTCACCAGCACCAACCCATTGCGCGGCACGACCTTCAGTAGGCGGCGGAAGCTCAGCTTAATTTCATCAATGTCCTTGAAAATATCGGCGTGATCAAACTCGATGTTATTGATAATGACCACCTCCGGAAGATAATGGAGAAACTTTGAGCGTTTATCAAAGAAGGCCGTGTCATACTCATCCCCCTCCAGCACCACAAATTCAGATTCGGTGAATTTGGCGCCACCGGAGAAATTACGGGGGATGCCACCGATCAAGTAGCTGGGTTCCTTGCCACTTTTTTGCAGCACCCAGGCTAGCAAGGAAGTGGTGGTGGTCTTGCCATGGGTGCCGGTGACCACCAAATTTCGCTTGGTGCGCAGGAATTGCTCCTTCAGAACTTCCGGCAGGGAAATGTAGGGTAATTTGCGAATCAGCACTTCCTCAAGCTCTTCATTGCCACGGCTAATGGCATTGCCGACCACGATGACATCCGCCTTGTCAGGGATATTCGCAGCCCGATACCCCTTGGAGAGTGGAATCCCGCGCTCCTCCAGAAAGGTGGAGATTGGTGGATACACCGCAGAGTCCGAGCCAGTAATTTTGAATCCACGCTCCTTCATAGCCGCAGCCACCGCTCCCATAGCGGTGCCACAGATGCCGATGAAATGAAAATGTTTGGTCTTGGAGGCCATGGCGGAGATTGGTGAGAATTGGAGGTTTAGCGAGGAAAAGAGCGCGGAATCTATTGGTTAACGCCCAATGAGCAATCACGGTTTTTGGGAAAAAAAGCCTGTTATCCGGAAAATACTTTGGACATCTTGATATTTTTATGTCAAATATAAAAATTGTATTCAGCAGGAAATCCCTGTAAGTTCCAGAAATCTCCTGACTTAGCTGGATTCTCCTCCCATCGCCCGCCGACCGCTATGACCGCCACCTTACCCGAACCACCGCAGCAGTATTCCTTCGATTGCCATTCCTGTCGATCGGTGCTCAGCATTCCCGTGGCCATGGAGGGCGTGGAGGGGCCGTGCCCCTACTGTCAAGCTCCCCTAATCGCTCCCCCGCTGATCCAAAGCCCTGAATATGCCGCTTATTATTATGCGCATCAACAGGCGATGGCGGAACAATCCTATGCTCCAACGACCCCCAACTGGGCCCCGGAAGCCGCGATTATTCCCGATTCTGCCCCCATCTGGGAAACTGCGGCAGCCTCAGTTCAGCCTTATCCTACGCCCGCCACCGAGGCCCCGGTTTGGGGGCAACCAGCGGATGGAGTCGGTCCAGTGGACCTGAGTTCGTTCCAGGTTCCGACCATGCAGGCTGATTCCGAACCAACTCTGAGTGGGGCCTCTGGGACAAAACTCCAACGCCCCGTCTGGTTGAAAATTGGCTTGGGAGCCGGCCTGGCGGGATTGGCGATTGGCGCTTATCTTACCCTGCATCCGAAGCCACAGCCAGTCACTAGCTACCAGCCACCCGAACACGTTCCGCTGACCGCCGAGCAAGCTGCAAAACTGATCTCCGAACAACCTTCGGTGGCTCCAGTGAACCCTCCACCGGTGGCACCCGCGGCTGCCGATGCCAGTCCTGCTGCCGAACCTCCCCCGGCTCCAACGGAAATAGAGGTTGCCCCCAAGGCGCTGCCCAGCGCGGCCCAGCCAGTGCCTCCGGTGCCCCGGGTGATTCCGGAGGATGAACCCACCGCCCAATCGGCCCCGCCAGACCAGTCCCCCTTGGCCACTCCAGAGCTGGAACAACCGGCTCTCCTAACGGAACCGAGGGCAGCACTGAAAGCTTTCCTCACCGCCGCTAACTGGAAAGAACGCGCCAAGTTCACCCAACACGCGGACCTGCTACAACGCGAAATGAAGGACTATTACACCGAGCACGCCGACAGTCCGATCAAGGCGGATGCCATCGATTACCTTACGAGTCAGCCCACCCCAGACGGCAAAAGCCGCTTCCACCTCTTCCAAGTCGAATGCGGTGAAGGCTATGGTTTCCCCGTCTCCGTGGAATCGATGGACGGCGGTTTCAAAGTGGACTGGAAGTCGTTTGTTGAATTTAAGGACCTGCAACTGCCCAAGTATTTTGAGAAATACTCCAGTGAGCCAGCCACTTTCCACGCAGTCTTGAAACGCACCCACCACTTCGGCAGCGATGTGCCAGATCAGGATAGCAAAGTCTGCTTTGCTGCGGAACCGCCTATTTCAGGTTACGAGAACCATGTCTGGGTTGATAAATCGAATGCGGCACTGATCAACAAATTGGGCGAGCGAGCCGAATTCGGATTTATTTCCTATCCCGTAATCAGCCTGCGCTGGGTCAAGGAAAAAGACGGTTCAGCCTATGTCACGCTCTATCAAATCGTGGCGGACAATTGGCGCACAGATGCCCTGCTGCCGCAAGCGGCCTCGATCCGATAAGTGCCAACTCCGCGCTGGAGGTTGGCGGGAATACGTGCGGGGAAGTGAGCGCGACGTTTTAAGGCATCCGTGCAGGTCGCATACATTCGCCCTGCGGCAGCACCAAGAAATGGGAAATTAGGCTCGACGTCTCGCCCGCCGTAATGAATAATTCGAAGACCCCTCTGATTTATGCGCATCTCATTTTACTGGAAATCTAGCCTCCTTATCCTCACCATGCTTGCCCTATGGTGGCTTTATCCGCGTGAGCAGGCACCAACCGCGGAACGTGCCGCCGATACGAAGGCCCAGGGTGTGATGTGTCGCGATTCTGGTCTCAACCATTGCCGGGAAGCGGTTCCCTCCCGCAGCAAACTGATGCAATTGAAGTCCCCTACCGCTAACGCACTTAGCTCCTCAGCTCAGGCCGGAGTCCTCGCCCCGGTAGACCAGCTTTGGCTCAAGGCCATTCCGGAACCGACCTTTGCCGAGTTCAGGAATTGGACCAGGCAACTCAACCAAGCCGCAACTCCACCGGACTATGCGGAAGGACTGCGTTTGGCGCGGGAGCGGCATCGGGAAATGGCGGATCTAATTGATCAAAATCCGCGACGGGCGCTGGAGTTGGCCGTTCCGCGGCACGTTAGGAAAACTTTACCGCCCGGCATCGTGGCGGAGTTGGAGGAGCCCATCAGTGGCCGGGCTGATTACTTGGTAGCCGCTGCGGTGGCCATGCCTGGCAAAGAATTGCTGGTGCCGGCCGTGCAGCGGGAGGTAGTAATGCGGGGCACGGGCCGGAAGTTCCAGACGTTTACTTACGGATTGCGCACGGAACTATCCTGTCGCGACAATATTGCCATCCAAGGCGTGGCTCTGGATGGAAAACTGGCGCTGAGCGAGGTGCCGGGTCGGCTCATGGAGGCCAGCGAGGTGGCGGATTTGAAGGCCACAGAACCAACCTCGACCGTCTGTCCTACCTCAGGCCTGCCCACGGACGTCAATGCCGATGAGGCGGTGGTGGATTGGGATGGCGACCTGCATACCTTTTATTGTGCCCCAAAACACGCGGTTGATGAATTGCTCGTAGCCGCTTCGGCGGAGGCCAAGAGCCTGCCGCCGATAGCCGCAGCAGGCGATCCCAGCGCTGGCACCGGCGGCATTGTGGCCAACAGCACCTACACCGAGGGCGCCAAGAAAATGCTGATCATCCGCGTGGATTTTCCTGACAAGACGGGACAAGTGGTCAGTGATGCGACCCTGACCACGCTGATCGCAAATTTCAACACCCACTGGACGGAAATGTCCTACGGCAAAACCACTTGGGTTTTGGTGGGGGCTGGCTCCGCCTTCACCCCAACGCTGCGTCTGCCATTGGGACACGCCAGCTACACTAGCTTCGGCACCATGCTGACGGCGGCCCGTGCGGCGGCGGAAGATGCGGGGTTCGATTATAAGACCTACAACTTCGAAGTCGTCGTAACCGGGGATAAACCAGACGTGGGCTTCGGTGGGGTTGCCTTTGTGGGGGGGCGGGGCGCCTGGCTGGCTAACAGTCAGTGGAATCTGGGGGTGGGCACGCATGAAGTAGGACACAATTTCGGTCTGAACCACTCCGGTTTCTGGGACACGGATGATGGCAGTGTGATCGGCTCTGGAGCTGCGGTGGAGTATGGCAATCCGTTCGACCACATGGGCGGGGCCAGCAGCTCGTTCAATGCCCACTATGGCGCGCGGCAGAAAAATTATCTGGATTGGCTGCCCGACGCGGACGTGAAAAAGGTCACGGCCAACGGAACCATTACCCATCGCATCAGCGCCATGGACAAGGCCAATGCCACCGGAGCGCGAGCGGTGGCCGTGGATCGGGCCAGCACCACGAACGATTACTGGGTGGAGTATCGGCAAACTTATGCCAGCAGCAACAAATGGATGAAGGACGGGGTGGTCTTAAACTGGGGACCGGTGAGCATCAATAACGCCAAGCCGATTCTGCTGGACTTAACTCCTGCGACTTCAACGAAGGACGATTGCGCGTTGCTCATCGGGCAAACGTTCTCTGATCCGACGGACAAAATTCACATCACGCCGGTGGCGAAAGGCGCGGATGCCACTACTGGGGTAACGTGGGTTGATGTCACCGTTAGTCGAGGTGATTTCCCCGGCAACGTCAAGCCCGTTGTCAACATCGTCGCCACGCCCAACAACCCTGCCATCAACGCCACCACCAGCTTCACCGCCACCGCCACCGATGCCAATGGCGATCCTCTGTCCTACTTCTGGGATTGGGGGAGCGGAAATTTTACCGCCAATAACAGCCCCACCGCCAGCACCAGTTGGACCAGCTCCGGCATCAAAACCGTGCGCTGCATCGTGAGTGATATGAAGGGCATGGTCGCCACGGGTTCTGCGTTAGTGCAAGTAGGCACTACCAGCACGTTCTACATTTCCGGCGTGGTGAAATCAGCCGCTGGAGTGCCTCTAAGCGGTGTCACGGTGAGCGCGGATGCCACCCATTCCGATGCTACCGATTCGGAAGGTTTCTTCGCCATTACGGACCTTCCTGCCAAAAGTTACACGGTCACGCCGAGTTCCAGTGGCCTGCAATTTGCCGTTAGTGGATTCACGAATCCCGTGGCCGTGGGCCCCAGCAAGCAGAACATCAATTTCAATGCCCTCCCTGGCGCACCGAGTTTCGGAACCATGAAGCCGGGCTTGGTGGATCAGGGCTCCACCACCGGACCCGTGCTGGTCCCAGTCAATGATCCTGACACGGCAGCTACTGCGCTCACCCTTTCTGCCGTATCCTCCAATCCCGCCATCATCCCGAACGCCAGTGTGGTCTTTGGAACCAACGGCACCATGCGCACCGTCACCGTCAGTGCTGCGGCCACGGTCAGCGGCACAGTGGAAATCACGTTGAGCGCCACGGATGGTGCCACCTCCGCCAGCTACCTCTGGCCGGTGACGGTTAATGCCAAGCCAGTCCTGACAACCACCGCCCAGACCACCAGTGAGAATACCCAACTTAGTCTGGATCTTCGGACTCTGGTGACAGATGATCTTACCCCGCTGGATGAGATCCTGTTCGAAACCTCCCGCGTCCGCAACGGCAGTGTCGTAATTCAGCCCGACGGCCACACTGCAATCTTCACGCCGACGCCCAATTTCAATGGCGTGGCATCCTTTGCCCTCAAGGCCTCTGATCAATCGCTCAGCTCACGGACGCTGATGCTTTGGGACTTTGAAGCGCCTGATGACGACGCGGATTCCAAGGCGGATGATAAATCCAACTTTAATCGCAAGGCATCCTTGCAAGCGGTGGGAAATGGTGAGTTCGCTTATGTGACCGCAGTGCCACCGCGCCTAGCTCCGTTCAGCGGCCACGCCCTAAGCCTGACGGAAAATGGCGTTGGCAATGCGGCCCGAGCCACCCGTGCGCTGGCGGCAACGGATCTGAACATCAATGATGCCGACTGGTCGCTCTGCGCCTGGATGCGTCGGGTCAGCACGGATTCGGAGGACTTTGTGTTTCACTTTGGCGATGGTGATGGCCATGGCACGAAGGAAGAACTGAGTTGCTACTTCCTCGCTGGCAGCAATGCGCTGCATCTGGCGAAGTTCGGCACCGCCGGCTTGCAACAGGAAATCATCGGTCCGGACTTGGGCGTGGCGGAATGGCATCATGTGGCCGTGCTGTATGATCGCACGGCCACCAACACTGGCAACCTGAGCTTGTATGTGGATGGATTCCTCGCAGGAAATATTACCGGCCTGGCCATGGGACTCAGTCAGAGTTTCCCCTTTGTGTTGGGCGGCACCGCGGTGGACACGGCTAACACGGATCGATGGTTCGATGGGTTGTTTGATGATGTGATGTTGGCGTCGGGCCTGCTCAGTGCCACGGAGTTGCGGGCCCTCGCGCAGATGGGAGCGCCCTATCAACTGGGGCTGAATGCAACTACTGCCGTCAACGTGACGGTCACCGGCAACAACCAAGCCCCCACCATTTCGGATCTGCCGGACATTGGTTTGAATGTGGGGCAGACTTCCGCTCCGCTGCCATTCATCGTTTTCGACGCCGAAAGTGAAGCCCGCACGCTAACGGTGAGTGCCGCGTCCAGCGACCCCGTCCTGCTCCCCGTCTCCGGGATCGCCCTCAGCCCTGCGCCAACGGCTTGGACGCATGAGAACATCGGTGGCGTGGGCGCTGTGGGCTCGGCGGTGGAGGATCACGGAACGTTTATTCTGGGTGGGTCCGGTGCGGATGTTGGGGGCACCACAGATGAATTCCGCTATATGCATCAAGCGCTGCTGGGCAATGGCAGTGTGATTGTCCGCGTGGCCGAAATGGATCTAACCAATGAAGCATCCAAAGCCGGGGTCATGTTCCGCGAGGGCATTGCGGCCAATGCACCGTATGCCATGGTGCTCGTTACACCTGGCAACGGAGTTAGTTTCCAAGCCCGCACGGCTGCCGCTGGAACCGCCGTGGTGAATGCTACGGTGAATCGCGTGGCCGCTCCGTGCTGGCTGAAATTAACCTTGACCACTGGGAGCGTAACCGCCTTCTACGCTCCCGATACTGGAACCACCCCCACCACTTGGAACGCGTTAGGCACCCCCCAACCGATGACCTTTACCGCAGCTGCCCGAGCCGGTTTGGCGGTCAGCAGCAAGGTTGATGGGACTGTCTGCACCGCCCTGTTCGATCACCTTTCCGGCATGGTAAATCTAGGGGGAGAGCGCACCGTAACCCTCACCCCGGCTGCCGGTCAATCCGGCCCCGCCACGGTAACCCTCACCGCTAGCGATGGAACGAACACTTCCACGGATACCTTCCTCGCGGTGATCGGCGTGAACACTCCGCCCACCGTTAGTGAAGTCGCCAATCTTTCCACCACCGACGGCACCGCCATCCCTTCGTTCAATATTACGTTAGGCGACCTGCACACGCCGGTGGCCAATCTCACCCTCAACGCCACCAGTTCCTCCACGTTGCTGCTCCCGCCGAATCGCATCACGTTTACCGGCACCGGAGCCACGCGCACCGTCAAGCTGAACCCCATTCCGGGCGAAACGGGCACTGTGACCATCACCCTGAACGTTAGCGATGGCGTCGCCCTCACGCAGCAGAGCTTTACTCTAACTGTCCTGCCGGGGGACGCCACCGTCCTCATTCCCGCCGGTGGAAACTGGCGTTTCCTTGACAACGGAACCAATCCCACCGCTTGGAACACCAATGCGTTCGACGATGCCATCTGGCCCGTGGGTCCAGCGCAACTCGGCTTTGGTGACGGTGATGAGAACA
>JANOAV010000031.1:0-56068 GCA_031411295.1 Verrucomicrobiales bacterium | reverse complement strand
AAGGCTGCGGCGAAATTGGAAAAGAATGCGGGAAGCGGCAGGGAGTTATGGGGCATCCGCCCAATCCATCAGAAGCTGGCAGGGCGCCATGGGAAATTACAGAATTCCAGATATTTTTGAATCCTTAAAGGCATTGGGCTATAAGCAGCAGTCCATTCCGGAAAAGCAGCAGACGAACAAACGCTACTACAATGTGGTCACGCGGAATTTCGCTGAAGCCACCGATGCGCAGGGTCAGTGGTTCGGGAAAGAGGAACAGGTGTCGCGTGAATACCAGTGGCTCGTGACCGCCACCACCAAGGAAGGCCGCTTTGCCTATCTGGGCTTCAGCAACGTGTGGTATGCCCCGCAAGCTGGCGAGAAATATGACCAACAGAAAATTCACGTCATCACCGACCGGCCCGTTTACCGACCCGGCCAAACGGTGAAATTCAAAGCCTGGGTTCGTCGCGCCAACTATGATGCGCCTCTGGATCGCAGTGAGTTTGCAGACCAGGACTTCCATCTGGAAATCCACAACGGAAAGAACGAGAAAGTTTACGACAAGAACCACCGGACAGATGCTTACAGTGGACTAACGGATGAACTGACCTTGCCGGAAGATGCCAATTTGGGCGTGTATCGTGTCTCGATCATGAAGGAAAATCATGGGTTCCAACAACAAGGCACGTTCCGCGTGGAGGAATACAAGAAACCGGAATACGAAGTGAAGGTGGATGCGCCCACGGAGCCACTGATGCTGGGTGAGAAGATTTCCGCCAAGGTCACGGCGAAGTATTATTTCGGGGCCCCGGTGGTCAATGCCAAGGTGAAATACAAAGTCCAGCGCACCACCCACGATGCCCGTTGGTTCCCGGCACGCGACTGGGATTGGTTCTATGGTCCGGGCTACTGGTGGTTCTGTGGTGACTACGCTTGGTATCCTGGATGGAAGCACTGGGGCTGTTTCGCGCCCATCGGTTGGTGGTATGGACATCAGGCGGATCCACCGGAATTAGTGATGGAAAATGAAGCCGCCATCGGTCCGGATGGCACCGTGTCCATCGAGATCGATACCGCCATGGCCAAGGAATTGCATCCCGATGAAGATCATCGCTATGAAATTACCGTGGAAGTCACCGACGAAAGCCGCCGCACCATCGTGGGCAGCGGGCAGGTGCTCGTGGCGCGGAAGCCTTTCAAAGTCAACATCTGGACGGATCGGGGACACTATGAAGTGGACCAACCCATCGAGATCGGTGTGCGCGCCCAAACACTGGATCGCAAAGGCGTGGCGGGCGAGGGCACTTGGTCATTGCAGAAACTTTCCTACAATGAAAAAGGCGAGCCGATTGAAAAAGAAGTGAAAAAGGAAGCCTTCAAAACGGACGCGGAAGGCAGCGCCAAGCTGAAACTCAGCGCTTCCGCCGCAGGGCAATATCGTTTGTTAGCGAAAGTCACGGATGCCAAGGGCCATGTCATCGAAGGTGGCTCCGTGTTTGTGATTCGCGGTCAGGGCACCAATGAGAAAGACTATCGTTTCAACGATCTGGAACTGATGCCGGAGAAGGCGGAGTATGCTCCGGGCGAGGAAGTGAAATTGCTGGTAAATACCGCGCAAAGCGACAGCACCGTCTTCCTCTTCGTGCGCACTTCTCGCGGCATTGCGGGCCGTCCGCAGATTCTGAAACTCAATGGCAAGAGCGCCTCGGAAACGATCAAAGTGGCCGTCGGAGACATGCCGAATTTCTTCATCGAAGCGTTTACGGTAAGTAATGGCAAAGTGCACACCGCAGTGCGAGAGATCGTGGTGCCGCCGACAAAACGGGTGCTGAATTTGGAAGTCCTAACGGACAATGCGAAACATAAACCGCAGGACAAAGCCAAGGTAAAACTGAAGCTCACCGACGTGGACGGCAAGCCGTTCCAAGGGCAAACCGTGGTCACGGTCTATGACAAAGCGCTGGAATACATTTCCGGCGGTTCCAACGTGCCTGAGATCAAGGAGTTCTTCTGGAAATGGCGTCGGCAATACTCCGCACAGATGGAGCACAATTTGCAATTTCAAGCAGTGAATTTGTCCGTGCCACGTGATGCGACTGGCATGGCGAATCTGGGAATGTTCGGCGGGGAGGTGGCGGATCTGAGTGAAGTCACCACGATGAGTAGCGGAATGCTAGGACGAGGGGGGAGTGGGAATCTGAGTGATGGATTCGGTGGGGGAATCGCTATGAGCGGGAGGGCCCGTCGCACCGCTGGAAATGCCGACATGTTTGCTGACGCCGCGCCCGGAGCGGCAATGGCCCCGATGGCTACGAAAAGTCGCTCTGTTAACAAAGCAGCAGAATCCGATGAATCAGGTGGCGAAAGCGCGGACGGCCCCGCTCCCACCGTAACCGTGCGTTCTGCCTTTGCCGATGCTGTGTTCTGGGCGGGCGCTTTGGAAACGAATGCGGAAGGCATAGCCGAAGTCGAAGTGCCGCTGCCGGACAACCTAACCACCTGGAAAATCAAGAGTTGGGCCATGGGTCACGGCACCCGCGTGGGCGAAGGCGAGGCGGAAATCATCACCAGCAAAGACCTCATCCTGCGTCAGCAAGCGCCACGTTTCTTCGTGGAAAAAGATGAAGTGGTTCTGAGCGCCAATGTCCACAATTACCTGCCCGCTGCCAAGGAAGTGAAAGTTTCCCTGGAACTGGACGGTGGCTGCCTTGAGGCCATGGCTGGCAGTGAGTTGACGCAAACGATCAACCTCGAAAGTCAGGGCGAAAAGCGCGTTGATTGGCGCGTGAAAGTTGCCAAGGAAGGCACCGCCGTCGTGCGCATGAAAGCCATCACCGAAGGCGATTCCGATGCCATGCAGATGAGTTATCCAGTGTTCGTGCATGGGATGCTGAAGACGGATTCTTTCAGCGGAGCCATGAAATCGGATGTCACCAGCGGCAAGATCGAAATCAACGTGCCCAACGAACGACGGGAGGAGCAATCGCGTTTGGAAGTGCGCTTCAGCCCCACCATCGCCACCGCCATGCTCGACGCCATCCCTTATCTGGCGCAGTATCCACACGGATGCACCGAACAAACGTTGAATAAATTTCTCCCGTTAGTGCTGGCTCGCAAAACGCTGAGTGACAGCGGCATCGACCTCAAGGCGATCCAGAACAAACTCACGAATTTGAATCCGCAGGAAATTGGCGATGCCAAAAAGCGCGCAGAACAATGGAAGCATTTGCTGCCTCCTGACAAGCATCCGGTCTTCAATGAAAAGGAATACAACCGCATGGTGAAACACGGCGTGGAGCGGCTCACCGCCATGCAGAATCGGGATGGCGGCTGGGGCTGGTTCGCAGGCGAACGAGAGGAAAGTTACCCCCACACCACGGCCGTGGTAGTGCATGGACTCATCGCAGGGAAACAGGCTGGCCTAACTTACGTTCCCAACATGCTGGAGAACGGCGTGAAGTGGCTGGAACGCTACGAGGACAAGGAAACCGCGCGACTGAAGCTCCCAGAAAAGCACAAGAATCACAAACACGCCGCCGATGAAATGGACGCGTTCATTCACATGGTCATCAGTGAGTTCAAGGCAAAGGAAGCGAACACGGCCATGCGCGATTTCCTTTATCGCGACCGCAATGGGCTACAAGTCTATGCCAAAGCCTGCTTCGGTCTGGCGCTGGATTTGCAAGGGCAAACGGAAAAGCGCGACATGCTCGTCCAGAACATTGAGCAATACCTTGTGCTGGATGCCGAGAACCAAAGCGCCCACTTGGATCTGCGAAATGGCAACTTCTGGTGGTGGTGGTATGGCAGCGAATTCGAGGCGGATGCCTTTTACCTGAAGCTGCTCAGCCGCGTGGATCCCAAAAGCGACAAGGCTTCCGGCTTGGTGAAGTTCCTCGTAAATAATCGCAAAAACGCCACCTACTGGACGTCCACGCGGGATACCGCCTACGTCATCGAAGGGCTCAACGATTACCTCAAAGCAACCAAGGAAACCGCGCCCGACATGACCGTGCAAGTCCTGCTGGATGGCCAGGTGAAAAAGGAAGTGAAAATCACGGCGGAGAATCTATTTACCTTCGACAACACCCTGCTCCTGCTGGGCAAGGAAGTCCCCGCTGGCAAACACACCATCGAGTTCAAGAAGACCGGCGCCGGCCCGCTTTACTTCAACGCCTACGTCACGAACTTCACGCTGGAAGACCGGATCACCAAAGCCGGACTGGAAGTGAAAGTGGAGCGTCGCTACTACAAACTAACTGAACGCAAAGACGCCAAAGCCCTTGTCAGCGGCAGCCGCGGCCAAGCCGTCGAACAGAAGGTGCTCAAGTATGATCGCGCCCCCATGGCCGACGGCCAGACGCTGAAGAGTGGTGATCTGGTGGAAGTGGAACTCGTGATCGACAGCAAGAACGACTATGAATACCTGCTCTTCCAAGACCTCAAACCCGCCGGCTTCGAAGCCACTGAAGTCCGCAGTGGTTACACCTACGAAGGCCTCCCGGCGTATCGCGAATTCCACGACGAACGCGTCGATTTCTTCCTCCGCCAACTTCCGCTGGGGAAACACAGCTTAACCTACCGACTCAAAGCCGAAACCCCCGGCAAATTCAGCGCCCTCCCCGCCAAAGCCAGCGCCATGTATGCGCCGGAACTCCGTGGGAATAGTGATGAAATGAAGG
Organism: Verrucomicrobiales bacterium; assembly: GCA_031411295.1. Lineage (GTDB taxonomy): Bacteria > Verrucomicrobiota > Verrucomicrobiia > Verrucomicrobiales > V1-33 > JAGNEJ01. The sequence goes on along the minus strand of JANOAV010000031.1, from coordinate 51,404 downwards.
TTAGTGTGGAGGATTGAGTCACCGACGGCTTCAGCCACCTTGGACTGCTGCAGCCTGCTGTTGGATGGACGCAGGATCGGTCCGCTCCTGCTTCATGAAGTAAACAAACTATGCCAAAACCATTTTTTTCCGCCCTGGCACCCTAGCGGCATTTTTGGTGGGTGCTTTCACGGTTGGCCTCGCAATTGCCCCACGAGAAATCCGCGCCATCTTCTTGGCAAATGCGGTGCGATCAGCAAATTCTTCTTTCGTGAAAACGGAGACAGAAACGATATGCTCCCTTTCCCCAATTGGCATATGCTTGACTAAGGCATCCGTCACCTTGCCAATCCGATCCCACCTCGGCTTGCTTTTCCATGACTCCGTCACGACTTGGAGATGCTTCAGTGCAGGATCCCCTGTGGCTTTGAGACTGATCTCAAAGCCCTTTGTAGGCTTCGCCAGACTGATGACCTCCCGCAGGCGGGATAGGGTCTTTTTCTGCCCTACAGTTAATATTGTCTTCGTGTTCATGCTCTTAGAATCAACCAGTCTGTGAGAATTTCAACATGATCCAGCCAACATTTCACCTTTTTCTCAGGCTGCTTTCGGAAATCGGAAGGCAACACCGTTTCATATCGCCAGGCTGTCGTCCAGTCTTGCAGCACGTTCCAAGACTGCAAAATGAGTCGATCACTGAGCAGACTATTTTTGAATTGGGATGCTGCCAAAAGCATCGTGAAATCATGACCATGGCTACCAGAGTATTCCACGGTCTTCGTCGCATCACCAGCCGCATCTGCCAAGGCCCACTTCAGCATCATTTCCACAGTATAGCCGCCCAGATAAAGAGCCGCTAAATACCGCCCCTCCCGCAGTAACACTTGGGCATCTGTAAAACGCGCCTCCGCAGCGGACCTATATTGGTTCCCTGATTTCTCCTTGCTTGGGACTTTGTGTTTGGGTGGCATCTCTACTGTTGAATTCCTCATCCTGACCAATTTCGATCAGAGTTCAAGCAGGGATTCCTGTTTTGAATGTTTCTTGCTGCCATCACTTTATTCAGCTATGGGTTAGTGAATGAAACGTCTTTTGATCCTTTTTTCGTTGGCTTACCTTGGCTCTGCTCTCGCCGTGCCTCCGGTGGTTTCTAAGGTGAATCCCTGCCCGCGGGCGGGGACGAAACTGGGCGATATTACGTGTGCCTTGATGGACCCGGATTCGCCTACGCTCACGGTTAGTCTGGAGATTTCCAGTGATGATGGGGAGACTTGGACGGTGCTTGCGATCTGATGCTGCCTCGCAGACTAAAAATATTTTTTGGAATAATCTTGGTCCTCACGGCTGCCTTGATGGGAGTGTATTATCTTCAACAACAGCAGACGGTTGAAGTAAGCATTTCGCCTCAGCGCGTCGTATGGCAAAAGTGGGGATCTCGGGCGGTGCAGGCGGAGACGGTAGAAGCCCTCGATTTTGATCAAATCACGAGTTCACCCTTTAATTCAATTGTAACGGATACCGATCGTTCGGCAGCGGAGCGTTTTCGTTTCACCCTAAGTGACTCGGCTGATTTTCGGTTGCTTTACCGGGCGTTAAATCATTTTGCGATCACGCACATGTCGATGCGCTGGCGCATCGGAAATGATCGTGAGTTGCTTTACATGTTCCCGCCTTTTGAGAAGGATCCACCTTACGATATGGAAATCCCTGGAGGAGAGGATTTGGCATTAGTGAAGAGCCATGATCAAACAAGTTGTGTGCTCGTAGTCACGCTCACACCCTCTGGAATCCTGCTAAATGACACCCTTCGGACACTGGAAGAACTGAAGGGCGATATCGACACGATCATCGGCCAAGAAAGCGTTACGAACCGATTCATCTTGATCGTGGCCACTCCAGAAACACCGTTGAGCGTGAGCACAGGACTCTTTGAAATGATTGCAGCCGAAGGTTGGCATTACCAGATTCATTTGAACGATCCCGAAGAGTAGGTCTGTCACTCGGCCGGCTGTGGTAGTGATCAACCGCAACTGGATGGATGGACAATTCCGTGGCGCAGCCATCATGGATTGCCGCAGTCTGCTGTTACACCCTGACAGGTCGAGCAGGCTAACCGAGCGCCCGGGCAACACTCTCTTATTCGAAGACACAGAGATAATCTGGAGCACGATCCCACGTCTCGGGGAACACTTACGCCCCGAGGCGCTGGCCTTGGTAGGTGCCTTGTTCGATGGCTTCGACCCACTGGGGGTTTTGCACATACCAGGCGACGGTTTTGGCCAGGCCGCTGGCGAAGTTTTCTTTGGGGGCCCAGCCTAGTTCGGTGGAAATTTTATCGCAGTTGATGGCGTAGCGACGGTCATGACCGGGGCGGTCTTTGACGTAGGTGATGATGTCTGTGGCGGCCTTCCGTTGTTCCGGGGCTTGATGGGTGTGGACGGCCGCAATGAGTTCGTGGACGACTTGGATGTTCTGTTGTTCACAGCGGCCGCCGATGCAGTAGGTCTCTCCAGAGCGACCTTTGAGCAGCGCCAGAAAGAGCCCGCGGCAATGATCTTCGACGTAGAGCCAGTCACGCACGTTCGTGCCATCGCCATAGACGGGAAGGGATTCACCGCGCAGGACTTTGCGAACCATCAGGGGAATGAGTTTCTCCGGAAACTGATAGGGGCCGTAGTTGTTGGAGCAGTTTGTGGTGACCACATCCATGCCGTAGGTGTGATGATAGGCGCGGGCCAGGAAGTCGCTGCCGGCCTTGGAGGCAGAATACGGGCTGTTCGGGGCGTAGGGGGTGGTCTCGCAGAAGGCGGGGTCGGTGGCTCCCAGCGATCCATAGACTTCGTCGGTGGAAACATGGAGGAAGCGGAAATTGGGTTTCGCCTTGCGGTATTCATTCGCTTCAAACAGCAGGCGGAAGGTGCCGACGAAATTGGTTTGGATGAATTCTTCCGGGGAGTCGATGGAGCGATCCACATGTGATTCGGCGGCCAGATGCATGATGGCATCAATGTCGTGCTCCACCAGTAATTGCTTCACCAACGCACTGTCCATGATATCGCCTTTTACGAAAATGTGACGTGGGTCGTTAGCGACAGGCTTCAGGTTCTCCGGGTTGCCGGCGTAGGTGAGTTTGTCTAAATTTACCACCTTGGAAATGGTGGCTCCGGTTTCGGCGGCGGCAGGGCCCAGTAGGTAGTGAACGAGGTTAGAGCCAATGAAGCCAGCGGCACCAGTAACGAGGATATTCATGTCAGATAAGGTAAGGGAAGGGAGGAAGGTGAAGGAAAAAAGCGAAGGAAGGATTACTTGCCAGCTGGACTACCAGTGGGGGCGGCTTTGCTGGGTGGCGGGGTTGGGTCTGGGGCGACGCCTCCGGAAGAAGCACGCTGGAAATCTTTCAGGGTTTGTTGGAGAATCGGCAGGATGACAGGATCGGCGGCAATCCGCTGCGTGAGCGGCACCAACTTGGTCATCAACGTTTCCGCGCGCTGACGCATTTTGGGATCGTTTTCCAGCTCCGGGGGCGGCTCGCCCAGGGCGGCGGCGGCTTTGCTGAGGGCTTCGATTTCCTTATTGAGCTTGACGAGTTTGGGCTTGGCGGCTTCGGCTGAAGGGCCGTCTTTGGCGGTGTCCAGCACCACGCTGAACTCTTCCAGCTTGGTGAATAACTTCTCTCCGGCCGCCACAAAGGCAGCCTTGCTCGGCGGAGCAGGCTTTGCGGGTTGCTGGGCTGCGGCACTCAAAGTTAGCTGAGCCAGCGGGAGAACAATGGCAAGAAATCGTTTCATGGGCGGAGTATGGGACCGAGTTACCCACAGGAACAAGCTGAAATCAATGAAGATTTCCCATGCCCCGGGGCTTTCGTGGTTTGTGTCGGGGAGAGTTGAGAAGGACTTTGGCGATTTTTTTTGACAAGGTGGTGTGGCCCGGTATGGTCTGCGCTCGCATCAATGCTACGCGTGGTTAGCTCAGTGGTAGAGCGACTGCTTTACACGCAGTTGGTCGGGGGTTCAAATCCCTCACCACGTATCCCTTTTTTATTCCCCCACTGCATGCCCACGCCCCTTCTGGAAGTCCGAGACCTCCATCGCACGTTCGATCAACAGGTGGCCATCGACTGCCTGAACCTGACGATTCAACCTGGAGAAATTCTGGGGTTGCTGGGGGCCAACGGAGCCGGCAAATCGACCGCCATGGGCAGTATTTTAGGCATGATTAAGCCCACCAGTGGTTCCATTCGGGTTTTTGGAATGGATCCCTATCATGATCGCATCAAGGTGCTGCGGCGGCTGAATTCTTCCTCGGCCTACAGCGATCTTCCGGCCAACCTGCTGGTGTGGCAGAATTTATATGTCTTTGCGCAAATCTACCACGTGAAGCACGCCAAGAGGAAAATCGATGAACTGCTGGAGTTGTTTGAAATCACCCATCTTCGGAAACGGGTCACGGGACACTTGTCAGCCGGTGAGAGCACGCGATTGCACCTCTGCAAGGCGCTGATCAATGATCCGGAACTCCTGCTATTAGACGAGCCTACGGCCAGCCTGGATCCGGACATTGCCGACAAAGTGCGCAAAATTGTGCGTCGGATTCAGCAGGAGCGCAACATCGGAATCCTTTATACCTCGCACAACATGAGGGATGTTGAAGAGGTCTGTGATCGGGTGGTGTTCATGCATCGGGGGAAGGTGGTCACGGAAGGCACTCCCAGCGAGATCGTGGCTCGTTTCCAGCAAACCAGCATGGAGGACGTCTTCATCCGCATCGTGCGGGATGGGGTGATCGAGGACGCCCAACCAACCCCCAGCACTCCTGTCTTATGAGCATCCGGGTCGTCTATGCCTTTGTTTTACGCTATCTGTTTCTCTATTCCAGAAACTACGTTCGCTTGGTGGAGTTGTTCTTCTGGCCGATCATGGAACTGCTGGTCTGGGGGAGTCTGTCCGTCTTCCTGAATCACAAAGCGGATGGCGAGGTGCCGCAGTTCGTTTCCTGGCTCCTTGGTGGGGTGATCTTGTGGGACATTCTTTTCCGAGCGCAGCAGGGCGTGGCCATTTCCTTTCTGGAGGACGTATGGACCAAGAATCTGCATAACGTTTTCGTGGCTCCGGTGCGTCCGGTGGAGTATCTCACGGCGGGGATTCTGGTGGGCATTCTGCGGACGCTGGTGGCGGTAACGGTGCTGGTGATTTTGGCAGCGGTAAATTTTAACTTCAACTTGTTCCAGATGGAGTGGAGTTTGGTGCCGTGCTTTATCAGCCTGCTCTTGTTTGGTTGGTGTCTTGGCATGTTCTCTTCCGCGCTGATCATGCGCTGGGGGCAGGCGGCGGAGGTGCTGGCCTGGGCGGTGCCGTTCCTGATCCAACCGGCGGCAGCGGTGTTCTATCCGTTATCGACGCTGCCTGCTTGGGCCCAAGTGATTGGCAAATGCCTGCCTTGCACCTATGTCTTCGAAGCGATGCGGGGAGTTTTGGATCATCAACCGCTGAATTGGAACGGTCTCTGGATATCGTTCGGGCTCAATGCCGTTTGGCTGGCGGCAGCAGGGCTTTGCTACGCCTGGGTGCTGGAATCAGGTCGGCGGCGGGGGACGTTGACGCGGGTGACGAGTAATTGAACTAACGTTTCGGGAAAACCGGTGTAAAGTAATACAAACATCGATTCAGATTCGTGGGATCGCCAGATTCATCCAGGAGTTTGCCGTCGTAAATGAGCCGCGCCACGTAGCCGTAATAGGCGCGTCGGCCGTATTTCTCGGTTTCCAAAGTCGTGAGCCGGGGGCGCTCATAAATGGCTTGGAAGGTCTCCGTGGTGGAATTTTTCCAGTCCGGGAGCACCGAGAGCCATTCAATTTTCGGCGTGTTGCTGACAGTTAGGTCAAGGTCCACATTGTTAACCCGCTCGAAGACAAACATTTGCACTTCGAGTTTGGAGCGGTCAATATCCACCTGGCGGGAAGCTACGACGGGCACGCGAATGATGACCCGCTCACCGGGCACGCCAGCGGCCGCGTCGAGATGAGTGGCTTGAATGCGTCCGAACACGAGCGGTCGTTGGGCGTCCTCCGCGCGGCGTTTCTCCAAATCTTTGCTGAGGAAATCGGCGTATTTCTTGATGCCGCGCGAGAGCGATTCACCGACGGTTTGCCGGTATTCTGGGCTGGCCAATTTCAGACCTTCTTCCTTGTGGGTGAGGAATCCTAACCGACAGACGACGGCGGGCATTTCGATGCTGCGCATCTCTTCGGAGGGAATGCGAGTGATTCCAAGATCGGTGGCTTTAGTGCCGATGATCAGGCTGCTTTGCAGGGTCGTGGCTAGAGCCATGCTTTCACGCTCGTTAATATTGCCAGGATAGAATCGTTTGTCGATCTCCGCCTTCTCCATGGCATTGGTGGCAGGGGTGTTGGCTGGGGGGATGGTCGTGGTCTCGATGCCCTTGGCGGAACTGCCGCCGCTGGCCAGTTGCAGGCTCACGTAGATGGCCTCCTCATGAATCAGATTGGCCATGCGCACGCGCTCCAATGGCCAGACGGCTTCATCCCCGTCACGGGTCATGATGACGGTGAATCCCCAGCCCTCCAAGAGCGGTCTCATATGGCGCGCGATATCCAGGGTGACGTCCTTTTCCTTGCCGTAGGTGGAAACAACCCCGTTCTCCACGCCTCCGCCGGCCGGGTCTAAGACGACTACTTTAAGGACGCTGGGGTCGCGTCTCGCCTTGGGCCGCAAGATGGGATCGAGGACGTTGGAGACGTCGAAGGAACTCATCATGACGGGTTGCCCGCCGAAGCTGATGATGGGGAAACTAAAGTAGAAAACCATGTTATTTAATTTCACCCGTTTCTTGCCCATGGTGGCATCGAAACGGATCGGCGGATCACTCAGACTCATGGAGATCTCCGTGCCGTCCACATCCAGTTTGTTGAAGCCATAGTAGGACGCTACTGCCGCCAGTGAGACATAGCTGCGGCCGTTGTAATACTTGGGGCGCCATTCGGCACGATCCACCACCGGATTAGTTTTGGTGTTGGGAGCCTTGGCCAGCGAGGCGCTGGGCTTGGCTGGAGTGGGGGAGGGCTTTTTCTCCGCCGCCCTGCTGGCTCCGCACCATAGCAGAGCACAGGTGATCAAGAGCCCCGCCACGCGGCCCCAGGGCCCACGGATTTGGCAACTTGATCCCCTCCGCAAGCAAGGTCGGTTAAAAAGACGAAGTAGCATCGAACGAATGGCAGTGTGCATGTCAGTGGACTGGATGCAAGCCAATTGCGCAGTGGCGGAGGTGATAAGGGTTGGCTAGCTGCCGGGGAGGAAGATCCAGCGTAAGGGGCTACAGGCGGAACTCCAACGGATGGTCCTTGTTGGTGAGATTTGGTAAAAGATTTTTGGTAAAAGATGCTTGGTAAGTAAAAAATTGGATGGAGATGGGTTTTATCTTTTACCAACAATCTTTTACCAATCAGGATCGTGCCGGAGGTGTGTGGGGTGCAGGCTAGCCGCCGGGAATGAGGATCCAGCGTCGATCATATTCGTCAGCCACCAGTCCCTGAGGGGTAAACACCAAGGCGGTGCACAACGGGCCCCGATGCAGTGGGCCCAGCTCCCGCCAGGTTCGGGTATGCCAGAGATGAATGGTTCCATCCGTGCTGGAGGAGGCCAAGGTGTGGTTGTCAGCCGTGAATGCCAGGGCCTTCACTTCCGACTTGTGACCGCGGAGGGATGCCAGCATTCGACCCGTAGTGGGTTCCCAGACTGTGACTAAATTATCATTTCCGCTAGTGGCGAGCAAGCTGCTGTCGGGCGAGAATACGATGGGGCCAGCCACGCCCGAGGTGATGCGTCGTTTCTCGCTCCAGAGGCCCGTGGTGGTGTCCAGCAGCACCAGATTACGTGGCCACTCCATGGCCCCAATCCAGCGACCATCGGGTGAGGCGTGGAGGCGGGCAATTCTCACCGGAGCCAGGGGGAGCGTCCGCAGGAGCTTTCCGGTCTGCCAATCGTAGAGCGTCACGGGGCGTTTCGGTGGGGCCAGGGCGATCCATCCTTGCGAGGCTGAGGCCACATACGCCGTGCCAGCGGGCATGGGCAAGGGAAGGGCGGGGCCCGCTGACGAACCATCGAGATGCCACCATTCCAACAGTCCGGACTTTTCCTGGAGCGTGCTGAATATAGTGTCATCCTGGGAGAAGCCGAGCACCACTCGCGGAGCATCAGGAGGCGTCGTGCAGATTAACTTGCCATCGATCTGCCAGCATTGGACGGTGCCGTCGGAGGCGGAGGCGAGGAGGAGCGTGCCCTTGGAATTGCAGGCCCCGTAACTTCCCCGCACCGGTATCTCTGGGCTGCGATGGGAAGTGGCTTCGGGGGACCAGAGTCGAGCGGATTGGTCGTTGCTGCCGGAGACGAGTGATTTCCCATCGGGGGAGAATGCCAGCGCCAGCAATTCATCATCATGCCCGCGCAGGGAATGCAGGCGCGTGCCGTCCTGGCCGTTGAACAACTGCACGACATGGCCCGCTCCACTGGCGGCTAGGATCGAGCCGTCCGCAGATAGGGCCAGGCACTGAAATCCTTCTGCGGCAGAACTGAATCCCGCCACGAGCCGACCGTCCTTGACCTGCCAGAGCGTGCCATTGGGGCCGTGCAGGGCGGCCAGTAATCGTCCGTCTTGCGAAATGGCCAGAGCCGTGATGCCTGGCTGCACGTTGAATGATTGCTGACGCGTGCCGCTAACCAGATCGTGGAGTTCCACCGCCCCATCGTCTCGAGCCACCGCCAGTAGATGGGCTGCGCCCGCTAGGGCGAAGCGGGGAGCTACCTCCGTCCAAGTGCGAAGACGTTTGAGGTTTGTCAGATCATAGAGCCGTATTTCGTTGGTGATTCCTTTGGCGGGCGAACCAGTGACGGACACCACCAGTTGGTGTTCGGTGGTGAACGCCAGTTGGGAGCAAGTCTTGATGGGAAGGAAACCTAGGTAGGACCAGTTAGAGGTTTTCCATAAGCGAACATAGGAGCCAATCCCAGCGGTCGCTAACATGGTGCCATCGGGTGACCACGCCAGGGCGTGAATTTCCCCCAGACTTGAGGCGCGGGCCCGCATCCGCATCTCGTCCACCGAGACCCCGGAGCCAGGCACCAGCAGGGCCCCAGTTTCAGGCGAGCGCAGCGGCAGATTGGAAAGAATGGCCAATTCCCCGAGTTTCGATTGCGCTGGCTGATCGGGTAATTCCTTCACGAGCGTGCCCGCCTGAGGATCCCAAATTTTCAATAACCCATCCATCCCCGCAGTCGCTACGCGGGTCCCGTCCGGGCTCCAGGCCAGCGCTAATACGGCTGCCGCATGCCCTGCCAGGACGCGGTCATCATCGCCCCGACACTGGCGATCCAAGGCATACCACTCGAAGCCCCGTAAATCCACGGCTCCCGGAGCAGGCGCATGGCGTGCCAGGGTTTGCCGCGCCACCCCCAGATGACCATCGTCCAGCGCTCGTCGGGCCAGAAACATGTCTGCAGCGTAAACATTGAGCCGCATCGCTTGCTCGCTGGCCTCGGCGCGAGCGGTGCCTAACTTGGCGATAACTTCCTGGGACTGGGCATAATTCCTTTCATCGCGCAGGAGAATATTTCCCATGGCCAGCACGGTGGCCAGCGTGGTGACACCCACGGCTCCGGTGAAATAAAGGGTGGCCAGGGTCGGGCGGCGTTTCGCCCATTTCCAAAGCCGTTCCGACCAACCAGCCCGCCGGGCGAGGACTGGCTCCCCGCGCTGCCAGCGCATCAGATCATCTGCCAAGGCCATGGCGGAGCGGTAACGCTGGCCGGGAACTTTTTCGAGACATTTAAGACAGATGGTCGCCAAATCTCGATCCACCTGCGCATTCAGCGATCCTGGATCCGATGGGTCCGTGGTCTCCGCCAGTCGTAATACGGCCAGAGCGCTGGAACCAGTAAAGGGTGGTTGACCCGTTAGGAGATGATACAACACCGCCCCGAGTCCATACACATCCGATGTCGTGGTGACCGCGTGCGACCCCAGCGCCTGCTCCGGGGCCATATAAGCCGGGGTGCCGACTCCCGTGCCGGTGGCGAAACTGGCGCTAGCACTCTGCGCCAGCCGGGCCAATCCGAAATCGCTCACCAGTGGCTCGCCCGCCGCATCCAGCAGGATATTCGCAGGTTTCAGATCTCGATGCAGCACGCCATGCTCATGCGCAAAATGCACCGCCCGAGCGACTTTTAAAATGATCTCCACCGCTGCGGCGGGCGGCCCGTGCAGCGGCAGTCGCTCCAAGAGCGTGCCTCCTTCGGCTAATTTCATGACGAAAAAGGGCCGACCGTCGTGCTCGCCCATATCATAGACCGGAACGATGTTCGGGTGATCAAGTTGGGCGATCACTTCCGCCTCCAGGCGGAAACGACGCACTTCATCCGGTGCGGCCAGATCCGCCGTGGCGATCATTTTTAAGGCCACTTCCCGACTCAGCCCGACCTTGCGCGCCCGGAGCACCACTCCCATGGCACCCCGCGCCAGCAGCCCCAGAATCTCATATTCACCGCACCAACGCAGGGCCGCGGGATCTTCCGGCTGCGGGGCTGGGTCCAGGCACTCCGCCCGCGCCAGCACGCCGCCCAGGAGGCAACCGGGGCACAGGCCTTCCGAGAGCGTCCCGGTCAGGGCGCTTCCACAGTCCGGGCAGATCGGGGCGTGCATAATTTCCATGGTATGGACTACAGACGAAATGCGAACGAAAAGTTTCCCACGATCTCCATTTTCCTGTGCCCGATGGAGCACGTCAGCATGGTTCAACTAAACGTCATCCGCCGCTGCTGTGATCAAGCGGTCTGCTTTCATGCGCTCCGCTGCCAGGATGGTGCGCAGGGCGGTTAGGTCTTCCTCGCGCGTGCCGCTGACCAGGGCGTAGTCGTATTCGCGCCAGTGCTTCATTTCTTCACGGGCGTTGTTCATGCGGAGTTCCACTTGCTCGGCGGATTCGCTATCCCGGGCCGCCAGGCGCTGGCGAAACGTTTCCGCAGTGGTTGGCAAAATGAAGATATCCACGCGGGCCGCTGCGATCTCCTCATCCAGGCAGGCGCGGATTTGCGCGGCTCCCTGAGTGTCCAGATCCATGATGACATCCTGACCCGCGCGCAACCGGGGCAGCACTTCGGCCTTCAGGGTGCCATAGCTGCGGCCATGCACGGTGGCGTGTTCCAGCATTTCCCCGGAGGTGATCTTCTGGGCGAATTCTGTGTCGGATAGGAAAAAATAATGCTCTCCGTGGACTTCCCCCGGCCGCTGGGGCCGGGTGGTGCAGGAGATGGTGTAATAGAGTGGTTCCACCGCGCGAAGGTTCTGGCACAGGGTGGTCTTCCCTGAGCCACTGGGCCCGGAAACAATGATGAGTAAGGATTTACGGGTGTTCATGCGGGGGCTTATTCGACGTTCTGCACTTGCTCGCGAATGCGCTCAACTTCGGTCTTTCCGGCCACCACCAAGTGCGCAATGGAAGTGCTGTTGCCTTTGGAGCCCATGGTGTTCAGCTCGCGATGCAGTTCCTGAGTTAAGAAATCCAGCGCCCGACCTTGCGGCTCCTGGCTTGCCAGGAGTCGGCGGAACTCTTGGATATGCCCCTGCAAGCGGGTCGCTTCTTCGGAAATGTCGCATTTATCAGCAAATACCGCGATTTCCTTGAGCAGTCGCTCGTCGTCCAACGGCAGCGGTAGGCCCGCTTCTGCGAGGCGTTTGCTCATCTGTTCGTGGTAGGCTTTGACCACTTCCGGAGTCTGCCGGGCGATGGCGGCTGCGAGTTCCTCCACGAGCGCTAACCGGGTTTGCAAATCTTCTTTTAAATGAGCACCTTCCCTGGTGCGGCTCTGCGAGAACGCTTCCAGAGCGGCCTTCAGAGCGGCTTCGAGATGGGGCCAGACCGTTTCCGGAGTCATCTTGACTTCACCGGTGGAAAATACGCCCGGAGCGCGGAGCAGATCGCTGGGGGTGAGTTCACCCGTGAGCGCCAGACTCCCTGTGAGGTGCCGCATGGCCTCGACATATTGGCGGGCTAGCTCGGCATCCACTTGCAGTTGCACCGTCTTCTGGTGCAGCGGCTCCACCAGCACCTGCACTTGGACCCGGCCACGACTGACGGCTCCTGCGATCAACTTCCGGGTGTCAATTTCCAAGCCGGACCACTCGCGCGGCAGGTTGACGACGATGTCGCTCTGCTTGCGATTTACCGACGAGAGTTCCACGCGCAGACGAAAATCATCTGTGCTCACTTCGCCACGGCCAAATCCGGTCATACTCTTCATGCGGGCGAATTAGAGCGCTGACACGCAAAAGGGCAATGGGCTTTTCGAGCGGTTTTAATTTCAAACAGCGCCTGTTCTGCGCATCGCTTCTCCGAGGAAACAAATCATTCGCAAGGGGGACAAATTCAGTCTAAACTTCGCGCCATCCCATTCCCAGACCAGACAACTCATTCCATCATGTCAGACCTTCTGAAAAATATCTACGCAGCTTTCAATCCCACGCCCTTGCACAAGGGACAGCAGGATTTGTATGTGGATTTGGATTCCGTGCGTGGGGACAGCAGTGTGGTCAACCAGATGAAGCAGAAGGTTCTGCTTTCCGATGGCCCCTCGTGTCAGGTTCTCACTGGCCATAGAGGCAGCGGGAAATCCACCGAACTTTGGCAACTGCGCTACGCTTTGGAGAATCACGCTCACGCTAATGAACGAATTTTTGTTGTTCAAGTGCAGGCGGATGAAGAGCTGGACCGCAACGATGTGGACTTCCCAGAAGTCCTGGTGGCCATCATTCGACAGCTTGCTAAACAACTTAAAGAACGTGCTAACATCGCCCTCAAGCCCGGTTATTTCAAAGACCGCTGGCAACGCCTTAAGGAATTGGCTTTAACCGAAGTTGAATTCGAAAAAATGGACTTGGAAGTGGGCATGGCTAAAATTTCGTCGACCATTCGGAACAGCCCTGACGCCCGCAAGAAAGTCCGAGCCGCCTTGGAACCCGACACGGACAACTGGCTCACAGCTGCCAATGATATCATTGGCACGGCGGTTCTCGAACTCCAGAAACAACACTTCCGTGGCCTTGTAATCATTGTGGATGATCTGGATAAAATGATCACGCGGCCGCATGAAGATGCGGGGTGTTCCACCACCGAGTATTTGTTTGTTCATCGCTCTGCTCAGCTCACTGCATTCAAGTGCCATCTGGTTTACACCGTCCCCATCGAGTTGGCTTACTCTCACCATGAGAGCACCATTAGACGCCTCTACGGAGGTGACTTTCCGGTGGTGCCCATGACCAAGATCGAAACGCCTCCACCCGCCAGCAAGACCTATCCTAAGGGAATTGCCAAATTCCGGGAAATGATCACTGCCCGACTCACCAGTGTCGGAGCCACTGAAGACGACCTCTTCGAGAGCGCTAAAGTCCGGGATGATCTCATCAAGCTTACGGGTGGTCAGCCTACGGAACTGATGACGCTTATTCGCGAAGCAATCGTAACCACTGGGATCCCCATTGGTTCCAAGGGCATTAAGCGCACCAGCCAGGAAGTCATGCGTAGCTACCGCCGCCAACTACGGGCTGATCACTGGCCAGTGCTGGAAGAAGCAAGAAAAACAGGGCAGGTTGTTAGAACCGAGACGAACGAGAAGCCATTTCGTGAACTCCTTGAGAGCCGGGCGTTGCTACTCTACCGGAATGACGAAGAATGGTATGGCCTGAATCCTGCGATCGAAACGCTGACGCCTCCAGCAGCCTCAAAAGAGTCATAAGCAATGAGCACTCCCAAGCGGAAACGTGCCCGCCCCGCTGCCGCCCCAGAATCAACTACCGAGCGTCAGGCCGCAGACTTGGCTGCCTTCCGGCGGATGATGCAAGTCTCCAACGGCACATTCTCGCTCAGTTTTGCTGTCTGCCAAGATCACAGTCTGCGGAAAACCCTCATCCAACGACTCTGCGAGGAATTTCCCGGCACCCTAGTCGTTACCCTCCCGGAAAAAGTGGACGATGTGCTATCCTACGTCCAGAGCCAACTTGCACCCGCCACTACTGAAGCCATCTTCATTTTGGGCTTGGAGTCCAGTATTCCATTTGAGGGGGAATTGCAGCCTGCCATCCGCGTGCTCAACAGTTCCCGCGAGTCGTGGGAGCGTCTGCACTGCCCGGTTGTTTTCTGGCTTGCCGAGTATGCTCTAGCCAAGCTGGCTCGTCACGCACCGGACTTCTGGCGCTACCGCAGTCACCAGTTCGAGTTTATCCCGGATGAACATTATCTGGATGTCACAATGGAGGATTCCTTCCCGGGGCACGATGTGGTCGATGGGCTCCCGTATGAGGAAAAACTGTTCCGCCTCAGCGAACTGGAGACGCGCCTTCGGGAGGCTGGAACCCCACCAAGTCCGGAGCTATTGCCGCATGTCGTGGCTTGGGCGTATGAATTGGCGAATTTGTATCGTCACAGCAATCGATTTGATGAGGCAGAGTTCCTTCTGCGGCAAATACTAGATTGGCAAAAATCTGCCCATGGTAAAGGTAGCCCCCTAGTCGCTTCCGCCCTCAATAACCTTGCAACCTTGCTCATTGAGACCAACCGCATGAGCGAGGCAGAGACTCTTATGCGCCAAGCCCTTGAGATCGCTGAAATCAGCTATGGACTCGACCATCCCATAGTCTCCAATCAACTTAATAATCTTGCGCAAATATTCAGGCACACCAACCGCCTGAGTGAAGCTGAGCCACTGATGCGTCGGGCATTGGCGATCGATGAAACCAGTTACGGTCCATCACATCCGAATGTGGCGCTCCGTCTCAGTAATCTAGCAACCTTGCTTCAGGCTACAAGCCGGTTGGACGAAGCGGAATCGCTGATGCGCCGTGCTCTCGAAATTGGCGAGGCCAGTGGCGGCCCTACACATCCAACTGTGGCAATTCGCCTGAACAATCTCGCGCTCTTGCTTAATTCCACTAACCGCCTCAGCGAGGCGGAGCCACTCATGCGCCGAGCGTTACAGATCGACGAAGCTAGTTACGGCCCTAGCCATCCCATGGTAGCTGCTCGTCTAAATAATCTCGGAGCAATGCTCAAAGCTACTAATCGCCTAGCGGAAGCGGAATCGCTGATGCGTCGGGCGCTAGAAATAACCGAGGCAAGCTACGGACCTTGCCATCCCAAAGTCGCCACCTATCTAAGTAACCTAGCGGTTCTACTAATGGAGTCCAACCGCTTACTGGAGGCAGAGCCGCAGATGCTGCGGGCGCTGGAGATTGATGAAGCCAACTATGGTCCATTTCATCCAGACGTCGCCATCCGTCTCAATAACCTCGCGCAATTGCTCCAGGCCACCAATCGCCTGCACGAGGCCGAGCCGCTGATGTGGCGGATGGTGGAAATCTTCATCACCTTCACCATCGCCACAGGACATCCACACCCGCATTTACAAACTGCAATCCAGAACTATGGTGGCCTGCTCATGGAAATGGGCCAGACGCAGGAGCAGGCGAAGGCGAAGATTGAGGAATTGCTGGCTCCCTTGCGGAAAACCGAAGGTGGGCAGACGTAAAGCAGCAGACGTTTCTGATTACGGTAAAAATATCCGCTGGAGTCCCTCCTCATATGGCTGGATCTGGCGGATCGGGTGACGCGGAGTGAACTCTGCAGGCAATTTTTCCGTCCACGGGTGTTGCACAGAGGGAAGTGACGAGTATTTCCGGGGGCGCGGCGGTCCGGCTGGGGAAAATGATGGGGCGCTGGGGGGAATCGGGTGTTGCCCGGTTCGATGCGGGCACTTCGGAGCGGGACGCGGGGGTGTTTCCCGAGGTAGAGGTGCCAATACTTTGCCTCCCGAGGGTAGCGATTCTGGATATTAGGGCAACATTCTGCCTCCCGAGCACCGTTATTGTTAGGGTTGGCGCAACATTGAGGCTCCCGAGGCTCGGGAGGCGGAATGTTGGGCCAACATTGGGCTTCGCGAGGGTCGGGAGGCCAAATGTTGCGCCAACATTGAGGGTCGCGAGGTCGGGAGGCCAAATGTTGGGCCAACATTGGGCTTCGCAAGGGTCGGGAAGGCAAATGTTGGCCCGATCCTAACAATAACGGTGCTCGGGTGGCAGAATGTTGTGACCATTTTGGGGCGGAAAAGGGGTCGGGAGTGGAGTCCGACGGGATTTCTACCAGGGGGACGTGTCCTGCGCAGTGTCCAGTGCAGCAAAACTTAGCCTGGGCCGAATAGCGGCCGCCACCTCGGGCAATGTTCTTTTCGCCAGATTAAACTTTACTGTGTTGCGAATCTGGAAATTCACCTCCAAGGTCTGGCCGTTCCCCGTATTTTATCAATCTTTCCATGAGCTTCCTTCGGAGCATTATCAGCTGGCTTCCCATCCGCATCCTCGACCGTTACTTGGCGAGGCAGGTGCTCATATCCACCTTCATTGCGGTGGCGGTGTTAAGTGTCATTCTCGTGCTGGGAAGCGTCTTCCGGGTGCTGGCGGATGGCCTTACGAGTGGGCTGGTGAGCCTGCACCAGATTCCCGGGCTCATCTGGGATTCCTTTGGATACTCACTTTCATTTACGGTGCCGTGGGGCATTCTGACCTCGGTGTTGCTAGTCTTTGGTCGGCTCTCGGCGGATAATGAACTGACGACGATGCGCATGTCCGGACTGGGGCTGGGACGGATCTGCCTGCCAGTGTTCTTGGTCGCTGGCTTGC
Source organism: Verrucomicrobiales bacterium (assembly GCA_031411295.1). Classification (GTDB taxonomy): domain Bacteria; phylum Verrucomicrobiota; class Verrucomicrobiia; order Verrucomicrobiales; family V1-33; genus JAGNEJ01. The sequence continues at coordinate 34,691 of JANOAV010000031.1, read as the reverse complement.
TCTCGCTGCTTTGCTTCTGGGTTAATGTGAAGATTGCCCCGGAAGCTTACAAATCCCTCAAGGTCCAGAAATACAGCATTGCCATGGATCAGCCGGAAAAGATGTTCGAACCGCAAAAGGTCATCTCCGACATTCCGGGTTACGTCATGTATGCGGAAGATCGGGAAGGGGCCAAGCTGAAGGGTTTTTGGGCCATGCTGCTGGCATCTGAGGGAGGTGAAGTGCCTGCGCCCATGGCTTTTATCATGGCCAAGACGGTCGATATCACGCCGCACAAAGGCGAGAAGTCCATTGACCTTGATTTGCGGGACGTGGTCGTGATCAAGCATGAGTTCAAGTTAATCGATGATCCGAAAGATCCCAATCCGGACCCGGATCCCGCCAAACGTCGCAAGGTCCCGGGTCCGCTCCAAATTCTCACACCTGGGCAGCAGGACTTTCTCCCCAAGGGAGTGGATCTTTCCGAATTCTGGCGCAAGGCGAACCGCCCCCGGGTGGACGGCATGACCTTGCGGGAGTTGCGGGAGTTATATACCGATGCCAGCGTGGATCCGAGCGGTCAGAAGGGGCCGACCAATCAAGTGCTTCAGGAATACATGGACAGTCTCAAGAGTGACGCGGACCGGAAGAAACTGCGCAGCGAGGCGATCACAGAATACAACTCGCGCTACAGTTTCTCCTTTGCCTGTCTTACGCTGGGGTTGGTGGGAATCTGCTTTGGCATTGCCGCGCAACGCCGGGAAACGTCGGCTGGCTTTGTGCTGAGTCTGGTCGTGGGGATCCTTTACTTCGCCTTCATTATGTTGGGGAATCTCTGGAAGGATAAGCCGCAATACTATCCCCAGTATTGGGTTTGGCTCCCTAACGTGTTGTTTGGGGCCATTGGCTTGTTCCTCTTTTGGCGTCATCAACGCAGATAACGCGCGTGACGCTCTGGCCTTCATTTCTGCGTAAGACGCGACGAGTGGTGATCCTGGGTCTGCCAAAGTCCGGCACCACGGCTCTGTTTTACGGGGTGCGGGCAGCGCTGCCAGCTCAGCCTGCGGAACTGTTCGAACCGATGTCGGCCGCAGCGCTCCAGCCGTATTTAACAGCGCGCTGTTTCCTCACCAAGATCCTGCCCACCGCGTGGCCGGAATCGTTTCCCGTCACGCTGCTGGATCATTTCACGCACCGCATTTTTCTGGTGCGGGATCCACGCGATGTCTTGGTGAGTCGCGTGCTCTATCACATTTGGAATACCGACGCTCCGCAGGACGAGGCTACGGTGCGGGCCTGGTTGGATTTGCTGGAACAGAAACGTCAGACCCCCCGTGCCGTCTCGCTGTGTGATCTCATCCGGGTGAATGCCGGTTGGCGTGGGCAGGCTTTGCATGAAGAACTGCAACGCTTGGCTCCGGCTACGGAACTGTTGTATCGGCTGCAACAAACGGCTCCGGTGCATCACGTGCTGCGTTATGAAACCATGGTGGACGGAGATTTGGCCGCGTTGGAAAAGTATCTTGGACTGACCTTGAAAAAACCATTTCACGTCGGTCCGGAAGTCTCCCGCGTGGAACGCACTCGTGGGGCTGGGAGTTGGAAACATTGGTTCACGCCAGAGGACGAATCGGTCCTTCGCCCTATCCTGGCCACCTATTTGCAGGCCTATGGTTATGATGACGATTGGTCCCTGGCCCCAGAGCCCAAAATTTCTGCGGCCCACAGCACGGAATATGTCCTCCGCATTGTAAATCAAAAGCGGGCGCTCGCGAAGCTGGCACCGCTGCGTTTATAATCGGGTGGGCTCTGCTCCTCCCGCCTCCCTTTTAATTCCGCACCGCCTTCGCAAGCACGCGGGAGATGAACGGGAAGAACTGCTTCTTGCGGCTCACCACGCCAGGCATCGAGTAAGTGCCGTCCACATTGTTGGTGAAATCGATGTGCTCCTCAATGGAGGGGGCACCGGCGGTTAGGAGGATGCTGTGATGCTGCGAAATATCGGTCACGATCAGACAAGTGAAATCCAGCCCTTTATCCCGGCACAAGGCCTGCAAATGGGTGCGCAGTTCAGGCAGTCGGGCTGGGAGCGCGTCCAGGCCCAGTTCCTCGATTTGGCTGATGGAGATATTCCATCCGTGCTCGCTGAACTCCTTGCGATCGGTATTGAGGATGATTTCCGCACTGGCTCCGCGCAACAGGGAGCCAGCGGCAAAGAACTCGGAGGCAAATTTATCCACTTCAATGCCAGCCACGCCAGCCAGCCACCAGAGCATTTCCCGGTCCATGGTGCTGGTGGTCGGGCCGCTCAGTTTCAGGGTATCCGAGATGATTCCCGCAGCCAAACAGGTAGCGGTGGCCTTGGTGGGCGTCTGGCCTTGCATCGTGAAGAGTCGCGCCACGATGGTGCTGGTGCTGCCAACTGGTTCGTTGATGAAACGAATCGGCTCGCGCGATACTAAATTTCCGCTGAGGCGGTGGTGATCGATCACTTCCAGGATGTTGCCATCGCTGGCTCCGGGCACGGCTTGGGAGAACTCGTTGTGGTCCACTAACACCAAGCGCTGACGCGGCGGGTCCAGTAAATCGGACTTGGCAAACACGCCGATGAGTTTGCCGCTTTCCTCGGCCACCACGGGAAACAGCGCCTGCGAGGAATGCTGGATTTGCGGCAGAATGCTGGCCACCAGCGTCTTGGAGCCATACTGTAGGAAATCCTTCTGCACCGCATCGGCAATGCGCCGGCTGCAACGAATCAGTTGCACGGTGCTGGCGGTGTCATGATGGCACGAAATGATGGTGGTGCCCTGCGCTTTGGCTTGGGTAAACAGGGCAGGCGACAGATGGGCTCCATTCGTTAAAATGATCGTGCGAACTTTGGCGGTGAGCGCCATTTCATGGACCTCAGGCCGATCTCCCACGACCACGACCAGCCGGTCTGGCGGGAACTCACTAATCCGGCTCCCGACGGTCTCCAGACTGCTGGCACTAACCGTCAGCACGAACTCCTGTTCCCGCTCCAAATCCGTGCCGCAGTCCACCACGCCTTCCAGGGTGCGGGCAATGTTGTGCAGGCTGGTCCGCACGCGACGCGCATGAGCCTTGGAGTCCAAGCTATGCAGCAGCAAATTCAGCAATTCCTGCACGGAGGCTAATCCCACGATGCAGTCGTGTTCATCCACGATGGGGATGACCCGCACGTTCACTTTCACCATGCGCTGATAGACATCCAAAAACGATTCATCCTCCCGCGCCTTGATCACATCCGCCCGGCAAATGCCACCCACCGTAGGGCGCAAGTCCATCACCAACTGCGGGGGTTCCAGTCCGGCCTGCTCCAGCACCCACTTCGTGCGCGGATTCAACCCACCACAGCAGGCGGCCACGGCATCAGGATACCGCGTGCGCACCAACAACTCCGCATAGCCAATCGCGGAGCAAATGGCGTCGGTGTCAGGATTTTTGTGACCGATAACATAGACCGGTTGGCGACCAGCGCCAGTTTCGTTGTAAGCAGGATGAACCATGAGATTGGAAGAGCAAGGGGGGGCAGGGCAACGCGCGCAATGTTCGGGTGGAACGTGGAGTTTGCAACCCGGGAAATCAGCGGGAAGTGGGGGCCAAGCAGCCGAATTCCGCGCGCCGGCATGTCCCGGGACTACGGCGGCATTAAGTAGTCATGGGCTTCAGCCCGCAGCCATGTCCCAAGCGGACTTCTGGGGTAAATGAGACATGCGGGCCTAATCGAGTCCCATTCTCTAACAGGCCGTGCTTGCGGGGTGAGTTTTCCATCATCCGCTGCGCATTTTATTTGCATCCGGGCCAATCTGCCCCCATTTCAGAAGCATGTGGAAAGGTCGATTTGCAACTGCTACTTCTAATTTGGTGCAACGTTACGGTGAGAGTATCTCCTTTGATTGGAGGCTCTACCCTTACGATATCCAGGGATCGCTCGCTCATGCGGGCGCTCTGGAACGTGCCGGTATCATTACAGCTGCCGAGCTAGCCCAAATTCGGGATGGTCTGCAGGCCATCTTGGAAGAGATCGCGGCGGGAAATTTCAACTGGCGGATGGAACTGGAGGATGTTCACATGAACATTGAGTCAACCCTGACGGAACGCATTGGGGCCGCTGGCGCGAAATTACACACGGCGCGCAGTCGCAATGACCAAGTGGCGCTGGACGTGCGGCTGTATTGTCGCGACCAGGTGCAGCGGATCATCACCCTGGTGCGTGGGTTGCAATCTGCCTTAGTGGCTGCGGCCGTAGAGCAGCAGGATCTTATTTTGCCCGGCTACACCCACCTGCAACGCGGGCAGCCGGTGCTCTTTGGGCATCATTTGCTGGCTTATGTGGAAATGCTGGATCGGGATGCCGCGCGCTTGGCGGATGCGGCGGCCCGGGCCAATGTCATGCCGCTGGGATCAGGCGCGCTTGCAGGAAGCACAATTGTGCTGGACCGTGAATTCGTGGCCCAGCAGTTGAATTTCCCTGCTGTGACCCGAAACAGTATGGATGCCGTGAGTGACCGTGATTTCATTGCGGAAATCTTGTTCGCCATCGCGCTCTGCGGCATGCATTTAAGTCGGTTGAGCGAGGACATCATTCTCTGGGTGAGTGCGGAATTCGGCTTCATTTCCCTGAGCGATGCTCACACCACGGGCTCCAGTCTGATGCCGCAAAAGAAGAATCCCGATGTGGCGGAACTGACGCGCGGCAAGACGGGGCGGCTTTACGGGAATCTAGTTAGCATCCTCACGACGCTGAAGGGACTGCCCATGACTTACAATCGGGATCTGCAGGAGGATAAGGAACGTCTTTTCGATTCCGTGGACACGATTCAACTGGCCCTCGAAGTCTTTGCGGAAATGATCGCTGGCATGAAGCCGAAAGCCGATGCCATGCGGGCTGCCGCATCCGATCCGTTCCTGCTGGCCACGGACTTGGCGGACTATCTGGTGCTGAACGGGGTGCCATTTCGCCAAGCCCATGAAGTGATTGGAAAACTGACTGCGTTCAGCCTCAAAGAGGCCCGGGGTTTCCCGGTGTTAACGTTGGCGGAGTATCAGCAATTCTCCCCGGTCTTCCGGGACGATGTTTACAAAGTGCTGAATTTGGAAACCGCGCTGGCTGCCCGCAAAGGGATTGGCGCCCCTTCTCCCACCAATCTGGCCACTGAATTGACGCGTTGGCAGCAGCAGCTTGCCGTTTGCTAGTATTTCTCCCTGTCCTTCCCCCCTATGATTTTTGCCAAACTCCTCAAACTCCGCGATAAGCTTACCAACAAGCGGAAGAACCTGCATCAGGACGACGAAAAGCCGTTCTTGGAACACTTGGAAGACCTGCGGAAGACGTTGATGAAGATCACCATCACGCTTCTGATCGCCTTGTTCGGCAGCATGATCTGGTATAAAGAATTCTTCGATGTGGTGAAACTGCCCGCCAAGTGGGCTGGGCTGGCGCTCGTGGAAGACAAGAACAAGCCGGAAGATTTCGATAACAAACGCTGGGAAAAGGTCAAAGAAACTGCCCGGGCCGTCAATGATCTAACGGAATCCCAACGGGCGGCTTATTACGCGGCCTTGAATGATCCCAAGATGCGGGTGGAGGCGGAAGCGATGCTCATTTACAAGGCCAGTTGGAATTTCGCCCAGACGCTCGATAAGGACGGAGCGAAGGTGGACTTGGCTCCCGAGTCGGCGCAAGTGGTCCAGCGGGATAAATTTATCCAAGCGGCTGTCGGTAACGATGCCGAGGTGAAGGCGGCGGTAAACGTGCTGGTAACCCGGGCGACCCGACCGGACATCGAAGCAGCCAAGCCGGCCATCGAATTAGTCTGGCGCAAGCCAGCGGAATCCTTCTTCACAGCGATGAAACTGGCGCTTTATGCAGGCTTAATTGTAGCCTTCCCCCTAATCTTTTATTTCCTGTTGGAGTTCGTGATGCCGGGCCTCACCCCACGGGAAAAGAAATTGCTGTGGCCCGCGCTGGCGATTGGTTTCGGCTTATTCCTGGCCGGTGTCTTTCTGGCATTCTTCTTTGTGGTGCCGAATACGCTGCAGTTTTTCCACGTGTTCGGAAGTGATATCGAGGGCACGCGAGATCAGTGGACGGTGGCGGATTACACGACATTTGTCACCACATTCAGCCTCATTTTTGGAGCCAGTTTTGAATTGCCGGTGGTGGTGCTAGTGCTCGTGAAACTTGGGTTGCTCACCAGCGAGTTTATGCGCCGCACCCGCTCCTGGGCCATCGTTATCATTACGGTGGTGGCTGCCGTCATCACCCCCACGGGCGATCCCGGAACGCTGGCTTCTCTGGCGGTGCCGATGATTGTGATGTATGAGGCGTGCATCTGGATTGCGGTTTGGATGGAACGCAAAGAGCGTGCTCGCGAGGCTGCGGAGGAAGCGGAATCCAAGGAACGCTATGCGGCTTCACGACTGACGCTGCCAGCGAACGATGAACATGGTCACGATCATGAGGCAACCGGTCATCCCACCGTCCCGCCAGAGCCCGTGCTCCATCCCGAAATTGTGCCTTATCGTAATCCCAATGAGGATGCCTACCATGATCATGACTATCACAACAGTCAGTATCATGACTCCGGCACCGATCATGATGCGTGGCTCAAGGAACAGGAAGAACTCTACCGCAAAGAGCACGCGCATCTGTTTGAGGATATCGCTGCCATGCCGCAGGAAACCGAGGTTCCAGCGGAGTCCGCCCCTCCGGCGGAAGCACCTTCCGAGCCCTCAGTCGCGCTATCTGCCGATCCTGCCGCCGAGCCGATACCACCAGTCGAGCCTCCAGCACCTGCCCCTGCGGCCGACGATAAACCAAAATCTGAATAACGTTGCACCATGTCTGACCCCGTTCGCGTTCGTTTTGCGCCATCACCCACCGGCTACCTCCACGTGGGAGGAGCCCGCACGGCTTTGTTTAACTGGCTCTATGTCAAGCGTCACGGTGGCACGTTAGTGCTGCGCATTGAGGACACCGATGCCGCCCGCAACACCCCCGAAGCTCTGGCAGCCATTCTCGATGGCCTGCGCTGGTTGGGGATTTCGTGGGATGAAGGACCAGAGGTGGGTGGAAATTACGGTCCCTATTTCCAGAGTCAGCGAAATGACATTTACGACCGTTATTTGCAAAAGTTGCAGGACACTGGCCACGTCTATGAGGACGGTGGCAGCATTCGCTTCCGTTCTCCCAAAGTGCCCGTAACGGTGCATGATCAAGTCTGCGGAGATATCACCATCGACCGCAGCCATGAGCCGGACATGACGCTGCGGCGGCCGGATGGCTCTTATATTTTCCACTTCGTCAATGTGGTGGATGACATTGAGATGGCCATCACACATGTGATCCGGGGTGAGGATCACTTGATGAACACGCCGAAGCACATCGAGTTGTTCCAAGCGCTGGGGGCGCCCATCCCAGTGTATGCGCACATTCCGTTATTCCAGAATGCCGACGGCACCAAGATGAGCAAACGCGACCAAGGGGCCTCGGTGGTGAGCTACCAAGATAACGCCTTCCTGCCAGCGGCAGTTGTCAACTACCTCTGCTTGCTAGGGTGGTCGCCCAAGGATGACCGGGAGAAACTCACCGTGGAGGAAGTGGTCGCGTTGTTTGACTGGGACCATATCAACCGCAGTCCCAGCAAATTCGACTACAATAAATGCCTCTGGCTCAACAGCCAATACTTGGCCGAACTCGATGAAGCGGAATTTCTCCGCCTGGCCACGAATTGGTCCAACGAGCATGTGCCAGCGCTTGCGGCCCAGGCCAATGAAGCGTTGACCGCCGCGCTCTTGCTCTGCAAACCAAAGTTGAAACAGTTGCCTGAGTTGGCGGAACATTTAACCATGATTTTCGATGACGAGGCGCCACTGGAAGAAACTGGCCGGACCAAAGTGGCCGCACAACCCAATGGTCAGGGGAATCTCGCCATCCTGACCAGCCACCTCAAAGCAGTAACCGACTGGACCGCCGACCACATCCAAGCAGCCATCCAAGCTGCAGCGGGTGAGGCCAAAGTGAAACCCGGGGCCATGATGTTTCCGCTGCGATTGCTGCTAACCGGGGCAGGTCACGGCGTGGATTTGCTGCCAGCCTTGGTGCTGGTGGGACAGGACGCTGTATTGCGCCGAATCGACCAGCGGTTGCGACTCATTTTCCCGGACTAATTTTTAAGCGAAAAATAGACGGAAATTCCCCCCGCGCGCGCTGGCATAGCAGAGTGACGCCCGGGCTTGCATCTCCGGGATTCAGTCCCATGCTTTGGTTTACCAATCATCCCCCCGCCTGATATGCCAAATTACGATTACGTTTGCACTGCTTGTAACAAACAATTCGAGATCTTTCAATCCATGAAAGATCCGCACCTCACTGTGTGCCCAGACGAGGCTTGCGGCGGGTTGATCAAGCGGAAACTTGGCGTCGGGGCGGGATTTGTTTTTAAAGGATCAGGATTCTATATTACAGATTACCGGAGCGATTCATACAAAGCAGCAGCCAAGAGTGACTCCGCCGCCAGTGCCACCACCGCAGCCCCGGCTCCCGCCGCCCCGACGGCCGCCCCTGCGGCAGCGCCAGCGCCAGCGAAGCCTTCAACCCCGGCAGGGTCCTCTTAGACCAATCATTTCGTTGCCTATGGATGTTGTCATAAATTTCTTCACAGCTCACAAACCCCAGTGCGTCTTTTTCCTGGTGTTTATGGCTGCGTGTGTTCCGGTGCTTTACTACTACCGACGGAGGAATCCCAACCCGCGTTTCCGCCCGACCGCAGGGGAAATGACGTTGATGACCTTGTTCTGCGCTTTCCTGAGTGGCGGACTGGCGGTCGGTCTGGGTGGCGTTTTCAACGAGCACCAGGATTTCCGGAAACTTGCGGAGAAACCGACCGGATCAGAGGACCTCACCGACAGCAGCGAGGCCGCCAGTCGCAAAGCCGGCAATAAGGCCAAGAAGGATGATGCCACGAAATTGCTCGATGCCCTCAAGGGGGATAAGTAGAGGCAGCTAGCTCATGACTGATTAAAGCCACCGTAGTTCCGGGCTTCAGCCCGTCGAACCCTCCCCGTGAATCAGACGTCTGAATCCGCCGGGGACATGCCTGCGGGCTAAAGCTCATGACTACTTAAAGCCATTCTGGCGGCCCTAGTTGGGCTCCACGGACACGCGGACTCGACCCGTGAAAAATAGTTTGTTCCGCCCGGTCATAGTCAGATACTGTCCGGACTATGAAACGATTTCTTGCACTTGGTTTTCTGTTGTCGGCCGCTCCTTCCGGAGTGGCGGCTGTGAAGGTTGGTTTCGCTGAACGCGATATTACACCAGAGCTTGGGATGGAGGTGCCGGGCGGCTATGGGAAAGCCTTTTCCAGCAAAATTCACGATCCCTGCAAAGTCCGGGCAGCCGTCTTCGACGATGGTCAGCAGGCCGTGGCGTTGGTTGGTCTGGACATTCTGTTTATCACCCGCAGCCTCGTGTTGGAAGCTCGCAAGGAAATCGCCCAGCAATGCGACCTCAAGCCAGAGAGCATTCTGCTGGGGGCCTCTCATTCCCACAGCAGCGGGCCCATCGGAATGTCCGAACCGGGAGATTACGACGACGCGTCGCCTTTGGTGAAGGATCTGGTAAACAACAAGACCATCACTTCGAATCCCAAGTATCTGGCCCTGCTGAAAAAGCAGATCGTGGATGCGGTGGTGACCGCTTACAAGGAACGGGCGGCGGCTCAGGTAGGATTCGGCCGCGGGATCGAAGCCACGGTGGCATTCAATCGACGTATCCGCATGAAGCATGGCTTGGCCGCCTCGCATCCAGGCAAAGGGAACCCTGGCAATGTTGAGTTCGCGGGGTCGGTGGATCCTGAAGTCGGTGTGATCGGCAGTTGGAATGCAGAAGGTAAGCTGACTGGTTGCGTGGTCAATTTTTCCTGCCACGCCACCGCGAACGGCCCTTGGATCAGCGCTAACTGGATTCATTATATGGAGAAAGCGATCCGTGGCTACTATCCCGCTGCGAACGTGGTTTTCCTCCAGGGGGCTTGTGGTGATGTGACTCAGGTGAACAATCTGGATCTGCATGAAAATCCCGAGAGTGACGCTTGGTCCCAACTCGTGGGCGGTCGGGTGGGAGCGGAGGCGCTGAAGGTGCTTCTGGGGATGTCGCAGACGCGAGTGACGGAATTTCCGGTGCAACTGCGGACCAAAGTCTGGGAAATTCCCCGCCGCATCCCCGCTCCAGAACGTGTCAAAGCCGCTTACGAACTCGTGGCGCAAGACGAGCAGACGGCCGGCCCGGATTGGGTGTGGGCTAAGGAAACAGTCATGTTAGACACGATGATAAAAAAGCGTCCGAAGGTCGAAGTGGAAGCGCAAGCCATCCAGCTGGGTCCGGTGATTCTTCTAACCTGTCCGGCGGAATACTTCTGCCAGTATGGCTTGGATTGGAAGCAGGGCAGCGGCTTTCCCCTGACCTTTCCGGTGGAGCTGGCCAATGGATGCACAGGCTACGTGCCGACCCTGGAGGCGTTCGACCCCAAGACCGGCGGCGGGTATGAAACCAGACTCACCGCCTACAGTAATCTGGAAATCACGGCCGGAGATCAAATGCGCGATGCCGGACTGGCCTTGGCCCGTGAACTCAAGCCCATGCCACTACCCGAGCGCCCCCCGGCCGCTCCGTTCCGTGGTCTCGGCTGGTTGTATGGCAATCAACCTCCGCAGCGGCAATGAAGTTTTGCTATTTGATAGCTTTGGCGTCGCTCTCCGCCGCGCACGCCGCGCCCCCGGCGGAGGCGGAGGCTGCGTGGGAAACGGCAGCGGACTTGAAGATCGAGCTGGTGGCTGCCGAACCGTTGGTGGGATCGCCTTGCGCTCTGGCCTTCGATGCTCAGGGGAAAATGTTTGTGGCAGAAAATCGAGGTTATCCGCGCTTCGACAAACCAGCCGAAGGCATCGTGGCCCTGCTCAAGGATGTGGATGGCGATGGCAAAATGGATCAACGCACGGTGTTTGCCGATGGGCTTACTTTCCCGAATGGGGTGCTGCCCTGGAAGGACGGACTGATTGTCACCTGCGCTCCGGATGTTCTCTGGTTTCGCGACACCAATGGCGATGGCAAAGCCGATGAGAAACGCGTGCTGCTCACGGGATTCGATACCACCCAGAGCACTCAACTTCGGGTGAACGCTCCGCAAATCGGCCCGGATGGCTGGATCTACTTGGCGGCTGGGCTGAGCGGTGGATCCATCACGTGCCCCGAGCATCCGGAGCGGCCAGCATTGAAAATGACGAGCGATGTGCGCTTCCATCCAGAGACGCTCGTGGTTGAATTGGTGGATGGAAAATCGCAGTTTGGACAATCCTTCGATGCCGCCGGACGACGTTTCATCTGCATGAATCGGCTGCCCGTGCAGCACGTGGTGCTGTCCTCCCATTGGCTGGAGCGCAATCCTAACCTGGCTTTCAGCGACACCGTGCAAGACTGTAGCGAGCGGCTGGTGAAGACTGGACTCAAGGGTGGGGGAGACGGCGTGCGGTTATTTCCGATTAGTGCCAACATCACGACAGCGGACTCGCATCAAGGCTCTTTCAGCGCAGCGTGCGGGGTCACGATCTGGCGCGGCGGAGTGCTGCCCGAGCGCTACGATGGTTGTGTGCTCTCGTGCGATCCCACGGGGAATCTCGTGCACTGTGACCAGCTAAAACTAAGCGGAGCCAGCTTTCATGCCGTGCCGCTGCTGCAGGGTAAGGAAATGCTGGCGTCACGCGATGATTGGTGCCGTCCGGTTTTTCTCACGCGAGGCCCTGAAGGCGCGCTTTATGTGGCCGACATGTATCGCAAAGTAATTGAGCATCCCGACTATCTTCCGGAAGAGGTGCGAAAGAAAACCGACTTTGAGACCGGGCGCTCTCAGGGACGCATCTGGCGGGTTAGCGCCAAGACACCACGCTCGGGGGCCCAACCAGAGCCCTTTGAAGATGAATTTGCGGCAGTCCGTCCCGCGGCTACCGATGCCGCGCTAGCCAGGAAATTGGCGGGTGATCCGAATCCGCGGGTGCGCTTCATTTTGGCCCTAGTGTTAGGTGATGCCAAGACCGAGTTCAGCACCGACGTGCTCGCTGGTATTGCGATCCAGGATGCGTCGGATAAATGGACGCGGGCGGCCGTGCTGAGTGGTATCGCAGGCCGGGAAGCGAAATTCCTCCAAGCCGTCTGGCCGCAGCTTCGTGCGGCCGACGATGACCTGCTCACGCTGCTAGTCAGCCTGGGACGTTGTTTTTCCAGTGCGCCTGCGCTGGTGGAGGCGCTGGCACCATTCCCTTCCCAGCCCTCCATCCACCAAGCCGCCTTGTGGATCGGATTACAGGAGCGGCTGACTAACCTACCCACGCGCCCGGCGGTTTATGCAGAACTGCTCACCCTGGCGGCAGAGTTGCTAGCGAAGGAAAACTCGACTGGCTCCGTCCGCCTCATCTGCGCCAGGCTATTGGGGACTGGCACTTGGGACAGTGCCGCACCTTCCTTGCAACACGCCTGGCAGCAGCCAACCGAAGCCGTGGTGCAAACTGCCATCCTCCGCAGCTTGATGCAAATTGACGGAAAACGTGGTCTGGAGTTTTTGCTCGCAAGCCACGCCTGGACGCGCTATGAGCCGTTGCTTAAGGAACTCATCCTCAATGAATGCTTCGCCCGTGGCAACCTCGAAGGCTTACTCCAAGCCGTGGAAGCGCAGTCCATCCCCGCCAGCGCCATCATTGCGACCAGACGCGAAACGTTCCTTCACAGCAAGGACCCTGAGTTGCAACAACGGGCGGCAAAACTCTTCCGGACCGTCGCAACGGATCGCACTGCGGCCATGGAACGTGGGAAAAAGGCGCTGCAACTAGCCACCCGGCCGGCACATGGGAAAGACATTTTTAAACAATTGTGCGCCACCTGCCATCGTTTGGAACGCGAGGGAATTAATGTTGGTCCAGACCTCTTTGATATTCGTCGTCAGCCTAAAGAGAACATCTTGTTCCACATCATTATGCCGGAAGCCGAAGTAGCCCCAGCGTTTACCCCTTATGTGTGCGAAACCAAATCGGGACGCACCACCGCTGGCATCATCTCCTCGGAGACTGCCACTACCCTCACGCTGCGTCAGCCCGCAGGATTGGAAGCAACGATTCTGCGCAGTGATATTAAATCGTTGAATGCTCTCCCCGGCAGCCTGATGCCCGCTGGCCTGGATGCGGCCATCCAGCCGCAGGATTTGGCTGATCTCGTGGCGTTCCTGAAGGGCGAGTGATGGATAAAAACAGTTGGGCGCTCGGCGGTGGTTTAGCCGCCACCCAAACGGTGGAAAGCTATATGAATGGCGGGGCTGAGACCGCTGCCAGCGAAGCCGCCAAACTGATTCGCTAGGACTGGTTCTCAACCGGATCACAGATTTTAAAAATCCGCCGACGGTTCAAACCACCGCTTGGCTGCACGGGCTTTTCCCAAGGAGTGGGGCTTTGCAAGCCCCACCATCATGCAGGGAGCACAAGCTGAGCTAAGCCATACCCATGCTTGGGTGCAGGGCTTCAAAAGCTCCGCTCCTTGGGCATCCAAAAATCAACCATGGCTGATTTACGGTCGTGCGACGAATTTTCTCGCCACGGACGTGATGCCGCTTTACGGTGCGGCCGTATGAAACGTCGTCATTTTGTTGTCAATTCTCTCGCAGCTGCGGCTGCTCCCAGTCTGCTCTCCGGGGCCGAGGCTCCTGTAGTGAAGCCAAAAGTGCCCAACCGCATTGGGGTATCCACCTATTCGTTCTGGGGCTTCGAGCGGGAGGAGTATGCTTCCGTCGAAAAATGCCTGGAAATTTCTGCGGATATGGGATTCGATGGTGTCGAAATTTTGCAGGTCCAATTACAGGATTTTTCGCCCGCCGCGCTCCGCTCCATCAAGCGCCGGGCATTTTCTTTGGGACTGGATTTGATGGGGTATTCCACGCACCAAGGCTTCCTCACGCCGGATGAGGATAAACGTCGCGATCATGTTAGCAAAACGGCCTTCTTTTTGGAACAAGCCTATGAGCTGGGGATCCCCACGATGCGCGTGAACACCGGGCGTTGGGGCACGAGCAAGAACTTCGATGAGTTGATGAAGAATCGAGGCATTGAACCCCGCTTGGAAGGACATACGGATGAAGAGGGATTCAAATGGGTGATCGATTCCTTTGCGCAATTGATTCCTGAAGCCGAAAAGCGTGGGGTGGTGATGGGATTGGAGAATCACTGGGGCTTGGGGATCGATCCGGAAGGCGTGTTGAAAATTGTCAATGCACTTAAATCTCCCTGGCTCCAAGTGACGCTGGATACCGGGAACTTCCTGGAGAATCCTTATCCGAAACTCGAACAGCTCGCATCGAAAACGGTGCTAATGCAGGCCAAAACCTATTTCGGTGGCGGTCGCTGGTATTCGTTGGATTTGGATTACGGCAAGATTGCTGGCATCATGCGGGCTGCCAATTACCGGGGCTATATTTCGCTGGAGTTCGAAGGTCAGGAAAATCCGCTGACCGCAGTCCCGAAGAGTCTGGAACTTCTGCGCAAAGCGTTCGCTGTCTAGCCCAATGGAGTTGCCTTCATTCCCGATCCATAATGCCGCGGAGTTGCCCACTCCAACGCTGGTGTTGAACGCCGAACGGGTCACGCGAAATTTACAGCGGATGGTTGCGATGGCGGGCGGGCCGGAACGTTTGCGACCGCACATCAAAACGCACAAGCTGCCACAGTTGATCTATCAGCAGTTGGATCTGGGGATCCGCAAATTCAAATGCGCCACCATAGCCGAAGCGGAAATGGCCGCGTTGTCCGGGGTGCCGGATATTTTGCTAGCCACGCAACCCGTGGGGGCCAACGCGATGCGCTGGGCGCAATTCATCGTCCGTTTCCCTAATGTGAACTGCATCGCGATCGTGGATGATCCGGGGGCGGTGCAAGTGCTGGGTGAAGTGGCTAGTGTGGCGGGGATTGACTTGGCGCTCATGGTTGATTTAAACGTGGGGCAGAATCGCTCTGGCATCCTGCCGGACGAACGCGCGTTTGGTTTATATCAAGCGATCGCTGAGCATGATGACCTCAGAGTGGCCGGCCTGCATGCCTATGACGGTCACCTAACTCAATCAGATCCAGGCGAACGACGGCAGGCTTGCGATGAGGCGTTTGCGCCTGTTTGGAAATTACGCCAGTCCTTGTTGGACGCGGGCTATGAAGTCCCGGAAGTCGTGGCCGGTGGCTCGCCCACCTTTCCGTTCCATGCGGAGAATGAACTGGTCACCTGCAGCCCAGGAACCACCGTGTTGTGGGATGCGGGTTATGCCGAGAAATTTTCTGATTTGGATTTTCAACCCGCCGCCCAGTTAGTCGCCCGCGTTATCAGCAAGCCGTCGCCTAACCGACTCTGTCTTGATCTGGGTCATAAGGCCGTGGCCTCAGAGATGCCGCAGCCTCGAGTATTTTTTCCCGACTGGCCTGAGGCCGTTGCGGTCTTGCACAACGAAGAACACTTGGTCCTGGAGACATCGCGGGCTCAGGATTGCGCGCTGGGTGAAATTTTCTTCGGCTACCCTCGGCACATCTGTCCCACCGTGGCCCTGCACTCTGAAGTCTGGGTCTGTCGTGAAGGTGAAGTCACCGAAGCTTGGCCCGTCGTGGGACGGACTCGGCGGCTGGGCGTCTGATGAGAGACCCATTTCTCCCATTGAAGATGACAAGACTGAAGCAAAAAAAACGTGGCCCCACCAGATCGACAGGGCCACGTTCGTGAAATGTAATTAGGAATTAGCAGCCGCAACCGCCGCCGCCACCACCGCCGCAGCAACCACCACTTTGGCGGACGACTTCGGATTCGGATGGGATGCGTCCCAATTCGAGGGTTTTCTCGACGTAGGCCACGATGCGATCTTCCACCTCTTGGAGGGAGGCGCGCGCAGCAGAGAATTGCTGGACGCGGGGATCAGCAAAGGCCGCATTGCGTAGGCGCTCGAAATTTTGGATATCATCAGAGGTCAGTTCCTCGCCCTGCTGTTGCTTGGCGTGGAGTTCTTCACCCTTTTGAGCGACGGCGGAATAGATCTCGCGGGCATCGTCGTCTTCGAGGAAGGCTTCGACTTGTTCACGGGAGGACTGGACGCGCATGTCGTCGAGGATGGCTTGGCACAACTCTTGGATTTTGGTGTCCAGGGAAGGCTTACGGATGTCAGTGTTGGTGGGGTCAATGATAAGCATAATGCATGATATTAACCGCATGTCGGCGGGACGCCATCAAAGATTTACAAGAACTTTGTTTCCCAAAGAACGCACTCCTCTTGATCATTTTTGATAAATTTACTATTTTTGCACCCAAAGTTTAAAAAATATCTTGCATTATTTGCGCCAGAAGGTAACTTATTCACAAGAAAACGCGCTAGCAATTGCTGCGGACGCTGCTTCGAATAATTTCTGAATTTGTTGGTAACGAGGAACAACCCGTTTGGTCTGGTCGCTGAACGGGTCTCAAGAAAGCCTCTCTCGCCTGTAGCGAGGGGGGCTTTCTTTTTTTGTTCCGCTGGGTGATTTTTTTGAAATTTCAGTTTCTCTGTGGTCCGTGACACGTCTGCGATTCTATCAGGCTCAACAGTTTATGCGGGTTGTTTCCCCAAGTTATTCGCCAAGTTATGCACCGACGCAAAATTCCAATTTCGTTTGCGCTAGGCGAAAATATTAAGCAAACTGAACTATGAGAATTTCTGAACTATGGCGACACCCCATCATGCTGATGGTGGTTTTGGTGGTATCGTGTCGTATCGCCAAAGATTTTTATCCGTTGAATAGTTTTCCGATGTATGCGGACCCTGGCCCCGAGCCATCGGAGTTCGTGGTGTTGCGGGATGGGGCGGGGGAATTGGTGGATATTCAGAAGCTGACAGGGGAAACTTCGGCCAAGGTGAAGAAAAAGTATGTGGATCGTCGCAATGATCTGGCCACGAAGGCTGGAATCAAGGAAGCGGCCATGGCTGGGCCGGAAATCTGCCGTCAAGCTTGGCAGGATGTAGTGGGGCGGCTCCAGCGGTTGGCGGAGCGACGCAAGAAGGAACTGCCAGCGGAGATGAGATTGCAGATCGGACTGCTGTTTCAGGAAAACGGCGGTTTCCGTGAGGACTACAAAGAGATCGGCATGGTCAAAGTGGAGAAAGGGAAGCAGCCATGAAAGAAAAGTTTCTCCCAGTCATCGTGCATCGTGCGGAAGCATGGTGTTTGCGGATTTTCCTGGTCATGGCGGTGCTGTATTCTCTGTGGGAGCCGTCGAAATACAGCCGCGCAGAAGATCCGGCAGGCTTGGCTGCGTGGGGATTGCCTGTCGCGTGGGCGGGGCAGCCAGGAGTGCATCCTTGGCTGTTAGTCGGCACGGCGGTGGCGGGATTGATCTATGTGTTGGGGCTGTGGCTTCCCGGCTGGTTGACGTTTGGTGGGCTGCTGGGCATGACGTTCGCCCATGTGAGTTATTGGACACTGGCGAACAGCCAGGGGAATACGTTTCACGGATCCCAAATGACCAGTCTGGTGCTCATCGCGCAACTGGCGGGGTGGGGGATCATGCAGTGGCGCGAGTCCAAGGGCATCGCGACCACGAAGTTCTGGCCACAATTGGATGGCATTTTGCTTTATTTTTCGCAGGGTGCCATCGCCTCAGTCTATGTTACCAGCGCGATCACGAAGTTGCTGAAGTCGCACGGCACTTGGCTCTGGGACAGTCCCTACTTCGCCAAGAGTGTGCAGAAAGTCTGGCGCCAGTTGCATTTCGACAATCCTTCCATGGAAAAATTCAACGGGGTGAGCCCATGGGCGGCTTATTTGGCGGAGCATCCGTGGTCCGCCCGGATTCTGTTCGCGCCGGGTTTTATTTTGGAAATGACGGCGTTTATGCTCCTCTTCAATCGATCGTGGGCTGCTGGATTCGGCTTAGCCCTGGTCCTGATGCATGTGGGCATTGGATTTATCATGCAGTTGTATTTCCCCGAGTTCGAGGTCATGGTCATCATCTTCTGTATAAATTTACCCTGCTGGATTACTAGATTGCGGAGGGATTCAGGTGGACAATTCGCGACTGCTCATTCATAGCTCCCGACATGATGAAATCACTTTTCCTAGCATTTGTTCTGTGTGTAATCTCCACTGTCTCCGCTCAAGAGGCCAAACCCTTGTCTGATGGCAAGACCTTTGCTGGGTGGGTGAAGGCGGATGGCAAACCGGTGGCCGATGATGCGGGCTGGGAGATGGTCGATGGCGTGATCCATCGGAAGGGGAAGTCAGGCGATATCTTCACGGACAAGGAGTATGCCAATTTTGAATTCGAGTGGGACTGGAAAATCAGCGCTGGTGGCAACAGCGGCGTGAAATATCGCGTGACGCACTATGGCAAGGAGTTGCTGGGGCCGGAGTATCAGATGATCGACGATGACAAACACGCGGATGGTAAACTGCTAACGCACAAGACCGCCTGCATCTACGATCTGTTTCCCACCATCGAAAACAAGCCCGTGAAGCCCGTGGGTGAATGGAATCACAGTAAGATCGTGGCCAATGGGGGGAAATTTGAGCACTGGCTGAATGGCAGCAAAGTGGCCGAGTGTGACACGACAACGCCAGCTTGGAAAGAAGCCGTGACCAAGAGTAAATTCAAGTCCAAGCCCGACTGGGCGCTTAATCCCAAGGGCAAAATCATGCTCCAGGACCATGGCGATGAAGTCTGGTTCCGGAATTTGACGATTAAGGAGCTGTAGTCCCAAGGCACTAGCCTTGGACTTGGACCGGAAGCGAAAGTCGAAATTTCCTGATAGCTTCGGAAGACTTTCGCTGTATCCTGCGGGGATGAAATATCTGTTACTCCTGTTTTCACTTACGCCATGGTTGCTGGTCTCCTGCAAAACCGAGCGTCATGTGTCCAATGATTCACTCAACACGACGCGAGTTGGTGGCGAGAAGTTGCTGGAGGACAAATTTGCCGGAAACTGGAAACCCGAGGACGCGGCATGGTATTCTGCGCCAGGGGAAAGCGACGCGAAGAAGATTGCCGAGCGGGAGAAATCCGTGAAGCGTTCGCAGTTCGAGAGTGTGGTCTCAGGTTCCCGGGGACACGCGGAAGAAAAGGGCGCAACGCAATGGGACAAGCGGGCGAATTACGAGAAGGAATGGTCGGGATCCAAGCAGAAGAAGACCTTCGCCTGGCCCTGGCAGAAATCAGACTTGAAGCAAAAGGAGAGCACCATGGCCAAGCCTTACGCGCCGGGAGAGCGGGCCCCGCGGGAGGGTTCGCAAGTGGCCCGGGAGGGAGCCGAAACCACGCGCGATACTGAAAAATCGTTCGCCACGCAGGGTTACACGTCGGGACGTTCTGAGATCGCCAAAAAGGAGCAATGGCAGGCGGCCAAGCCGGAAATGCATCAGGAAATGAAGATCATCGAGGACCGCAGCGAAGCCAAGGATGAAGGTGGCTGGAGCATCAGCGACATCCGCAAATTCCTCAACAAGCGCTAGCAGCAACCAAGGTTCATGCGGGAGTTCATTACAAGTGTGCAGCGAGTCCTGGCAGCCTGGGCTAATTTCCTGACGGAGAACCCGCTGGAGTTGTTTCCGCTGCGGAAGTCGCTGCGATGGTATAACGGAAAAAAATTCAAAGCCGATCTGATAGCGGGAACGAATGTGGCGATGCTGGCCATTCCTCAGAGCATGGCCTTCGCGATGATTGCCGGCCTGGATAACGTGGCCTATGGCATCACCTGCACTACGGTAGGTTGTCTGATTGGCGGATGGTTTTCCAGTTCTAGACTCATCAGTCTCGGGCCGACCAATGCCACTGCCTTGATGATCTACAGCGCGCTGGCCGGCACGGGCATTGCCGTCGGGGATCGGGCGCATTTGCTGCCCGTGCTGGTATTTCTGGCGGGGCTGCTACTGGTGATCGGAGCCTATTTGCGCATGGCGGACATGATTCAATATATCAGTCGCAGTGTAGTGGTAGGCTATGTCACGGGAGCGGGTTGCCTTATCATCGCAGGACAGTTACGGGAGACGCTGGGGATCCCGGCACCCAAGCTGGGAAATGGGCCACAGTCTCGGGGTATCGTTAGTCTTCTCTCGGATTCGGTGGCTCATTTAAACGAAATCCGTTGGGATGTCGTGCTAGTTAGTATGGGCACGCTCATCATTTATGTGGTCCTGAAGCGCTTCAGCAAGAAGTTGCCCTGTTTCGCGATCACCCTGGTCGGAGTCAGTCTCGGCGTGGCCTTGTTACAGCGATTGCAGGTTCCGTTGGAGTTGGCGATGCTGGCACAATTTAAAACTGGCCAAGTGGTGCCGCTGCTGCCGGATTTCCGGGATGCGAGCACGTTCGGACACATGGGAGTGCTGCTCGGTCCCGCCATGGCGGTGGCTTTCTTGGCCGCGTTGGAGCAGTCCGTGATGGCAAAAACATTGGCTAGTCGCACGGGAGAGCGGCCAGATCAAAACCAGGATTTATTGAGCGTGGGAGTGGCCAACTTGGGGGCGGCCATGGTGGGCCAGTTGCCAGTGTCTGGGAGTCTGACGCGTTCTGCGTTCAATTACGAGAGCGGTGCGGTCACTCAAATGGCGACGATCATCACCGGGTTGATCTGTCTGGCCGCAGTTTTTTGCCTGGGTGGAGTCGTTGGCTATATTCCAAAGTGCGCCTTGGCGGTGTTGATCATGGCGGTGGCGGTGAGTTTGTTCCATCGCAGAAATCTGATGATCTGCTGGAGCGCCACCCGGGCCGATACCGTGACGTTAGTGGTGACGCTGCTGGCCACCCTGCTGTTGCCTTTGCATGTGGCCATCTTCTTGGGAGTGGCGACTTCGGTCGTGCTCTATTTGCGGCAGGCCGCGCGTCCCATGCTGGTGGAATATACTTTCAATCCCGAGGGGGATCTCATGGAGAAGGCTGCCGCTAGCCCTCGGGTCTTCCCGCAGATTTCCATTGTGCACGTCGAAGGGGAGCTCTTTTTCGGGGCCGCTGAATTGTTTCGCACGCAGATCCAGCGCACCTTGGCGGACCCCAACCTTCGCGTCATCATCCTGCGCATGAAAAACGCCCGGCACTTGGATGCCACTAGTGTCATGGCCTTGGAGGATCTAATCCAATTCCTCCACTCGAAACAACGCCACCTCATCATCAGCGGAGCCATGAAAGGCGTCTATCGCGTGCTGAAGAACTCCCAGATGCTCGATGTCATCGGTCGCGATAACCTTTTCCTTGGCAGTGCCCAGAACCCCAATATTAGCACCCGCAACGCCCTCAAACGCGCGCAGGCATTGCTTGGCACGAAGGAGGCAGAGGTGAAAATTTGGTATGATCCCGCCCAGGGGAAAAGCTAGCGAGGTCCCGGGCCACGGCCTAGTTCACACATCGATCACCGCAGGCTCAGCTTCTGCGTTCATTTCCTCATCGCTGGGACCCAGGAAACGCAGACTGCGGTGGCCGCGGGGAAGATGAATGGTGACTGTGGTTCCGACGCCCTCTTCGCTGGCAATGGAGAGTTCCCCACCGTGCTCCCGCACGATGCGACGCACGATCAACATCCCCAGTCCGGTGCCGGTTTTCTTGGTGGTGAAGTAGGGTTCAAACAGGTGATTAACCGTGTCTGGCGACATTCCTTTCCCACTATCCTGAAACAGGATCGTGACCTCGTAATCCGTCATCTCCGTGCGAATCAAGAGCTTCCCCCCGCTGCCCATGGCCTGACAGGCGTTCTTGATTAGGTTGTAGAACGTTTGCTTCAATTGATTGCCATCCAAGCGCAGCAACGGGATGTCGGTGTTGAGTTGCAGCCGCGTTTGAATCCGCCGATCCTTGATTTCCGGAGCCAGGAAATTCACCGCACTCTCCACGACCTTGTTCAGATCGGTGAGTTCAAAATTCGGTTTGGTGGGGCGAATGGCCCCCAGGAATTGTTCAATGATGAAATGGAGTCGCTGCACCTCGCCTCGGGCCACCTCCACTTCCGACTGCACCTTCTGATAGATGGTCCTGTCCGCCTTCTTGAGTTTCCGTTCCAGCAGTTGCAGATGAATGTTTAGTGAGTTCAGGGGATTGCCCACTTCATGCGCTACGCCCGCTGCCAGCAGCGTCAGCGCGTTCATGCGCTCACTTTCGATCATTTCTTCCGTGAGCTTCCGGGACTGGGTAATGTCCCGCAGGAGCAACACATAGCCCGGCGGCGGAGCTTTGGGGTCGTCCACGTCTTCAATCGGTGAGAGATAGAAATTGAGATATCGATTCTCGGGATAGAAAATTTCCAAGTCCCTGCTGAACGCAGCCCGCCGTCCTTGCGCCATGGCCGCCCAGTCCAGCCCACGCACCACTTCTCCCAGCATCTTCCCGACTGCGGTCTCCGCATCCGCTCCGAAGAACCGACACGCCGCACGGTTGATAAAACTGATGTGACCGGCATCATCGCAAATGATCACGCCCTCCTCCAGCGCCTCGAAGACACGCTCAAAGAAGCCCTTCTCCCGCACGAGCCGCAGCAGATAATTCTGCACGTCTTCAGGAGCCACCCGATCCAGCCGAGCCAATAATTTTTCCAGAAATCCGGAGGTCATGTCCCATCCTAGAGCGGGTTGCGGCGGGATTCAATGGAGGAAACAGGAATCGCCCCGCTCGCACTACAATCCCTCATGCTGCCGGATCATCACCAGAAAGTCTTCCAGCCACATCTCCGCCTTGGCAGGCGTGATGCCGGAGATGCGCAGCGCAGCCGATTTCGTCTTCGGCTTCAATCGGGTCAACGCTTCCAGCGTCTTGTTGGAAAAGATCTTCGCAGCCGGGACTTTTTCCGTCTGCGTTAGCAACAAGCGATGGCTCAGGAGTTTGTCATACAGAACCGGATCGAACCCCAGTCCGCCCAGCGTTACTTCCACCTCCGCTTCCTGGATCACCACTTTTTGCGGAGTCGGCACCAAGGCTCGCGCGGTTGCCGCCGCAGGCCAGCGCCACTCGCACGGGCCTCCGCTTTTCATGACCTCCAGTCCCTTGCGCGTGATGGTGACCACTGGGGTTTCCTCCCCCGTTACGGTGAGCAAACCCGCTCCTTCCATTTCGCGAAACAAAGACTGCAAATACGGCACCCCCTGTTCGGCTAGGATGCCGTAGGTCGGCATCGCATCCATCCGCGTCTCCAACAATTCCCGGCTTCGACTCCCCACCAGCATCGCCACCAGCATGCCTCGGCCAAACCTTCCCTCCAGCCCCTCATCGGTCTTCCGGCACGTCCGCGCCACCCCACTCAAGGACTTGCGCACGATCAGCACTTCCCCCTCGGTGGCCTTCCGCTGCACGCGATGATGCCCGCGGGCGGCACATTGATCACAGTTCCCGCAGTCCACGGCATCCGCTTCCCGGAAGTATTCCAGAATATAGCGCTGCCGACAAATCGTGCTATACGCAAAGTTGACCATCTGCTTCAGCTTCTCCCGATCCCGCCGATCCTTTTCCTGGAGTGCCTTCCAGTCGATGTCCAATTGCCCAGCGGTGATTTGCGGCCGGGAAATTTGCGTGCCCCGAATGCGCGAACCCGGCACATCGAAGCGGTCCAGATACTTCGCTCGCATCAGGATGCTGATGGCGCTGCTGACGGCCATTTCATTCTTAATCGGCACGCCCTTGGCGATGTCTTCAATCTTGGCAATCACTTGGTGATCCCGATTTTGATTGTGCGTCAGCCAAGTGTAGAGACTACGAATCGTTTCCGCAGAAGGGTTGGCTCCCTCGATGAAATACTCCTGGGTGCGGGTGTCCGCGTAGTTAAAGAGTAACTCGCAGAAAGCAGGTTCACCATCCCGCCCCGCGCGCCCGGCCTCTTGGTAAAAGGCTTCCACGCTGCCGGGGATGTCGAAGTGGATCACAAATCTAACGTCCGCCCGGTCCACCCCCATGCCGAAGGCATTCGTGGCCACCGCCACGTTCTTCTTCTTTTCCATGAAGAGATTCTGCGCCCGACTCCGCTCCGTTTCCGTCATGCCGCCATGATAGGCGATGACGGAGAGGCGCTCACCGGTCAGAATTTCCGTCACCTCCTCCACCTTCGTCCGCGTGGAGCAGTAAATGATGCCCGTCTTGTATTGCTTCACGATCTGTTTGATCCGGGTGAATTTCTCCGCCTTTTTCGCAATGGCGCGGATGTTCAGACTGAGGTTAGGACGGCTGAACCCAAAGACGGAAATGAACGGGTCTGTCAGCTTCAGCGTCCGCAGAATATCCTCCCGCACAATGGGCGTGGCGGTGGCAGTCAGCGCAATCGTCTGCGGCCGGCCGAGCGCCTCCAGAGCTTCCCCCAGCTTCATGTAGTCCGGCCGGAAATCGTGTCCCCACTGGGAAATACAATGCGCTTCATCTATCGCAAACAGCCCGATTTCCACCTCCCGCAAGGTTTCCACAAACGACCGATGCCGGAAGCGCTCCGGGGCCACATAGACCAATTTGAATTCCCCCCGCCGCATCGCTTCGATGCGGTCCCGCTGCTCCCCGGGCGTTAGGGTGCTATTGATCACGGTGGCCGCAATTCCCTTCCGCTCCAGACTGTCCACCTGATCCTTCATGAGCGCGATCAGCGGAGAAACAACAATCGTCACCCCCTCCATCATCAACGCTGGCAATTGATAGCACAGCGACTTCCCCCCGCCGGTAGGCATGATCACCAACGCATCCCGCCCCGCCAGCAAATTCGCCACCACCGTCCCCTGACCTTCGAGAAACTTGCGGAAACCGAAGTATTGCTCGAGGACTTGCAAAGGATCGCGTAGCGGGGAAGGGGGCAAAATTGAGGAGGGATGATGGAGGATGGATGAATGCCGGAGGGCTGCAAGGTGGGTGGGCTGAGCCGAGTGGCAAACAATTTTATCTGTTGAAGCCACCCTAACCGTTGGTGTCCCGCTTTTAAGTGGAGGAAAGCATGGAGGCAAACGAATGTGGTGCTGCCCGCTGGGCTGCACGGGCTTGATGCAGCGCAGCCCAGCGGACTGCTGCCACAGTCGGCAGTGAGCTTGGCACATTCATCAGCGGCTTGAATCCCTTTTTGCCATAAATACGAATGGCGCGGCCGGATGGAACCCGCCGCGCCTTTCGCGAGGATCAGATGCTGGTAGCTGCTTGGCTACCAAGCCAATCAGTCGATCAGGGAACCACGACAGAGAGGCGGCCGAAGATTCTGGAGTTGGCACCGTTTGGCACATACACGCGCACGCGGTCCGTGTTCGCTGTGGCCGGTGGGATGAAGGATCCGTAGTTGTCGTCCACTTGGATTATCACGCCGGGGGCTCCGGTTGCTGCCGTCCACGTGCCGAGCAGATCAGTGTCCGTTTCACAATCCGCCGTCACTCCGCCAGCAACGGAGAGGTCAGTGCGACGATAGGTGAAGAGGATGTAATTGCCAGCCGGAATGGCGGGAATGCTGACGGGATTGGTCACCAGCTCGATGGTTGGCAGCAAGGCGCTGTCCATGCCGGTGGCAGGGTTGCCGCCAAGGACCATTTCGACAGCGTTGGAGATGCCATCACCATCCGGGTCGGCACTGGCCCCGATGATCAACGGGTTCGTTTCACCAGGGAAGAAACTGTTGATCCATGCGGTGTAGCCGGGCTGGGTCAGGGTCAGGATGCCAGTGGTTTCGTCGAAGGTGTAGGTCTTGGCCCCGTTCGCCTTGGTCCACTTGTTGTTGCCGGCATCGGTAAAGCCGACGACGGAGAAGGTGGCCCCGTAGGCACCAGGAAGGCTGGTGACATTTTCCAAGGTCCAGGAACCGAACGAGAGGGCGTCGGCGGCCGCGGTGTCAATGACGAAGTCCCCGTTGAGGATCACGGTGCCACTGCCGGTGATGGCATTATTGACGCCAGAGGCACCGAGGACGAACTTGAGTTGGGCGTTGTCCGCGAGATCGAGCGTGCCCGCGCTGACCGCGGTGTTGCCGGTGTAAAGGTTCGCACCGGTGAGGGTGAAGGTGCCGGTGCCGATTTTGTTGAGCCCCAATGTGGCGGTAGCTCCGCCGTCGGAGACGACCCCAGAGAAGGAACTCGTCGTGTCGGCGTCGCCAATCGTCAGGGTGGATGCTCCTACCGTAGTATTACGGATGATAGCACCGGTTGCTGCGACGTTGGAGACTCCATTGACCGTCTCGTTGAAGCCGTTCAATTCCAAGATAGCTTGGTGGTCCGTATCGGCTCCGTTGAAGACCAGGTTACCTTTGCCAGCGCCATGGGGAACCTGCTCGCCCGCACCTAATCTGAGGATGGCTTTGCCGCCGGTCCGGGCGGCACCAAAGTCGATTGAGGTGATCGAAGTGTTGCCGCTATAGTCGCTGGGGGTCCCAGTGTTTGCGAGAGTGAACGTCTGCGTGGCAGCATTCGCGGTAAGTCCGCCATAAAAGTCCATGGCGAAGGGCCCGGTGATCTGCCCGTTAATAGTGTTGGCGGTGATTCCGGCAATGACCCCGAACCGCGAATCTGCCGCGAGGGTCATCATCCCGCTGAACGTCTGCCCCGTTCCCGCCCGGATCGCTCCGCCGCGGCCCGTGTTCGGGGTGGTGACGGTATCAGGAAAGCCAACTCCGGAAATGATGAAGTTGTTGGTGATAGTCGGGGTTCCGCTCACGAAAAGCTGGCCTCCCACTGTCGAATTGCCGTTAATGGTGATGGTGCCGGTGGAAAGCGGGGCGGCAGTGCTGACGCTGATGCGTCCCGCATTGATCGTCGTGCCGCCTGTATACGTGTTGGCACCGGTTAGTGTCAGGCTGGTGCCAATGGTGGGGTCGCCACTCTTGATGAGGCCGCCACCGGTCGAGACCGGATCCGCCAGCAGTGCTTGGGTGATGGTAATGTCCCGCCCGCTGGCAATTTCGATGTTGGCACCGCCTGCTTTAATGAAGGCACTGGTCAGGCCACCCATAAAAGTAGCGCTAGCCGCAGCCGATCTTAGTTTGCCACCGTCAAAGGTAACCGTTGCGGTCGCCCCGGTGCCGCGAGCGGTTGGGAAGGCGGGGAGCGTCACATCAGCCGTGCCACTAATGTTGATGACGGAAACACTCGTGTTGGCACCGGAGAGTTGGTTGAAGGTGGTAGCTGCGAAGGTTCCGCCCGAGAGATTCAGTGCCGCCTTGGCGTTGGCATTGTTGGCGGGGGTGGTGTTCGAACCACCCATCTGCAGAATCCCCACGGTGGCGGTGCCGCCCGTCTGGTTAAACGTCCCGGTCACGTTCGAGGCCGCAGAGTTGTCAGACCGCGTGATTTGAAGGGTAGAGGTGGCGGGCATGCTCAGTATGCCCGCCCCGCTTAGGTTAAAGGTAGCAGTGCTGTCGGTATTGACGCCCACCGTTACCCCCAGCGAACCAGCGATGGTGGTGAGGGTGCCGCCGCTCAGGTTGTAGATCCCGACTCCACCATTGTTACCGATGAGCAATTGATTACCTATCGTCGTCAGACTGCCGCCGGATTGATTCAAGATCCCGATCCCGCCGACGGCGTTACCTACCAGGAAATTCGAACCAGCAGTCCCCACCGTAAACGTGCCGTTCGTGACGTTCAGCGTCCCCGTGCTGCCCCCAACATTTCCAAGATTAACGCCACCCGTAGCAGCAGCCGTGCGAGCCCCGGAAAGTGTCAGCGTGCCAGCACTGACGGTGGTGGCACCGGTGTAGGTGTTGACGCCGCTGAAGAGTAACGAGCCCGGTCCCGCCTTGGTCACCCCAAAGGCACCGCTCACGTCGCCTCCGACCGCCAAGGTGTTTGCGCTCACGGTGACCTGGCTGGTGGCACTTAAGGTTACCGCTCCAGTCCCGAGGTCGAGGTTCTGGGTTCCGACAAACGCGAAATTACCGTTCCAAGCCTGCAGGTTGTTGTTGGCGTTGACGAGGTTGGCAACGGAACTGTCCAAGCCGCCGCCCTGAAGGGTGAGGGTGCCGGTTCCGAGCGCCCCCGCATTACCGAGCACCAAGGTGCCCGCCGCGACATTCGTCGCTCCGGTGTAGGTGTTGGCGCTGGTTAGGGTTGCGGTGCCGGTGCCCAGTTTGGTCAGGGTTGAAGCAGAGGTGTTGTCGGCAATCACGGAATTGATGGTCAGGCCATTCGCTGTGCTGTTGGTTAGCACCAGGTCACCGCCTGCGGTGGCAGTCCTCAGAGTGCCGTTATTGGTCCCGGTGCCAATGGTCAACGCTCCCGCCCCGCCGCCCACGAGGATGGCGTTGGCGGCAAGGGTCTGGCCCGCTGGATCGATCACCGCAGCACTAGTCCCGCCGGTGGCGCTTTGATTGAGCGTGCTGATCGTG
This sequence comes from Verrucomicrobiales bacterium, assembly GCA_031411295.1. Lineage (GTDB taxonomy): Bacteria > Verrucomicrobiota > Verrucomicrobiia > Verrucomicrobiales > V1-33 > JAGNEJ01. The sequence continues at coordinate 6,351 of JANOAV010000031.1, read as the reverse complement.
GTGGTGGCGGCTCCGAGGAGGATGCTGCCTGGAGCACCGCTACCTTCGATGATCCGGACGTTGCTGAGTGAACTGTCAGCGATGGTCCCGGGTGATAAACGTGGCACATCCACATAGGCAGGCGCGGTGATCAGGCCGCCTAAACCATTCGTGGAATTAACCGCCCAGTCGGTGCCTCCAATCGTCGCCCACGAACCAATGATCCCGTTGGCATTATTGAGCGTGTCCGTGGTGGCAATACCGGCGGCACCGAAATTGATCGAAGCCCCTGCATTGCGGTTGATGAGGCCCATCTGCAAAACGGAGTTGCCTGCACTGCGCGTCACGGTGGAGGCAGTGCCGGCGGTGAGCGTGGTCGAGGCCACGAATTCCGTGTGATCACCACCAGTCAGATCGACGGTGCCACCGCCCAGAGTCAGGATAGCGGAGTCATTAATCTTGCTGGTATTGTTCGTGGAGTAGTCCAGTTGCAGCGTGCCGCCATTGACGGATGGCGCGCTGTTACCGGTCGGAGAACCGGAGATAACCAGGGTGCCAGCGCTGACGCTCGTCGCACCAGTGTAGGTGTTTGCGCCAGAGAGGGTCACGGTCCCAGCGCCGTCTTTGGAGACAAATCCCGTCGTGGTCGCGATGGCGCCCGAGATTGTGATGTTGCCAGCTCCACCAACGACGAGGTTAAAGGCACCAGTCACAGCAGTCGGGTTGTCCAGGGTGAGGGTGCCGCTGTCGGAGTTAATGCGCGATTGCGCGGTCAGCGTAACCGTCCCGCTGTAATTATTATTGCCGGCAATGTTGCGCAGCGCACCCAAGTTGGCGACTGGGAGCGTGACTCCGCCGCCGTTGATGGAAAGTGCTTCCGCACCCACAAGCACAGGGCTGGCGGTGCCGTCGATTTCAAGGGTCGACCCGCTGGCCACCGTGGTGCCGCTCGTGGCGTTACCGAGGGCCAATCCATTAGCAATCCGGAGCACGCCGGCAGAGATCGTCGTGACACCGCTGTAGGTGCTCGGGCCCGCCAAGGTCCACGTGCTGGTGCCGGACTTGGTGATCCGGGTATCGCCATTGCCTACCGGACCGACATAACCGACAGCGTCGGAAATGACGCCGTTGATGGCATTGCCAATGCTGGTGCCGCCGAGGGTGAGTGTATCGAAGTGAGCGGTCAGCGTGCCCGACTCCTGATTCGTGACATTGCCAAGGATGGTAACCGCCGTGGTCGTGGGGTTCAGGGTCGTGTTGCCGCCTGTCAAACCGGTGAGTCCAAGACTGGTATAACTTTGCAGATAACCATTGGAACCGGTGAAGTTGATCGTGCTGGCAAAAGCGTTCAATGGGGTGCCGTTGTTCAGCGCGCCAAAGGCGACGGTGTTGCCCGTATTGGCACTGCCGTTGTTGCCCACGTCAATGGTGTCGGTCGTGGATGCCAGTGAAAGAGTGATGCCGCTACCCGTCCGGGAAATTGTGCCGTTACTGCCGGCACCATCGTCAAGATACTGAAGGGTGGCCGAGCCGAGGCTGATTTGCGATGCCGCTGGCAGCGTGGCGTTCCCTTTGAATCGCAGGACGCCCGCACTGATGATGGTCCCACCAGTATAAGTATTGGTGCCGCCCAACACGGTGGTAGCCCCGCCCTGCTTCGTGAGGGAGAAACTGCCGCCGCTTTCCGAGATGGGCGCATTGATCGTGCCAGTGTTGGCCGCGCCGTTCCCGCCTACCGAGCCGTTGGCCCGCAAGATGAGCGAGGAGGTGCTGTCCAAAGTTGCGGTGTCCGTGCGCAGCGCTCCTAGGTTTTCGCTGTTGCCAGTGCCAAAGATATTCATGATGACCCCGGTCTGCGTTCCCCCTGCTAGGTAGCACGTGGCTGCGGTTCCAATATTAATCACCGTGCCCGCGCCCAGCGGGCTGGTGGCCCCGAGCACCAACTTGGCCACACCGGTATTGGTGGCGATGTTGATGGTGCCCGTGAAACCAGACAGATCTCCGCTCAAGGTCAAATTGCTAGCCGCCGCAGGATTCGCGTTGATCGTTCCCGTCCCGGTGAACAGATTGGCCATGGTTAACACCCCCGGTGGCGAGAGCGCCAGAGTGCCGGCGGTAACAGCCACGGGGCCGGTGAAAGTATTCGTGGCAGTGAGATTCAGGGTGCCCGCACCCAACTGGGTCAGGCTGCCCGTGCCGCTGATGACATAGCCCACGTTCAGGGTGTCGGTGCGGTTGTAAACGAAGGCGGCGTTGTTGGTGAGGCTGGAAGTGTTGGCAATCGAACCCGTGGTCCCGCCGTTGCCGATTTGCAGGGTGCCCGCACTGATGGTCGTCGCACCGGTATAGGTGTTCGTATTGGTGAGCGTCAACGTGTTGGCTCCCTGCTGAGTCAGGCTGCCGGTGCCGCTGATGGCGTAACCAACGCTCAGGGCATTGCTGCGGTTATAAATCAACGCCGCGTTGTTGGTGACGCCGGAGGTGCTGGCAATCGAACCAGTGGTGCCGCCGTTACCAATTTGCAGGGTGCCTGTGGCAATGGTGGTGGCACCAGTGTAGGTGTTAGTGCCGAGCAACGTCGTCGTGCCAGACCCCGTGGTGGTCAGCGTGGAGGCCGTGGTGTTGTCTGCGATCACGGAATTGATCGTCAAGGCATTGGTGGAGCTGTTTACGAGCGTCAGGTCTCCTCCGACTGCGGCAGCGCTTAGCGTGCCGTTGTTGACCCCGCTGCCAATGGTGAGGGCGCCCGCCCCGGTCGCTACGAGGATGGCGTTGGCACGGAGGGTTTGTCCAGCCGGGTCGATCGTGGCAGCACTGCTGCCGCCCGTGACGCTTTGGCTCAGCGAATTGATCGTCGTAATGGCGGAGCCGAGAGTGATGCTGCCAGCAGTGCCGGTGCCTTCGATAAGGCGAACAAATGACGCAGCCCCATCCACGATAATCCCTGGCGTCAGGCGCGGGACATCCGCGTAACCCGTGTAGGCCGTGATCGGGCCGTTGACGGAGTTCGTGGAATTTACCGCCCAATCGCTGCCCCCCACCGTCGCCCAGTAGCCGATAATGCCGTTCGTATTCGTGTTGTTCGTGGTGGCGATGTTGCTGGCTCCGAAGTTGACGGAAGCGCCTGCATTCGGAGTGATGGTGCCCATCTGCAACACCGACCCTGGAGCGGTGCTGGTCACATTGGAAATGGTGTTGGCGGTGAGGGTGGTTGAGGCCACCACTTCCGTGTGACTCCCGCCACTCAGATTGAGAGTTCCGCCGCTGAGCACTAGCGCCGAGGTGTCGGAGAGCTTGCTGTTGTTCTGCGTCGCATAGTCCAGGGTCAACGTTCCGGCGTTGACAGTCGTGGACCCGGTGTAGGTGTTGGCACCGGAGAGCATGAGGGTCCCGTTGCCAGACTTGGTCAGTCCGCCACCGAGGGAGACCCCATCGGTGAGCAGAGGTGTCGTGAGGGTAATATCGTTTCCAGTGCCTACGTTAAAGCTGGCACCGCCCGCTTTGATTAAGGCGCTGGTGGCAGCACCACCCAAATAGGCCGCGCTCGGTCCGGCTGCCCTCAGGGTCCCGCCGTTGAAAGTGATGGTGGCCGTCGCGCCAGTCCCGCGGGTCGTGGGGAACGCTGGCAGCGTCACGTCGGCGGTGCCACTGAGGTTGATGGTCGAGACGCTGTTATCCCCCCCTGAGAGGTTCGTGAAGCTGGTGACCGTAAACGTGCCACCGGACAGATTCAGCGCAGCAACTTGATTGGCATTGGTCGCAGCAGAGAGTCCTCCCATCCGCAGGTCGGAAACGGTAGCGGTGCCGCCTGTCTGATTGAAGGTTCCCTTCGCACCGATGGCGGCCACGGCTTCACTGCGACCGATGTGCAATGACGAACCGCTGGCCACTGTGAGCGCCCCGCTGCCACTGAGATTAAAAATACCGTCACAACTGGCATTAGTGCCCACGAGGATGCCCCGATTTGCTTGGGCTCCCGTAGTGAAGGTTCCCCCGCTCAGATTGTAGATTCCTTGACTGGTGGAGGTGGTTCCTACCGTGAGCTGATTGCCACTGGTAAAAGTGACTGCGCCTGCCGTCTGGTTAATCGTGCCAGTGGTGGTAGTCCCGCTGCCCACCCGCAGTTGCTGGGCACCCATGGGCAAATTGCCGCTGATATTTAAAATGGCACCGCCACCGAGGACATCCACAATCCCCCCCATGACCGCTGTGCGGTTACCGGTAAACGCCAAGGTCCCTGCGTTGACATTTGTCGCTCCCGTGTAAGTGTTCGCCCCGGAGAGAGTGAGGACACCGGTGCCTTGTTTGGTCAGCGCGCCAGCACCGCTTGTGACGTAGCTCACAGTTAGGTTGCTACTCAAATTGTAAATCAACGTGCCACTGTTGGCGATCGAGGCCGTGCCGGTTAGCGAGCCGGTGGCACCCCCATTACCAACTTGCAATGTGCCCGCGCTGATGGTGAGAGCCGCTGTCCTAGTGCTGGCACCAGTCAGAATCAGTGTGCCCGTGCCAGCCTTGGTCAAGGCGTTGGCGCCACCGAGCACAGAGGAAATGGTGTCGGAGGCATTGTTCACAATGATCTGGCTGGCCCCCATGTTCATAGTGCCCCCAGAGAGAATGATGGCGCCTGAGGCAGATCCGAAAGTAATATTGCCGGGAGTAACCGTGCCGCTGACGGTAACCGTGCCCGCTGCGAGCCCCACCGTGGCGGTGCCAAAATTCTCAGAGTCTGCGGTGGCGACGGTGGTGGTGCCGGAAGGCAGAGTCGCACCGGTCGCGTCCGTGCTCCATCCCTGCGTGGCGTTATTGGTCGTCGGTGCGGCCCAAGTGCCGGTTGCCGTGCCGAAACCAGCGGTGGCTCCGTTGTTATCCCAGTAGTAAGTTGCCGCCTGCGCGGTGGGTTTTGTAAGTCCGAAAATGCTGGTGGCGGACGCGACGAGTAACAGGATTTGGCGGTTGATTTTCATGAGTCGATTTCTGGTAAATTTAAAAGGAGATTATCGGGTGGGGAACGCGATAAGGTGGCTTGTGGACGTTTCCTCGGGGCAGAAAACTAATGTGCGATCAATTGGTTTATGGGGATGTCGATGGAAATATTTCCCCACCGCCCGGTCGAGTCTGAAAGATTTCTTTGGCAATGGCAAGCTAAAACGCCCCAAGTGACAATAAGGAAACAAAAACTTCTTGCCCCTTTTCTGGGTAGGTCACACCCTGCGGAGAACCGAATGGGTTCGGGGCGTTCCTCCAGAGAACCTAAGGTTGACCGCTGGTGCCCCTGAGCCGCCTCCCAGTTTCCTGCGTCCCTCCGTAGGAAAGCCCGCCCAACTCCTGCCCGACGATCCCCTGCTCTGCCAACGTGCATTTTTCCGGCCCAGTAATTCCCGTGATCACCATCACGCATGCCCCCAAACTGCCCCATCCCACTGGCGCGCACCGTTTCCTCCAACGCCGCATTCACCGCGTGGAACTGATGGTAGCCCGCGATGATCTTGTGCAGTGGGCCGGGGATACTCGACGGGCACGCCATCGCGCAGCATCCGGTGAAAGGCGTGGTTCGTCTGCGTGGACGAAGGCGTCCCCACCCGCAGCACCTTGCGGAGCGCCTCCTCTCGCGCCTCCTCGGGAATGGCCGGGTTCAGCCGCCGGATGGGCTCGCGCAAGCGCCCCACCAGCACCACCTCCCCAAACGAATCCCGCCCCGCCGCCGGTTCACCGGGCGCGAGATGCGGCCCGTGACCGACCGCATAGCCCAGCTCCCCGAACCATTTGCCAGAACTAAATTCTCGGTCAATCACTTCATCGGCGCAATGACCCTGTGTCGGTAGGTTTTTCATGTCGAGGTAGGGCGGTTGGTTCGGCTCTTCAATGAGCGGCGTGGATTCACGTCGATGGCGTCGGGCAAGCGTTGCGCCGTCCAGCCTTTGGGAATGTGGCCCAGCGGTGAGTCTTCGAAGGCAGCGGGTAAGAGGGCGGCGGCTTCCGGCAGGCTAGCTTTGGCAGCGGAAAGAGCCTTCTCTGCGATGGAAATGGGCGTTTCCGCGTAAAAATGGGTCTTTTCAGCCTCGGAAACGGCTTTATTCGTGACCGAGAGAGTTTTGTCCGAGCCGGCGAGAGTTTTGTCCGTGGCGGAAAGAGTTTTGTCCGTGGCGGAGAGAGTTTTGTCCGAGACGGAGAGAGTTTTATCCGAGACGGACAGAGTTTTATCCGAGACGGAGAGAGTTTTATCAGCAGTGGACAAAAGTCCGTCCGTCGCCTGAGGAGCGGGCTGGGGAAGGGGGCAGGCGGATCCAGTTTGGCGCGGACGGGGTCGAAATCCACGAACCAGCTCTGGAACAGCGCCCGCGCCATCGCCTCCAGCGTCGCGTTCATCCG
>JANOAV010000030.1:0-51422 GCA_031411295.1 Verrucomicrobiales bacterium | reverse complement strand
CGGATCGCATTGTAGCACTCCCGCACGTTGGCAGGGCTGGCGGTGCGTCCGGCTTTGCGGGCCGCCCCTGGTGGGCAAAATAGTGGCTCCAGTAACGCCCATTCCTTGTCACTCACATCTGTCGGGTAGCTTTTTCTCATTCCTTACCCTACCCCATTATGGCCCTTTTTCAAAATTACCGGACAGGTTCTGACAAATTTACCACCGCTCGCCCTTGCACGGCTGCGGCATGGTCCACGGGCACATTGCCCTGCGCGGAGTAGCCTTGGAAATGCGGCCCTGCGACGGTGGTGGAAATCACAAATCGTCCCGCATCCTCAGGATGCACCGGGGCCGACCAGTTCCCGTTATTATCGGTCACCACCTGTCCGATCGTGGCGAAGTTCTGTCCCTCCCCGATGGGTGTGCGCAAGGCGATGCGTTGGTTGGCTGCGGGATATCCCTCAGCATCAAGAAGTTGCCCGCCAACTTGTTGGGCGGTGCTCGCGGTGATGGTCGGATTAATCGGCACCTCTCCGCGTGCGAACGACAACGTTTGCGAGGCTAGGCCGGGAGTTGCTAAGCGTAATTGCAACGCGGTGCGGTCAGCGTCCGCTCCAACGGGAATCCTGACATTGCCGGACGCATCAGCGGTGTAAGGCCGATCCGGCAGGTCGAAGGAGTAGTTTCGTCCATCCGCAAAGACTTTGGCTCCCGGCACGGGCTGGCCATTGGGGCCTACCACCTTCACATCCACCATCTGACCTGTCTGCAACCCCGGTCCCCAACCATATTTGTCCACCACATCCAACGTGGCTGGATCCCATTCCCAGTTCAGGGCGGTTTCATACGTATCTCCCCGGCAGGAGCAATTGATCACCTTGCCATAGCCGAAATACCGCAGCATCGGCACGGCATCACCCCACTCCGAACGCTGGATTTCCTTGATCTCAGCAAACGTGCGACCATCGCGAAACTCCAGATTGCTGAATTCATAACCGTAATGCGGCTCCTGCACGCCTGGATCTGGATGATCTTGTTTAGCCGTGAAGTTGCTGCCGTTAGGGGAGATGAGCGTGTCCGCACTGACGAACTCCGGCACCAATTGGGACAGATACTCTGGATAGTGCCCATACTTCGCTTTGAAACCCAACACGCCCGCGTGCAATTTTTCAACTTTCTGCGGAGGCCGTCCGCGCCCCTGCGGCGTCAGGGCACGACCATTTTTAAAAGCCGGGATTTCACTCTCGGCCACCATGAAGCCAGTGCGCTGGATTACATCTGACAGCACAAATGCCTGAGCCACCTCCTCAAAAATCTCAGCACCGTAGCGCTAACCTGTCCCCCAAAAAACATAAATCAGCCCACTGGGGGCTGCTTTATGAATAAAGAAGATGGTGGCTGGACACGGATTCGAACCGTGGACACGAGGCTCTTCAGGCCACTGCTCTACCAACTGAGCTATCCAGCCATGCCACAAACGGCAGGTTGCCGTCGGGATGGAGTCATTACGATGAATATCTCAGATGACAACCAAAAAGTTACAAACTGGCTTCAATTTCCAATGCGGAGACCATAAAATCAAGGTTTGCCTTCCAAGCTTCGCGCTCAGGTGGCCCCGGCCTGGCACGTCAAACTAGGTGCGATGGCGCTCAAGCCAAGCCTGCTTCCTTCATCCGTTCTTCCATTTCACTGGCTTGGAGGCCTTTGACCATGTCGTCGATGTCCCCTTCCATGAAGTTGGACAAGTTGTAGAGCGTCATGCCGATGCGGTGGTCGGTCACGCGATTCTGCGGAAAATTGTAGGTGCGGATTTTCTCTTCGCGTCCGCCGCCGCCGATCAGATTTTTGCGGTGGGCAGAGTAAAGCGCTGCGGCTTCGCTTTGCTTTTTCTCCAACAGACGAGAACGTAAAATGGTCAGGGCCTTCTCCTTGTTCTTGATCTGGCTGCGGCCATCCTGACAGCGGACGATGGTGCCAGTCGGGATGTGCAACACCTGCACGGCGGAGTCCGTGGTATTGACGCCCTGACCGCCTGCTCCAGAGGAGCGGCAGACTTCGATGCGGACGTCCTCCATCCGGAGATCAATGTCCACCTCTTCGGCCTCCGGTAGGACGGCCACGGTAGCGGCGGAGGTATGGACCCGCCCTTGAGCCTCGGTGGCGGGCACGCGCTGGACGCGGTGCACGCCGCTTTCGTATTTCAAATGCCGGAACACTTCCGTGCCCATCACTTTGATGATTACTTCGCGATACCCACCCACGTCAGAGGGACTGGAATCCATGAACTCCACCTTCCAGCCATGGCTTTCGGCGTAACGTTGATACATCCGCAGGAGGTCAGCCGCAAATAAGCTGGCCTCTCCTCCCCCGGTTCCCGCCCGGATTTCCACCAAAGCATCGCGATCCTCAATCGCATCCCGGGGCAACAAATTATACTGAATTTCCGCCGCCAGTTCCGCGGCGCGTCTTTCGAGTTCCGGGATTTCTGCGGCGGCCATTTCGGCCATTTCCGGGTCTTCCTCCTTGGCCAGCGCTTGATTATCCGCCAGATCCTGCAGGCATTTTTCGTGGGCATCCCAAGCCGTGAGCAATTTTTTGATCTGGGAATGCTCCCGCGTCAGATCGCCCGCCTTCTTCTGATCAGCAAAGAAGTTGGGATCTGAAATGGCCATTTCCAACTCGCTGAGTCGGTGGCGCTTCAATTCGATTAAAGGGGCGTATTCCATGAAATTGAAAATTTAAAAAGTGGGAAAATGGAAAGTGACGAGGGGAGGGGATGGCGGCTAATAGTGCGCCAGACGAGCGCGGATGAACAAATGAGCCGACTGAAAATAGCAAAACGGCATCTGCCCACTGATGCGGGGCAGATGCCGTTTCAAATCTGGGGGCTGGATAGCTAAGCGCCAGCGGTGGCAAGCTTCGGAGCGGAGCGGCGGAGTGTGGAGGCCCCGAAACGCTTGTTGAATTTGTCAACGCGACCAGCAGTGTCGATTAGTTTGTGCTCGCCCGTGAAATAAGGGTGGCAGGCCGCGCAAATACCCACGCTCAGTTCTTTGCTGGTGGAACGGGTGTGATACACTGTGCCGCAGGTGCAATTGATGGTGGTGTCAACGTAATTGGGATGGATTTTGTCTTTCATGGCAGGTAATTTCTAGGCGGTGAGCAGGTGGGTGAAAACAGAAGGTAAATGCTTGATAATCAACGATTTCAATACATCTCCTGAAGCAAATTTCCGGCCTGGACCGGAAATAGAAGGGAGAGAGACTATATCGCCCTCGCCAGAATGCAAGTAGAACGTCAAAAATGCACGATCACAGCTTTCAGCCCATCGAGGAAATGATTTAGCAGAGAGCTGCCGCAAGTTTTTCCTGCCACCGATTACAAACACAAGACGCAATTGTAATCCCAGTGTATTGACAAACGATATACTTGAGCTACAGTGGTAATCGTAATTGGTAGTGACAATTGCATTAGTGAATCGGTAAGTCCTGCGTGTCGCATCCCCCCCATAGGTCGGCGCGCAGGACCATTTTTTTACCGGTTTTGTTTAACCGCCCCTGTGCTTCATCCCGACCTCCACAAGACTGCGGTGCCAGATTGTCCAGCAGTGTTTTCGCCTCGGAATTCGGCGTTCGAGTATGCTTGGAGGCACAGGGAACATTTATTCTGGAAGAGAATGAATTTTTCTGCACTTTTTCTTTGCAAGGAATGCCGAACCTGTCCCATCATCTACTTTTCCCATTATGCCAGACAATAACGGGAACGGACGAAAAACATATCATCGAGTATTACTCAAGCTTAGTGGCGAAGCGCTGCGCGAGCACGGGAGCTTGGACAATTTAAGCCCCCCCATTTTGGAGGACATGGCGCAACAAATTAAGGCCGCACATGCCACCGGCCTGCAAATTGGTATCGTGGTGGGCGGAGGAAATTTCTGGCGCGGCCTGACGGCGCAGAACAAAGGCATGGATCGGGCCACGGCGGATCACATGGGGATGCTGGCCACGATCATGAACTCGTTGGCGCTACAGAGTGCGCTGGAGGCGGCTGAGGTGCCCACGCGGGTTATGAGCGCCATCGAAATGAACTCGATTGCCGAATCGTTCGTCAAACGCGTGGCGGTGCGTCATTTGGAACTGAATCGGGTCGTGATTTTTGCCGCTGGGACCGGCAATCCTTATTTCTCCACGGATTCCGCTGCTGCGTTGCGGGCCAGCGAAATCAATGCGGACGTGATTTTCAAAGCCACCAAAGTGGATGGGATTTACGACAAGGATCCGGTGAAGTTTCCCGACGCCAAGCGGTTCGATCAAATCAACTACGCGGATGCCCTGAGTCGCCAGTTGAAGGTGATGGATGCCGCCGCCTTCAGCCTTTGCATGGAGAATAACAAGCGAGTGATTGTGTTTGATATGAACCAGCCCGGAAATATCACCAAGGCGCTTTTAGGTGAACCTGGTCTGGGCACATTGGTTTGCGGCGGGGCCACGATGCCAGCCGGGATCTAGCCCGCACCTGTTTCCGTTGGTTTCCTGACGGCAGCGAAGGAAAATGTGACATACATTGACTGGTGATGCCCCTTCATAAGCTCGCCTAACCACCCACTCTTCGTGGATGGCTTGTGGGGGATGCAAACCCAGGCTCGCGATGAAAAAAGGGTGGCCCAGGCTAAAATGCAATTGTTGAATCGGCCTCGGCAGCTCCTTTTCATTTGAACCTGGCCCGCCGTCGCGCTTCGGCGGACGGAGTGAAGCCATCCGAAGCAACAAACGAATCCCGCACCTTTCGGAGCGGGATTCGCAGTTAGTGAAACCAAAGACTGGCTGGTGCCAGAGCCTGGTCAAGGCACAATTTTCACGATCTCACCCGTGAAGAATTGGGTCACGAAGAGATTTCCCGTGTTGGGATCACGCGCCACGCTGGAGGGAAAGATCAGGCTGTCGGATAGCACGATGGGCGTGGCCGTGGGTGAATCAAACTTTAGCAAACGGCCGGGCGCGCCATTGAGCAGATCGGTGCTGAGTTCGATGACGTAGAACTTTTCTTGGCCAGTGGCGGGGCTGACGATGACGTCGATGGCTTCCGTTAGTCCGCTGATAAAAGGCGTAACACTACCAGTGGTGGGGTCCACGCGCTGAATGGAAGACGCTCCTGCGGGGAAGGGAAAACCAGTTTCCAAGGAAACCAAGAGTGAGCCGCGGTAAGCCGCAACGCCCGTGGGAACGGGTTCGAGCGTGGTTGGACCAAAGGGCAATGGATTCGCCACGGGAGCAAACTGGACGATTTGCCGGGCGCGGCCGGTTTGGAGATCCACGGCCTGAAGATCATTGCGTGAAGCATCTGCGGTGTAAATGGTGTTGGAACCCAAGGCGAGGCCAAAGGGATTGGAGCGACGGGCGGCACCACTGTCGTCGCGAATAATGTCCCGGAAGTCGTTCAGCACGGAGAACGTGGCCGTTTCATTTGCCGCGTTCCGCAGGGTTACATCGTAACCATTCGAAAGCGTTTTGTGGTCCGCGTAAGTCAGCGCAAAGCCACCTGCGGATTGATCAACCGAGCGGGAGAATCTGACCTGCAAAATGGAACTGAAAAGCGGACTGGAAGGACCAGAAGGATTGGGAACCTCCGCTCCCTGCCCATCCAGCACAGTGGTGTCACCTGTGCCAATGCTGATGCAGAGCGTCTTGGCATCCTTCTGCGCAATTTGCCAGGGGCCCGTAACATTATCCGGAGCCGGGGCCGTTGGCAGACCAGAGAGCAACACGACATGCGTGCCCGTTTGGGAGACCCGGCTCAGCAAGGCGGTGTTGAGTGGGCCATCACCAGCTTCGGTCACCAGCAAGTTTCCTCCGGTGGAAACGATGAGCCGAGCAGGATTGGTTAATCCTGAAACGAGCACCGACTGCGTTGCCGCAATCAGCGAAAGTGGGCCAGCCGCGAGCGTGAGCATGGAGAGCGCCAGAGAACGAATTTTCATTTGCGGGTATGGATTGGGTTGGTTGGTTTTTTATACTGACAGAGGAAGATCTAACGACGACGACGCAGGAGTGTTCCGCCGAAGGCCGCGAGAAGAATCGCTGTGGTGCCCGGCTCAGGAACTGTAGTTAGGCTTAGCCCCCAAGAGTTAATCTGATGCGTGGCACCGGTGGAGACATCCGCTGCAAAGAGGCTCCACGTGCCATTGGCGGTGGCTCCGTTGAAGATATTGAGTTGGGCGGTGCGGGGATCGGTATCCAGCACGGATGCGGGATCCGTGACCCGGCCATCTGCGCCCCAGACGCCAGTGAGGGGGCTAGATAGAGCGGTGGTATTCGACCCTGTGGTGGTGAGTCGATAGCTGTGAAAATCCGCCACTGCCCCAGAGGAGAAGGTGACGTTCATCGACTGATTATCGTCATACCCAAAAGCGGTGCCCGCGCGGGCGCCAGCGCGATTGGTTAGCACAGAGATACTCGAGCCGTTCGTCAGGTAAATGTAGAGATCCCCGAGATAGGCGGTGCCGCCGCTGGTGGCGCTGAGGTTTAAACTTACGTCCAAGCTGACGACGTATTGCTCGGCTGGTGCCGTGATGTTCAGGCTACGAGCCAAGCCGGCACTGCTGCCATCTGGGATGGCGCTCACGACGTTATCGGCGGCGGAAAAGACGGCCGCCAGGGCGGACGGGGTCATGGTGGCGGTGAGCAGCAGGGCTGGAAAAAGAAGAGTTCTCATGGTTTGCATTAAGTGGAATTTTGAATGTTCGGATTATGGCTGCACCATGCGATAAAATCTGGTTGGCGGCAGCGGGCCGGGATCAGTTTGCGTAATGACTCCCGATGCGGGACACACCAGCGCACTGCCGAGGTTGGTCCAGGTCGTGAGATTCGAGGACGTCTGCCAGCGATAGGTCCGGCCAGGAATGCCCAACGCTACGAGCTGGTTACCTGCTCCCTGCGGGGTGATGCCAAGGATGTTCACAGTCTGCCCAATGCCGTTGGAGACGATCACGTTGACGGTGCCGGTCACGGTCTGGAAGCCATCGGTAATGGTGTAGGTGAAACTGTCGGCTCCGTTGAAGTTGGCCGCTGGTTGATAGGTCACCCATCCGCCCGCAATGCTGACGGTGCCGCCACCAGCGGTGGTGGTCGCCTGCACGCTAACAAGCGAGAGCGCGCGACCTTCGCCTCCGGTGGCGAGGGCCAGCAAACTGGCGGTGGTGAATTTGCCCGAAGCTCCCACCCCCATGCTGAGACTGCCCGCGCCAGCAACGATGACTGGATCATCATCGGTGATGGTGCCAGCGGCGGAGATCGTAGCGGCAGCGGCCGTAAAGGTCACATTGCGTCCGGCAGCCGCTAGGCTGGAAAGCACCACCTGGAAAGTTTCGTTAGCCTCGGGGGTGTTGTCTCCGTTGACCGTGACGGTGAAATTTCCGGTGGTATTTCCAGCCGCGATTGAGCCGGCACCGTTGACAACGGCCACATAGTCGGAATTGGCCGTCGTGGCGGTTCCGTCCTGGGTATTGCGCACGAAGCCCACTGCGACATCCACTGGATTCGTCAGCGCCACATTAAACGTGATCGTAGCGGTGCCGGAATCACCTTCCAGGACGCTGCCACCAGTCATGGAGAGCACCGCAGAGTCATCATTAACGATGGTGCCCGTGCCCGGTCCGCCAGTGATGGTTCCACGACTAGGACTGCTGAGCGCGACGGTAAAGGTTTCGTCCAACTCCACGATGTTGTCCGGCGTGATGGTGATGGCGATGGGCTTGGTCGTTTCACCATCTGCAAAGGAAACGGTGCCGGATGCTGCCGTAAAGTCCGCCGCACCAGCTGTGCCAGTGGCGGTGGCGTAATTTACCGTATCAGCCCCGGAAGCACTGCTGCGCGTGACGGTAAACGTGCGGGAACCAGTTTCACCTCCGCTGACACTATCAATCGCGAAGGTAAGGGGCGTGCCTTGCACCGCCAAGCGATCAAACAGAATGTTCTCACCCACGATGTTGGTGAAGGCCCGGATGCGGACGGTTAAAACGTTGGCCGTTGGGAGATTGAAGGTGAACGTTTGCAGCGCTGCGGTGAGCAGCGTTCCATCACCCAAGTTGGTGGCATCATTGGGGGTGGTGTCTTGGCGCATGTTGCCTTGCGCTGCGGCATCCGGATAGAATGCCAGCACTTTCGTAAAGGCGCCACCGTCCGCACTCACTTCCACTTGGAGGAAGTCTGGCACCGTGGCATTGTTATCGTAAACCGCACCACCGCCGGCAGCCACCCGCAGTTCACCGGTTAGGCCCACCAAGCCAGCGGAATTCAGATTAAACGTCACCAACTCTGTGAAGTCGGAGTTATCATCCACATTTTCCACCCCGAAAGCAAAGGTGCCATCCAGCCCACCGACCGCCCCTGGCTGCACGCGGGCGAACATGGATGGTGGTAGCGAGAACCCGCCATCCACGGAATAGCGTGTGCCGCGGCCGTCCGTTTCCCAGCTTTCCACAAAGGGGATCGATTGGGTGACGATGTTATCGATGACATTGATATCGCGAATCGGGGAGTTACTGGGGTTAGTTCCATCATTCGCCAAGAAAGTTACCCGACGCACATTCGTGGTAGGATTCAGGTTGTTCGTATTGCGATACGTCACACTGCGAAGCACCGCCTGGTAGTCTGCCAGGGAGGCGGCACCTGTGATGGCCAAGGTTCCCGTGCCTGCGGTGTAAACAATATTTCCCGGCAGCAAAGCACCGGAGGGAGTGGCCGCCAACACGTCTTCAGCCGAGGTTAAACCTGTCGAAATGACGACTGAGGCGGAAGTTAGATTGGCGCTATCTGAATCCGCCACCGTGATGGCCGGGGCGATGGCAGTGGCGCTGCTTCCTTCAGTAAAAGTCAGGTTGGCTCCAGGCACACCAGCGAGCACCGGAGGATTCGTGGCCGTGCTTTCGCCAAAGATACGGATGTTGTCGAAGCAGATGAGTTCGCCTGTGGCATCGCTTTCTAACGTGACGCGGATCTGCACGGTGTTGCCCGTGGGGATGGAGTAGATGCCTTCCCGCAGCGTGTCATCTAGTGTGGTGGGATTCGTGGGAATGGGATTCGCGTCCCCACCTACATTGTTGCCATCGGCATCGAAGGTGAGTTGCGTGGAAATCTGGGTGACGTTAGGAGAAAACTGCACGATGCGCTGGAAGGCGCCTCCATCGATGCTGGCTTCCACTTTCAGTTTGTTAATGAAGAGCGGTGCATTGCTGAAGTTTTCATACTGGTTGAGATCCACAGATCCTCCCGCAGTATCCTGTCTTCCCGGGGCAGCCATCAGGAGGCGCACTTGGGTATTAATCTTCCCCGCAATGCTGACGGAATTGGTGGTGAGCGTTACTTCCTGCGGTCCCTGCACGGCAGGTGTCGTGCGCGACGTATCACAATCCTCTGCTCCAAAAATGTTGGCTCCGTCTGCACCTGGCAGCGTGCGGCCCGCACCGACCTTGGTGCCATTATTCGGGATGATAGAGAAATAATCCGTGAAGGGGCTGGTGGCTAACTCAATAAATTGCGGCACCGATGTGGTGAAGCCAATGGACCCGCCAGTGCCCTCAAATGACTCCTGAGCGATCTGGGTGGGCACCGCCCATAACGAATTAGCAGCCGCCAGCGAGAGCAGTGCGGTTAAATAAAATTGGGGTGACTTCATGAGGTAGTGAACAGTTAGAGACGGAAATAAGGATGAAGGACGCTGGAGCGCGGGCTACGAGCAGCAGTCGCGGCCCGCGCTTGAGATCAGCAAAAATGAAAGAGAGATTAGTTTCGTGACGGGTAAATTCCCTGCGTGGCGATGCACCAATTGAGGACCACGTAAGGTTGCACGATTGAAATCGGCGTGCTCCCGCCGGCCGGTGCCGCAGTGGCCGAGACACTGAGTCCGCCTGCGTTGGTGGCCACCGATCCTGGTGCCGTGAAGTTCTCCGATTGGCCACTACTGGCAGGAATATTACCTACGGGATTTTCAGAATTTCCCGGCCCAGCACTGGCGCGTTGGGAGGCAACAACCGTGATGGCGTGGGTGTGTTGGGGCATATTGTTTGACAGGATCGTCGTCGTCTCCGTGCCCCCCATTTGCCCTTGAGTATAGTTGCTCGTGCCTGGACTTTGGCCTAAATGAAGCGGTGCGCGCCCCCGCAGATCTGGAATCCCGAAAGTGGTCGTTCCGTTTCCACCATACGTGGTGCCCAAGAGCGAGAAGAGGGCGGTATTTTGTGCGATCGAAAGGAGTTGTCCGTTGCAAGCGACCCAGCCACGGGGGGCAAAGTTGCAGCCGAAAGCGATAATTTGACTCATGATTGGACTACTCATAGTGATTTAATAGTTAGTGGTTTTTGATTTAGGTGAAGTGAAGTTTTTGGCAATTGACTTGATCAGCCAGGTATCTCAGGTGATGCTTGATGGTTATTTCGCAATTTTTGGGATTTCGTTACAAAGAAAGTGAAAATAAAATTTTTCAGGGGTTTTTAAGAGGGGTCTTCGGTTTCCCGCAGCCAGACGTTAATATGTGGATAGGCAGTAGTCATCCCCCACCATTGCAGCATGGGCACCCCGGGGCCACCAGGGGGTAAGCCCGAAGCATACTGCTCCGCCAACTGTGCCCCACCATTCTTATAGCCGTGCTCGTGGAATACGATGAGCGGGTCCATTCCGATACTCACTGCAGCCGCATAAGACCAAGCCAAGGCAGCCATTTCTTCCGCTGGCGTGATCTGCAATTTTCCACCCAAGGAACCACGCCGGGATGGTGGGGTCAGCGCGATATGGGCCGCCTCATGCAGGATATCCCCAGGATAAAGCAACCGCTCCGGATCGATGCACAATGTTCCATCCACAATGTTCAGACCCGGCAGGAAGGCATCCTCTGGAAAGGTCCCCAAGCGAACCGGCACGCCGATCTGCGTGAGGAATTTCATGGATGTTGCAATCAGTTCGTCTTTCATGCTGCTAAATTTGGTAGAATGGTCGAACCTGCGGCCTCGGCAAATACCGCTGTTTCCTCCGCATCTAAATTCGCTGGTGGGGTGCAGACAGCTTGACCCGGTTCGTTTACCCGGACGGAAAAGACGTTGGGATCGATGCCCACGGCACCCGTCCACGCTTCCAATCGTTGCACCGTGCCCGCTGGATCTGCCAGCATGGGCAAATAGTCCAACCGCAACGCGTGCGACGCCAGAGGCGCAAACGCCGCCACCGCAGCCTTCGCCTGCTGCACAAATCGTGTCGCATCTGCCGCCCCCAGAACCATGCCCGCGGCCTTGGCAGAACGATAACAGTCCGCCACATCCCGTTGCACCCAGATCCACCGGGCCTGGGGGAACCACTGCGCCAGCATCGATAATGCCGCAGGATCTGTCCCGGCCGTTTTCCATCCCCACACGGGTCTTCCCGCTGCCACGGCCTCATCCGCACACACCTGGAGCCAAGCGAAAGCCGCAGCGCGCAACCCTTCCAGGTGCTGCTCCGCTGAGACTGAAAGCTGCGCAATAAAATCTGTTGTATCCCCGGCCAGCACAGCCGCCTTGAGCCCCATGCTGGTGGCATCATGAAATGGTAACACCTGAGCCTTCACGGCCGCATACTTCGCAAAAAACTCCATTTCCTGACCCACCGCATCCCCATAGACCAAGGTATTGGCAGTAGAGCAGAGCAAGCGCTGCACCAATGTGGTTCCCGCCCGCAAGGCTGGGGAAACGATGATAATGGGACTGGCGAGATCTAAACTCATAGGCCGGCAACCATTGGGTTAATGAACACACTAACCGAGTGCCCGTCCTTCCGAAGGGTGAGCTTGTTGCCTTGCGCCATAATGCGCAAGCCAAGCCCAGCGAAGTTTCCATGGCTCGTTCCGAACGCCACGGGATCACTCATCGAGCAATGAAACTCCATAGCTCCAGAGGCGGACAACTTCCGTTGCATAGACGTGCAGTAGGTTTGGAGTGTATCCTCCAAGCGGGTCATCCAATGGGGCCCCAGTTCTGCCGCACCAGCAGTGGGATGCACCACAATGGCACCAAACGCCAACAGGCTCCCCGATAAAAAATGGCGACGATTTCGCAGTGATGCAGATGGCTTTGACATAGGCCGTATGAAATACCATTCATTCGGCAAAATTCCAGTGTAAAAGTGACTCCGAGTTAATTTTATTTGATTAATAGCATAAATTCCTCTCTATAACATGTTATTAGATTTCGGAAAGCTTGCTCAGTCCTGCGCCTCACACGTTCATGCATCAAATTTGTTGCAGAAGTTCGGCAAATAGGGCACATCCATTAAGCGAATCTCATGAACACCTTGCCCGATCGCCTGCAATTACCAATCCACTTTGATCACGCCTCCCTACTGCAGGACCTCCAGACGCTGGAGCAACAATCGTGGGTCAATCACTTTGTGCAGGAGAACTATAGCGGGACCTGGGATGTGCTTCCGCTGCGAGGCACTGCGGGAGCGACCCATCCAGTCATGATGATCTACTCCGACCCAGGCTGCACGGAGTTCGCGGATACGCCCTTTTTAGAGCAGGCGCCTTATTTAAAAACCGTCATGGCATCCTTCCAGTGCCCGCTGCAAAGCGTTCGCTTAATGCGGCTTACCCCAGGCTCCGATATTAAGGAACATCGCGACCATGATCTCAGTGCTGAGTTGGGGCAGGTCCGCATGCATATCCCCATTACGACCAATCCTGAGGTAACGTTTCTCCTCAACGGCACCCACGTAGCGATGTCGCCAGGCTCCTGCTGGTATCTCCGCCTCGCTGATCCCCATGCGGTGAGCAACCGGGGCACCACGGACCGAGTCCACCTCGTGATTGATGCCACCATGAATGAGTGGCTGAGCGACCAATTGCACCAAGCTGCCAAACTATGAGCCCCACTGCCGGATGGTATCCCGTAAGACTGGAGCGGCAGCAGGATGGTGAAGTCCTCGTGCACTGGCAAAATCTTGCGGGAGTGCCCTTTGTGGAACCGTTCTTTGAAGATACGATGCGACGCGCCCAAACTGGACACCACACCTTTCGGCAGACAGGATTGCAGGGCCTGCACAGTTGCTCCCTCCCGCCACCCATCGCACCCACGGCATTTATCTTCCATACTTCCCGCAGTGGTTCCACGCTCCTGACCCAATTGCTCTCCTGCCTGGAAGGATGCATCGCCCTCTCAGAGCCACCCATCGTGGACGAGTTATTGCAACTCTCAATCCCGCCGCAGGAGAAATCATCGCTTATACAAATGCTAATTCGCGCCCTGAGCCAAACGCGCGTGGCTGGGGATCGCTATTTTTTTATTAAATACGATAGTTGGGACATCGCCTGGCTTCCACTCATTAAACAAGCGTTCCCCGAGACGCCGCGTTTTTTTATTTATCGCGATCCTTTAGCAATCCTCTGGTCGCATCATCGTCAACGCGGCAGCCAAATGGTGCCGGGATTGCGCAATCTTGAGTCCTTGGCGCCTAATTTAGCTAAGTTAAATCCCGCCGATCTGGATGCTTATGCTGCCCGCGTGCTGGAAGCCATTTTTGCGCTGGCGCTGCCATTCGTGGCGGCTGGCGAGTTGATCCCTCTTGATCACGCGCAACTCTTGGAAGATCCCGTGGGGATCATCGCGCGGTTGGCCCCTAATCTCACCGAGGCTGAGCAGGATAAGGTCACTCACCGCAGTCGCTTTCACAGCAAACAGCAGGGAAATGCCTATACGCCGGGGACTGAGCGCCTCATCCCTGAGCCAGTTCGCGAGCGACTGGAGGAACTGGTGGCGCCTCGATTGCGACCGGCCTACGAGGCATTGCGCAACGGTGCCAGCCATGGGTGATGCGGCCAAGTGATCGATTCGATGCCGCAAGCAGGGCTGCGTTTTCTGATTCGTAACTCGCATGGATTCCCATTTGAGATTTTCTGAGAAGCAGAGATACTCATGGTCCGCTGACGGGTTTAGTCCGTTTCGCAGCGAACAATTTTCTGGCATGTCCACACCTAGCGTATCCCTTAAGTCAACCCTTGTGCTGCATTCTGATCGCCTAACTTCCTCCGGGGCGTTGGTGATTCCCACCCGCCTGACCGGGGCGGATTTACAGCGTTTGGTCGCGCTGGCGGCTGGACGCACCGTCAGTGTCCTCCTGGATGCCTCGGCGGTTTATACTGCTGAGCAGCAGGCTGCGATTGATCAACATCCTGGCAACCAGGCCACGCTCCAGGAGTCAGGAGCGGCGGAACAGGTCCGGCAGGGCGTGGCGGCAGGCCGATTAATCATCTTCGTGCCCGGCTCCGTGCGCGCTCAAGCTGGCACCAATGTCACGATTTCCCGCACCACGCTCCAATGGTTATCGGAACTCTCCGTGCCCGTGCAGCCCGTCTATATTGACCACCCTCGCGAAAGCAAATTGCGCCAGGAGTCGGCCTCCCTGCACAAGGAGGCTATCATCGTCTTCTGCCCGCAGATCGACGCAGACCAAGTTACGGTGGCGCAGCTCTGGGAGGTCCTGCTGATGGGAGGGGTGGAGGCTTACAACGCACGCCCAACCTTCAAAGGGCACGTCGGCCAGGCTTTGGTCCGCGGCATCAAGGCCTTCGGCGGCCGGGCCAAATTATATGACGGCACCGACGGCAGCGTCACGAGTTATCATCGTATCCTGGCGGCGGCCATTGTCCTGAGTCAGGAAATTAAGAAATTCACCAAGCAACCGCGCATCGGCATCGTCCTGCCTCCCGGCAAGGGAGCCATGGTGGCGAATCTGGCGGCTATCCTGGCGGGCAAGACCCCGGTGAATCTGAATTTCACCGCCAGCACGGAATCCATCGAGAGTGCCATCAAACAGGCGGAGATCGATCGGTTCCTCACGGCCGACATTTTCGTCCGCAAGATGCAAGGCTTCCCGTGGCCCCCCATCAAGCATCTGATGTTCCTGGAAAGACTGCTGCCCCAATGGAAAGGCCGCATCGTCCGCTGGTTGTTGCTCGTCAAGACGCTGCCGGCCTCGGTCCTCGTGAAAATGCTGCAACTCCCCAAGCTGGGCGGAGAAGAATCCACCCTGCTCTTCACCAGCGGTAGCTCGGGCGAGCCCAAGGGGGTGGTGCTCAGCCACCAAAACGTTCTGGCGAACGTAAATCAGATCGGCTCCCGCTTGAACCTGACGCCGCAGGATAAGATCCTCGGCTGCCTGCCACTATTTCACTCCTTTGGGAGCACGGTCACCTTTTACTATGCCATGATCGAAGGCTTGAGCGTGGTGAGCTTCCCCTCCCCCATGGAAATTCCGAAGCTGGCCGAACTAATCGAGCAACATCGCGTCAGCTTGATGGTGGCCACGCCCACATTCCTCCGTGGCTACCTGAAGCGCGCCAAGAAGGAGCAACTGGCCAGCGTGAAATTAATCGTGACCGGAGCCGAGAAACTGCCGCTGGCCTTGGAGGAGGAGTTCCGCAAACGCTTCGACAAGCCCGTGCTGGAAGGCTATGGACTAACCGAAACCTCCCCGGCCACGAACCTGAATTTGCCCGACCCCATCCCTGATCCCACCAATCCCAACATCCCCGTGCTGCCTAGTCGGCGGTTAGGTTCCGTGGGACAAATGCTGACCGGGATTGCCGTGCGTATCACCAGCGCCACCACGGAGGAGCCGCTGCCCGTCGATCAGAGTGGCATGATCTGGCTGCGAGGAGCCAACATTTTCAACGGCTATTTGAAGCAACCGCGCAAAACCGAAGAAGTGCTCCACCAAGGCTGGTTCCGCACGGGGGATATCGGTCGCTTGGATGGCGATGGCTTCCTCCACATCGAAGGTCGCCTGAGCCGCTTCTCCAAGATTGCCGGGGAAATGATCCCGCATGAAACCATCGAGGACCACATCAACCGCGCCCTGGGCCTGGAAGGGGAGAGCGAGCGCAAGATAGCCGTCGTCGGCCTGCCGGATCCTGATAAAGGAGAAATGCTCGTGCTCCTGTCCACCGTCGCCAGTGCCGCCGTGAAACAAGAGTTGATCAACCTGCGCTACACCCTCTTGGACCGCGGCGTGCCCAGCCTCTGGATTCCCAAAAAGCTCGTTCCAGTCCAAACCATCCCCATCCTGCAAAGCGGGAAACTAGACATCCAAAGCTGCGAAAAACTGGCCGCCCGCGCGGAGTGAAGTCCCAGCATACGAGGTCGGGAAGGTCTTCTACTACCACGGCACCGGGGCGGGTGGGTATTACCTTTACGACGGAAATGGGAATGTGACGGACATTTCGGACCTGAACACAAGCCAGATCACCGCGCATTACCAATACGATGCCTTTGGGGAACAATGTTTCTGCCACCGGAGCCTTGGCGGCAGATAACCCCTACCGCTTCAGCACCAAACCCATTGATGACGACGTCGGCGTGCCGTTGTATTACTACGGGTATCGCTTCTATGATCCTGTCATGGGGCGTTGGCTGAATCGCGATCCGATTGAGGAGCAGGGTGGGCTGAATTTGTATGGGATGGTGGGGAACAACGCCCTTGGGCATTTCGATACGGATGGTCGCGCGTGGTGGGCTCCTTTTGAAGGATGGAAAATGTTGCTCCTCAGAATTATTGCTGCAGGTAGCACTTCAAATGGCCATTTGAGTCCTGAAAGCCTTCCAGAGCCCCCGCGAATAACTCCCCCGACTCCCCCATGAAATTATGCTCCACCAACGCCGGCCCCCCCCCCCGCCAGCGCCTGAGCCTGGGCCGCCCAGTGATCCGCTCCCTGACCCAACTAAAGAGTTGGAGAAAAAAGGG
Source organism: Verrucomicrobiales bacterium (assembly GCA_031411295.1). Classification (GTDB taxonomy): domain Bacteria; phylum Verrucomicrobiota; class Verrucomicrobiia; order Verrucomicrobiales; family V1-33; genus JAGNEJ01. Next base: position 34,680 of record JANOAV010000030.1, on the reverse strand, counting down.
TTTACAATCCCTTGGAAGAAGATAGGAAATGGTTTATTAAAGTGCGGCGAGGGTATCTTAGCTCTCCCGCTAATGCTGGTGCCTCATTTAGGCTTGGAGCCTTGGGAATGGGATTCCAATAACCCGCCGCTCGCTTAATAGGTCTGAGTAATGATTATGTTTATCTTGATTAAAAAGAGAATTTTTGAATGGGCTTGCAAGCAAGTCATAGAGATCGCTAAGCGGCGATATCAGAACCATGTAATATTCGGTATAAACATATACACCCCGCATCGCTACCACGAAGCAATAACGGCTACTATTGCTATTCTAAAGGAAATTGATGAAGACGCTGCAAAGTTGGTATTAAAACAAATTAAGTATATTATTGCATTTGATGTCAATGTAAGATACGGATTTGTCAAAAACTGCACTGTTATTATGGATTATCATTGTGAAAATTTGCCTGTCGAAGGTTCTGAGTCTGCTTGGCCGTGGTTGGCAGGACGCTTAGTCGCTGGAGCCATGCTTAGTTCTCATTTCGCTGCGAAAAAATGGTGCGTTCTAGATCCGAAATCGCAACTCGCAATAGAATCAAATCGAAGGGGCGCTGACATAATAGAGAAATTAAATTTAGTGCTAAAAATAACGCCAAGCCAAGTGGCATGAAAGTTTTGAAAACCGCGTGCCGCGCAAAGGGCTGAAGCTAATAGACAGATGCGTTGACAAATAGACGGTGCAAGTCCATATAGACATGCAATTCCCTATAGACAGAGAAGATATTGACTGACAGGTTTCTCCGAATAATTTTCCCGCATGGCCCAAGCACGTCTCACTGTCACTTCTGAACCCACTGTTTATCATGCGATCACCCGCACGAGCCGGGGGGAGTTTCTGTTTGGGGAGGTGGAGAAGAACATGATGCGCAAGATGCTCTGGCAGATGGCGGATTTTTGCGGTGTTGAGGTGCTGACCTACGCGGTTATGAGCAATCATGTTCATATTGTGGTGCGGGTGCCAGTGAAGGAATCGATTGAGGCGCTGGCGGGAGAGAATGGGGCGGCTATTCCTGCTGTGCCTGTGCCTGGGGCTGATGCGTTGGTTCCTAATGCTGAGGTGTTGCGTCGCTATGGGGTGCTATACGGGAAATCGGCTTTCGTGGAGGCAGAGAAGAATTTACAAGGGGCGACAGATGAAATTTGGTCGGCGTTTCGGGCGAAATATTTGCCGATGATGCACGATCTGTCGTGGTTCATGCGGTTGCTGAAACAACGGTTTGCGCGATGGTTTAATGCGTTCCACAAGACGTTCGGGACGCTCTGGGCGGAGCGTTTCACGAGCGTGATCGTGGAAGGTGAGGGCGAGGCGCTCTTGGCGACTTGTGCTTACGTGGATCTGAATCCGCTGCGCGCGAAACTGGTTAGCGATCCAAAAGATTATCAATGGTCTGGCTATGGTGAGGCTGTGGGCGGGAAGGCCGCGGCTCGCAAGGGCCTGGCGAGGGCGGCAGGCGAGGCGGCTGTGAACGTTAAGGACATGACGAAGGATGAGCTTGCTTGGAAATATGATCAACAACCGAGCGGAAGTTGGGGGGCTGTGCAGGCGCGGTATCGGCTAATTTTATACGCCGTGGGGCAAGTTCCCAAAGTGAAGAATGGTCGGGCGCAGGGAGTAATCTCCGAGGCCTCAGGAGAGGCCGTGAAGCAGGCAGAAGGCCAGCTCCCATGGGCGGTGGCGTTGCGGGATCGGGTGCGATACTTTTCGCGCAGCGGAATCTTGGGGACGAAGGAATTTGTGGACCGGGTGTTCGCGCTGAAGCGCGAGCATTTCCCAGCTGCACGACAGGATGGTGCAAGGAAATTACGCGGCCCGGTGAATTGGGGCGGGATGCGTAGTTTGCGCGATCTGCGGGCTTAACGGCTGCCGTCCAGAAGAAGACCTACCGGCTGAGGACAATCGACACACATTCGGAATCTATTGGTGAAACAAAGGTTCGCTCGGCGTAACGTTTTCAATTGGGAGTTTGGATCAAATAACCGGGACAGGGATTCACCGCAGAGGATCGCAGAGACCTAACTGTGGCCAACCAGTGGTGAATTTAGCACCCACGACCATGTTGCTGGCAAGAAATTTGAAAAATTGATCGCAAGTAGTGCGAGCAAACACACCCGCCAAGATGGGGCCCAGCGCGCAAGTTTCCAATGCAAGAGGCCACAGCAGCCAAGCCAGAGCAGCCCTTTGGCCAGCGACCACAGCAAACCACGCACAAATATTTCGGCTTCAGGGTTCATAACCTTTCCTCCGCTTTGGATTCCGCAATCAGACGTTCGAGTCGGGCTAATTCTTCCGGAGTCAGTTTCTTGTCGTGCAACGAGAGTAGCCCGCTAACCGCATGGGCCACTGATCCATCGAAGAACGTCCTGACAAGCCGTTTGAGGGCGGATTCCGCCGCTACAGATTTTTGCCGCACGGGTCGATACAGGTGCGCGCGATCCTCTGAATCACACTGCAAATGCCCCTTCTTCACCAGTAAATTCAACAGGGTGCGGACGGTGGAATAACTTGGGGCATCCGGCAATTCTGCCCAAATTTCCCGGGCCGTGAGTTGCTGCCTGCGATAGCTCACATCCATAATCTGGCGCTCTCGCTTGGTCAAAGGCACTTCATCTTCGGGGCTCTTACGTGGTTTCGGCATGTGCGTATTTATTCGCACATCGGCAAATAAGTCAAGACCATATGCTAATTTTTTCGCACCCCACTATTGAATCTCCCGACTGAAATATAGCCCGTCCCCCCTCGGGCTGCGGACCTTTTATCTTCTCGTGATTTCAGATTGGGAGCATCGAAGGCTTACTCTAGTGGTGGACAATGCTTTCTCTTTCCCACCACATGGACTTCCGTAGTTTCTCACGGATGTCTTCCCATGACTCTCCAGAGCATGCTGCGATGTGCTGTCGCAATGCGCTAGTGATCCCCTCTGGCGCGAACGATTCAACTATAACAAAGCGGAAATCTCCTCGCATGGGCTTGAAGTCGGAAAGTGCTACTGGCGTCACAACAAGAACTTGAAATGTCTCGCCTGCGTCACAGCCATCATCCGGGCCAATTTCCACGGAAAACCATCCGGAGTAATCCCATGGTTCTGGCGGCAGAGTGGCGAGGAAGTCATCCCAACAATGATGGTCATTTGATTGAATGTGCTTCAGTTCAGCTTGCATGAGAGTTGCAGGAGTGGTGGCAGCTTTGCGAAAGTTTACCTACTCCGCCGGCAACACCCCGTGATACAACTCAGCCAGCACGAACTCGTAACCGACCGTCTCCAAATGAACCACCGCATCAAGCCCCTGATAGACCTCGGGCTCCCAACCCGTGCGACGGCGGAAGAGGGTTGCTTCAGGTTTGTCCTCCGCCACCAAGAGATATTCTTCCAGCGATGGCAGGGTCAGATAATTAGACATTTTCTCGGTGCGGTCCAGTCGCTCGGTGCTTTCTGAGAGCACCTCGATGATGAGCTTTGGATGGCTTAAACAATAGCCACCGACGTCACGCGGGTCGCAACTGACCACGACGTCAGGATAATAGAACAGGTCTTGGGATTTAACCCTCATGCGGACTTTCATGTCCCCAGTAAACGGCGTGTAAGGCTTGGTATCCAGATGGGTTTCCAGCCTAGAATACAGGCGTCCCGCAAATCGGTTGTGCCACCAACTGGCTCCCGCCATGGCATGGACCTTCCCTGCGATGTATTCGTGTTTAACATCACTCAGTTGCTCTCCCGTAAGATACTCTTCCACAGTAAGGAAATGCAGTTGGCGGACGGGGGACATGGGGCAAAGATGGCTTCAATTGCCGCTGCCGCAACTGAGGAATTTTTGGAGCATCTTGCCGATCCCCTACCGCCCTGCGAGCACGGCGCGCAGGTAATCCAACTCGGCTTGGGCTTCTTCAGAGGTGGAGACCGTCTGGCGGATTTCATCCTCAATCAGGGACCGGTAGCGTTTTCTCATTTGGAAAATGGCAGTGCGCAAGGTGCCTTCGGGGACCCTGAGTTCGGTGGCGGCGGCGGTGTAGGCTCCGGGGGCATCCCGGCCGTCGAGAAAGGGACGGATGACCTCAAAGAGGGTGGTGCGGTTTCCGTTGGTATACCATTCCTGAAGTCGTTCTGAGGCCGCATCGAGGATGGCTTGGGCCCAGTTCTGTTCAAAAATCACATCGGGCGATTGACCATGTGATGGTTCCTGGCCGAAGCGAGATTCGGCTAGCGCTTGATCGATGGAAAATACGAGAGCCCCGCCGCCACGCTTGGCGGCCGTTTCCCGGCGGTGGGTGGTGATGATGCTTTTTTTAACCCCGCCCAGCAGAAATGAACGTAATTTACCACGTTCGGCATCCACCGAACTGAGCGAATTGCGTTCGATGAGCGATTGAAAAAATTCCTGGGTGCGATCTTCCGCATCCTGAGGCGAGAGCCCTTGGCGTCGCACATAAGAATAGAGGGGATACCAATAGGTGCGGCACAACTCGTCTATGGCGCGCCGTGCCGTGGAGGTATCAGCGGATTTGGCCGTCAGGACCAGGCTCCAGCGGGTAGGGGGAAACTCACCGAGGCCGTCAGCAGGATCATCTGAATCGGCCCCGGTGTCTGGGATCGGGTTATCCATGCGGGAAATTGAATGCAAACAAAATCCAACCTGAACCTAACGAGAGCTGCTGCTGCTGGATGAAGAGCTGCGGGAGGAAGACGAGCTGCTCGACGAGGAGCTGGAAGAACTGCTGCTGCTGCCGGGTTTGATGCTCGTGGAGCAATCATCTCCACCACCCAGACGGCGGCCGCCGGTGGGGCTGGGCGTGCTGGTGCCTCTGGCCAGCGAGGCGGAGTCGGAGAACTCCTCCAACTGCGAACCAATAAGGGGGGCCACACTCTTGTTGCCGGCGTGCAGGACAGTCATGACATCTGCGATAACTTCACGGGCGCCTTTGACGTTGGCTTCGAATTCAGCATGGGCTCGTTGCAATTTCAATGCTTCCGCCAGCAGTAGTTTGCGGGCACTGGTGAGCTGGCGTTGCAGGGAGACGGCGGTTTTTTTCGGGTTGGGAGAGACGAGGTCTTTCTCCTCCAGCATGGTGGAAACGGTGTCGAGGAAACCAAGCAGGCGAAAATAATCAGCGTTCATATGTCAGAATGGATTTAGGTTATGTTTTACTAGCTAAAGATTTGCGTTGACCGCCGTTACTGAACGAGCGTAAGCAAACCAGCGCAGGCACGGATATAGCACTAGATTATGAAATTACAGCAATGAATCTTTATTTTTTTGGATGGCCCTCTTTTCTTGGTGGAGCGGATACGAAATTGGTGCATGTGATCCGCCTGTTGCATCGGCATTATAAGGTTACGGTGATCCCGAATGAAAATGAAACCAGCCGCATGGAGGAGCCGTATTGGAAGGAGTGGCTAAAGGAATTCGGGGTAGGAGTGCTCACGTGGGACACCTTGCCGCCAAAGATGAATGGGTGGGGTCTGACTTTCTGCAACGGTTGGATGCTGGCGGAGGGGCGGATTGATCAATTACGGGATCGGGGTCTGAAGTTCGCCTGGTCCAACGATATGATGTGGCATATTGTGGGTGAATTGGGGCTGATCATGGCTGGCACCCTGGATCATGTTATATATGTATCCGAAGTGCAGCGTCTGGCACTGGAACCACTCTACCGGCACGCGTGGACTGGTCTGCAAGTTCCCCCCACCGCCCCACTGGACTCCCCCAATACGGTCAGTGGCAGTATCGCCTCTCCCCACTCGCCCAAGGCTAAGTTGCGCTGGGTCAATACCGGAAACTACATTGACCCTGCGGCGTTTCCTTTTGTGGATCGGTGGCGGCAGCGATCGTCACGCGAGCCCATCGTGGTGGGGCGGCTTTCCCGGCCTGATCCCGCTAAATTTCCAGAGGACTTCCCCACCTCTTATGAGGGCTTGGGCCTGAAGCGGGCTCGGTTCTCGGTCATGGGTTGGAGTGCGCAGGTTGCAGGGCGTTGGCCGCAGCATCATTACGATGACCGCTGGACTCTGATGGAGGCGCAGGCGATGCCGTCGGTGGATTTTCTGCAAACGCTGGATCTCTTTGTTTACGATCTTTCCGGTGACTTTCGGGAGAGCTGGGGTCGAGTGGTGGTGGAAGCGATGCTAACAGGCGCTATTCCCATTGTGCCACGGGGCGGTGGGCACCATTTCGATCAACTGGTGCCACATGGTAAAGCGGGATTTTTATGTTCCAGTCGCGCTGAATTCGGGCGCTATGCGCGGATGTTGGAAAAGGATCCTGCGCTCTGCGCCAAGGTCTCCCGAGGGGCCCGCCACCATGCGGCGGAGGTGCTGAATAATGCAGAGATGCATCGTGGCTGGTGGGATTTGTTGTTCAAAGGAAAGTGATCATTGGCCCAGCAGCTTTTGAATTCGTTCCATGGCCTCCTGTTCCTCTTTGTTGAACGAGATGGCCGGACTGGCGCTGGTGAGCTTGCCCAGCCACGCCTGGCAAAACTCTTTGGCCTGAGGGAAGCTGGTGGAGAGGTTGGCTTGGATGTTTTTGCCAACGTCTCCGATGAGGCGCAACCAACCGGCACGCCAACCGGGCACCGGGTTGGCGGCCAGATCGCTGGTGAACTCCAGCCACCTTCCAGTTGCTGCCAGCGCTTGCTCCCCATCACCCGCTGCGATGGCGGCCTCGACTTGCCTGCGGGCTTGGCTGCGGACCGCACCAGCTGCGCTCTCAACGGCTGTTGGTTTGGTTAAGATTTTCCGCCAGGTGGTCCAGGCGGCGGCTACAGCAGCATCGGCCGCGGGGGTGTCGCCAGCCGTCCGCTGCCACATGGCTAACTTCATCTGCAAGAGCATCGCTTCCTCCAGCCAGGCTTCGGGCTGCTTGGTTTCTGGGTTGTCGGCAGTGCGCAGGAAACGTGTGACTACGCGCTCGGTAAAGGCAATTGTTTCCGGCTCGGAGGAGTTTTTCTCCCGTTCACGAACCGCTTCTTTGATCAAGCCGATCACGCTATCAACCGTTTTTGATTGGGTTAGGACTTTGAAGCAATTGGTCCAGGCGGCGGCTTCAGCGTCATCGGCGGCGGAGTTGTCCCCCGCCGTCCGCTGCCACATGGCTAATTTCATCTGCAAGAGCACCGCCCCCTCCAGCCAGGCTTCGGGCTGCTTGGTTTCTGGGTTGTCGGCAGTGCGCAGGAAACGTGTGACTACGCGCTCGGTAAAGGCGATCTTTTCCGACTCGGAGGAGTTTTCTTCCAAGTCGCGAATCGTCTGTTTGATCAAGTAGATCATGGTTTTGAATTCGTCCGGGGTCGCTTGCAGCTCATTGGCCCGCAAGGCGGCTTCTGCGGAGCGACGCCGTGCCGACGAAGCCCGCTCGGGATCGGTCGATGCGAGGTCATCGCGCAGGTCGATTAAGCCCAGTTGATGGTGCACCCACCACATGCGCACGGATGGGTTCTGATTCGTGAGGCGAGTGGAGATTTCGACTTGCTTCTCGATCCATTGACTATGGGCCTCATCATTAGCCTCCGCTTTGGCGATCTCCCCTTCCGCCCAGGCATTGAGGACCAGGGCGATTTGCCAATCACCATTGAGTGGTTCAGCGGCTAGCAATGGCTCCATGATGGCGCGTTGCTTCGCCAGATGGGCCTTGGCCTCAGGGAAATTTCCCTGCCGCCGATGGATGGAGGCTAGCCAATTTTCTGCCTCGCCTACCCGGCGTTGCCAGGGGAGATTCTCCTCCACGGTCTTACTGGCGGCGGCATAGAGGTCACGCATCTCCTGGAATGCGGCCAGAGCACGAGCAAACTCTTGCGAGGGAATCTCGCTGGGGCTTTTCTGTTTCTTGTGGCGATCGGCGGATTCCTTCAGCACCACCCCCAAGCCTTCCAAGGCGGTGGCCAGGGTGGCTTGGTTGTCAGGAGTGTCGGCCATTTTCACCAGGCTCCGACAGAGTTCGACGGCTTCCTCCGCCAAGCGCACGGACGCGATGGCTGGCGCGGAGTTAGGATCCTCTCTGGCCTCGGCTTGTGAGGCCAGGTGCGAAGTGGATCTGGCGGCTACGGTTAGTAGTGCGGCCCGGGCTGCCGTCTCACTGGATTCCTTGGGGTTGGGGAAACGGTCCAACCCGCGTTGCAACACCTTCATGGCCTCGACTGCTCCCTGGTTCTCCATGATGGCCTGGCCTGCCAAGCGGTGGCCGTCCAATTGCAGAACGCGGAAACGGTTATTCTGAGGATGGTGCTGGGCGGCGGTTTCTGCCTGATGGATTGCTTCGTTAAATTTCACCAGTGCGGCATCAAGTTTTCCCTGGGGCATCAACACCTCACCTGCTTTGAGCAGAAAGGTGATGCGACGCTCGATGGCGTTGGCATCGGAAGCATCCGCTGGGCGGGTATCGTAGTAACGTGCGACATCGGCAAAGACGTCGTTTAGCAGGGTGAGTTGGCCGAAACTTTGCATTTTTCCACCCAGATTCCGGGTCATGAATTCAATGCGCTCTTCCGCATCGTCACGGGCTTCACTAGCAGATGTCAAAGCGGTGGAAAGTTCGCGATTTTTGACAAACAACATCGATCCCCCCGCCAGCAGGGCCAGCAGCAAGGCGGAAGAGAGCGCGGCGACGACGGGATTCCGACAAGCCCAGGCCCACGCGCGTTCGGTCCGGCTGATCTGCCGGGCGGCAATGGGGCGACCGTCCAGCCAGCGTTCCAGATCTTCGGCCAGATCGCGCGCGCTTTCGTAACGTTTGGCGGGATCCCGGGCCAGGCACTTCATGCAGATGACATCCAGATCGCGCGGCACCGCGGGCAAGTGAGTATTGGCCAGTAAACTTTGGCGTGATGGCGGGACCGGATCAGTGGAAGTGATCTCCTGCAGCATGTCATGCAGGGATTTCGCAGCATAGGGAGGGCGACCTGCTAGGAGTTCGTAGAAGGTGGCACCCAGGCCGTAAACGTCACTGGAGGTGGTGGCGGCCCTGGCATCTGCTGCGGCAATTTCGGGGGCCATGTAAGCGGGGGTGCCTAACACGGCCAGGGAGCCATCCAGCACGCTTGTTTCCCCCACGAGCTTGGCGAGCCCGAAGTCAGCAATGTAAGGTTCACCTTTGTCATCGAAAAGCACATTGGCTGGTTTCATATCGCGATGCAGGACGCCACGATCATGGGCGTATTGCAGCGCTCCGGCCAGTTTGCGAATCAGTTCGGCGGACTCACGCCATTTCCCCGTGTAGGATTTACGCCGCAGGGCCAGGTTGCCACCGCTCGCAAGTTTCATGGTGAACCAAGCCATGCCCGCTTCCTCCCCATAGCCAAAGAGGGGCAGGATGGATGGGTGATCCAGCACGGCCAGGGCGCGAGCTTCCAACTCGAATCGCGCCCGGAATTCTCCAGATTCGGCTGCGGCACCTTTCATCATTTTGATGGCTACCTCACGGGTTGGCGTCACTTGGCGGGCCTTCCAGACCACGCCCATGCCGCCCTGGCCGATTTGCTCAATCAGCACATAACCACCAATGTTCTGGCCCACCAACGACGGAGCCGCGGACTTGGGCCGCTCCAGCGGAGCCATGGTCGCGGCATTGCTTTGACTATCCTCCAAATGGTCCCCGTTGAGTGAACTCCAGAGGCAGCGGGAACAGTCACCTGCGTTACTTGCCAGCGGAGCGTGACATTGCGGGCATTCGGAGAAGTTGTGGATTCCAGTTAGACTCATGATAATTTACGAAGGTGTCCTGCTGGATTCACACCCCACAGTTGGTCTTCCCGACGAAACGCCCAGAGGGGCGTAAATTTTGAGTAAACCAAGCCGCGACGTTTCCAGACAAAGCCGGGATGGAGATCTTCCAAGCTTGGCTTGACGAAGGGAAGTCCCTTGGCGATGGCCGCTTGCTTGATCGCCCGTTGCGTTGCTTTGGGGCACCAGGGTTTGAAGGTGGGAATTTTGGGAAAAAGACCGAACTCCAGAACGTGGCCCGTGCTCGCCTGGACGGTGGCCGCCACGCGGGAACCGATCAACGGAACGATGTAATAAGCCTTGTGCTCGGCGTCCGCGTGATGCACAAAGACCGGTTCTCCAGGGACGGGCATTGCTTTAAAATCGCCCTTCCCCAAATGGTGGGCCCACGGTTCCCGCAGGTGTAACTTGGAGTCCGCCACCGCCTTCCGCACGCGGTCCTGCGCCTCCTTGGGAGTGATAATGCTGGAGGGCGCGCCGAGCGCCATGGATTCTCCGCCCGCCAGTCTGGCGTCCTTACCGGTGGCCCGATCCCCGCCGAAGGACTTGGGCAATTTGCGTTCCAGATGCGCTCCGGTTGCTTTGGGGACAATCGCCACGCGATGTCCCTCCCATTTTCCATCCACGCTCACCCGGGACATCCAGCCATCTTGTGATTCCCAGTCCAGCAACGGGGTGAAGCTAACCATTGGTTCCTGCGAGCCCTTGCCACATTTATCCTTGCCCCCATGCTGGATGGGGGGGGCCACTTGATCCGGGGCCTCCTCCTCATTGAGCGGCTTGCCACAGTTGATGGATTCCATCGCGATGACCCGTCCGTCTTCATCCGTAGGGCTGATGACCGAATTCTCCGCGCAGTAGCCCACCACGCTGATCCAATGCCCGCCTCCCTGAACCAGGGCAATGGAGGGAGCATTATAGAGTTCGATGCCGGCCGCCATGGCCAGGTCCAATTCCCGGGGATTCTTCGTGACCGCCAGGACATATTCCACCTGTTTCGGCATGCCGGGCCACCGTTGATTCATCGCTCCGACGAGCAAATTGGGGGCGCTATGCCAGTAGCGTTGCGCCTCCCCGTCCTTGCCACGGGCTAGCTGATACAAATCGGACTGCCGCACTGCCGTAACGTCCATCCCCATGCCCTCCAGGCACGTCATCATGCTGGCAGGACCGCAGTATCCGTGGATATCCGGTGAATGCTTGCGGCAGGTTTTGAGGTGTTTGGTATAGCTCATGGGATGCCGGAGTTTAGTTGCTCAATTTGCCGAGACTCTCTGGGCTGGCCAAGGAATCCTTGATCTTCCCGGCTTCCGGCACGCGGAATCCAAGATAAGTGCCAGCGCTGATTCCCATGAGTCCCAAGACCTCTCCCGGGAACGTGGGCATGGTTAAATCCGAGAAGACCCGCACACAAAAGATGAAAGCCAATCCGAGAGTCCACGCTAACATCTGGAAACGATGCAGCGTGACCTCCCCATTCTCACTCAGCAGGTCCACCAGCCAGCGGTAAATCAGAGGCGTCGCCAAATAATCCTTTTGCCGTCGCAAATCATCCCAATTTCGGAACGCATCATGGTTGAGTTGCTCTGCACTGGAAAGCCCGGACTGCCTGAGTTCCTCCCAGCGTTGGCGCGCAGCGGCCTCGGCCTGATCCACCAGGCTCACAATGGTTACCCGGTCCATCTCTAACCGGGGGGCCAACATATTATTATATGCCGCCACCTCCTTATCAGCCGTGGACATGCCTTGGATGGCGGTGGAGCCCATCGTGGTGACAATGGCAATCCCCACGAAATAAAGTCCACTGGTGGATAACGTATCGAGATCACCCGTAATCACCCAGAGATAAATATACGAGCCGAAGACCACGATAAACCAAATGGCCAACTGCACGTGACTCAAACTAAGTTGATGCTTTCCATTGGGACGACGGCGGCTTTGCAGGGCGCGCAGCATGTTCGACTGTAATCCCAGCAACGCCATGCCTGCCGCCAAGGCCAGGCCATAGAACACCATGAACCAAATTTTCCAGCCAGGAGCAAAGGAAACCTTCGTTTGCTGGCTGGGTAACGCCGCTCCGGGTTCCAAGACCGAAGGAACAATCAGCCGCGTAGAGTTCCCCTTGTCCGAGGTGAAGCATAGACTGAGGCGGATCTTTTCCGTTAGGCCACTCCCCCGGGCCAAGTCCTGGAAAATTTTGCGCTGCACCGGATCGTCCGGGCGCAGCCGAAAGACGAAGTCATCCCAGCGATCCCCTGGTTCATCCCGTAGAGAGCGGCTCTCCGAGGCATTCAATGCCGTTAATCCAGTGATGATCTGATCGTTGATGCTCAAATTTAGACCCATCCGGATTTCGATAAAGAGGCGGTTGAATTTATCCCGGAGAATGGCGTCAGTGAACGTTGGTTCCACGCGTGGGAGCGCTGCGGGAGCCGCAGGTAGGGTAGGGATTGCAGGGGTTCCCGCAGTAGGTTCAACCACTGCTACCGGAGTCTCGGCTGCCCCCGTTGGTTTGGCCGGCGGGACGGGTGGTTTCGGGTCCTTGGGGGCCAGCAAAGTTTGCGCCCATTTCTCCAGTGCGGGTGCGGATTCCTTATCCAGTAAGGGCGTCAGTCGCCCATTTGACAGGAGGTTGAGCACCCAGCCATCAAGGTCGAAGGTGCGCACCACGATGGGCTCACCGGGGTTCACATGCGCGCTGTCCTGAGCCGTGGCGGGAGCGGTTCCTTGCGACCATGCGCCCACCACACCGGGGTTCGGCTTGCCCTTGGAGTCCTTCGTGTAAGGGAACACCTCCTTGCCCGGGACGATATCCGCATTGTGGGTCATCACGAGTTTGCCAATCAGCGGCGCCACCACGATTCCCAGCAACAACCAGCCAAAGGCTTTGCGCACAAATGCAGTGACCGAGCGCTCGGAAATTCGTGGATTTGTCACCACGGAGGGAGTCGCATTCGCGGCAGAGTCATAAGCTGAATTAGGTGCATTCATAGAGTATCGAAAGAAACCAACCGATCATAGTTGCTCAAGTCCCTGGCGCAAATCATTAATTGTGGCCATCCCTTGAAAACACAAGTTCCGCAATAGGTAGAATAACAAAATAATGATGCTATTTAGTTCTGCTAGTCCAGCCTGGGGATGCTCGGAGAATGGTGTTCAGTTTCTGGGCCGTCAGGGGACCAAAGCGACGGATGTAGGTATCGTGGTCACCGGGGACGCGGGAGACAGAACTGGCTCCTAGTTTCATCCTCCATGCGAGCAGTCGCTCAGTTGCGCCCGCTTCGTCCTGGCAGCCAATGAGGTGCACTGGGGGGCCGGGTGGGCGCAGTAAGATGGAACGCAGAGCCAAGCGATAACTTTGCACTGAGGGAGGAAGGCTGGTTTCGTTTGCGCCATTAACGTCCACTTCTGTGGGGTCCAGCAGCACGAGGGAGGAAACGCGGTCCCGCAACAGCCGCGCAACTTCCACTGCCGCCGCGCTGGCGATGCACTCGCCCACCAAAATGCATGGTCGGTCACCACAGATTTGGCTGATCTGGGCTGCCACGTGTGGAGCCCATGCTGCAGAGCTTGCCGAATCCATGGCCTCTGCAGCCATCCACGGCTGAAGCAGTCCGTAAATCGGCAGGTGCTGCGGAAGATACGGGATTAGGGCAGCGAAGACCAGTAACTCATTTTCGCCAGCCCAACCACCGGGGAAAAAGAAGACTGGCGGGCCATGCCCCTCCAGGCGGAGCGCGACAAGTCTTTTTTGCGGCTGGTGGCGGAGTTGTTCGTCGAGCACCTCCGCCAGTTGCGCGATGGTGGGGCGCTCCATGAGCAGGACGGGAGTGACAGTTCGCTTGAGAACTTGCTTGATCCTGGCGAGGACGTTCAGCGTGTCCAAGGAGGTGCCACCCATGGCGAAAAAGTCGTCATAAATCCCAACCGTCTCGCAATCTAAGACCTCGCACCAGATGGCCACCAGGGAGCTTTCCAGCAAGCTGCGCGCGGGGACCCGGAAGGCTGGTTCCGGTGGGAGCGCCAGCAGCGACTGGTGGTCCGGTTTACCATTGGCAGTGAGCGGCAGTTGGGGCACTCTCCGCCAACGAGCAGGCACTTGGTGAGCAGGCAGCAGTTGCCCCACTTCCAGCCGCAACGATCCAATCGAACGTGAGGTGGCAACGAAGGCGGTGAGCGTTCCTGCCTGATTGAGCAGGACCACGGCCTCCCTGACCTCCGGAAGCGAACGAAGCACCTCCGCCACCGCCGTCGGGTCAATGCGAAAGCCCAGCACTTTCACCTGATCATCCTTCCGCCCGCAATGCATTAACCAGCCCTCAGCGGTCACATACCCGAGATCACCCGTCCAGTAATCACGCACGTCCGGTTCGTTTGGCACAGCTCGAAAACTTGCTTCCCGGCGGTCACCCCCATTGTGATATCCCTCCGGCAGCCAGCGGCTGCGAACCACGATCTCCCCCGTTTGGCCATGAGGCACCTCCCGCCCATCCTCGTCCGAAATTCTTACTTGGTGGCCGGCATAAACCATCCCCACCGGCAGCGGTCCTGGTGACGGGCGATTTGTCCTCGGCACCTGATGGCAGGAAACGTAGCCCGCTTCGCTGGATCCATAACCATTCAGAAACACTGCCTGGGACCCGAAATGACACAGGAAAAGCTCAAAATCGGAGGCATAGGCTGATTCACCGCCCAGACGCACCACCCGCACGGAGGACAATTTCTCATCCTTTCCTAACTGCCCCATCAGGGCGCGGAACAGGGTTGGGGTCGTGTGGAGAATGGAGATTGCGGAATCGCGCACGAAACGAATCATGCCATCAAGTCCCTCTTGGCGCACATCAAAAGGATGCGTGGAGCAGCCATGCAGCATGGCTGCGAACGGAGATGAGAGTCCGGCTGAGGTCCAGGGACTGGCCAACCAGCCGAATTTGTCTCCAGGTGTTAGCGCCAGAAATCTTCCATGGCGTGCCACCGTCTGGAGCCAGCTGCGGTGGGTCACCAGGACTGCGGCAGGCTTTCCGGTGGTGCCGGATGTCCGAATCATAAAACACCGATCACCGCCGCCTCGCTGGGGGAATTCCACCGCCGCCGCGCCATGCTGACGAACCACCTCTTGAGTGATTATGATCCCAGCAAACTCCAGCCCATCCTTCCGTTCCGCACACACCACCGGAGTCATGGTGTCATTCATCAGGGCGCGCCAGTGCCCCGGTGGAGACCCTTCCTCAACGCAAACAAAATAGCCGCCTGCCTTCAAGACTCCCAACATGGCCGCCAGCAGTTCCCTGCCTTTCGGCAACATCAGCACCACACAGCCTGCCGGTCCTCCAATTTGGTGAATGAACGCCCTGCCCCAAGCATCGGAGTGCTCGGCCAATTGCTGATACGTCCAGTCACCACCACGATCCTTTACGGCCAGACGCTGGGGATGCTGCTCTGCGGTGCGGGTGAATTGCCCATGAAGGGTTCCATTCCAAAGCTGGCTGTCTGGCGGGAGCGAAGGATTCATTATGAAGGAGAAATGATGAATCAGATAGTTCGGTTGGCACTTGGGGCCAAGGTTGGTGTTTGGTCGGCACTATTGCACAGTCTCTTCGTTAATCCATGATCGCACGATAAATCATGGGCTTTGCAGTGATAGTCAAACTGAAGTTGGCTCAAAGCTGAACCCTGTTCACCAGACGAATTATTCCACGCGGCGTTTATTCAGCCGTGCTCGCGGCTTGGAGCACCGCATCATGCTACGCGCCAGCGGGCAGGCCTTGGGCAGGTCTGCCCGGGAGCGGGTCCAAAGGACTTGCTTCCTATGGCGTGGAAACCGCGTTGCCTCTGTTGAGCGGCATGGACCCGAAGGAGTAGGGGGATTTCATGAAGGCGATGGGGCCGGAGCTGGTGAAGCAAGGCGCCTCCCAGGTGGCTGATACCTGCGCCAAGCTGCTGGCCACTGCCATCGATGACAACCGCCCGGCCTTGACGAAACTGGCTTCTGCTGCGGTAGAAGGCATGGCGAAGGGGAATGTGCCGGGAGCGGCGGCTTGGGTGCAGAAGTTACGGCCCGAATGGATTACCTCTGACATGCTGACACCGGTTGTAAAACAATGGTCTGCAGTGCAGCCAGAAGCCGCAGCCGACTGGCTGGCGCGCCTGGCCGTGCCCAAGGGCGTGCGCCTTCAAGCGCTGAACGACACGGTAGGGGCTTGGTTAGCGCAGGATGCGGTTGGCATCGAAACGTGGTATCATGCCCACGCCAACCAACCTGTGGGCGATGAATTTGCGCGTGTGATGATGAGCCAGTTGCGCGGGAAGGATCCTGCTCCATCTGAGCTGTGGCTGAAGCGGGTGGGGCGGCCTCCTGAGTAAATCTATTTAAGCTGAGGGGGGGCGTTTGTAGAGCGGGAAGGCTGCAAGCGGGTTTCGCTCCGAGGATGAGAAGATGTTGATTCATCGGGTGTGGGTCTTTAAGTTTAATTACAACTATATGAGCGAATGCGCTGAGGGCGGGCATTCGGCCACCTTGTTTGTTTTATCTTTTTCATGAGGGGCGGGACGCCCCTCCTCCTTGCCTAAAATGGCAGCGAGGGTGTTCGGATACGCCCCGATGGGATGGTTAGACTGTCGGGGAGACGTTGCGGCTGGCGGGCGACAAGTGCGCGCCACGCTGGGGGACAGGGCAGTTATCAGGCAAAAAAGTGGCCTCCGCCCCGAAGATGGCGAAATTTTATCTTCACCTTTGGGATTTCCTCTCTACTACTATCAGCCGATGCCTCATTTTCCAGCACATGAATTTCGGATGGTAGGCCTGGGGGTTTCTCCGGGCCTGGCCCGCGGCCCCCTTGTGCTTGGAAACGACGTTTTTGCCGAACCTCCGCCGGAGACGATTGATGCCAGCGAAGTAGCCGGGGAACTGCAGCGCTTGGAAGATGGACTGACGGCCACGCGGGATCAGTTGATTGCCCTCCAGGCGCTAATTGAGAAGCAATCCGGCTCGGAGCATGCAGCCATTTTCGATGCTCACCTGCTGATGCTGGAGGATGAGTCCCTCCTGAAGGAAGTGCGGGGACGCATCCAAAATAACCCTGAAACCGCCGCAGGTGCTTTCTGGGCTGTGACCAGTCGCTATGTCAATCTGCTGCGAAACATCAAGGACGACTACCTGCGGGAGCGCACGCTGGATATCGAGGACGTGGCCCGACGGGTGGTGCGGAACATTTCCGGCCTGGCCCATTTGGCAGTCCACGACGGTCCGCACATTCTGCTGGTCCATGAACTAACGCCTTCTGCCGCTGCGGCTATGGATCCGGCCAAAGTCCTGGGGCTAATCACGGAAGCTGGCAGTCAGACTTCGCATGGCGCCATCCTGGCCCGCAGCATGGGCATTCCCGCGGTGGTGGGCTTGCATGAAGTTTGCAGCCGACTCAATACGGGCGATGTCTGCCTCGTGGACGGCTACGAAGGTTTGGTCATCGTGCATCCTTCGGAGGAAACGATCTCGGGTTACGAAATCACCCGACGGCAGAAAACCGCGCTGGATAAGCATCTGGCCGAAATGCGCGACGAGCCCGCCGTGACCACGGATGGCACGCGCATCATCCTCAGTGCCAACATTGAGTTTGCCCGGGAGATGGAGCACGTTCATGCCGTGGGTGCACAAGGCGTGGGGCTGTATCGGACGGAGTTCTTTTACTTGAATCGGGAGGGGTTTCCGAGCGAAATGGAGCAGGCAGCAAACTACGCCACGGTGGCTGCCGCGGCCGGTTCCCACGGGGTCATCATTCGGACGTTGGATATTGGGGGGGATAAATTGCACCCGATGCATTCGAGCCTGTCCGAGAGTAACCCGTTTCTCGGCTGGCGGGGGATTCGTGTTAGTTTAACGGAACGCACTATTTTCAAGACTCAACTGCGAGCCATCCTCCGGGCCAGCACGGCGGGAAAGATTAGAATCATGTTCCCCATGATTTCCGGTCTGGCGGAACTGCGGGCTGCGCGGGGATTGCTGGAAGATTGTCAGTTTGAATTGATGAGCGAGCAGATCCCCTTCGATCCAAAAATCGAAATCGGTTGTATGATCGAGGTTCCGAGTGCCGCCATCATGGCCGACTCTCTGGCTGCCGAGGTGGATTTTTTCAGTATCGGGACCAACGATTTAATCCAATACACGATTGCCGTGGATCGGGGCAACGAGCGGGTGGCGGATCTCTACCAACCATGCCATCCCGCGCTCGTGCGCTTGCTGCACGGAGTGGCCCAAGCGGCTCATAACCACGGCATCTGGACCGGGATCTGCGGAGAAATGGCGGGCGATATTCGACTGACTCCGTTGCTCGTCGGCATGGGGATTGAGGAACTCAGTGTGGCTCCCATCCAATTGCCCAGTGTGAAATACGCCATCCGCAAACTGGATCAGGGCCAATGCGCTCGCTTGGTGGCTGACTGTCTTAAGCTGGGGGATGCGGATAAAATCAGTGATCGCACCAAAGACATGGCGCTGCAGTTCTATCCGGAATTGTTGGCTTAAGCGCTGCGATAACGCCATTGAATCACTGCTGCGATCAATCCAAAGCAAACGCATGAGACCCAGAGCGTGGCCGGATGCCAGCCATACAACGCAAAACCAATCTGTGGACCAATGAGATTTGCAGTAGCCCACGCCAGGCTGAGTCCGCCCATGTAGCGACCTCTCATGCCATCCGGGGCCAGTTTCGCCACGGCGGCACTGATCATCGGAAGTGATAGCATTTCGCCAATCGTAAAGATGGTCATACAAACCCAGAAGCCACCAAACGACTCCACGAAGGCATTGCAACCGAAGCCCACGGCCAGCAGGACATTGCCCAGCGTCATGACATGCCGTTCCGAGAAACGCTGCACCCACCGGGTTAGGCTAAGTTCGAACAGCACAATCATGAGTCCGTTCCAGCCCACCAGCAGTCCAAAAACTTCCTCGGGCGCGAAGACGTGAGTGCCCACGGTGAGGGGGATCGCCAAGTGAATGATTTCCTTCGAATAAGTCGTGGAAAATTGTGCGAACACCAACGAGGCGAAGACTTGTGAGGCAAACAACGCAATGAACGCCCGGTCCTTTTTGATCACGGTCCAAGCCTCGCTCCACCGGGCCTCCTGGCGGGTGGCGCGGACTCCTTGGGGGAGCAGGAAGATCGCCACGAGGCCATAGAGGATGGTGGTAATGGCGTCCCCAAAAAACAACCAGTTAGGGGCGCTGTTCACCAGTAGTCCACCCAGGGCCGTGCCGCAGGCGAAACCAGCATTTCCTGCTAGTCTAGTGGCCGCATACGCCCGCAGTTGCAGGTGGGCGGGCACAATGTCGGCCACCAGCGCTCCCGCAGCGGGACCGAAAAAGCCCACGCTGAAGCCTGCCAGGCTGGTTAGCAAAAGCATCATCGGAACCGTGCTGACCCCAGTCATCGCGAGAATGCACAAGGCATGGGCCATGGTTCCGGCTATGATGGTATTTTTCCGCCCAAAACGATCCGCAAACCAGCCGCCGAACAAGGTAGCCGTCAACCCGCCCACGCCATAGCCGCTGAGGGCCACGCCGATTTCCCAATCGGCAAAGTGACGACGCGTCAGCACGATGGTGAGAAAGGGGTAAACAAAGGTGCCGAAGCGGTTGATGAAGATCCCCACGAAGAGCGCCCAGTAGGTGCTGGGCAGACTGCGCAATTCCGCCAAGAGGGATGGCGGCTTTGCGGATTGGGCTAAAATGAGCGTTGATGAGGGCATGAAAAGAAAGAAAAAACCCTGCCAGCTTCGGAAAAGTGGCAGGGTGTAACAAAAAACGAATGAAGAATTATTTTATGTTAAACGGTTCTGCCGTCGGAAGACTCCGCGATGGCCGTAGCGCTTTGTAACCACAGTAAGCCCAGCGCACCAAGGGGTGGCTTGCATGGAGGCAACTGTCAGCGGATTAATCATAAGATAAGTTGCTGAGTCTAAATCTAGAATCAGCGAGTGTCAAATGTCAGGACGATGATCACGAAACGACGAACGTGGCTCCCGAGACTCCTGCCATCGGCTCTCCGCGCTCACGTTGTGAAAATTGCTTCCAGCAGAGCCGCTCTTTCGCAAAGCTGTGGTCGAACCACCAGTCCCATGTCCTCTATGAAATCAAATTCCATCAATCGTCGTCATTTCCTCAGCACCACCGCCTTGGCCGCCACCAGCTGGACTGCCCGCAGCTACAGCCAAGTGGCTGGGGCTAACGATGACATCCGGATAGCCGTCGTGGGCTTTGGCGGCCGCGGAGGATCTCACATTTCCGCGTTCAGCAAAATGAAGGGCGTCCGGCTCGTGGCTCTATGCGATGTGGATGCCAAAGTGTTGGAAGCTCAAGTCAAGAAAGTCAGCGAGGCCACGAAAGGCTCCGTGGAAGGATTCAAAGACATCCGGGCCCTGCTGGATGCCAAAAATATCGACGCTATTTCCATCGCGACACCGAATCACTGGCATGCCTTGGGGGCCATCTGGGGCGTGCAAGCAGGGAAGGACGTCTATCTGGAGAAACCCGTTTCTCACAATGTCTGGGAAGGTCGGCAGATCGTGAAGGCGGCCCGCAAGCACAGCAAAATTGTCCAAACCGGCACGCAGAGCCGCAGCAGTCGCAAGGGGATTGGCCAGGCGGTGGAGTGGGTCCAGGCGGGCAATCTGGGCAAGATCAAAATGGCGCGCGGACTGTGCTACAAACCGCGTCCCAGCATCGGCAAGACGACTGGTGAGCAACCGATCCCGGGCAATGTGGATTACGATCTCTGGTGTGGCCCGGCGGAGAAACTTCCGCTGCGTCGCACCAAGCTGCATTACGACTGGCATTGGGTCTGGAACACCGGCAACGGGGACTTGGGGAATCAAGGGATTCACCAAATGGACATCTGTCGTTGGTTCCTCGGGGAAATGGCCTTGGCTCCGCAAATTCTTAGTGTGGGCGGGCGATTGGGCTACGAGGACGATGGCGAGACCGCCAACTCCCACCTGATTTATCAAGCCTACGCCAAGGCTCCCTTGCTCTTCGAAGTGCGGGGATTGCCCACCGAGAAATTTCAAGACGCCAAAGTGGGATGCATCATCCATTGCGAAGGCGGTCACGTGTTAGTGCCGGATTACAATTCCGCAGTGGCCTATGATAATGAGGGCAAGGAACTTCAGAAATGGGCTGGGTCTGACGATCACTTCGCCAATTTCATCAAGGCGGTGCGCAGTCGGAAGCATGAAGATTTACATGCCGATATTCTAGAAGGTCACCTCTCCAGTGCCTTGTGCCACACGGGAAATATCTCCCATCGCCTGGGCCAGCAGCACAGCCCTGAAGAGATCGCGGCAGCGCTCAAAGACACCCCAGGCATGACTGAAAGCATGGGTCGTCTGACGACCCATCTCGAGGATAACAAGGTCGATCTGCGGAAGACGAAACTGACGCTGGGAACGCCCTTGCGATTAAATCCAGAGACCGAGCAATTCACCGACAACCCTGCGGCCAACAAGATGCTCACACGGGAATATCGCGCTCCTTTCGTGGTGCCGGAACAGGTCTAGGGCGTTCCCCCTACAGTTGTAACATGTTATCAAACACTCCCTAGGAACGCAGGCATCCTGCCCATTACCGTTCACTGAGCCCCATCATCACGAAGGGGGTTACGCCAAAGGCGTTTCGCCCTTCAGCCCAGGGTTGCCCGGGCACGGGCTACCCTGGGAAATCGAGCGGGTAGCGATGAACCGCAACGCGGTTCCGTCGGTTCCGGTGCGTGGATCAATCCGCAGGGAAGAAGGGAATGAGAAATAACAGATAAATGAAGGGCTGAAAAATCCAAATCATCCCCTTGTCTCCGTTACCTAGTTTACCTAGCCGGGGCATTTAGTAAGGGCCGCGCTCATCCTCCCGGCGGAACCGCGTTGCGGTTCCTGTTCTAAAGACCTCCGTGACCCTGGGTAGCCATCTGGCGATGGCGACCCAGGGCTGGAGGGCGTAACGCCTTTGGCGTAGAGACTTGGTGCCAAATGAACAGGCTTCTGTGGGGCTGCGGTCGTCTCGACCGCAGTATTTTCCAAGCATGGAATGACACCAGTCGAGACGACAGGAAACGGGCACAGGCAAGTAGCGCGCTTGCTGTCTGACTGCGTGTTTTCTTTTGGGTTGAAATTCAGGATTTCTGAGTCATTAAGAGATCGGTAATACTCTTTTCTGCTTCATCGCACGGCATATGGCTAAACTTCGCTCCCGCATCATTCATTGGCTCCTGCATCAATTAGTTCGCAGTGGGGCTTCTGCTGACTTGAATACCATCGCGTTGGGGGAATTGGAGCAGCAACGGCAAAAAGTAATGGAGCTAACGGAGACGCTGCACAAGAAGGAGCAACGGCATGAGAAGTTGCAGCAGCGGATGAAAGAAAAATATCGTCAGCATCAGGAGCGAAAGCTGAAGGTGAGAACTTTGGAGAATGAAGTCTGCCGACTCAAGCAAAGCGAGCAGCGGTGGCAGGCTTTGGTGCCTCAAGTGCAGGAGCAATTGGGCAATGCGCTGAGCCGCCCGGGCCTGGCGTGGGAAATGCGGGATCGGCCCCAAGCAATGAATTCTTGGCTGGCCTTGAAATTGCGGCGTTGGGTCTGGCAGCACTCGATGCGGCTGGGGGTGTTGTTTCAGTATGAAGGCAAGCCGCTGGTGTGGGATAAACTGCCCAAGCCCAAGACCACCCCCGACCGCTGGCCGACTATTGCCGTGGTGACGCCGTCATTTAACCAGGCGGAATTTATTGAGCGGACGCTGAAAAGTGTGTTGGACGAGGCGTATCCTAAGCTGGAGTATGTGGTGATGGATGGTGGCTCCACGGACGGCTCCCAGGACATCATTGCTCGCTACGCGGATCGCTTGCATCACTGGCAGTCCGGGCGGGATGAGGGGCATTCGGCTGCGATTGCGGATGGGTTTACCAAGACCACGGGGGAAATCATGGCGTGGTTGAATTCCGACGACGTGTGGGCACCGGGAACGCTGGCGTTTGTGGGCGATTACTTTGCCCGACACCCGGAGGTGCAGGCCATCTATGGGCATCGGGTGCTGATCGATGCGGCGGACCGGGATGTGGGGCGCTGGACGCTGCCCCGGCATGATGTGGAGTTTACCAAATGGGCGGATTACATCCCGCAGGAAACGTTGTTCTGGCGTCGGGGCTGTTATGAAAAAGCCGGCGGCATGGACCTTAGTTTTCGTTTCTCCATGGATTGGGATCTGATCCTGCGGCTGCAGCAAGCAAGCCCTAACATGGTGCGAGTGCCCTGGCTGCTCGGTGGATTTCGGGTCCATGCGGCCCAGAAGTCGCAGACCCAGATTCATACCGTGGCGGTGGAGGAAAATGCCCTCCTGCGGAAACGGGAACTGGATACTTCGTTCACCGAGGCCAGGTTGGAGGAACGGGTTATTTTATATCAAGCGCGGGCGGTGGTGTGCGATAGGCTCCTGCGCTGGGGGATCAGGCGCTAACGCGTTTGGCGGGCTTGGGGGGCAGCCCCAAATAGCGCTCCAACAACTGCGGGCGATCTCTGAGAAAGGCTTCGTCTCGCGTGTTAGCGCTGAGGCCATTGCCCACATAGTCTGCCACCACGAAGTCAACGTAGCGACAGGTAATACGCTTGTGGCCAAAGCATTGGATGTTGAATGCGTAATCTGCCAAGATCGGATACTGTAAATCGAAGTCCCCAAGTAGATCGAAGATCTCCCGCCCATAGAGGATGCCCTGCTGACAAAGGTTATCCCTCCGGAAACGCTCCGCGTCCCACGGGCCCCCATAGCGGCAAGCCAGGTCTTCCATATAAACATCGCCATAGAGCAGGGCGCGGTCCCCGGAAGGAGCCTGCGCCAGCAACGCTTGGAGGGCTCTGGGGCGCAGGCGATCTCCCGCCCCCAAGATCAGGACAAACCGCCCTGTGGCAAGTTTGCGCGCTTTATTGAGCGCATCATAGACCCCAGCATCCGACTCCGAGTGGAGCACGATCTGATCGCTGGCAGCTTTAATCTCCTCTACGGTGCCATCCGTGGAACCACCATCATAAATGATGATCTCGGTGCTGACCTCGGTCTGAGAAAGCACGGAGTTGATACTGGGCGCGACCCTGCCAGCGGCGTTGAGCGTCGCCATCAGCACGGAAACATTCGGGCGAGGAATCGATTTTGAGCGAGATAAATATCGGAACGGATTCCACATGGAAGATAATGAGCAAATCGTGGTCCCAGGGTCTCGTATGACCGTAGGCAGTGCAAGGTAGGCTTAACAGCATATCGCTTTCACCTGCAAGGAGAACCTTTGGTCCGAGACCCCGGTGGCAAGCGGTGCCTTTGGACCAGTGAAAATCGATGGTTTCTCAGGCCCCCGGAGTTTGATCATTTTTTCGAAAAAAGTTGTCGGACGGAGCGATTGGCGGACACTTTGAGATGAAATGATTACGCCACCTTCTGACACTGAGTTGCTTGCTGCCTACACCACCCGCGGTGAGGAGCTGGCGTTTCGTGAGTTTGTCCAACGCCATGCGACTTGGGTCTTGGGTGTGGCCACGCGCTGTGCCGGGCAGGCTGAGCTGGGGGAGGACATCGCCCAATCCGTCTTCAGTCTGGCGGCGCAGAAAGCAGCGGCGTTAGTCGCTAACAACACGGTCGTGGCTGCCTGGCTGCATCGGACCACCTTGCTGACGGCGGCCAATGCGGTGCGAGGCGAGCGTCGCTACCGGCAACGTTTGGAACGGGCGGCTGTAGAACTAACTCCCATGCTAACCATGACTCCAGAGGAATCCCATCTCTATCAGGAAATGATCCCGCAACTGGACGAGGCCATGGATTCCTTGGCGGAAGGAGATCGGGCGCTGTTGTTGCAGCGTTTCTTCGAACAACGGAACATGGCTCACATTGCCCGCAGCACCGGGATCTCCGAGGACGCCTGCCAAAAGCGCATCCGTCGGGCGGTGGATAAGCTGGGGCGGTCGCTCCGCCGGAAGGGCGTGACGATGTCGTCCGTGATGTTGGGCTCCTTCCTAACCGACCGACTCACTGCTCCAGCTTCGGCTGAATTAGCGAAGCATTTTGCGGACGCCGCCCTCCTGACCTCCAGCGGGAAAGCCAGCCTTGCGGCATATGCGGTCGCTGCTCCGTTGGCGGGAGCTTCGGTATCGGTGTTGCTCACGGCGTTGGTTTCGTTGGTCGCATTTGCGGTTCCGGTGGGACTGCAGGTGCGGTCGAATGCGTTGGTCCAACCTGCACTTGCGGCAGCCACCAGCCATGTGCCAGCCGCCAACCTGGCTCCAACGCTGGCAATGACCGATCCAGTGCTAGCGCATCTTTCCGCTGCGCTGAAATCTTTACGCAGCAATGATCCCGAGGCACTGCTGGAATTGGTGCTATTCATCTCGGATCTTCCGTTGGAAAAACTGTCCGGGGCCTGGGGCATCATTCGGCAGCATCCCGACGAAGGCACCATCGTGCGAGCCTTGTTCTGCCGCTGGACGGAGTTGGATTTACAAGGCGCGGTGGCTGCCAGCGGACTCACGCAAGACAACTCCCTGCTCTGCAGCGTCTGGCATGGGATCGCCAGCATCTGGGCCGTCAGTGATCCCGTGGCTTACTTTGCCGAGGTGGCTAAATTTCACGTGAACCCAAGTTCTCCGTTGCCCTGGCAGGAAATTGCCAACTGGCATGGATTGACCAAACTTGCCAATGCGCGTCCTGCCGCCGCGTTGGATTATACCAAATCCATCAGTGACCCCAAACGCCAACTCTCGGTAACCAAGATGGCGCTTAGCCTCTGGGGGCAGCGCGATCCGACCGCAGTGGTGCAACATTTACAGACTCACTATCAGGACCAGGCGCTGGATGAAATGATGCACTTGCTCGCGGAGGAAGTCGCGTATCATCGACCTGCGGTGGCCTATGAAATTTCCCGGCAGCAAGTGAATCCACACCACCGGGAGAGCGAGATGTGTTTCGCCTTGCAACAATGGGGTGCAGACGATCCCAAGGCCGCGGCAACTGCGCTGGCAGGGATTGAGCCTGCCATGCAGACTGTCTCTCTGGCGCAAAATGTAGGCCGCACCCTCCTGCGCGGAGCCACTGAGGAAGTGCTGGAGATTGCGCGTCAGGCCCCGCCCGGGGAATATCGCGAAGGACTGTTGGACACCGCCGCCATGCATTTCAACAACGACGAGGAGCAGCGCAGCATGCAACAAGTCTTGGAAGTCGCCTTGTTGATGGCACCCGGGCAGCATCGCGAATTCAATCTGGAGCATGCGGCCAAGGCCTGGCTGAAGGAAGCCCCGAGCGAAGCCCGCCAGTGGCTGGAATCTCACCCTGCGTATCCCGCTGAACTCAAAACCCGTTTCTTGAAATGAACCGTAGCACTATCATTCACCTCGGCAGTGTCATCTGCGCCACACTCCTTGGATTGACGGTGCGCGCGTGGCTTAAGCCCGGACTACCGTCAGCGGCTGCACCGTCGCGCATTGAGCCTGCGAGCAGGGTTCCGGTAGTTTCGCCACCAGTTATTCAAGCGTTAGCTGGCGAATCAGCGGACACGTTGGGCACCCTGGGAAATGATCTCCGCAGCGCGTGGTTGGCGCAGAATCCCTACCGCACGCAAGCGGCCGCCGTGCTGCGCATTTTGCGCGGAGCCAGGACTTCGGCGGACTTTGCCGTCGCGTTGGAATTAATGCGCAGTGAGGTGGAGGATTCCTCCCTCGACGAACATTTCGTGGTGCCGCTCTCAGAAATCATTTTCCAACGGTGGGCGGAACTGGATCCCGCCGCCGCCATGCTCGCGTGCAGCAAGATGGCCGGACGCCAGACTGCGAGTCAGATGCGATTTGCGGTGGCCAAGATCTGGGCCCAAAAAGACGCTCCCGCCGCCTTGGATTTTATTTTAGGACAACCCCAACCCTTTCGGCACGAGGCGACTTTCGCTTTGTTTCAGGAACTCGGCGGCAGCAATCCTGCCCTGGCCATGACCCTGGCCCAAGGTGCCGAGGCCAAAGGAGCGAAGCTGGACCTAGTCTCGCAAGTATTGCACCCTTGGTCCAATCAGGACGCCACAGCCGCCTTGGACTGGGTCATGACCGAAGGACCGGCTGGGAAACGTCGGGAGCTGGTGGAAGCTTGCCTCCAGGGCATGAGCATGACCCTGGGACTGGCCGCTGCGGCAGATAAATTGAACGCGTTAGGATTGCCGCCAAGAGATCTCGACTCTCTGCTCGGAAGATTGCTGGAGCATGGATTTTCCTGGCCGGAGGATCCACTGCAAGGGCTGAAAGTGATGACTTCGATTCAGGACCCAGAGCTTCGACAACGCACCATCAAGCAATTCGCCAGTCTGGGGAATTATCCTGATAGTCACACGGAAGCGCTGCGCAACGGCTTGCCGGAAGGGCCGGACCGCCAGGCCTTTCTCGCTGGCTATGCGAGAAACAGTATCGATACCAACGAGGCCTTCCTTCCTGCCGAAGCGCTCAAGCGGATTGATCAAGTAAGCAAAGGCAAAAGCCAGGATGAACTCTGGAAGGAACTCGGCGAAGTCTGGGGCGGGCGGGATCCGATCAGCGCCAGTGAGTGGCTCAACCAGGAGCCTGTCGGTCCCCGGCGGGATGCGATCACGGGTGAGTTCGTGCGCAGTTTATTCAAAACGGATCCCACCTCCGCGCTGACCTGGGCGGCCAGTATCAATGATCCTGGCAAGCGCGCCCGACGCCTCAAAGAGTTATTGCCGCAATGGATCAAGCAGGACGCGACGGCTGCTCAGCAATGGCTGGATTCTCCGATCGGTCAGCAGGTCCAGGCCAGTGGAGCGGGGAAATGACGTTGGCGTTAGAGATATTTCGTGGCCAGGACTGCGAAGTCCTCTTCTCCCCGGCCTTGCGCATCCAGTTCTGCCATGCAGTCGGAAGTGGCTGTCAGGACTGGCAAATCCAATCCATGGGCGGCAGCCAACTCCAGCGCAAAGCGGGAATCCTTGAGCATATTTTTGAGCGAGAAATGGGGCGAGAAATCACCTGCGGCCATCGCGGGGACCTTCATCCGGACCAAACCAGAGCAGTTGGCATTGCCCTCCATGGCCCGGAGAAATTTCTCCTGCGGAATGCCCGCCGCCGCTGTCACCGCCATCGCTTCCGCCAGAATCTGCACGGTGGTGGCGCTGACCATGTTGGTTACGAGCTTCAGCACGGTAGCGTCGCCAATTTCTCCCAGGAGGAGGATTTCTTTGGAGGAATGCACCAATAAGGGACGCACCTTCTCCAACAAATCGGCGGACCCTCCCACATAATAAATCAACTGCCCTGCCGCTGCGGCCAGTTTACTGCCGGTAAACGGGCAGTCGAGAAACTGGGCCCCGCACGCCGTTACCAGTTGCTCCGCTGCCTGGGTGGCTGGCAGCGAGACCGTCGAACTGTTAATGATGATATGTTCCGTGGTTAGGGCGGGGCGCATCGCTTCCAGCACCGCCAGTAAACTCTCTCCCGTATTAACGAAAATCTGCACTACGGATGCAACGGAGGCCACGGCCGCAGGGGTCTCCAAGAAATTCGGTTCCTGGTTGCGAGGGGTGCGGCTCCAGACCCTAACCTGGTGTCCGGCGGCACGGTAATTCTCCGCTACCCGACTCCCGACAATGCCCAAGCCAATGATGCCAACTGCGGCCAGACTCACTGCACGGGCTCCTTGGAACCGGCATAGATCCATTTGACGACCTTGCCATTGTTGATGAAGGCCTGAATTTCCGTGGGCTGCATTCCGAACATAGTGCTGATTTCCACTCCGATTTTCACGACCCAATAGCCTTTGCCGCCATCCATGGCAAATTCTGGTGGGGACCAATCCGTAATATTCGAAGATTTAAATTCCGTTACCTCCTTGGCGGCTATGCTCGCCATCATGGCGGGGACTTGATTGTTGCCATCGAAGGCAGGTTTAACTCCAGCCAGCTTGGCCTGTTCGTCCACCGGTGGTGGGGGCGGGGCCGGATGGTCGCGTTCGTAGAGGGCGGCTTCGCGTGCTTTTTTTACATCAGCTACGCGTTTGTCCACATACTTGTTGTAGAGGCGGGTCATCATTTCCTGGAAGTCGGTGCTGGCCAGGGAAACCGTTACCTTCAATGGATCACTCTCCCCGCGGGCGACGGACATCATACCGCCTTCCAAGGAAAAAGCGACTAGTTCAGAACCCGGTGGAAGGGTGGTCTTTCCGGCTGCAATTTGGAAATCAATCGGCAGGGTTGACTTGACCTTCCGTGGGAACGCCGTGGATGGCACCGTGGTCCAATTCTTGGTGATTTCTTCGATCGCTCGGATCTTCGGCATCGGATACTTGCGCTCGATTTCATCGTCCGCACTGGTTGATTTTGGCCCTTCCTGTGGAGCGGGTGGGGTATCCCCGGGGGTGGGACCGTTTCTAATTTGAGCCAACAAATCCTGCACCTTGCCCGTGTCGTGGTTGGGAACGGAGGCTTTGGCCCTGGCCGCATCGGCCTCTTTTTCTTTTACCGTCTTTTCCACAATGATCTTTTTGGGACGGAGACTTTCACCCGCAGTGTAAATCCGTGGCTGCACAAAGAAGCCAGCCACGGCGGCAATGGCGATAATCAATAAGGCGATGAGGTATTTCATACTCAGGAAATGTTTAGTGGGGAGACGAGCGTCGTTTTAACCGCATTTGGCCATTCATGCAAGAACGAACCATGACGGAAATTCCGCCTGGCGACCACGAGGTGGGCCAGTCTCGCGTTCAAAAAAAAATCCCGCATCAATGAAGATGCGGGATTTTTGAAATTTGTGATCGGGTCAGCGCTCAATCCACTTGGTCGCGAGTTTGCACGTAACCGGAAGTAAAGCCAACTTCTGGAGCAAACTCTTGGTAACCACGATATGGGTTAGTGGCTTCCTTCGTCCAGTAAGGCTGGCGATAGCCGCCCTTGTAAGTGGGGAAGGGGAAGGTGACGAGTTCATACAGACCGTAACCGACGCGGGTCACGATCTTATGGGCTGCCAGCATGGTGCCGCTACTGGCGGCTTCACTGTTGCCTCCGTAGGAGGAACTGCGTTCCCATTGGTTGGGAAGTTCATTGATTCCGTAAACCAAGTTAGCCAAGGCACGGCTTAGTTTGCGGACGCGAGTGTATTTGGATCCCGGAGGAGCCTGGAAATCGGCCATGCTGACGGTGGCAATTCCGACGGTGAGGAGGATGAGAAGAAGCTTTTTCATAAGACGATGAGACATTTAGGTCAATTCCCTCCAAGTTGACAACCCTAAAGTTGATAAATTTAGAGAAATCTTGCGGACTTGGGCATTTTCCGTCTCAAAACTACGGGAAGCATGGGCATGTGCAGAGTCGTGCTTACTCGATCACTGCGATAAACTCGATCTCTACCTTGGCCCCACGCGGCAGTCCTGCCACCTGCACCGTGCTGCGGGCCGGCGGATTGGAAGAGAAATACTTCCCGTAAACCGCATTCATCGCAGCGAAGTCCGCCATATCCATGAGGAAGACCGTGGTCTTAACGACGCTTTCGAAACTTAGCCCTTGGCTGCTGAGCAGTCCGCCCAGATTCGCCAGCACTTGCTCAGTTTGCGCGGTAATGTCCTCCGGGAAGGCCGCCCCTGGGTCCGCTGGATCCAATGGAATCTGGCCGGAACCGAAGAGAAGATTTCCCGTGCGAATGGCTTGACTGTAGGGGCCGATGGCGGCCGGAGCTTGGTTGGTAGCGATAATTTGTTTCGTCATGCCGGACTGAAACGGTATTCCCCGGGCCTCTGCAACCACCAAATGGGTGCAGAAATATACTTGCTCAGAATATTCCTTCCGTTACAACGTCCAATGTTACGGAGCCCCAACCGGACAGTCCGGTCACGCTCTCCAACCCATACCACCCGAATAACATGAAACTGTTCTGCTTACTATTATCTGTCATTGCCCTGGCCCTGACGGTTCCTGCCGATGCCAAAGATGCCAAGAAGGACGCCAAAAAAGGCGACAAGAAGGAAGAGAAGAAAGAAATGCTCTACACCGCAGTCATCACCCCGAACTTGGGCAATGCCACGGAAGCCAGCGTCACGGAAGTCAAGGCCCTGCTCCTCCAGGCCTCTGATTTCAAATGCAAAGAGGTAAAACTCGAAGGAAAAGAGATGATCGCTACCCTGGCGATCGAGAAAGGCCGTCTGAGCAAAAGCATGGTTTCCAAGCCGCTGGGCAAAGACTTCAAGGTCGGCAAGGTGGACGACGTGAAGCCTGAAAAGGAAAAGAAGGAAAAAAATGATCCCAAAGCTGATCCCAAGAAGGACGACAAAAAGGAAGAAATGAAACCAGGTGACAAACCAGCGGACCCCAAGACGCCTGAGCCGAAGAAATAATTCGTCTTCCGTTACGGGGGATGCCCCTCGCCAGCAATTCATGAAAGCGCCCAAGACCCAGTGGTCTTGGGCGTTTTCTATATTGCACCGAAAAAGAGGGCTGCCACAATGGGAGTGGCGCGACTCCGTCCGCCATTTCCACCCGACGAGTCCATTGGAGCTGTCACCCAATCCTAACCTAATTTGTTCAGCATGGTTGGATTCTTTGGAGCAATCACGGACTACCGCCATTTTGGATGGTCAGGAACCTTCCCTGCACGGAGTTGCTCTTTCCAGGACTCCAGTTGCTGGAGGTGCTCGCTGGCAAGGCGCTTGGAATTGGGTTCGGTTCGCTCATCCGGGTTGGCCCAAAAGCGGGCCACTAAATCCAGAAAAGCGATCACGGTCTCACGCTCGCCTTTCTCGGCCAGTGCGCGAGCCAGGATAAAACTGGGACCGAAGGAGTTTAATTGTGGCGAACCCTTGCTGTCAGCCGATGCGAGTAGATGCTTTTTGGCTTCCCCGACATCACCTTCGGAGAGTGCGATTTGTCCAAGCACTTGATTCGCATCGGCAATGGCGTTGCCATAATTCCAGTCTTGCTTGTATTTCGGAGCCAGGCGCGCCAGTTCCTTAGCGAGCGCCTCAGCCTCTTTGAGTTTCCCGTCCCGCAACACATTCCGCGCGGCGTTTCCCAGAGCATAGAATCGCTCCAACTCATTGGTTGCCACACTTAGATCCCCCCCGGTGAGTTTCATTCCGCGCTCTCGTTCCGCGGGTGATTCATCGCCTTCCTCTGCGCCAAGCGAATGCCCGGTGCCCGTCAGAAATCCGATAAGCACGAGCAACACAACCAAGTGGCACTTACTCGTAAACTTGAGGCTCCAGAGGATAATACTGCGAGGATGCTTCCGGTCAGACACATTCATAAAAATTCGTTTCATAGGCGACACCATACTGCGGTCTCCGGAGAGGCCATAATCGAAATTCTTGATGGTGTGATCGTTTTCATCAATGCATGCGCCGAGTCGCCGAATGTTAGAGCGCTGCGGCTAGCGCTCGCAGCCATTCCGTGCTGGCCAAGGGACTGGTGCGCGTGCGGCATTACGGGTTCCTGAGTGCCGCTGGGAAACGCAGTCGGGAGCGCGTGGAGGCCATCCTCGGAGCGCTTAAACCCGAACTCCCTGCCGTGGCCACGCCTAGTGAAGCTTCGGATGCCGCTGCGGTCGCCATCGCCCAAGCCAGCAAAGAAGCCCGCATCCCGAAATGCCCGTGCTGCGGGAAAGCCATGAGCTGGATGCGCGAACTCAAACGGCTCCCACTCTGGGCCGAGCCCCCGATAAGCAGCGCAGCCGATTGGACCCCTGTGAGAGGACCGCCACCGCAAACGCAACCCGCATGAAATTGAAAATCGCCAACGCCAGCGCCCGCCATCCTAACTTGAAAGGGGTCCGCGCAGGTGGAGCGTGGACCAAGGAGAAAAATGCCGCCCAAAAGCCCGCTAAAATCCACGCCACCCAGCAAAACAACAGCCAAGGAAAAGGAAAATTCAGCCAGAACGCCGCTATCGTCTTCGCGAAGCGTCCCCTCTCATCCCGCCGGCAGTCGGCACCGAGTCAAGCCAACCGCGAACTCGCAAAGCAAACCGCATAGGCCCGCCGATCACCCACCGAGGCCGAAGGCGCTGAGTGAATCACCGGGCCTGTCCAACAACTGATAGCTTTGAGGCGCAAAGCCGCTCAAAGCTATCTTTGAAGGTTAGGCTAGAGGCTGCCAGGCAGGTGGTCATCCTCCTCAGGTTCGACCTGAGGAGCCGAGCGCAGTATCTCAAGCAATTGCCCAGCACTCCCCCGTGAACCTCTTCTACGAACATAAGAATCCGCCTCAGCGATAGCGATCCGCTGCGCCAAAATAGTCGAGACGTAATTATCCACCGCTACCCCATCTGCCAGAGCGAGGGACTCTACAGAACGAAGAACTGAATCAGGAATAGAAATGGTAAGAGTGCTCATATCGGAGGAAGTATAGCTAAGAAATCGGCAGGTGTCACGGTGGAAACTCCAAAAACTTCGGTCCCCCTGAAATCCCGCCCATTGTGGGTTACGATGTGCGTCGCGCCTGCGGCCAAGGCGCACTCGAATACGAGATCATCGCCCGGGTCGGTCAAGAAAGGACGCCAACGGAAGTAAATGAACGACTCTCGCGCCACGGAACAAAATGAATCCAAAAACGCATCAATCGTCCCCGACGAATAGCCCGGTAACAATCCCGGACGATTCAGCACATCCTCATACTCCAGAAGCAGCGCAGTCGAAACCGCAGCTTGGCAATGTCCCAGAGCTACGCGCTGCAAGAGCGCGTTCGAAGCACCGCGAGCAGAGCGTAAACCGGAGACTAAAACATTGGTGTCAAAAACGGCAAGCACTGCGCCATCACACAAGTGAAACAAAATTCGTCAAGGAATGCTTTTACTGATTCAGGAGCCGAACGGCTCCGCGGAACGCAAGCGTGATTCGTGGACTGGTTCGCATCCGGACGGTGCATTGGGGAGCCGAGCGTGCAGCGAGAGCGTATTTCTGAGGGCGGGTATCGGGCCGCAGGCAGACGATCCTGCGGCCCTATGAAAAATATACCCGATTCATTGTCGTCATTCGTCCGCTTTATTCAACTCAAATCCGTCCGCGTTCGCACGCAGGAAACGGCGGATTTTTGCACGGGTTTTGTCCCAAGGAGCGGGGCTTTGAAAGCCCAGGCATCATGATAGGAAATCAAATTAGGCCATTCAATACCCATGCTTGTGTGTGGGGCTTCCAAAGCCCCACGCCTTGAGCGTGCAAAAATCCGCCGTTGCACGCAGGACGAATGCTGGGCCGCGAGGAGCGGCATTTCAATAGCGAAGCCATTCCGTGCTGCCCAAGGGACTGGTGCGCGTGCGGCATTACGGGTTCCTGAGTGCCGCTGGGAAACGCAGTCGGGAGCGGGTGGAGGCCATCCTCGGAGCGCTTAAACCCGAACTTCCCCCCGTGGAGCCTGCGCCCAGCGACGCGCCAGCCGAGCCCCCCAAAGAAGCCCGCATCCCGCAATGCCCGTGCTGCGGCAAAGCCATGGACTGGAAGCGCGAACTCAAGCGCCTCCCGCTCTGGACCGAGCCACCCACGGGCAGCGCAGCCGACAGCACCCCGGTGCGCGGACCGCCACCGCAAGATCAACCGGCATGAAATTGAAAATCCAAAACCCAACGCCCCGCCAACCTAACTTGAAAAAGAGAAGTCAAGGCGGAGCATGGACTAGCAAGGAAATCGCAGCCAAAAAATCCGCGGAAATGCAAGTCGCAGCCACCAGAATCAGCCCCAGAAAAGGAAAAGAGCACCTGGACGCCACTGTAGCCAGGATTCAGTGCCCATCAGCATCGCTCAGAAGGCGGCCCCTGAAGTTAGCCAACACCGACCTCGAAAAGCAAACCGCATAGGCCCGCCGATCAGCCACCGAGGCCGAAGGCGCTGAGTGAATCACCGGGCCTGTCCAACAACTAATAGCTTTGAGGCGCAAAGCCGCTCAAAG
>JANOAV010000029.1:0-33923 GCA_031411295.1 Verrucomicrobiales bacterium | reverse complement strand
GTTAGCCAACACCGACCTCGAAAAGCAAACCGCATAGGCCCGCCGATCAGCCACCGAGGCCGAAGGCGCTGAGTGAATCACCGGGCCTGTCCAACAACTAATAGCTTTGAGGCGCAAAGCCGCTCAAAGCTATCTTTGAAGGTTGGGCGTGCCCAGGGTGCTGCCGGTGTGAGTTAGGGACGGGAGGGGCTCTAAGGACGGAAGGGACGGAAAGGACTTAAGCGACGTTTCAGCCGACTGAAGATCGGTCGGGGTAGTCCCTTGTGTCCGTTCCGTCCCTTCTCCTAAAACCTTCGCAATGCCGAAGTCCGCCAGCTTCACGCGGCCTTTCCCATCCAGCAAAATATTCTCCGGCTTAATGTCTCGGTGCAGCACCCCTTCCTCATGCGCGAACTGGAGCGCGTCACAGATATGGGGCACGATGGCCAGCGCTTGCGCCGGCGTGAACCGACTGGAGCGCATGGCTTGGCGCAGATTCACGCCATCCACATATTCCATTAGCAAATAGAAGAACTCACCCGCCCTGCCGGAATCGTGCACCGCCACGATGTTTGGATGGTGCAGTCGAGCTAGCAACTGACCTTCCCGCTCAAAACGACCAGCGAACGACGCGTCCCGTTCGGTCAACGAAGCGGGTAACAATTTCAACGCCACCAAGCGATTCAGCTTCGGTTGCCGCGCCTTGAAGACCCAGCCCATGCCGCCCTGGCCGATGAGTTCCAAGATTTCCAGCTGGGGAAACGCCGCACTCACTGCGGCTACCTCGGGGACATCCGCCGGATCTGTCCGGGGTTCGGCTGGTTCCATGGCTGCAAGTAAAAGGCACCGCGGGCAAGCACCCACGGTATTCGCAGGCAACTGAGTTCCGCAGTTGAGACAGAGGTTTGCTGAAGGATTGGAAGGATTCATCAAGGGTGCTTGACGGATTCTAGAGCAAACGCGGCAGATTTTGGAGAAATATTTATTTACCTGTTCCACCGCAGTGGCGGATAGGGCAGGCATTGACCCACTGCTGGAGGGAAACGACTAGTGCGCCCGAGATCGACGGAGCCCAGCAAAATCCATGGCCCAGCAAACCCACAGTCCCACCGTGAACCCACCCGTGCGCAACGCTGTGGTCCTGGTTTCGCTTTGCTTGGTCGCCAGCACACAGGCGGAGGACTTCTTCAGTGATAAAATCGAACCCCTGCTGAAACAACGTTGCTATGAATGCCATTCGCATCAGGGTGGCAAGATGAAAGGTGGGCTGACCCTGGATTCCAAGTCGGGCTGGGAAAAAGGTGGCGAGACCGGTCCCGCCGTGGTGGCAGGAAAACCGGATGCCAGCCTGCTGATGACCATGGTGCGCTGGCGCGACGACGATCACCAAATGCCGCCGAAGCAGCAACTGCCCGCCGAGGAAATCGCGCTGCTGGAGCAATGGATCAAATTGGGCGCTCCCGACCCGCGCACCACCCCGGTGCCATCGCCAGCGGATTGGTGGTCGTTGCGACCATTGCTGCAGCCAGCGATCCCCCCCGGAGCAGCCCATCCGATCGATGCGTTCATTCAGGAGCGGTTGCAGACGAAGCAACTCGCGCCCGCTCCTCCCGCTGATCCGCGCAGTCTCATCCGCCGACTTTACTTCGATCTGCATGGTCTGCCACCATCCCCAGCAGAGGTCGCAGCCTTTGCGCAGGCGGCAACCCCTGCGCCAGCCTATAATGACCTCGTGGACCAGTTGCTGGCCTCGCCCCGCTATGGCGAACGCTGGGCGCGGCACTGGCTGGACACCATTCATTTTGCAGATACCCATGGTTTCGAGCACGATGACCTGCGGCCGAACGCGTGGCGGTATCGTGATTACGTCATTGCCAGCCTCAATCGCGACACCACTTGGCCGCGGTTTATCCGGGAGCAACTAGCCGCCGATGTGTTCTTTCCCACGGAGCCCGCACTCTCGGCTGCGCTGGGTTATCTGGGCGCAGGCACTTATGATAGCAGCGCTGCCGCCACCGCTCCCACGAGTTTTGAATACTTGGATCGGGATGATTTAGTGACGCAGACCATGGCCAGCTTTGTCAGCACTACGGCAAACTGTGCCCGCTGCCATGCCCATAAATTTGATCCCATCACGCAGGAAGATTATTTTGCCCTCCAGGCAGTCTTCGCAGGCATTGGCAAAGGGGACATTTCCTATCATGAGGACCCTGCGGTAGCGCAGCAACTACAGACGCTCAACGCCCTGTTGCAAGCGGCCGAGAGCAAGGATGCCGCAGTCATCCAAGCCCCGGCTAGCGCAGCTCTGATCACGGCCTGGGAGCAGGCGCATGCGTCACCCGTGGCTTGGAAATTGCTCCTTCCGGAAACGTTCCTCACCGCCGAAGGCACACTGCTGGAGCGCCTGGCGGATGGTTCCCTCCTTGCCAGCGGCCCGACTCCGGACAAGGATACCTACACGGTAACGACGACGACTAACTTGTCCGAGCTGACAGCGGTGCGGCTTGATTTCCTGCCGGATGATTCCCTGCCAGCGCATGGCCCGGGACGCGCCAGCAATGGCAATCTGCATCTGAGCGAGATCGAACTGCAAGTCTTCCGTCCCTCCTCCACCAAGCCAGAGAAGGTTTCGCTGCAGCGTGCGCTCTCCGATTTCGATCAGGTAAATTATGATGTTACCAAGGCGATTGATGGTGATTTCAAATCCTCTTGGGCGATCCATCCCGCCATCGGCCAGCCCCATCACGGAGTATTTGCGCTCAGGGAGAAATTGCCGCTGGAAGCAGGTGCCCGCCTGGTGATTACGCTGCGACAACTGCAGGGCGGCTCGCACTTGCTGGGAAGATTCAAACTGTCCGCCACCCAGGCACCTGCTAACAGCCTGCGGGCATTACCAACGGCACTGGAGGAAATTTTACGCACTCCGCAACCGGATCGCTCCCCAGCACAACAACTGGCGCTGGCCAGCATGGTCGCACGCTTGGCGGCCACGGAAGCACTCGCGAAGCTTCCGCCACCGGTGACCGTCTGGGCCGCCGGCCGGGCCGCCAAGAATGAACGCGGTGTGGTTTCCATCCCCCAACCCCGCTCGATTCGGCTTTTGCAACGAGGCGATTTGGCGAAGCCTCAAGCAGAGATCGGCCCGGGTGCCCTCTCAGCAATCACAGCCCTGCCCGCACGCTTTAGTTTGGACAAGCCTCAGGACGAAGCTTCCCGTCGAGCCGCCTTGGCTGATTGGTTGACTCACGCGGACAATCCCCTAACTTGGCGCAGCATCGTGAACCGAGTCTGGCACTATCATTTCGGCAAAGGGCTGTGTGACACGCCGAGCGATTTCGGACATATGGGGGGCGTGCCGTCCCATCCGGAGCTACTGGACTGGTTGGCCGTATGGTTTCGCGATGAGGCCCATGGCTCGCTGAAAGCCTTGCATCGGCTCATCCTCACCAGCGCCACCTATCGTCAGTCCAGCAACGCCAACGCCACAGCACTCGCAGTGGATCCAGACAATCGGCTCCTCTGGCGCATGAGCCGCTCGCGATTGGATGCTGACACGGTGCGCGACACGATGCTAGCTGTGAGTGGAAACCTTGATCTCACCATGGGCGGTCCCAGCGTGGCGCACTTCACGTCCAAGCCCGGGCCGCAGACCACACCGGTTTTAAACTATGCAGATTTCGACTGGAACACTCCCGGAGCCAACCGACGCAGCGTTTACCGCCTCGTCTGGCGGGCCATTGCGGATCCGTTTATGGACACGCTGGATTTCCCCGACCTGGGCCAACTTGCTCCGGTGCGCGGCTTCTCCGCCTCCGCTCTGCAATCGCTGGCGATGTTCAATAACGAATTCATCCTCCATGCCAGCGAACGATTCGCAGCCAAGCTGGAACAGGAATTCCCCCAGCCCGAGGGCAGAATTCGGGCCGCCTTCCAGCGCATTTTGCAGCGCGACCCCACAGCATCGGAAAGCTCCGACTGCACCACGCTGGCAGCACAGCATGGCATGGCGGCAGTCTGTCGCGTGCTGTTTAATGCGAATGAATTCCTCTTCCTCGACTAGCCATGTTTTCCACCACATCACTAACACGTCGAAATTTTCTGTGGCACACCGGTGGTGGCATCACGGGCGTGGCCTTGGCGCAATTGCTATCGCGCGAAGCACGGGGCGACACCGCAACGCCGAGACCTGAGTTGAATGGCGGACTGCATCATCCCGCCAAGGCCAAGCGCATCATCCAACTGTTCATGAATGGCGGGGTGAGCCAGATGGATACCTTCGACTACAAGCCTGCGCTGGAGCGGCTGCACGGCCAGATGATCGGCCCCAAGGAAAAACCGGAAGGCCAGACCGGACCGGCTGGAGCGGTCATGAAAAGCCCCTTCGAGTTCAAACAACACGGCCAGAGCGGACGCTGGGTGAGCAGTGTCTTCCCCCACCAGGCCAAGTGGGTGGACGAGATGGCATTCCTCATGGCCATGACCACCAAGACCAGCGTGCACGGGCCTGGCAGTTATATGATGAATACGGGATTCCTCCTCCCAGGATTCCCCTGCATGGGAGCATGGATTTCCTACGGATTGGGCAGCTTGTCGGATAATCTTCCCACCTTCGTGGTGCTGCCGGACGCGCGTGGCCTGCCCTATAACCAGAAGGGAAATTTCAGCGCAGCGTTCCTCCCGTCCCGCCATCAAGGCACCATTATCAACGCGGGTTCCGCCTCCCCGGTGCCAGACCTTTTTGCCAACAGCAAACATAAGTTTGCCAGCCAGGAAGCGGACGCGGCCAGCCTCGCGCTCCTGCAGAAAATGAATCGAGCCCATGCCGCCAGCCATCCCGAGGACTCACGCCTGGAAGCGCGCATCGCAGGCTACGAACTCGCTGCGAAGATGCAACTTAGCGCTCCGGAGGCCTTCGACCTGAGTCGCGAGACCGCATCCATGCGCACCGCTTATGGCATGGATGATCCCGTGACCGAGGACTTCGGACGTCGTTGTCTGCTGGCCCGCCGGCTGCTTGAACGCGGCACCCGCGTGGTGCAAGTATGGAGCGGCCCCCAAGGTGCCATCAATAACTGGGACAACCACGGCAATATCCAAACTGAACTCCCGCCCATCGCTGCCAGCGTGGATCTGCCCATCGCAGGGTTGCTGGGGGATTTGAAATCGCGCGGGCTCCTTGAAGATACGCTAGTCATCTTTACCACCGAATTCGGCCGCACGCCCTTCGCCCAAGGCTCACTGGGCAGAGATCATAATGGCAATTCCTTCGTGACCTGGTTGGCCGGGGCCGGGGTCAAGGCTGGTGCCAGTTACGGGCAGAGCGATGAACTTGGCTTCAAAGCGGAATCCGGCATCACCTATTGCTATGATCTCCACGCCACCATCTTTCACCTGCTTGGCATCAACCACGAGAAACTCAGCTACCGCACCAGCGGAGTAGATCGCAGACTAACCGATGTCCATGGCCACGTCATTTCCGAAGTGCTGGCGTGACACGGCTTGGGTTGACTTCGAGGAGAACCAGGGAAAGGATACTCCATGACATCCCCCAGTCCACGTCCGGTAAATTTCAAAGTAGGCAATGAGAAGCTGATCAAAGTTCTCAACGGTGCCACGCAGAAGCTCACCTCCCTGCTCGAGAAGCAAGGACGTGCGGAGCATGGCGCGCTCCGAGTGGCCGTGGTGGGTGGCGGATGCTCTGGGTTGCAGTATAAAATGGATTTGGTGGACGGCCCGGCGGATCGGGATATCCAAGTGGAATCCGGTGGCGTGCGCGTCGTCATCGATCCTAAGAGCGCGTTGTTCGTAGCAGGCTCGGAGTTGGATTACAGCGACGACCTCCAAAACGGCGGCTTCAAAGTCAAGAACCCCAATGCCATCGTGACCTGCTCCTGCGGGGAGAGTTTCGCAGCCTAATTCCAAGTTACGTTCAACATGAGGTGATCCCGGAGGGATCTAAGAAATTAGCCGGGGGTTGAGCGATAGCGATACCCCCGGTATTCCAACGAAATGACCGCATCCCGGCAGGGATGCCAGAATAGGATCGTGCGAAGCCATTCCCTCTCATGTTGCTGATCTGGCATCCCTGTCGGGATGCGATTCTTTTGATCCTCTAACCGGGGGTATCGCTATCGCTCAACCCCCGGCTAAATTCTGTCAAGCCTCCGGCTTGAATCTGAGAAGATCTCATCTTGAACGCACCTTAGAATAACCACGTCGCTCCTGACTTCAGCCGAATGGCGCTCACCCTCCAAAGCAACGAATGGCTCAGCCAGGAATTCCTGACTGAGCCCTCGTTGGCAACCAAGTGACCGTGCCGCAGCAGCTGCACCATCATTGGAGATCCAAGCACTTTAGAAATTAAATCCGAAGATCAGTCGGGTCATGAAATCGGGTTCGCCCGCCACGCCCGTGACTTGAAAGAGCGGGGCCACGGTGGCAAAGAAGTTGCCCTTACGATACGAGAAATTCGGCCCGGCATAAACCACCTGATCACCCGACTCTGACCAATCCTCAAACTCCACCTCATGCACCGCTTCGGCACCGACGAGGAATTGCGGGGTGACCTGATAGCTCAAGCCCAAGGTATTTTCCCACACGCCCACTTTTTCGTCATAGCCCGAGCCCTCCCATTCCGCCTCGATAATTCCGTTATACACGGCTACGAAGGGTCCGAAATTCTTCTGCAATAAAACTTTTCCTTCCAAGGCAAACTTCTCCGGCCCCAGTTTAACCTCACCATACAGCGCGCTGCCGAGGAAGCTCTGATTGGGGTCACTGAGTTGGTAAATCGCCTCGATTCCAGAGGTGCGATACTCGGCCCCATCGTCATCCGTGCCGTTGGTTAGGCGCCAGTCGCCCAGATAGAGCCCCACTTGCAATTTATCGGTGACGCCAAACTCCAGCTCATGGCGGAACTCGAAGCGGGAGAAATCGCGATTATCTGCCGTGCTGGCTTTCCAAGTAACCCATTGTTCATACTCAATGGCACCCTTGGCGGAGGTGGTGGTTTCATAGCTGAAGACAAAACGTCGCTCGCCCGCAGTGAGGGTTGAAGCGGCACAGACCAGAACGGGTAACAGGGTGGACCAAAAGGATAATTTCATGGATAGGAAAGGAAGTTGGGGTTGACGCTTACTGATACTGAGTGTCAGTATCATATGTAACGAGACTCAGTCTCAATTGCGAAGTTGCAAGTGACTTTTTGCAACTTTTGCAGAATTTCTGAGGCCCCCTTTCTTTGCTTGCTCAGAGCCCGCTAAGCTGATAACAGGAGCGCATGAATGGATATGTCGAAGTTGGCCGTTTTTTCCACGCTGAGCCTATGGAGGCTTGTGTCTCGGTGCTTGAGAAGGCGGGCATTCCGTCCCGGATCGCCAACGATTCGCAGACGACGAATCTGTCGATTTATTTTCCCGGCACGATCAGTTGTGGCTTAGTTTCCGTCCCCCAGGAGCAATTAATCCCCGCCCGGGAGGCCTTACTCAACACGGCCCAAGCGGAAGCGGCCGCAGGAGTGGATCCAGAACATCCCTTGCTCGCCTGCAATGACGATGAGTTGATATCCCTGCTGGAGCACCCGTGGGAAAATAGTGACTTTGATATGGCCTGTGCGCAGAAAATTCTCCGAGACCGAGGAGTATCCGCACCGGAAGTGGTTTTTGCCCGGGCTGATGACGTCCCGGAGTCTCCCGGGGTGCCAGAGGAAGGGATGCGACGCGGACCACGAACCTTGTTGATCTATAGCGTTTACATGATGCTTACGGCGGGCTTGCTCGGGCCGATCATCGCTTGGAACGTGGCCTATGCGACGGAGATCCGCCCTGATGGTGGTAAGCGTTATGTTTACTGCCAATCCACGCGCACCCTCGGAAAATGGCTCTTGGCGTTTTCCGTGCTCCTTTGGACCGGGATCATTTTCGCAGCGGCCTGGTATCGACTGGACATCAGGGGGATGTTCCTCCGCGGATTTTAGGAGCGGGCTAACTTTACATCTTCCCAGGATTTGGGATCCTCCCGCGGCTCCAAGTGAGTGAAGACAATCAACCCTGCCACGGCCTGGCGGAGTTCCTGCTCCAACTGCTCCGCCAGATCGTGTCCGCGCAGAATGGTCCAAGCGCCCGGCATGAGCAGGTGGACGGACATGAATTTGAGAGATCCGGCACGTCGTGTGCGCAAGGCATGATACTCGATGTCTTCCACCGCATAGTTCTGGAGCACCTGACGAATCGTTGCCTGATCTGCGGGATCCAAACCTGAGTCCATCAGACCATGCATCGAATCTCTCACGAGGCGCACGCCCACTGCGATAATGTGGAATGCCAGCAGCAAACCCAGCAGTGGATCCAGCCACCACCAACCCGTGATCGCCACTAACGCAACGCCAATCACCACGACCACCGAGGTCCAGACGTCCGTCATTAAATGCTTGGCATCCGCTTCTAACGCGACAGACCGCCGCGCCCGGCCCACTTTTAAAAGCAAGCGCGCCACCAGTAAATTAACCACGGACGCAGCCACCGAAATCGCAATCCCCAGGACGGGCTGCTCCAGCACATGCGGGGAGAAGAAACGTTCCACGGCCGTCCAACCAATCGCCACCGCCGCCAGCAGGATTAACGCCCCCTCAATCCCAGCCGCAAAATATTCCGCTTTGGAGTGGCCAAACGCGTGTTCCTCATCTTCTGGACGCACCGCCACTGCCAGCGATGCCAGCGCAATAAATGCCGCCGCCAAATTCGCCAATGACTCCAGCGCATCCGAGAGTAAACCCACGGAACCGGTCAGCTTCCAGGCCACCAGCTTCATCAGAAAGGTGGCGACCGCTGCGATGACCGAGATCATCGCGTAATGCGTGAGAGGACGAGGATTCATAAAATGGCATCCTGAGCGGCATGACGTCCACATGCAAATGAAGGATCGTAACATTTGTCTGATTGGGGTAGGGCCAGCAGGCCCGGTGAAAATTTTACCGCCTTTGCGCGATTGGCAGGCCCGCACGCACACCTATGATGGTGGCCTGATTTACCACCATCCAACCAGTTACCTCTATATGCGCTCACGATTACTCTGCCTGATTTTCCCACTCATTTCCACTTTTAGTCTGGCCGATGATAAGAAGTCGTTCACGGATCCGACTCTGGCCACCCAGCAAGACCCGGACTTTTCCATTCAAGGCGAATATGTCGGAGATTTGGCGGGC
Organism: Verrucomicrobiales bacterium; assembly: GCA_031411295.1. Lineage (GTDB taxonomy): Bacteria > Verrucomicrobiota > Verrucomicrobiia > Verrucomicrobiales > V1-33 > JAGNEJ01. The sequence goes on along the minus strand of JANOAV010000029.1, from coordinate 24,742 downwards.
AAGAAAGTGGGCGTGCAATTGGTAGCCGAGGGTGGTGGAAAATTTGCCGCTGTGCTCTATCCCGGGGGCTTGCCGGGCGACGGCTTCAGTGGAGACAAAAGCACGCGGATCAAAGGTTCGGTGGCGGAAGGGAAGGTTTCTCTAGGACCACATCAGGGCACCATCGCAGAGGGCAAGCTGGCGCTGGGCGACAGCAAACTGAGCAAGGTCGAGCGCAAGAGCCCTACGTTAGGGGCCTCGGCACCCGCCGGTGCCATCATCCTCTTCGATGGCAAGTCCACCGCGGCCTTCGACAAGGGCCGCCTTGATGGCGATACCTTAAAGCAGGGAATCACCACGAAAGAAACCTGGAATAGTTTCACCCTCCACCTAGAGTTCAGAATCCCTTACATCCCCACCGCGCGAGGCCAGGGCCGCGGCAATAGTGGATGCTATTTACAGGGGCGCTATGAGGTGCAGATGTTGGATAGTTTCGGTCTGGAAGGAGCCAATAACGAGTGCGGTGGCATCTACACCATCGCGGAACCCAAAGTAAACATGGCCTTCCCTCCCCTCGCCTGGCAGACTTACGACATCGATTACACTGCCCCCACTTATGACGCCGCCGGCAAAAAGACGGCCAACGCCAAGACGACTGTTAAGCACAATGGCACCGTCATCCATGACCAAGTCGAACTGACCCACGCCACCACCTCAGCCCCCCTCCCAGAGAGCCCTCAACCCGGGCCGCTGCATCTTCAGGATCATGGCAATCCGGTGCGTTATCGGAACATTTGGATAATCAAAAAATAGGGTCTCGAAATTGCGTTTCCAGCATATTAAATATTTGGCTTGTTAAATAATTAATTTACTGAAAGCAGATAGTTGATTCTCTTCGCATTTTTAAGGCGTAACCGATTGATTACGAAATTGTTGACGGTAGTATAATTTCCAGAAAAAGAAATTGATTATTCAGGGGTTCTAAGTATTTTACTTGGATATGGACCCCATTTCGTATTTATCTCCCACCACCCTGCCATCCGCTGAACCGCCTGCTCTGAGCACTCGTGAGAATGAAGAACAAAACGCCATGGAAGCGGTGCGGGAGCTGCTATTCGGCAAACGCGTGGCGGAATTCCATTCGCAGATGGAAGCGTTGGAACATCGCATGACTGCTGCCATTTCCCGTTTGGAAAATTTCGCCCAACAGCGCTTTGCCGAACTTGAGCGATCCTTGCAAGAAACGGAGCGTCGTCTGACCCAAGCCTTGACCAACGAAGCCACGGAGCGGCAGCAAGAGTCCAGCCATTCCAAGAAGATGGTGGACGAGCGCTTCGGCTTGGTGCACCGCAACATGGAAACTTTCGCGCTGGAGACGGCCAAGCATCTGGAAGCACGCCGGAGTGAACTCCACAACGTGCGCAAAGAACTGGCAGCAGAGACCAAGCATTTGCGTGACCACACCCCCACCCTGCACGGTCTGGCCGAATTGTTCCAGCAGACGTCGGAGCGCCTGCTCCATCATTTACCAACCGCGCCCGAACTCCTGCCCAGCCCCAGTCCTCGGGCATCCACCCCTTCGGAAGTGGCCACCTTTGAGGGTCTCCCTAACTAGCGTTAATCACCATGGCGCATCCATTCCTCGGCAGCCACCGATCCGACTCCTCGCCCTGCGATGCGGAGTTCGCTCAGTTGCGGAAGTTGATGCTGGGAGAAGAACAGAGCGCCCTGCGACTGACCCGGGATCAGGTCCAATATCTGGAGCAAATCGTCCGGCGGCAGGAGGAACGCTTCGCCACCGCACTGAATCAAGTGGACCTGGGCCACCAAGCGATGGAAGCACGCATCCACGAGCAAATCGGGCCGCGTGCACTCGCTTGGATCGAACGCCAAGCCGGAAGTGTGGAAGACCATCAACGCATCGGCCACATGCTGGCCACCCCAGTTGAATCAGCCCTGCGCATCAGTGCCAGTCAGAATCGCGAAGGACTGGCGCATATGCTGGGACCAGTTATAGCTCCGGGAATTCGCGCTGCGGTGGCGGAATTTTTCCACCGCTTCGTAGAGCAACTCGACGCCCTATTACGCGCGGCCAATCTTCCCCAGCGCCTCTGGTGGCGGATCAATGCAGTGCGGGAGGGCGTGCCCTATTCCGAATACGTCCTCCAACGCACCGCACGCTACGCCGTATTGCAAGTCCAACTCATCGACAAATCCAGCGGACTCGTGCTGTGCGAAGTGAAGAATGCACCTCTCAACGAGCAATCCGCTACTTATAGCTCCCAAAGCATCATCGCCAACGGTCTGCAGCATCAGTCCCTGCCGGAATGGGAATCAGTCCGGGTCGCTGGCCGCCGCCTGGCCCTCCAACTCCGCACGCTCGGAGGTGGTGGTGAAGCGGTCCGCTCCAGAGCTGCGAAACTGCTCGGAAAATGTGAGTTGGAACTCTCTGCAGAAAACCTGGACTCGCTTTCCCAGCCGCAGGCGGATCGACTGCGACTAGCCTTGGCGACCCTGCTATCCTCCCGCCTTCCAGTGGCGCGCAGTCCCTGGTTGGGACGCGTCCTCGTCGTGGCCATGGCGGCCAGTCTGGCCTGGTGGGCCTTCCATCACTACCAGCAGCAGCTCAAAGAACGAGTGTTCGTGGAACAACTGCGCGCCACTCCGGGTTATGCCATCACTGAGGTGGAACACCGTGGCGGAAGCCTGCTCGTGCGGGGATTGCGCGATCCTTTAGCCCCCGAGCCGCAGACTTTGGTGGCACAATATTTCGACCCCGCCCAAAGCGTAACCTTCGATCTGGCGCCCTATGTTTCCGCCGCCAATGACTATGAGCGGCAGCGCAAAGCGCAAGCCGAGAGCGCTGAAGCGAAGACCCAGACCACCCTCTGGGATAAGGCGGATCAAAATCGCGCCCAACTTGAAGCGGTCATGGCCCGCCAAGACCGAGCCATTTACGACCGAGTCGTAGTCGCCATTGGCGGCATCCCGGAAGAGGGGGCGCTGGCGTGGGATCACGATGTCCTCATAGCCACCGGAGCCTTCCCCACCAGTAAATTTGCGCTCCTCAAAGCAGAAGCGGCCCGCCTCCGCACGCTCGCGGTAATCGATTTCTCTGCGGTGACTCCAATTGCAGAATCACCCAACCCGGTTCGAGTCCTTGAAGCCATGGACGTGCCCTTCAGCAACGGCACCATCCAATTCGAGGCCACTGCTCCCAACCTGATCAAGCAGTTGGTGGAACAATTGCAAAAAGTGGACGCGGACTCGGCCCACGAACGCCGCTATCGGCTGCGAGCGTGGCCCATCGTAGGAGAGAGAGCAGAGGGCAACCAAGGCATTCAACTCACTCGCCTGGCGCTCGTTTCAGCACAGCTCAAAGCCCTCGGTTATCCCACGGAACGGTTCGTCCCCAGTATCACCGAAGCCGAAAGCCTTGAAGGCCGCCGCGGCGTCTGGGTGGAAGTCATTTCCGACGAGAAATAGCCCCGAATTCTCACCGTAAACGAAACAAAAAAGGGTCGCGACATTTTCAAGTGTCGCGACCCTGATTTATTTTTTCAACCGACTCCGCTCCGGCACTACTGATGCAAGGACGAGCGGCCAATAGAATCTTAGGGGGCCTTGGCTGCTGACGGCCCTTGGTATTGCGCATCCCCAAAGCCAAGAATGAAGTAGCCGACGAGGAAAATCAAGGCGACCGCAAAACCACCGCTTTTACCAAAGCTCTTGGCCAAATCAATCGCAACCACGATGGCAACGACGAGGCTGACGATCGGAATCAGCATCAGCACCAGCCACCACGCGGGACGTCCCACGATTTTGAGCAAAACGATAATGTTATAAATTGGCACGATTGCGGCCCACCCAGGCTGCCCGGCCTTGACGAAAATCTTCCAAATGGCGGCAATTGCGGCTACGATAATCGCTAAAAAGATGAGTGGGATCAACGCTTCCATGGTATGTAATTTCTTTTTTTGTTAGTGAATAGTGAACGGATACCGTTACATCAGATAACGGTGATGAGAATTTCGCCTTTTTGAAACGGGTGTCAAGAAATAAAGGTCACTTCACAAGCTCCCGCCGCTCACGCCACAGCGCCAGCACGCCGGGAATAACACAGGTTAGTCCCAACAATGCCATATGATTCCAGAACTCGATGTCCATCAGCATGGAAATCCCCGCATGCATCAGCACCAGCGATCCACCCCATAACAGCGCCCACCGTCGCCCCAGCACTAGGACAAACGCACCCAGTTCCAGGAGTAATCCAGTGCCAAAAACCACCTTCGCCACCACTGGATGCTGAATGAAGAATTGCGGAGCCTTCTCCGTCATCGTGGTGGATATAGGATCATCGGGATCAGAGTAATAGTCACTCAGGTTGGCCTTAATCATTTGCACGGACATGCTCGGAACACGGCCAATCCAACCGCCGCCCGTTGCTTTCATTTTAACAATGCCAGACGCCACATAGCTGCCGGAAACCATCAAAATAATCCCAAAGATGGCAGCACGCTGCGTCTGCACACTAACCCGCCAAAACTCCCGCCGCCGCAGCGCGGCATAGACATAACATAGCCAGACAGCTAACGCAGACATCGCCAGCACCTGCGTGGTGTGCCCAATGTCCCCCTTGGAATTCCGCAAAGAGCCCATCGCGCAGAGCGTAAAGAGCGTCGGCAGGAACGTCAGCACCGGAGCAAGCCCAAACACGAACAGCACCAGCGTAACTCCGCAGACGATGCGCATGACGAGCAACGCGGTGGGATCCAGCAGCCACATCAAGGGCATTATTTTCACCAACCCGTTCTCCTTTTCAGGAACCAGCTCGAAGGGGATCAGGTGGGTGCGCACCGCGAAATAACCCAGCAGCAAGGCCAACCCCAACCGAGCGATGAACATTTCCGCCGGAGTCCAGGCAAAGGCTGCTGGCCGCAGCCATGTTTTCAATTTTGCGATCATGGTTTTAGAGAAATACTGCCCAACGTTTGTTCGGCACGTTGAAATTGTTCGTTCTGATCCATCGAGATCGTGATGATCTGCGCCTTCAGTTGGGTGAGATCCAGTTTCACAGTGCGATGCTCCCGCCGATCCTTCCACAGGGTCTCGAGAAACTTCACTGCCGCCGCATGCACCTGCTCCGGCTTCGCCTTTTCATAGTCGCGCGTCTGCGCCAGCAACAGCAATTCCTTTTCGAAACGCTTCTTCGCCTGGGCACTGCCCACGTTGAACAATTTCCCCAACGCCAGCGGCTTGCCATTTTGATCCGCCACATAGAGCACATCCGCCGAGGAATCCAGCTTGGAATACATCGGGAAGGGAGAGAAGGGATATTGGTCGCCAATGGCCACCAGCAGAATGGCGATGACCATGCAGGCAGCCAAGCGAAGGCGCCAGGACCACGTCCCGTCGGGCGCATCAGTTTCAGTTGCAATGTTAGTTGATGTCATAAGTAGATTCATTGGTCACCAATCGGCCACCCTTCATGCGCAGGACTTGCTGCGCTTTCTGGGCCAGATCGAGATCGTGCGTCACCATCACCAGGGTGGTGCCCGCTTCTCGGTTTAAATTGAAGAGCATCGCCTCGATGGCCGCGCCACTTTCTTCGTCGAGGTTTCCTGTAGGCTCATCGGCAAAGAGAATCGCAGGTCGGCCCATAAAGGCCCGGGCCAGCGCCACCCGTTGCTGCTCGCCACCGCTCAGTTGCACTGGATAGTGATCCTGCCGCGCGCCCAGCCCTACTTTCTCCAACAACTCTGCCCCGGCCCGCCGATCCACTTTGCCACCGCGCAACTCCAACGGCAGCAGGACATTTTCCAGCGCGGTTAGGGTCGGCATCAGTTGGAAATTTTGAAAGACAAACCCAACGCGTTGATTGCGCATCTTGGCCCGTTGATCTTCCGACAGGCCGCCGAGTTCCTGACCCTCCAACAGAATTTCTCCACTGCTTGGCTTATCCAAGCCCGCGCAGAGTCCCAGCAATGTGGTCTTGCCGCTGCCGGAAGGACCCACAATGGCCGCCGTCGATCCGGCGGGAATCGCAAAGGTAACCGACTGCAGCACCGTCAGCGGTCCGTTGGCAGTGGCGTAGGTGCGCGTCAGATTGCGCGCTTCTAAAATGGCTGGTGAATTCGTCATATGATTGCGCGTAGGCGCTGCGGTGCTCACGCTGGGACACGCCTGCGACATTGCAACCATGTCGCTTCACCTAAACTGCTTAGGCGCGAGCGGTCAAAAGTTGTTTCAGCAAAATGATGCATGCTCCGGAAGGAGGCATGGAGCCGCCGCTCTCCTTCTAATCTTCTGTGCGAAATTTCTCTAAGGGTTTGCAGGCGGCCCGGCGTTTTGCATAGTGGGTCATTGGCCCGCTGTTATCCAAACTGCCAATTTTATGAACGACGAAGCACTGCACGACCGCCTGCGCTCAGCGCACCTGACGATTGATTTTCCCCAAGATTTCTCCCGTGAGATCTGGGGGCGGATTGAGGCTGCCGATTTGGCGGCGTCATCGCACGGACTGGCGAGTTGGTGGACGAACTGGCTCGGCTGGCTGGCGCGTCCGGTGCCTGCGGTGGTGGTGGCCGTGCTGATGGGGGCTGCGGGCTGTGGATTAGCGGTGCTCAAAGGACAACGGCAAGTGAGCCATTTGGCGGAATCGGCTTATTTGAAATCGGTCAGTCCGTTTGCCGCCGCACATTTGGGGGTGAAGCGATGACCCGTGGGCTGATCATTCTGCTGCTGGCGTTGCTGCTGGGCGTGGCGGGATTTTCCGTGGTCCGCTGGCAACAGCACGCAGCGGAGCACGTTTACCTGCGGGATTACGCCTCACACGGAGCCACTGGCCACCATGCCGAATTGGATTGGCTCAAGGACGAGCTCCAGGCGACCGACGCTCAATTGGAAAAAATTAGCACGCTGCATGTGGCTTATCATCCTGTTTGTGAGGAACTCGCGCATCGTTTGGAAGGATCGCACCAGAAGCTGGATGGGCTGACCAAGTCTGCGACCGGAGTGGGCGCGGAACTGGAGGCGGCACTCAAGGAACATGCGGAGATCCATTTAGAATGCCAGCGCGCCATGCTGAAACATTTCTATGAAACGTCCGCCTGCCTGACTCCCGAGCAGTCACAGCGCTACTTGGACAAAATGTTACCGTTGGTGTTTCAACATGACACCGTCGGAGCGGAGGATCACTCGCATTAAGCAATATTCCTGTGTTCGATGACGTTTCCGATGCTGAACTGATGTCCCTGCTGGCTGGTGGGGATGATCTGGCGTTGAACACGTTAGTGACTCGCTGGCGGGAGCGTTTGGCGGCCTTCCTGTATCGCATGACGCATGATCGGTGCACTGCTCTGGATCTCACGCAGGAAACTTTCGTCCGCTTGTATCGCAGCCGTAGTCGCTATCAACCGACCGCTGCCTTCCCCTCGTATCTCTTCACGATTGCCGCCAACTTGGCGCGCGATCACGCCCGCTGGCGATCGCGCCATCCGTCGGTGCCCTTGGATGAAAGCACGGCTGCCTTGCTAGCCGATTCCGCCGCAAGCCCGGATGCCTCTGCAGCACAGCGCGAGGAGGTCGCTGCCGTGGAAGCCGCCATCGCCAAGCTCCCCACGGACCTGCGCGAAGCGATCCTGCTCTTCGTGTATGAAGACCTCGGCTACAGTGAAATTGCCACCATCACCAAGTGCAGCCCCAAGGCCGTGGAAACGCGCATTTACCGGGCTCGGCAGTTGTTGAAGCAGTCGCTGGGGGAGCGTGGTTAGGCACTTTGAGATGAAGGAAAGCATGAAAAGACACCTGCTTGACGTTCGTATCACCATCCGCCATCATGCGCATCAGCAGTTATTTCCCTGCTGGAAAAATCGACCTGATTCAAATTCAAAACATCCACTCCCTGAGCGCTTTCCAACGACTTTCGTTGATGGAGTCCACTCGCGAGATCAACCGTGGATTGCAGTCGGTTCGTGAAGGTAAGGCGCGTAAATTCTCCGCCTTCGCCAAGGATTTGAAAGCAGAGCTCAGGCGTGGAGCGAAGACAACAGTCAAATGACGGGTCAAGCGGATCAAGTATCGCATTTTGTTCACCCACACTGCTGGAGCCACCACGATCATCCGCGTCCTTCATGGTGCGAGGAGATTTCTCGGACAAGAGTTTCCTGAGCATAGTTGAGACCACGGGTAATTGGTCATCAGGATTTTGCGCAGGCTGACAGATTGTATCCCGCTACTAGTTTGCAAGAATGCTTATAAAGTGCTCGTCCTTCGCAATAACACATTTGCAATCATAGTTGTTGGCAAAATGATAAATCGCAGATCCAGTCCCGCTTGCACCAAGGTGCTCTTTCGATTCTCGATCAGCTACACGTGAATCAACCTTTACGTGCCAGGGACTTCCTGATGAACACAGTTCCGCGTTGAGCAGTTGACCAACTTTTGATAATTTCGTGCCTCGTTCGCAATAGACAAATCCAATCCGCACCCCTGCTAATGGATCCTCATACCTGACAAGAAACCAAAGCACAGTGACAACTGATCCCACGAATAACAGTGTGGCGATTTTCCTCATGGTTCAGGAAATGTTCAAGGGGCCAATTTATTTTCTTTCCAGTGTTTGGAGCGCTTGTTCCCGCATTGCGGGATCCTTGATGGTATTAATCCAAGACCGGGCGGCTTCAGGATCGTCGCGGTGCGTTTTGTTGGCGAACAAGGCCACTGTCTGGTCATGCAGCGGGAAATCTTTGTGCTGGTTGAGCCAATTGCCCAAAGTGTTCAAGGAAACGGAGGAACATTGATCGACGATATCAGCCAGAATGACGGCTTGGTTCTTACGAATGACAGGATTCTTCTGGGCGAGCGTGTTCGCAAGTTCCAAGCACTCTCCGACATGGGTTGCGGCCAAACGGAAGTTCACCGTCTTGATAGATTCAACCGTGGCAAATGCGGCCGCATCCCCCTGCAAAAAATCGAGTGCGGCCCGCACTTGATGCGGATTCTGGGATAGCTTAATCGAAAGCGCGGTGATGGCGCTCTGCGCCAGCCCATGATCCGGTTTCTGTGACTCTTGCTGGAACCAACGCTGCAGCCCTTCATTACCTTCGGAACTATGAATTCCCTCGAGATACTTCGGGAGCAATTTTTGCTGCTGCTGAGGTTCTAATGCTGGAAACTCCTTGGCGAAAAGCGCCGGAGTCGCTACCGCTAAGCCGTCCAGCCATTCCCGCTGGAGTGAATCCCGCACGGCACCAGGTTCTAAAGTTGACAAGAATGTTCGCGCCTCATCCGGGGCGGCACTGGCCCATCCCCGCATTTTGTTACGCTGCGGCCACGAGACAATCCCATTGGGTTCTTGCGGTAGGGCATTCATACTTCGCGAGCCCAACACCTGTCCTTCCCTAAACTGGATCAACACACCTTCTTCGGTCGTCCGCGCCCCTTCACGAAAACGCCGTTCTAGCGCTTCACTAATGCTGGGCTGATTCGCTTCTGTCATTTCCCTCAGGATCCCCGTCACCAGGTTAGTCCGGGTGATCAGATCAGTCTCCAGCAGAGCCGCCGTCATGCGCTGGCCCATTTTTTGATTGCGTGAGACGAGGTCGTCACCTGTTACTGCGGCAGGCCCAGCCTTGGTCGCGCTTTTGGTCACTTCGTTGGAAGCGATCCCTGGGTCTGAGCCCCGTAAAGCTGATGCAGTTGCTGGAACTGACGTGCTGCGACCCATGAGATAACCCACCGCCCAGACGGCAACCGTTGCTAAAGTCATTAAAATTCGGGGTGTTTTCATCCCCGAGTCTACCAACTGCCGGATGGGGCGCAAGATTTATTACCTGACTTCTAACTTCCTGATTGATGATCCCCAGCGCTACTGAGTGTCGTTTGCGTGGGTCATCTCCAGTGGGCCGCGAGACGGTTATCGGCAGGAGCCTGCCGCAGTTACCAAGGAGTGGCGTGACTCTGTCCGCCATCGCGTCAGCCCGCTAAGGCGAATGCGAACTTACAGCCTACCCAAGCCTGCGTGATGGCGGACGGAGTCACGCCACCCAGTTAGAGTCCCATTTGTTTTGGATGGCGAGCCATATGTCGATTCTTTGCTACATCACAAATACTTACGATTTCTTAAGGGTTTCCCAACTCCGTGGCGTTGTCCTTAGTATGACGTCCCGATTTCCCTTCATCTGCCTGCTGGCGCTCCCGATTTGCTGGCTCTGCTCTGCTGCCAGCGCGGCGGAGTTTTCGCCTGCTGCTGCGGAAGCGCAGGCGTTGCGGCAGAATCCGGATCTGGCGGCTGCGCGCTTTCGCATTGAAGAGGCCCGGGGCCGGCTAACGCAATCCGGACGTCGGCCGAATCCCGAATTGCAGATCGAGGCGGGGCAAAAGACGAATTTCCGGGAGGGCTCGTTGCTGGTGGGATTCGTGCAAAAGTTCCCGGCTACCACAAAGCTGCGTTTGGAGAAAGAAGTCTCCCAAGCCCTGCTGGAAGCTGCCGAAGCAGAGGTGAAAGTGGCCGAACGTCAGGTGCTCCTAACGGTGCGGCAACTGGGCGTTAAACTGCTCGCGCTCAATGCACAGGCAGCCTTGCGCGAAAAACAGCTAGCCAATGCCAACGAGTTGGCAACGTTCGCCACCAAGCGCGCGGAGTCCGGTGAAACATCCGGCCTCGAAGCCGTGCAATTTGAACTTGAAGCCCAGCAAATCCAGCTTGAATCGCTGCAAACGAATGCGGAGCAGGTCGGCTTGCTGGCTGAACTGCGCCCCTTGCTGGGATTGTCGGTGGAGGCTCCGCTGACGATTACGGGAAGCCTCGAAGCACCGCGCGCGACGGCAGCGGTCGCCCCAGAATCGCGTCCGGAATATGCGGTCCTGCAACAAACCGAATTGGCTGCGCAGCGGAGCATTGAGCTGGAGAAAGCCCGGCGGAGAGATGACATCAGTGCGGGCTTTTTTGCCGGAGCAGAACGGACGGAAGATGCCCCGGATGGGTTGCAGAATGATGGACTCATTGGCCTGCGCGTTAGCATTCCGCTCCCCTTCTGGAATCAGAACGAAGGAAAAGTCCAGGAAGCCACCGCCACTGCGGCCAGGATCAATGCAGAGAAGATCGCCCTGACACAACGCATCAAGGGCGAGCAGGCTGCGGCCATCGCCAAAATGCAGACGCTCACTAAATTAGTTAGCGAATTAGACGCCACCCTGCTGCCCAAGACGCGCACGCTGGAAGAAAAGCTGCGTGCGGCCTATGCGACCGGGCAATCACCACTAACCGATGTGCTGCGCGCACGCGACAAGCGCCTGCAATTAGAGCGCACCCGACTCGACTCCCTGCGCGATTACCACCTGATCCGCGCTGCGCTCGGGCTGGGACTCTAACACGACCATTTTTGAAACTATGAAATACGCCTACTTCCTGCTCGGCTTGCTTGTGACCACGGTCCGTTCCGCCCCGACGGCAGCCACGGACAAATCCGCCAACACCATTATTCTAGATGAACGCGGGGTCAAAAACCTCGGTTTGGAAAAAGTGGAGGCAGAGGAAATTGATCTGGAAGAAACGGTCTTTGCGCTGGGACGCATCGAAGTGCTGCCTGGCAAGAAAGCGATCGTTAGCAGCAGGATTCCCGGCCGCGCCACCACCGTGATTGCCCTGCCGGACATGCGCTGTGAAGCGGGGGATGAATTACTCTGGGTGGAAAGCCGTCAGCCCGGAGACCCGCCGCCGGTGGTGCGCGTGGAGGCGCCCATGGCAGGCTTGATTGCGGCCGTGAACATTGCCCCCGGTCAACCTGTTACGCCCGAGATGTCGCTGCTGGAAATTTACGACCTCACCACCGTGGAGGCCGCGGCGGCGGTGCCGGAACAATATGCCGGGAAGCTGAAGAAAGGCATCAAGGCGCACATTAAAGTGTCCGGGTTTCCGGATCAGGTATTCGAGGCGGAACTGGCGCATCTGGGGGCCAATGCGGATGCGCAGAGCGGAACGGTGGAAGCCGCCTTCCACGTGGCGAATCCAGAGGAATTACTGCGCCCCGGGATGCGGGCAGAGTTTACCATTGTGACGGGCTCTCGTCCTAACGTGATGGCAATTCCCCGCACCGCGGTGCAAGGCGATCCTGCATCGCGCTTCGTTTATGTGGCAGATTTCGGTCTAAAAAACGCCTTCATCAAAACGCCGATCGAACTGGGTCAGCAAAATGACACCATGGTGGAAGTGGTTAACGGACTTTTGCCAGGCGATGAAGTCGTGACGCGGGGTTCCTATGCGCTGAGTTTTGCTGGCAAAGGCAGCGTCTCGCTGAAGGAGGCGATGGATGCGGCGCATGGCCATCCGCACAATGAGGATGGCAGTGAAATGAGCAAGGAGGATGCCGCCAAAGCCAAGACTGCTGGCGGTGGGCATGAGGATCATGATCACGAACATGGTTCCTCCACCATGACGGCGTTCTTTGCCGGCACGTCTGCCCTGCTGCTCGTGTTATTGATTCTGAGCCTGATGTTCCGTCGCCCCGCCACCGTCTAATTTCATGCTCAACGCCCTCATCCGATTCTCCCTGCGCAGTCGCCCGCTGGTCCTGGCCGCGGCCATGTTGCTGCTGGTGCTGGGCTTCCAAACGGCCATCCAGTTGCCCGTGGAAGTGTTGCCGGACATGACGAAACCCACGGTCACCATCCTAACCGAGTGCCCGGGCCTGGCGCCAGAAGAGGTGGAAGTGCTCGTGACTCAACCCATCGAAGCCGCCCTGCAAGGCGTGGGTGGACTGGATCGACTGCGGTCCAACTCTGATGTTTCACTCTCTCTGGTCTTCGCTGAATTTGCCTGGGGCACGGATATTTACCGCGCCCGCCAATTGGTTCAGGAACGGATGAATTCGGTGATCGGCGGCCTGCCCAAAGGCGTGCAACCTGGCATGACCCCAGTGTCCTCACTCATGGGTGAAATTCTGCTCGTGGGGCTGCGCAGTGAAACCATGGAGCCGCGCGATCTGCGCACAGTAGCGGATTGGACCGTGAAACGTCGACTCCAAAGCATCAAAGGTGTAGCCGAAGTCCTCACCATCGGCGGTGGGGTGAAGCAGGTGCAAGTCCAGCCGGATCCCCTGCGCATGGCTGCGCACGGCGTAACGTTGAGCGAACTGGAAGCATCCGTGGAACAGGCCGCCACGAATTCCACCAGCGGATACCTCAACACTTCCACCCAGGAAATCATGGTGCGAAATCTGGCCATGAGCGCAGAGTTAGGCGACATTTCCTCCACCGTCATCAAGACCGTGGGAGATCGCTCCATTCTCATCAGTGATGTGGCCACGGTGGTGCATGGCATTCAACCCATGCGGGGAGACGCCAGCGTCAACGGACAGAAGGGCGTGGTCCTGAGCATCGATAAGGCTCCAGGATTCGATACCAACAAGCTCACTTCAGAAATTGAAAAAGCGCTCGCAGAACTCAAGCCTTCGCTGCCCGAAGGAGTCGAAACGGATATTTTGTTTCGCCAGGGGGATTTCATTGGTCACGCCATCGCCAACCTCAAAGAAGCCATTCGGGACGGGGCCATCATGGTCACGATTGTGCTCTTTCTTTTCCTCCTGAATTTCCGCACCACGCTGATCACCCTAACCGCCATGCCGCTGTCATTTGCCGTGACGTTTCTGATCTTCCGGTGGTTCGATGTTTCCGTGAACTCCATGACGCTGGGCGGCCTGGCGGTGGCCATTGGCATGGTGGTGGACGATGCCATTGTAGATGTCGAAAACGTCTTTCGTCGCCTGCGGGAAAATGCCACCCTGCCTGAACCCAAGCCCAAACTGGAAGTCATTGCCAAGGCTTCAGGGGAAGTGCGAAACTCGATTTTATATGCCACTGTGCTTATCATTCTGGTATTCCTCCCGCTGTTAGGACTCGAAGGCATCGAAGGACGATTATTTACGCCCATTGCCATCGCGACGATCACCAGCATGGCGGCCTCGTTCGTGGTCTCGCTCACCGTTATTCCGGTCTTGTGTTCCCTGCTGCTGAATCCCAAGGAGGGGCACGGCCACGCGGATGGATTCCTCGTCCGTCTCATGAAACGCATTGTGCAGCACACGTTCCTGCGCCTCGCCCTGCGCCAACCGTTCGCAGTGCTAGTGGTGACCTCCCTCCTGCTGGCCGCTTCTTTCACGCTCTATCCCTTGATGGGCAAGGAATTCCTGCCTTCCTTCAATGAAGGCAGCGCCACCATCAGCATGGCCGCCGGACCGGGCACGTCCTTGCGGCAATCCAATGAATTGGGCGAAGTCGGCGTGAAATTGCTCCAGGAAATCCCCGAAGTAAAAAGCGTTGGTCGTCGCACCGGACGGGCGGAGAAGGATGATCACGTGATGCCTGTTTCGGTAAATGAATACGATGTTGAGTTCAACGAAGGCGGCCGGCCCCGCACGGAAGTATTCAAAGAAATCCGAACCAAGCTCAGCTCCATCCCCGGAGTCTTCGTCAATGTGGGCCAGCCCATCAGCCATCGACTTTCCCACATGCTCAGCGGTGTTTCCGCCAAGATAGCGATCAAAGTCTTCGGCCCGGATCTCGATAAACTGCGGGGATATGGCGCGGAGATTGAGAAGATTGCCAAAGGCGTGCCAGGCCTCACGGATGTGATCGTGGAAAAACAAGTCCCCATTCCCCAACTCAAAATTCAAGTGAACCGCGAGCGCGCCACTGCTTACGCCGTGCAGCCCGGGAAGATCAACGAGCAGCTGTCCACGCTCATCGGTGGCAAGCACCTAGCCGAATTACGGGATGGCCAGAAAACCATCGACCTCGTGATGCGATTGCCTGAAGCCTTGCGCGACACGCCGGAGAAATTGGGCGACTTCCTCATCGAAACCAGCAACGGACATCGGGTGCCGTTGCGCTTGGTGGCGGACGTTCGCGAAGCCTCCGGGCCCAATGTGATCAATCGCGAGAATGGGGTGCGGCGGGTCGTCATCGGAGCCAACACCACCGAGCGCGACCTCCAAAGTCTGGTGCTGCGCCTGCAAAAGGAAGTGAAGGAAAAAGTGAAATTACCGGAGGGAACCTACCTCAGTTTCGAAGGCGAGTTCCAAGCCCAGCAGGAGGCCGCCAAACGCATTTCCATCTTCTCCCTCCTCGTGCTGATCGTCATTACCATGCTGCTCGTCGGCTATTTCCGCAGCTTCGCACTGGCTGCGCAAGTCCTGCTGAACATCCCCCTGGCCTTGATGGGGGGACTGGCACTAACGTATTGGCAGATCAACAACATCAGTATCGCGACCCTGGTCGGATTCATTGCGGTGGCTGGGGTGGCGGCCCGCAACAGCATCATGATGCTGTCCCATTACCTGCATCTGATGAAGCACGAGAACGAAGGGTTCACGCCACAAATGGTGATCCGAGGCACCCTGGAGCGGCTCGTCCCCGTGCTCATGACCGCGCTCAGCGCAGGCATCGCCCTCATCCCACTGATGCTCTCAGCAGGTGAACCAGGGAAGGAAATTCTGCATCCTGTAGCCGTGGTGATTGTTGGTGGACTGATTTCCTCCACTCTGCTAGACCTCGTCGTCACCCCAGCCGTCTTCTTCGCCTTCGGACGCAAGTCTGCACTTCGCGCCATTGCTAGCAATGCGGCCGCCGCTCACTAATTTATGAACCCACTGAACCCACGACTATGAAGCATAAACTAGCAACTATTCTCACGCTCGCCCTCAGCCTGTGCACCGCCAGCGCTCACGAGCATATTACCGTCGGGCCGGGGCAAGGCCGCATTGCCTATCTAGATTCCACGACCACACCCAGTGCAGAGTTTAACGCCAAGGACGGGAAGGCCCGCATTACCTTACTGGATAAAGATCTCAAGGCGATTCCGCTCTCCGAACAAATCCTTGTGATCACGGCCGGAGAACGCGGCAGCGCAGCGAAACTTGCGGTTACGAAAGAAGGGAACGAATTCGTAGCCCCCTTGCCCAAAGGGGAGGATTATTGGTGCATCTTCCAACTGAAAGAAAAGCCCGCCGCGAAATCGATCACGTTCCGCGTGCACTATAACGCCACCATCTGCGCAGAATGCAAAAAGCCCGAGTGGATCTGCCTCTGCGGCAACAAGGGCAGCGGCAAAGAGGTCGCAGTCCCGGCTGATCTCAAAGGCCTCTGGGCTGAGATTAACGGACATCATGGTGAACTAACCGAAGCTCTCAAGGAACGCGATTTCCAAGCGATGGATGAAGTCACCGACGCCTTTCCATTACTGCTAGCCGCCCTGCCCGGCAAATCCACCGAGCAATCCGCCGCCGCCAAAACGCTCGTGGAGTCTGCCACCCAAGCCGTAGCCGCCATTCGCGCTGCCGGAGCGGCCCGCACCCCAGAGGCCGCCAAAGCCAACCTTGCAGCCGTGGACAAAGCAGTCGCGGAGATGAAGAAACTTTACCCCGCCGAGATTGCCAACGCGAAGCTGAAGGAATAATGAATATCCAACTCATCACAGCGTCAAACCCTGTGCTGCCAAGGCAAACCCAAATCCACCCCAACCAAACCAAACAACCACCATGAAATTAAAATCCATCCTCACGATTGCGGCCCTCGCCCTCGGCCTTAGCCTGCAAGTTAATGCAGAAGAGAAACACGATCATTCCCTCAAGGCTGGTCCCACCGGCGGCAGATTAATCACCGAAGTCGAACCCCATGTGGAGTTCTTCGTGAACAAGGAAAAGAAAGTCGAAATCCGTTTTGTGAACGACGACATGAAAGTAGTCGCCCCCGCCGAGCAAGTCATCACTGTGACTCTGGGTGATCGTGCTGCCCCCACCAAGTTGACTTTCACCAAGGACGGAGACAAACTCATTTCCGATAAAGTGATTCCTGCCGGCAACGACCACCCCACCGTGGTCCAAATCAAGACCACCGCCAAGGCCAAGGCGGTGTTGGAGAAGTTCAACCTCAATCTCGAAAAGTGCCCGACCTGCAAGTATCTCGAGTATGCCTGCACCTGCGAGCATGGTGAGCACGACCACAGCAAGGACAAGGACGCCAAGAAGGCGAAGTAACGCCACCGTAGTTCAGGGCTTCAGCCCGTCGAACCCTCCCCGTGAATCAGACATCTGAATCCACCGGGACAGGCTTGCGGGCTAAAGCCCCTGACTACTTAAGGCCCCCGCGAGGACAACTTCCAACTGGGCGATGGATTTTTGGAGTGCGCTGAACCCCAGATTGCGCTTCGGAAATTTCCTGCCTATGATCTTGGCTGGTCCGGTCATCGTTTAACCCGGCCAGCAATTTCACTTTATGTTTATCTGGTCAAAACTTAGCTCCACCAAGTGGGAGGACGCCTGGGAAGAACGTTTCCATGCGGCCGCCAACACCAACCTTGTCATTTCCTACCTCCCTGGCGGCAAGCGCATTCGGGTCGAAGTCTATTGTAATCGCGAACAGAACGCCCTGGCCATTCAGAAGCAATTCGGCGGCACCGTCCGGGAACTCAAAAACCGCAACTGGGCCGCGGAAAGCGCCAAGAGCCTGCAACCGATCAACGTGCGCGGAAAGCTGATCATTGCTCACACGGAAGAAGTTGCCGAGAAATTGCGCCAGGAGCATCCCGAAATCAGCATCCTCTGCATCCCTGGAGAAATGGCCTTTGGAACCGGGGATCACGCCACCACCAGCACTTGCCTGCGATTGCTAGTTGATTTCGCCCTGGCCCACAAGAAAGCTCCGTGGGACGTGCTGGATCTGGGCTGCGGCACAGGTATCCTGGCACTGGCGGCCAAAGCACTGGGCGCGGGAAAGATCGACGCCTGCGACTACGATCCAGCGGCAGTTACGATCAGCAAGAAAAACGCCAAACTGAACAAGCTCCCCGGCATCAATTTCTTCAAACAAGACGTGCTCGCATGGACTCCCTCGCGGACCTACGATCTCATTGCCGCCAATATTTTCCACGACGTGCTGACGGCAGCTTTTCCTAAGATCGCTGCCGCAGCCGCACCCAATGCCACGATTTTTGTCAGCGGCATCCTGGTCACGCAGCTCGAATCCTGTCTGGCGGCCGCCGTGGCGGCCGGATTGATCCACGACGAACCGATCATCAAAGGGAAATGGGCCACGGTTAAAGCCCACAAGGTCTGAAGCGACAATTCTGGCCACCAAGCAACCATAAACGTAAACGAAGAGGCGCGGAAACCCTACGGTCTCCGCGCCTGCACACCACGTTAACACAAAACGTTAGAGATCGTCGTCCGATCCCATTTCCAGCACGCTGCCTTTCTGATATTCCGTGACCCGGGTCTCGAAGAAATTCTGTTCCTTCTTAACGTCCATCAGCGTGGACAGCCATGGCAGCGGATTCACCACCCCGGGGTTCTGCGTCGGCAGCCCACAGTCTTCCAAACGACGATCGGCAATGAAGTCGATGTATTGCGAGAACTCGGCAATGCTAAGCCCGACACTATTTACGGGCAGACAGTCAGCGATGAAGTCCTTCTCCAGACGCACCGCTTCCCGCATGGTATCCACCAGTTCCTGCTGGAAGTCCGGAGTCCAGATTTCGGGATTCTCTTCCACCAGATCCATGAATAAATTGCGGAAGACTTGGATGTGATTCGACTCATCCCGCAGCGTGTATTGGAACATCTGCCCGATCCCGGTAAACTTGTTTTGCCGGAACAGACTGAGGATCATGCCGAAGAGCCCGTAGAATTGGGTGCCTTCCATACACTGACCGAAGACGAAAATATTTTTCGCCAACAGTTGCTTGTTCTCGATCAGCGTTAGATCCAAATCCCGCCGCAGCGCCTTGGAGATCCCCGTCACGAACTCATTCTTTTTCTTGATCGTGTCCACTTGCTCGAACATCGCCTCGCATTCATGCGGGTTGATGCCAAGGCTGGAAATCATATACAGCAGGCTGTCCGCATGAATGTTTTCTTCATGCGCGTGGCGCCCCAGCACCAATTTCAGCTCTGGTGCAGTTACTAATTCCCGCACCACGTGAATCACATTGTCACCCACAATTCCTTCAGCAGCGCTAAAGTAACCGATCCCCATGCGGATAATCCACCGCTCCACATCGGAAATTTCATCTGACCGCCACTGCTCAGCGTCTCGCTGCATAGGCACGTCTTCAGGTTCCCAATGATTGGCCTTCATCTGTTTGTAGAGGTCGTAGGCCCAGACGTATTTTAAAGGCAACAAATTAAACGTCATGCTATCACGGCCATTGATAACACGCTTGGCCAGAAAGGCTGCTTCCGCTTTGTCCTGGTCGAGCACAAATTTACGCGGGCCGATTTCGAAGATTTTATCCATGATGGTAGGAGAAACAGTTGGTAGTGAGTAAAGGATGAGGTTGAAGAACTAAATGATGCAGGTTTCGTGCCGCTGGATTACTCGATGACTCACGTCTCAATGTCGATTCACCGGATTTATGCCCGCACAAAATGCTCACGCCGACGTTTCGTGGGTTGATCAGGAAAATTGAACACCCCACCATATATCGACGCTGAGCAGGGACTATACACAATATAGTGTGGGTTGGTCAACTTTTTCTTCGAAAAATTGCGCAATGGTTTACAATCAGGCTCGCTCCTCTGATCAACTCAGGCCTAGCGGAAACCAGATCCCTGTATTTTAGATGTTCAAACCCCACTTGGTGGCAACAAAGCTTGGCCGCAAAGCGCATCAAAGACCAGAATTTCGATAAAAACAGCAATTTCCATGGATAAAGTCCGAGAAACTTCACTTTTCTGAAATCTTTTTCTTGCCGCGCAGATTTCAGTTGTGTATCCAATGGAAAATCGTTACAACTCAGCAAATTTTCCAATCCCAGCCTAAGTAAAAATCCTATGTGGAAACCACTATTCATCATCTCCGGCCTTCTGTTGCTCGCCACCGCAGGTATTAATTTCAAGATCATGCAACAGATTCAGACGGAGAAAGAACTCAACCTGACTGCGGCCAAGAACGCTCAGGATTCTAATACCCATGCCAAGCAATCGGCGGCCAACCTCGAAGCTCAAGCCAAAGCCTATGGCGACAAAAAGCGCGATGCCGAGCAAATGAACCGGGACTTGTCCGAAGCTAAAGCCAAGCGTGAAACTGCCGAAAAGCAACTGGCTGATGACACCGCCAAACTGGAAGGCGTCAAGAAAGACAAGACCCAAATCGATGCCAAAGTCGTTGAAATGGGGGGCATCGAAGTTATCGTCAAGGAGCTAATGACTCTTAATGCCAAGAAAGCGGAGCAAGAGGCCACCATTGCCCAGCGCGAGGCCACGCAGACGCTGGCACTGCAACGCAAGCAACAGACCGAAGCTCAAATTGCGGCCATGAAGAAGAAAGACCTGATGCAAAAGACCGGCCTCCTTCCTGACGCTTTCACCGCCTCCATCACTAGCATCGACACCCAATGGGGCTTCATCCAAATCAATCGTGGTAACACTTCCAATGTCGTAAAGAATGCCAAGCTCGATGTGAAACGTGGGGCTGACAAGATCGCAACTCTGGTCGTAACCAACGTGCAGCCGAACGCGGCCATCTGCGATCTCGTCCCAGGCACCTTGACCGCTGGCCTCCAACTCCAACCGGGAGATCGTTTGGTGGTCAATGAAGCATCTTCTGAGAAGAAAGCCGTCATCGAAGAACAGGGCGCCCCCTCGGCGGCTCCAGCTGGTGCTGGCACCCCAGCAGCACCTGCCGCCGCTGCACCGGCCGCCCCAGATCCTTTTGCTCCTTCCGCTGCTGCGGCACCTGCTGCACCCGAAGCCCCAGCCGCCCCAGCCGCCCCTGCAGCGCCAGAGGCTCCCATGCCTGCCAACTAAGATTTCCCTCCTTTCCTCCTATCAACTCCGCTATTTTCACTAGCCCATGAAACCACTCGCAATTATTGGCCTGCTCGGCATCCTCGGTTCCGTCGTTCTCGGCGTCATGAACCGTTCCAAGTTCATCGACACCCGGAAGCAAAAGGACGAATATAATCGTCAGGTTCTTGCTAATTTCGACAAGACTGACGAAAAAAATAAGCTCGCTGCCGAGGAAATTGGTAAGTATCAGGACGAAAAGAAGAAATTCGAAAGCGACAAATACGCCAAGGAAACCGAAGAAAAGACCAAGGCCGCCAAAGAGACTGAGGATAAAGCAGTGCTGGCCGAGGCTGAAAAAATCCAACGAGATATCGACAGTATCAAGAACGAAATCGCTGAGAAGCTCAAAGGCTTTGGCGGCAATCCTGATGAGCTGCAAGCCAAGCGTGACGCCCTGCGTGCCGAGATCGAGGCTCAAGCTGCCAAACTTGCTGTCCTCGAAAAGGAAATCGAAGTGACCACCGCCTTGGTAGCTGACAACGGTAAGACCATCGGTCGCTTCACTGAAGCCCAGACCCAACGATCCAAATCCATCTCCCTTAGCCAACGCGAAGGAATCATCAATGCCGTCAACCCTGACTGGGCTTTCTGCATCGTGAACATGGGCAAAACCGACGGCGTCAGCACTGATTCCCGACTCCTCGTGAAGCGCGGCCAGCAACTGATTGGTAAATTAAACATCACCCAGATTGAGAACAACCAAACCGTGGCCGAGATCGATCTGAAATCCGTCAAAGGAGGCAATGGCGTCCAACCTGGTGATCAAGTCATCTTTGACAACCAAAACTAAGGTTTAGCCCATACCGCCATGATCCTCCGTTCTTTGATAATGGCTCTAGGTTTCGCCTGTAGCTTGAGCAGTTGCGCCACCACCAGTGACACTCCCACCAAGCCCAAGCCGCACAATCCAGGTGATGAGCTGAGCGGTCGCCCGTGGGGGCAAGGGAGTCGAGCCAGTCATTACGCGACCCCATTCGGCCTGCCACTTTCTCAGTAGCTTCTGAATTCCGAGAACTACGCGAACTCGGCGGATTGCCATCCGAGAGGGTTGACTACTTGGGCTGGTTCTTGCTAAAAAGCAGGATATGACATTCGCTCATCATCCAACTTATCTCAGCGTCAGCTTGCTTGCAGCGTTGACGACCTTTGCCTCCGCCAGCACCACGCTGGACAGTCCGCCCGTATGGGATATCCCACCCGGAGAGCGGGCTTATATCACCACTGGGAGCACGGAGCGCAGCGTGGCTTACAACCCGACGAATGATCATTTGCTGTTGGCGAGTCGTGCTGGCGGCACGAAGCTTGTTGTGTTAGATGCGAGTGATGGTTCCGAACTTCGGTTACTGGATACGTCGGGGTTGTCTGGAGGAACTTTCGCTATCAACCATGTTGGAGTGGATGCGGCCGGGGTGATTTATGCCTGCAACTTAACCATCCCCTCCACCACCGTGACGCCAACCCCTGCGTTGGCCTTTAAATTGTATCGTTGGGAAAGCGATGTGGCCGGCACGGCATCGACGGTGGCGTTCGCAGGGGATCCTTCGGGGCTCAATGGCACCAACAGCTTGTCTCCGCAACGCTGGGGGGACACCATGGCCGTCCGGGGCAGTGGGGTGAACACCCAGATTATTATCGGCACCGCCTCCATCACCACCCCCAGTGCTTCCGGGGTGGCCTTTGCCGTTTTCACGACCACGGATGGGACCACCTTCACCCCTAAATTTTTCCCGTCAGGGATGGAATCCGGCGGCTGCAAAGGCATTACCTTTGGCGAAGGAGACACTTTCTATAGCAAGGCCAGCGGGGCGGCAAAAAAGGTGCGGCGGAGTAGTTTTAATCTAACCACGGGTGCGGCCGCAACCCTGAATGATTTCACGATTGCCGGGGATCAATTGGTTCCCTTGGGCAGTTTTTTCAGCAACGATGCGAAGTATTTGGCGACGATTGAACTTAACGGAGCCTCGGCCTCCTCGGCCACGAACAACCCGGAAATAGTGCGGCTCTACGATATCTCCACCCCCAGCGCACCGCCCGCCATTCTCGATACCGAAGGGCTTAGCTCGAATAATCTCAATGCGAACCTCGTTGGTTCCGTCGCCATTGGCGGCGGGCGCGTCTATTCCTGTGCCACTAATGATGGGCTCCAGGCATTTCACATCACGGTTACGCCGGATGTAGTGGCTCCCGGCATCAGTGGCAGCCCCGCGGCACGCTCCGCTCTGGAACGCGGGCAAACGACCTTTTCCGTGGCCGCCACGGGCACTCCGCCCTTGACCTACCAATGGTATCAGGACGACGCCCCGCTGAACGGAGCCACGCTGCCTTCGTTGCTGCTCAATCCAATCCTCCCGACCAGTGCCGGAGCTTATAAATGCCGCGTAACGAACAGTGGGGGATTTGCTGACAGCATCCCGGCAACCCTCACGGTGCTGCCAAGTGCCAACTCTGCGGTGCTGAACCCGCTGTGGCAATTGGCTCCTGGGAGTCGGGCCTATCTGCAAAATGATGACACCCAGCGGGGACTCGATTACCATCCGACCACGCAACGATTATATGTCGTTAGTCGCACGCCTGCTCCCGCCATTCGCATCTTGGATGCCATGACGGGAGCGGATCTGGGAGTGTTGGATCTGACGGGGGTGAGTGGGGGGAATTTCCCCATCAACATGGTCGGAGTGGCGGATGATGGGGTGATTTACGCCTGCAATCTGAGCAATGTTACCGACGGCAGCAGCTTCAAGGTCTATCGCTGGGCGGACGATCAGCCGACCACGCAGCCAACGGTAATTTATGATGGCAATCCGTTCGATGTCGATGGCGCAGGCCCACTGCTGGGGGCACGGCTGGGCGATGACATGGATGTGCGGGGGGCCGGTGTAACCACCCAAATCATGCTGGGCGCGCGATCAGTGAATAAGCTGGCCCTCCTGTTGACGCAGGACACCACCACCTTCACCCTCACCGCTATCACCGCCACCGGGGCCGCCAATAGCGCATTCGGGCTGGGGATTGCCTTTGGCGAAGGACCGACGGTCTGGGGCAAGGCGCTGGGCAGCGGCCTAACCTACATGAGCTTCGACAGCGGGGATGCCACCGCCACGTTACTCAAGGTCTTTTCGACCGCTAACTTCCCCAGCTCCATCGGACCCATCGCTGTGGACCTCGCTTCGCAAAGCCTGATGGGGGTCTCGGTGGAAAACTCGGACAACGTGCAAATTTTCGAACTCCCTGTCCCCTACCCTGCGGTTTCCCCCACGACTCTGACGCTGCTGGATCAGGAGTTTTTCCCGACCGACAATCTTAACAATAACGGCACGGGTGCCGTCGTCGTGAAGTCTGGGAAAGCCTATGCTATCAATACCTTTAATGGCATCGTCGCCTACACCGTAACCAAGGCTCAGGCCGTGCAGGCGGAAATCAAGGAAGTGGCCTACGACAGTGGGACCGGCCAGATTTCCTTTAAACTTTACGGTGAGCTGAACGCCACCTACCAGATCCAACGCTCGCCCGATCTGAGCCAGGGATCGTGGACGGCGGATGGCACGGAAACGCTCTCGGTCCAAGGGTTGCCAGTCATACGCACGGCCACCGCGGTAAACGGAAAGATTTTCTTCCGGGCCGTGAAACAATAATGCGGTCTCCAGCAAAGGTGCTCCGAGCCTTCCCTGCAGCAGCTCCCTCCTAAATGACTAAGTGGCCTGAGGGTGAATATATTAGGAACATGCGTTGGAGTCCCGAGCTTTAGGCGGAGGAACAGGCAAAGCCGTTTTGCAGAGTGAGCTTGGAGTGATGCACCGCTTAAAAGCCAATGCCTTTAAGGATTGGTGATGGTGATGGTTTTGACGAGCGGTTGGGAGCTGGGGATTTTGGTTTTGGGCCAGGCTTTGACGGGTTGGCGCAGGGTGCGGGGACAGCTCCTC
>JANOAV010000028.1:0-101383 GCA_031411295.1 Verrucomicrobiales bacterium | reverse complement strand
GACGAAATTTCATGGTGGTGCCTGCGATGGCGTTATTTTTCCAGCACGACTACGGGCAATCGTGCATCGCGTTCTTTAAGCCATGTTGCGAGCTTGTCAGCCAGACGTTTGGCGCGTTCGGGGGATGTTGCGGCAAGGTTGCTTTTCTCACCGATGTCGTTTCCAAGGTCGTAAAGTTCCAGCGAGTTATCGTCGTAGTTTTTGATGAGTTTGAAGTTACCTTCGCGAATGGCGCTGCCGAGGCGGTTCTCTTTGTGGAAGGCGTAGTTCGGGTAGTGAAAGTAAAGCGTGTCGCGCTCAAAGCCGGAGGATTGCGTGAGCAGCGGCAGCAGGCTCATGCCGTCGAGCGGATGATTCGGGGTGGGGGAGAGGCTGGCGACCTCCAGCAAGGTAGGATAACAGTCCATGCTAATGACAGGGGTGGCGTTGGTGGTGGCTGGTTTCACCTTGCCCGGCCACCGCACAATCCAAGGCACGCGGATACCGCCTTCGTAGAGCATTCCTTTGAGCCCCCGCAGCGGCAGGTTGTCGCCATTGTAGCCCCCGTTGTCTGATTTGAAAATGACCAACGTTTTCTCGCGCAGACCGGCATCATCCAGCGCCCTGAGGAAGCGACCAATGGAAGTGTCCATGTCTTCGATCATGGCCGCATAAATTGGGTCTTTGATGCTCGGGCGCGCCCGGTATTTGGCAATGATTTCCTCGCGTGCCTGCATCGGGTAATGCACGGAGTAAGGCCACCAGTTGAGAAAGAACGGGCCGTCGCGATGCGCCCGGACAAAAGAAATGGCTTCGTCTGCCAGTCGCTCCGGCAGGTATTCTCCGTCCTTTCCATCTGCGATGGTTGCGTTGTGGTAGGGTGAGAAATAACTGCGCGGACCACCGCTGGAGTCTCCACCGATGTTGACAGCGAATCCTTGCTTCTCCGGACGCAGCTCTTGCTCCGTGATCGGCTTCTCCTTGGCCCCAACGTGGGAGAGATGCCATTTGCCAATGTGGGCCGTGGCATAGCCAGCGGCAGCGAGTCGCTCGGCAATGGTCACGGCAGCGAGCGGCAGGTGCCGGATATTTTCCGCCTCATGCAGCGGAGAATCCTTCAGCGCAAAGCCATCGGGATTTCCGGGAGCGTGGTTCGTGATGCGGAGTCGAGCCGGAGCCTGCCCAGTCATCATGGCCGCCCGCGTCGGCGTGCAAACCGGAGCAGCGGCATACGCATTGGTGAAGCGGACGCCTTCCGCAGCCAACTGATCCAACGCCGGGGTATCCACCTTCTCGTTGCCATAACAATGCAGATCCCGCCAACCGAGGTCGTCCGCCATGATGACCACGATGTTAGGTTTCTCGCCTGCGGTGGCAATAAGCGACAATGCGAGCAGGCAGAGGGTGGCTAGTTTCATCATGGGTTGCGGGGAGGAGGAGGGATGCTGGCGTTCAAAATAGCGTTTACCAGAGATAGCGCAACTCTCCGAACGGCCCAAGGTTCAGCTCTGGAATTTTGCGCGTGGCGCCATTTCAAGAATAACTAAATTTACCATTGCGACTTCGCATAGCCGCCAACATTGAATGTGGTGCCCATGCTTGCGCAGGGGAAAATTCCGTTCATGTTGGCGTTTCCCATTTGGGGAACCTCCTCTCAACTTTAAAACCACAGCAGCTTTGATCCACAAATTAAATAAATTGCAGGCCGAAGGCGGACGCATTGCCGTCGGCGTCATCGGATGCGGTGCCATGGGACTTGGCGTCGCCCGCCAAACCGCCCGCACCCCGGCCATGGATGTCGTTTTCGTAGCCGACATCAATCAGGAAGCCGCCGAGCGTGGCATTCTGGCCACCGGCAAGCGCCCCATCCTTGTGGCTGATTCCAGCAACCTGCCAGCCCGGGTCGCCTTTGAGGAAACCTATCTTTTGGCCGGTCCCACCGAATTCATTTTGGAAGCGGTGCAGAATTCAGAGATCAATGCGCTGGTCGAATGCTCCAACAGCATTTACGAGGCGTTCCTTTATTGCCAAGCCGCCATTCAACAGAATGCCCATGTTATTCTGATGAACGCGGAAGTGGACCTCGTGCTGGGCCGCACTCTGGCTCATTTAGCGCGCAAACACAACGTGGTGGTTAGTTCAGATGCCGGGGATCAACACGGCGTATTGGCCACCATGGCCGATGAAATTCGTCTCTGGGGATTCAAGATCGTCCAAGCTGGCAACATGAAGGGCTTCCTCAACCGCCGTGGCAATGCCGCCTCCTCCAAAGAATGGGCGGACAAACAGAAACTCAGCGTCGTCCAAACCGTCTCCTACACGGATGGCACCAAAATGAACATTGAACAGGCGCTCATCGGCAATTACTTGGGACTCACGCCCATCAAGCCCGGCATGGAAGGCCCGCAATGCGCGGACATTAAGGATGTGCTGGAGAATTTTGATTTCGACTCCTACCACGGCCAGGGCCGGGTGGATTACACCGTCGGCGTTCCTTGGCCGGGTGGCGGCGTTTATATTGTGGGCGAGAGCCACGATGACGACCAGCATTTCCTGCTGAACTACTACAAGGTCAGCCATAAGCGGCCCTACTACCTTTTCTTCCGCCCCTACCACCTCTGCCACCTCGAAACTCCGCGCGCCATCGCTCAAGCATATTTCGATAACCGCCCGGTCATCCCGCCGAGCACTGGTCCGATGCTGAACGACGTTTACGCTTATGCCAAAACGGATCTCGCACCTGGCACGATCATCGGCCATGCCATCGGCGGAGATGAACTTTACGGCCTCGTCAATGCCACTGCTCCGGCGGAAGCAGACCACAATGTGCCCATCTATTGGTTCGAGCACCAGGAAGGCAAGCACTGCGTGCTGAACGTCGCCAAGCAGCAAGACGAGCCCATCCGCTGGTCAGATGTCACGTTCCCAGACACCAATTTCCATCGCCTGCTCAAAGCGCAGCAGGAACTCGGGGATTAGTCGCAGCGCAAACTACATCGGCGCATAATACAGAAACCAAGCGCGCTTTTGAGCCGGTTGGTAAGCTAACCAGAACGTCCTGCCTCGGCTGTGGTCGGTCTCTGGAACCCTTGCTTCGAAGTAGGCGATGTCGGCTGCTTCGTTACGTTTCACCCACTCCGCAATCAACGGTTCTTTCATATCTCGCAATGCTTCCAAGACTGCGGTCGTGGGATCAAAGATCAATTTGCGTTCCTGCACGATCGCGTCCACGCCTGCTTCATCCGTTTGGAATTCGAAACTCCATTGCCCACCAAAAGTGCTGAATCCGTGGGCCTGAATATTCGTGATGCCACTGGGAATTGGTGCCACGACGCGATGCTCGAAGTTCCTCAGCGCACGGGAACCGTCCCATGAATAGGCCAGCCAGAGCACGCTGATCCCAGTCACGACATAAACCAAGTTTCTTCGCCAGAAGGCTGGCAGGAACTTGACACTCAAGACGGGGGATCGCTTCCAGCAAGGATGCGGAGTGGATAATCCGCTGAGAAGGTTGCATCCATAAGGCGCCGCCATCCTGACGAAAACCCCGACCAAGTAGGCCTTTGCCAGCGGTGTTCCACGGGAACCTCCCATTCACGCTCCCGAGCCTCATAGATCACTTGCTCCAGTAACGCGGACTTGTCCTCCAGTGGTGCATGACCTGAATGTGCTAGAATTAGGCGGGCCAGCGTGTAATAGGGCCGTTCCGCAGTCCTGAACTCAAAATCGAATTCATCAAAGTCCTGCAATCCCAACCGAGTCCAAGCTTCCTTGAAGGCTGGTGCGAGCAATCGCAAAAACTCAGAGTCCTCCAAAGCCAGACCGTATCCCAACAAATTCTCCGTGAGTTCCTCTGCGTGATAGCTACGCTCGTGCCCTGTCCACTTGGGGGTTGATACAAATGCCAACACGGTAGAGAACAGAAAACAAGCGAACCGTCCGCCACCCTCGTCATAATCGCCCGCCCGAAGCGTGAAATCACCGAAAGTTTCCCAGAAATAAAAGCTTGGCTCAGCGGGAGGGCCTGCTCGAAGCGTTAACATGTATTCCTTAACATATTTAGGTAAGCCCGGATCGTTCATGCAGTGGGCATTGATCAGGGCTGGGGTGACAAACCGGCAAGCATACCGGAAAAGAGCCATGCAAGCCGGTTGGATGTCCTTGGCGGGCTGATAGATTTTCAGAGACGTCTGCAAAGCGTCCTCCCGAGCCTCGGTAAACGCTGCGTCATACTCACTGGCATCGAATTGAAAGACATCGGGATGCAAAACCACGCCTTCCCAATCTCTGAGACCCTCCCAAAAAACGAAACCGCTTTCCCTCCGAAACCGAGTCCACAAGCTGCGGCCACACCAAATGCTCTGACACGACTCACAGACGGAAATCGGCAAGCGCATCCATTCCTCCTTCGCAAAATCTCGGTAGCAACCGTCCAAGAAATGTTCTCCACCCAACAGGACGAAATCGGAAGTAGGCCCGCAGAGGGAAGCCGATCGCGTGCCCCAAGTCTCATCAGAACAATCGTGCGGGGCGAACGCGTCCGGCACCGCCACTCTGGCGATTTGCTCCAGCGGAACACCATCAATGCGAAAATTCATTACCCACTTGCTCGCGTCTTTATCGCGCGGCATCGGCGGGGCTGGTTCGGTGAGGAATTGGATGTGGTTCATGGCGTATGTAAAAGTCAGAGAGGACTTACCGCGGCATTCATCACTCCCTCCTCTGAGAAACAACGGAGTTCCGTGCTTGGCTAAGTTTCGTTGCCTTGAAATTGGGCTTTGTGGCAGCCTTGGCTTTTTCTGCTATTCTGGTGCTAGGAAATGTTTCGTGCTCGGGTGGGGAGTTGGTTTTGGCGTAGGCTGTTAGGCCTGGGACCTGCCATTTGATGTTTTTGGGAGGGTGGTGGGTTACTAGCAGGGTGGTGTAAACGCCGACGCAGAAGCAGATGGGGAGCAGGACCAAACTCCCGAAAATGACGAATAATCCCTGGCGGGTTGCTCCCTGACAAAGTGTTACGATTCCTAATATCAACAGGATGATCCCCAAGATATACGATCCCAGCAGCGCTGCGATGGGGCCGACGACGGGCAGGCAAAAGCAGAGGGCGGCTAGCCAGAGGATTCGCTTTCCGGATTTCCCTGCTCCAGAGAAAGGGGGGCTCGGGTGCGGCTTGGCTTGGGCCTGATGCCGGACTTTGTGCTTTCGGGTGGGCGGGTAGGTGTTTGAAAAATGATGAATGCGGGTGCTTTCCATGGGCTTGCTCAGTGAAATTTATTTCCCAATTCTACCACAACTATTCTGAAAAGTGTAAAATATTTTAGAATTCTTAACTATCTCCATGAGTCAAGAATCCTATATTTTGCGGTGAATAAGGTTTTCTCCACTATATCTTGTGGTGGCGCAGAATAATTCTTGTCGAAATCCAAATCTGAACCATAATCCTTAAACTTTCCCGCCCGATCCGGTGTTTCTCGGTTCAGGTCTCCCAAGTCGGCCTCTGCGGCTCCTCATTTTCCCATTTTCTTACTCTCTTACTTTCCTACTCACTATCCCGCCCCATGAGACTTAAATCGCTAATGATTCACGGCTTCAAATCGTTTGCCGACAAGACCCTGATTGAATTCCACCAAGGGGTGACGGGGATTGTGGGGCCGAATGGTTGCGGGAAATCTAATGTGGTGGATGCCGTGCGCTGGGTGTTGGGGGAGACTTCCGCCAAGGCGTTGCGCGGTGGGGAGATGGCGGATGTTATTTTCAATGGGACGGACAAACGTCGGCCGCATGCCATGGCGGAGGTCACGCTGACGTTCGATGATTGTGAGCAATTTCTGGGCGTGGACTACAATGAAGTTTCCATTTCGCGTCGCGTCTTCCGTGATGGCAAGGGCGAGTATGAACTCAACGGCCAGGCGTGTCGGATGAAGGACATTGCGCGGTTGTTCATGGACACGGGCGTGGGTCGGAACATGTATTCCATCATGGAGCAGGGTAAGATCGACATGCTCCTGAGCGCCAAGCCGGAGGATCGGCGGCAAGTGTTCGAAGAAGCGGCGGGGATCACGAAATCCAAGGCCGAGAAGAAGGAAGCGATGCGGAAGCTGGAATACACCGAGGCGAATCTGCTGCGGGTGACGGACATCCTGTCGGAAATGAAACGCCAGATGGGTAGCGCGCAACGTCAGGCTGGCAAGGCCAAGCGCTATCAGGAACTGCATCGGGATGTGGTCGTGTTAGACACCCATTTCCACTTTAAGAAATACTCCGAGATGGCGACCGAGAAGGCCGAACTGGACACCTCGGTGAGCAGTCTGCGCCTGCGGGCAGCGGATATGGAAGCGGAGTTGGAGAAGGAAGAAAACGGCCTGCTGCAAGCCCGCACGGAACTGAGCGAAATGGAAGCTTACCTCGGATCGCTGCGTCATCAGATGCAGCAGACGCAGGGACAGATCGCAGCGGCTAACCATCGCATTGTGACGAATGGCGAGCGGATGCGTGAGTGGCAGGGGATGACGGAACAGAACGAAATGGAAATTTCCCTGGGCCAGGAACGGTATTTCGAAGCCGAGGCCGACCTGCAGCGCAGTGGCGAAGAACTGGCCGCGATGGAAGGTCAGTTGGAGCAAAAGAAGACGGACATGGAGCAGCATAATCGGGTGGCGCAGGAGTTGCGCGAAGGCCGGGCGCAACTGGAACGCGGCCTGCAGGAAGCGCGCCAAGCAATGCACACTGCAGAGGGCGTGATCATTTCCGCCGAGGCGGAAATGGGAAGTCATCGCGTGCAGTCTAGCACCGATCAACAACGTCAGGAGCAACTGCAACGTGAGTTGGATCAGCTCCAAGCGGATCGTGCTGGCAAGGCGGAAGAAGAGGCTAGTGTGAAATCACGCGTGGATGAACTCACGCAGGAATTGGAATCATTACAGGTGGAACTAGCTCAGCGTGAGCGCGAATCCCAAGAGTTGGAAGCCCAACTGGAAGTGGCGCAGCGGCAAATCCGTGATCAACACCGCGCCTTCAGTGAAAAGGAATCGAAGCTGTCAGTGCTGCGGCAATTGATCAGCGGTGGCGAAGGTTTGGAGAAGGGCACGCAGGCGGTCTTGCAAGGCAAAGGAGGCTTGGCGCAGTTTGCGCAGGGCGCGCATGGCTTGCTGAGCAACTACTTGGAAGTGACGCATGAGGAGTTGATCCCCGCCATCGAAGCGGCCATGGGCGGGCATTTGCAGGCCATTCTGGTGGAGGATACAGCCCTGGCGCAAAACATCATTGAAACGCTGACGAGCGAGAAGTTAGGCTCAGTAGTGTTGCTGCCGCAAAATAGACTGAACCGCAGCACTGGCACGCAAATGCAGACGCTGCCAGAAGGTGCCATTGCTTGGGCGCTGGATCGCATCCGCGTGAAGGAAGCCGTGCGTCCGGCCATTAATCAACTGTTGGCGAACGTCTGCTTGGTGCCGGATCTGGCGACTGCAATTCGGTTGAAGCAGGACTTTGCGGACGTGGCATTTGCCACCGTGCAGGGCGAATACATTTCCGCTGAAGGAACGATCCGCGGTGGGGCGGGCCAGGAGCAGTCCGGTTCCATTTTACAACGTCAGGCAGAACTGGCTGGGCTGGAAACAGAAGTGGCCGCGCTGCAACAACTCCTGGAACAAGCGGAAGCGGATCGCGATGCGCTGATGGAGCGTCAACGCACGTCCCGCAGCCAGGCCGAAGAGCAACGCGAATTGCTGCAAGTGCGTCGGGTGGCTGAATCCACGCTGAGTGGCCAGCACTCGCTCCTGCAGCGGGAAGTGGCGCAATTTGCCAGCAAAGTGGAAAGTGTGGAATGGGAACTGGGCGAACTGATGAAACGTCAGGAAGCATTGATGCGCAAGATGGAGGAAGCCAGTTCACGTCGCGCCCGGGCGGAAGAAGAACTCGAAGGCCGTCGCATGTCCGCCTCGGAAATGGTGGAGGAATTGGAAATCAAGCGTCGCGATGAGCAGGAAGCGATGGATCGACTCAACGAGCTGAAGACGGCTGTGGCGGTTGATTTGCGGACGCGCCAGGCGCTGCAAGAACAACGCGTGCCGATGCAGAATCGGTTGCGCGAACTGGAAGAAGCGCTGGCGAAACGTCGTCGCGAAGTGGAAAGTTTCCGGGAGAAAATCGCTTCCGCCGAAGAAGAATCCGAGCACATGACGCGCGGCATTGCTGAAGGCGAAGCACAGATTGAGGAACTCAATCAAGTGCTGGAATCACGGGCGGCAGAGCGTGCCGAGCGCGCTCAGCAATTGGCTGCCAGCGAAACGATGCTCAACGGGATTCGTCGCCAAGTATCGAAGATTGCCGAACAACGTGGCTCGGAAGAAGTGCGCGTAACGCAGCTCAGTCTGCGCATGGAAAGCCTCACAACGTATGCCCAGGAGCGCTACCGCATTAGTCTGGATACCTTCGAAGTGGATGTGCATGCGTTGCTGACATCCATCAGTCACCAGAAGTCCCTGCAGGGCGTTGGCGTTAAGAAGGTGCGGGCGGAGCAGGACAGAAGGGACGAAAGCGACTCAAAGGACGAAAGCGATATCTCCGATGATTCTGACGCTGGAATGGTGATTATTCGTCATGATGACGAGGATGAAGATCAAGCCTTTGTGGCGCAAGCGTTGTCTGAAGAAGGCCCGGATTGGGAATTCGTGGAGAGCATCGTGACGGAACTCAAGCAACGTTTGGACGCCATGGGCCCAGTAAATCTGGATGCCATTCAGGAGTTCGAGGAACTGGAAGAACGCTTCAATTTCCTGCAAAAGGAATATGACGACCTCACCAACGGCAAAGTAGAGTTACTGGAAATCATTCAACGCATCAACATCGAGTCCAAGCGTCGTTTCGTGGAAACGTTCTATCTGGTGAGGGACAATTTCCGCAGCATCTTCAAGGAACTCTTCGGCCCTACAGCGCATGCGGACTTGGTCCTGATGAGCGAAGACGATCCCCTGGAAACCGGCGTGGAAATCATCGCCAAACCGCCCGGCAAGAAGCCGCAGAGCATCACGCTGCTGAGCGGTGGTGAGCGCTCCATGACGGCCGTGGCGCTGTTATTCTCCATTTACATGGTGAAGCCAAGTCCGTTCTGTATTCTCGATGAGTTGGACGCTCCGTTGGACGAGTCCAATGTGAATCGCTTCGTGAAGATGTTGGATAAATTCATCGCCAAGAGCCAGTTCGTGATCGTGACGCACAACAAGAACACCATGCGTCGGGCGGACGTGCTCTATGGAGTCACGATGGAGGAATTCGGCGTCAGCAAGCCGGTGGGCATGAAACTCACCTCGACCGAGAAAGCGAAAGCCGAAGCTGATGCCGCCTCCCTGGATGCCGCCATGGCCGCCGAAGCCGCCCACGCTGAAGCCAAGTTACGCGAAGCGGAAGAAGCCGAGGCCCGGGCTGCGGAAGCGGAGTTTGTGGGGGCTGAGGGGTAGTGGTCCCGTAAAAGCTCACGCATCAGAATTTACTGAGGGTTGACACTGTGACCTCTGCGTCCACTGCTCCATGGACAAGTAACTTGCCCTTGGCTCAGGATTGGAGTATGAGTAAGGCATGAGCACACAATCCGCGTTCCAACATGGGGTCGCCCCGCTGTTAAAACTTTTGCTGACGGGCAAAGAGGCGGCCGTGCTTTCGATTCAACCGGATGAAGCCCTGAAGCAACGAATTGATTTGTTGGCATCCAAGTCAACCGAAGGTGAACTCAGCGATGATGAGCGTGCGGAATACGAAGGGTATGTGCGGGCAAATAAATTTGCAGCCACCTTGCGACGTCAAGCCCGTCGGATGCAATCACTAGCCGCCTCATGACGGACGGAATATTTTTGATAGGTAAGACGGCCGAAGGACGAACTACGATTCGGGTGATGGATATTAATTCTGAGGAACAATTGGAACTCAGAGCCTCCTGCTGAATGGATTCAATGGCTCAACCAACTCGAACTTTCTCAAAACTTACAGGAGACTTGTCAACATGGATAACACTGCCAATATCGCTAAGCTCACCGGTATCTTTCGCGCCAGCACTGCGGCGGGGCCGATGGAAAGCCTAACGCAGGCGGAGATTGTGGCTGGAACTGGGCTGCAAGGAGACCGCTATGCCATGGGGCAGGGCACGTTCTCCGAGCGGGAGGGAATTCGAGAGATCACGTTGATTAGCGAGGAGGCAATTGCGGCTTACGCGTCATGTGAAGAGGCTGATTCCGTGGCCGTGACGGGCGCGGACATGCGGAGAAATTTTCTCACTCGCGGGGTCGATTTACCGGGGTTCGTTGGTCGGAGGTTTCGGGTTGGCGGGGCGTTGCTGCTTGGGGTTCGGCTCTGCCCGCCATGCACACATTTGGGCAGGCTATTGGGCACGCAGGCCATTCTGCGGGGCTTTGCGCACTCTGGCGGCATCTATGCTCAGGTCTTGGAGAGCGGCATGGTGGAGTTGGGATCTCCTATTTTGTTGGAGACGAGTTCCTGAGCTGGATGGAATTTCTCAACCCAACCCCGCCCTTGATTATGCTAACCAATCAAGGGTGGCTGCGATTGCTCCATTGTTCCCAGCCCCAACTTATTTGCCCCAAGCGCCCAAGCGACGACGCAGGCTCAGGACACTCCGCAACATGGCCCCCACACTTTGAGCCCCCAGGCGAGTGCCCGGGCTCTCCTCCCAGTTAATCGGCACCGACTCAATCGTGGTTCCTGCTTCCAGCAAACGATACGTCAGCTCGACGTCGAAACAGAAGGCTGTTTCCAATAGGGTAGGCTCAATTTGCACGAAAACGTTGCGCGGAATGATTTTGAAACCGCACTGCGTATCTGGCACCGGAAAACCGAAGAGTTTCTTAACCAACGAGCGAAACACGCTGCCCGAAAGCTTTCGTTTAAAGACTCGGCGGACCGTGGTATTGTCGCCCCCGGTCCGCACCGCATAGACCGCCTTGCCGGATTCTTTGGGCAGGCTGCGCAATAGCCGGACGATTTCTTCAGGGGAAATGGCCCCATCGGCGTCCACAAAAGCCAACCAACCATACTCGGCACCGGCACTGCGCCAGCCAGCGTAAACCGCACCTCCCTTACCTTGGTTAGCCGGAGCGCACAGCGGCGGCAACAACGAGGGAAAGCGACGACTCAGGTCTCCGATATATAACTTCAACCATGCCTGATGTTCCTCGCCCGAACCATCGTCCACCACCTGAATTTGCACAGGCAGACGACTCCGCGTCAGCGTCTCCACCAAACGGGGGAGAAAGCGGGGGAGCCGTTCACGTTCACGGTAACAAGGGATGACTAGTAATATCTCGGGGGGCACTGCGTGCAAGTTGCCCATGATCCTCCCAGCGTAAAGCACGAACTTCGCCTTTCAGCGCGATGAACGGAGCGAAAAACGGAAGGCTGCCACCTCACACCCTGCGTAACTGCTTGCGCAGCGCCACATAGACCAGGAGGAGCGGACCGATCACAAAGACCATGATGACCATGGCATCGGCAATCATGGTATTATGGTCCCCGCCCAGATAGTGTTTCCGAGTGCCGAAGAAGACGTTGGGCTTTTGTCCTTTGTTGCGCACGTCCGTGCGCTCAAACTCAGCATTATGAACGAGATCGGAAATTTTCTTGTTTTGGTAGATTTCTTCAGCACTCACGCTCACGTCGAGGTTCTTTGGCCGATGCTTTTCTGCGTCGAAGATTCCCTGGGTCACGTCGTCCATGATGCGATCCAAACGACGTTTCACTGCATCTGGCGACCGTTCTTCCAGGCCAGAGACGAACGCCAGGGCTTCCTTGAGTTGGGTTAACTGCTTTTCCTCGTCTGCGGTGAGGGTGATCTTGCCGCTCAGTTCGTGGATCCGATCATCGATTTCATTTTGTGCAGAATCATAAGGGTTCTCCTTATATTGCGCTAGCACAAGTCCTTCATAGACCCAGCGCAGCGGCATGAACTCACAAATGATGGGCACGCGCAGTTTGCTCGGTTCCTTATCCCGGATTTGATCGGGTGCGATCCAGCGGCGGATGCTGTAAACAAAGTCCAGATTCCGATTCATTTCCTCATATTTAATCAGCGCTCCGCCGAGAATGATCTGGGGGATGAGTAACAGTGGGATAATGTTGATGGCGGTCTTGCCATCCCGCACCAGGCTGGAGATTAACAGCCCAGTGGCCACGCCACAAATGGACGTGAGGAACATCCAGCCAAGGTAAATCGGGAACATGTCCCTCACCTCCAGGATGCTATTGCCAATGGCCAGATAAATCACGTCCTGCACCAGGGAGACCGCCGCCAACGCCAGGAATTTCGAAAGGACATATCCACCCACGTTGCGATTATAATTGCGCTCGCGTTGCAGCAGAATGCGATCCCGGATGATCTCGTCCGCGCTGTTACTAAGGCCGAGGAACATGCCCACGACCAGCGTTAGGAAAAGATAGGTTGGAACGTGGAAGGCCGCCGCAAAAGTATATTGCCCATCCTCCGCAAACCGCAGCACATAGGAAATCAAGATGGCCAGCATGGGGGCCTCCAGCAGCGTGGTGGCCAGATTGCTGCGATTGCGGAATTTGCTGAGAAAGGCCCGTTTCAACATCACGCTAAGCACCACGCCCCGATCCCGCACGGGACGCGGGGAATCGATTGTGGCTGGGGCGATCTGGTCCGTGCCGGTCTCAGTGCCGCGGCGGAGCTTGGGCTCTTTGACCTCTTTGAAGAGCGAATACGTCTGATAGCGATCCCGCCAGAAGTTAGGCGGGAAGCGACGGGCCGGAGCGGTGTGCCGGCGGGCATCTTCTTCGAAGATGACATCGCCCCCCAGATCACGCAGCGGCGTTTCCAGCACATCAAAGATAAACTCAGGGGAATTCACATCCGCCGTGGGCAGCGCGACGGGCTCTCCTCCGGCACGACCGCTGTCCG
Organism: Verrucomicrobiales bacterium; assembly: GCA_031411295.1. GTDB lineage: Bacteria > Verrucomicrobiota > Verrucomicrobiia > Verrucomicrobiales > V1-33 > JAGNEJ01. The sequence continues at coordinate 88,479 of JANOAV010000028.1, read as the reverse complement.
CCAACGGCTTGACGATCTCGTCCTGCCAGGCGTTGTGGAAGTAATCCAGCATTTCCTGCGGCTTGCCATAGAAGACCACCTTGCCGCCTTTATCTAGCAACAGCGCTTTGTGGAACAAGTGAAACAACCGGGAACTCGGTTGGTGAATACTGACAAAAACGATTTTGTTATGGGAGAGTCCGCGAATGATTTCCAGCACATGCTCGGAGTCCTTGGAAGACAATCCGGAGGTGGGCTCGTCGAAGAGGAAAATATCCGCCGGAGCGATCATATCCATGCCCACGTTGAGGCGTTTGCGTTCCCCTCCCGAGAGGCGTTTCTCCTCCGGAGTGCCAGCCAATCCCTTGCGTCGCTCATAGAGACCGAGTTCCACCAATTTAGCCTCCACGCGACGATGCAGGTCGGCATGGGCCAGGTGAGGACTGCGGAGTTGGGAGGCAAAAGCCACGTTTTCCTCCACCGTCAGCATGGGATCGAAGGCTTCCTCGTGCGGGATGTAGGAAATGTATTCTGTCAGCTTGTGGAGGTTTTCGTAGAGCGGCAGACCGTTGAGCTGGACGCCCCCGGCCAAGGGCTTTTGGTGCCCGGCCAAGACCCGCAATAAGCTGCTCTTGCCACAACCGCTGGGCCCCATCACGCAGATCAATTCCCCGCGTCGGGCGGTGAAAGTCACCCCATCCAAGGCCGGACTCTTCTTCCCATAGCTATGGGACACGTTATGCACTTCCAGTTGCCGAATAATATTCCGATCCTCCTCAATGATGCGATCCGCAAAGTGACAGCGCAGGCATTGACCCTCGCCCAGTAAAATGGTGGCCCCGTCTTCCAGAACCGCCTTATCCTTCACTGGTTGCCGATCTACGAGCACGACCCGTGCGGCCCGCAGCACTTCAAGTTCACCGCGCTTGTTATCGTAGTCGCAACGAATCCGCAGGAGGATCTCACTGCGCAGCGCAGGGGACAGCAGAATATCCCCCTTCTGGAGCAAGGCCGGATTGTTGGAGATGAGGTATTCGCTCTTGCTGGGATTGAGATCAAAGCGCCCACCGAGTTCCCGGGCGCGACGTTTGAGTTCGCTGATGGAAATTTCACTCCGATCCGCAAATTGAATTTTCTCCGACAAGTGGACCCGTAATTTCTTGCCTTTCGGCAGCGGTTTTCCCGCCACCAATAAAGCACAGTCCTGGAGTGCTTCGACCTCCACCTGCAGACCGAAGCGGAGGCGCAGGACGCTCAATTTTGTGCGCACCTTCTCCACAAATGGGTGATCCGTGCTCCCCAGGCTGAGAAAGAGTTGGGTGGAGGAAACGCCCTTCTTGGCATTGAGGTAAAACGCCAAGTCTTGATAGTCTAACACCGTATCCCCCAGCACCACCCGCTGGCCTTCGTAGAGGCGCAGGAATTGTCCCGGGCGCAGTTGGTGCCCCCGCGCAATCACAATCGCCTGGCCGGTGTTCTTTAAGAGCATTAGTCCGCGATAGCGAAAGACACTAACGCCATAGCATGGCCCCAGTATTTCTAGGGTAAGATCGGCGGGCTCCGTGGGCCGGATTTCCAAGGTTTCCAGCACCTCGGCAAAGTCCGGCAGGGCGGCCAGCAGCGGGGTGGCCATGCCTTCTTCCGCTGGCAACTCCTCGTTGGGCGTCAATTGATGCACGATGCCCTGGGCTTCGTGCGCCACGCCCAAGCTGGTCATGAAGCGATGAAACGCCGTCACTTCCTTGCCTTGAATCTTGTTATGGGAAATCAGCAAATAGACCTGCACCGCCAGCAGGATCTTCGCCTCCACGCTGAGCTGCGTGGCTAGTTCCTGCGCCACTTGATTCAAGTCCTGCGGCTCCCGCAACGCCACGCGATACATTTCCTGGAGCTGGGAATACATCGCCTCCGGGTAGTCATACCGCAGGAAACCCAGGCTGGATTCAATTTCCTCCTCCGCCACCAATCCGCCCTTCTTGCTGAAGCCGGCATAGACCTTAATCAACACTGGCAGCAGGCGCATCCGCTCTTTGGCACCAGCCAGTCGCTTCAAGCGGGACCACCATCCTCGCCCCGGGGAGGTGAAGAAGGATGCTTGCTCTGCCGCAGCTTCTGCTTCGGTGGGCGGCGGGTCGGGATCGTAGTCAGGCGAATTCTGGTCGGACATGTCCCGCCCATCGTGGTGCCGATTGGAGCTAAATCAACTACACAAAGCAGGGGAAATAGGATTCGGCGGCTCCGAGTGATACCTAGCAAATTCCGAATTCCAAGATGTCACGCTCTGACCTTGTGCAATGCATATCTCGCGCTAGGATTGGCGCAGTATGTGCCCGCCGATTCCATTCACTCGATTCCGCAAACGGACCAATTTGTGGTCTTGCTGCTTGGTGGTGGTCGTCGGCGTGAGTCTGCTGGCTTGCAAACCGACGAAATCCATTACCCCGGCGGTGCCTCCCGTTAGCCATGCGACTGCTCCCATGCCGCAGGAAATGTATGTCTGGCAACGCGTCTGGACGCCTGCGGTGGTGGCGGGTTTGCGCACGGCCCAGGATCGGGTGGCGGGATTTTCCGTGCTGGCGGGGGAAGTGGTGTGGAACGGGAAAGTGCCGGAGATAGTGCGGCCTAAATTAGACTACGCCCTGCTGGCCAGCCAAAAGCAGGCACCGGGTCTGGCCCTGCGCATCGGGCCTTACGCCGGGCCGTTTGCGGCGGATGATGCGGTAGCTCAGCAGTTGCTTTCCTTTGCCACAACTTGCCTCGCAGATGCCCGCAAGGCTGGCTGGCAACCGTCTGAATTGCAGATCGACTTCGATGCCGCCACCAGCAAACTTTCCGGCTATCACACGTGGCTGACCGCTTTCCAGCAAGCCGTGGCGCCCTTGCCAGTTTCCTTTACGGCCCTGCCGGATTGGCTGCGCGCACCGGAACTCAAGGCCATGGCGGCACAGACGCAGCGTTTCGTGCTGCAAGTCCATGGAATTGAGCGGGCCCGGGTGGACGATCCCACGCCGAAACTCCTGGAAGCCAGCTCGGTGCAGCGTTGGGTGGCGCAGGCGGCTGCGCTGGGGGTGCCCTTTCGAGTGGCACTGCCGACGTATCGCACCGCGGTGGGATTCAATGCGGAGGGGAAAATCATCGGGCTCGACTCCGAGGGGCCAGCGCGCGCCTGGCCTGCTGGCACCAGGGTGGTCACCTACATGTCGCCCGCCGCGGAGATTGCGCAGTTGGTTCATAACTGGACGGCGGATCGCCCGGCAAATTTGACTGGCCTGCTCTGGTATCGTTTACCGGTGGCCGGGGACCAGCGCAACTGGTCATGGCTCACCCTAACGCCAGTCATGCAGGGCCGCGCCCCGGCGGAGCAAATCGAAGTTTCCCAGCAAGGCGAGAACCCAGTGGATCTCACCCTGCAAAACACGGGCGAAGCCGAAATGCCCTGGCCCCAGGAAATCCAGATCACGTTGCCGCCGGGCACCTCCGTCTCCGCAGGCGATGCCCTCACAGGATACACGCTGGACCAAAACGCGGCCCAAGCCCCGGAGGTCATTTTTCGTCGCGCGGCGGGATTTTCCCATTACATTCTGCCACCGCACGGAAAGAAACCGCTGGGGTGGCTGCGCATGGCTGGAAATGACAGTCGCCAGCCGCTAAAGTTTACGATCCGCAACTGAACCTTAATCGCTTCATGAAAATCCGTCCCATTTCACAACTCCTGCAGGCGACTGTAGTTGGCCTAGCCATCCCTGGTCCGTGGAGCGCGGGGCTTGCTTCCAAGGACGTTCAGTCACTAGCCGAGCGCTCGGCTCCTGCGCAGCCCGGTCAGCATGAAAAACATTCCTCCTGAGAGCAACGCAGAGCACTCAGGGATTACCGTAGTGGTGCCAACGATCAATCCCTGACCACTGAAGTCCATGGCACTTGAGGTCACAACTTTCGATGTTCGCGGAGGAAAGTTTCCTCACGCAAAAGAATTCTGAATTGATTTACACGGAAGGGAATCTGGGTTTAGGCTAAGTAACAAAGCTTACCATGAAAATCACCACACCACGCTTGCTGGTAGTAGCAGCACTCGCCACGGGAGCCCTGATTCTAGGGGCTGCGCAGCAAGGTGGCACCGGTCCGTTGTGGCGGAAAGTTTCCGTGGCGGTGGCCAGCATGGGACGCTCGATTCAGGAGCGCATTACCGGCACGAACGATGGTGGATCGACGACTGATAGGGGTGCGGCAGCTGGCGCTGGACCAACGACTGGTGGAGTCGGACCACCCACCGCAGCAACAGGAGCAAATGCGGTCGGAGGAGCAAGTGCTGCTACAGACGAAGCCGGAATGTCAGGAAACGCAGCCACCAAGGAAATGGCCATCAATCCACTAACCACACCTGCGGCCATGCGGGAGCGGACTGCAGTTATGGCGAAGATTAAGGATAAGGCATCGCTCGCGGCGGAGTTTAAGTTGTTCGTGGGGGACATCACAGCGGAGAATTGGGACGAGACTTTTGAAGGTGTTTTGCAGAACCTGTATGGCAAAGATTTGGGCCCCGGTGCTTGGGAGGCAATGATGGCCAAGATTGGGGACGTCGGAGCGAAGGCAGCGATGGAAAAATTCCGTCCAGGCGATCCATTGATGGGCTATGAATGTTATTCCGCTCGTTGGGCGATGCAGGGCTGGGCGACCAAAGACGCCGAGGCCGCCAAGCAATTCTTCCTAACGCTACCGGATGGTCGCTACAAGGACGGCATGGGCATTGGCCTGTTCCAAGCCATGGCGGGGCGGAATCGAGCGAGCTTGGAAGGTCTGTTTCAAACCTTACCGGAGGCTTATTGGAATCAAATCGCGACCAATCTGCGCGACGTGATCAGATGGGAGTCAGGCCTCAATCCGGTTCCCACTTGGCTGCAACAAACAGAAGCCACGCTGGGCAAAGATTCTGCCCAATATCGGGCGGTGAAACAAGCGGCTGACCTGCATGAATTGGAACACGGGGAATTCGGCAAGCTTCCGCTGCGACTCGGCCAATTGGCGGCGGGATATTTCGCGAATCCCACGGATGTTTCGGATCGAGTATTAAGCACCAGTGCGTTAGCGTTAGCCTCGGCTGGCAGCCAACCAGGCCAAGCCATGGACTACGTAGCCAGTCTCGGTAGTCAGCGGCCACGCTTAACCGCAACGGTTCCCGGTATCGTTTCCGCCTGGGTCAAAGCCGATCTGGGGGCACCCGGAGAATGGCTCAATGCGCATCCGCAGTCTCCGCTCTATGACGATGCAGCAGTAGCTTATGTTAAGGAGTTGAAATCGGAAGACCCCAACGCGGCCCGCCAGTGGGCGCAAACGATCCATGATCCCGCCCGCAAGCAGGCGGTCTTGCAGTTACTCAACGGGAAATGATGGTGCAGGAAAACGCGGGCTGGAGAATCATCCGCTAAAACGTCGCTTTCATTATTCATCTAGTTGCAGTATGCATTCGCAACTTTAACCGCCCCAGCTATGCCCTCATCATTTTGCTTCACCAACCGCCTCCTACCCACCCTCCTGCTAGCCGGGTTTACCTTGGGAACAGTGCCGCAGGCCCAGGCCACGGGTAATTTTAACTCATTGTTTTTACTGGAGGACACGGAATATGCCGCCATTGCCGCGCCTGAGTTTTGGTTTGAGTTTGAGATGAAGGATCTGGCCAAGCAGTTCGGCGTGAAAGAAAAGCACGTTCCAACCCTCGACGAACCTGCGGAGGACATCGATCCCGATGCCAAGCCTGCGCAGCCAGCCAAGCCGAAATTGACTTTGGATACTGCGGAAGGCAAACTCTACCAAGTGGGGGCAGACGCTTATCATGCTGGGGATTTGGCTGCGGCGGCCAAGGCTTGGCAAGAGTTGCTGGCGCTGCCGGAAGCTAACCGGCCAGCGCGCTCCGTGTGGGCGGAATACATGCTGGGACGTCTGGCCATCAAGGACGAGAAGCCCGACGAAGCCCCGGCTCATTTTCAAGCGGCCCGGAAGTTAGCCGCTGCGGGGTATCAGGATGAACAAGGATTGGCGGCCGCCAGCTACGGCTGGGAGGCTTTTGTTTACAAGAGTTCAGATCCCTCCAAGGCCATTGGACTCTATTTGCGGCAGTTGGCCACGGGTGACAAGCATGCCCTTAGTTCCATTCGTCACACGATGCCTGGCGAGGCCCCCTCGGATGATCCCAATGCCCCGGCGGAAGCGGATCACAGCGCCTGGACGAAATTGACCGCAGACCCGCTGATGCGCCAAGTCATCACGCGCTGGCATCTGGCCTATGGTTTCGACGCCAATAATCGCTATGCCGCCGAATCGGGACGGGAGGCAAATTCCGAGGTGTCAAAGTGGTTGCAACTCATGGAAAAAACCAAGCCTGCCGTGGAGGAAGCAGATCGTCTTGCTTGGCTGGCCTACCGTGAAGCGGCGTATGATCAAGCACAGCGCTGGTTGAAATTAGCCCCCAAGGAAACCGCGCTGACCGCTTGGTTGAAGGCAAAGTTCGCCCTGCGCGCGGGCGATACTGCTGTAGCGGAGCAAGCCATGGCCAAGGTCACGCAATTGACGACCGAGACTGGGGCACTGGAAATAGGATCGGATGGCTATGTGCCGCTGCCCCACGCGGCCGCTCTGGCGGATCAGGGCGCGGTGCTGTTGAGCAAGGATAAATTCCCCGAAGCCCTCGCCAGCTTCATGCAATCCGGCCATTGGATGGACGCAGCCTACGTGGCGGAGCGCATCTTAACCCTCAAGGAACTCCAGGATTACGTGGCCACTAACTTTCCCAAAGCCCCTGAGAAACAGAGCGTGTATCCAGATTTTTCAACCCTCAGCAAAGTTATCAAAGTCAGCGTTCCAGCGGCTCCGGAAGCTGCCGGGATGTCAAACTTTACGGATTACGGGGCCTTCTCCCGACTCGAACATGCGGTGAGTCGTCAGGAACAATCATTCGATTCCCCGGAGATCCAAGCCGATGCGGCCCTGCGCCTGCGCTGGCTACTGGCGCGACGCATGGTGCGCGAGGATCAGGAGGCTGCGGCCAAACCGTATTTCCCAACGGTAGTCCAACCCGTGCTGGAGGCCTATTTGGCCGCCCTCAACCAAGCCAGCAGCACCAAATCTCCGCCGCTCGAACGCGCCCGGGCCTGGTGGGAAGCGGCTTGGATCGCCCGCCATGCCGGCCTGGAACTCTTCGCCACCGAAGCCGGACCAGACAACGCGTGGCAGGATGGATCATTTGAATTATCCTCCCTGCATCAGCTTCGGCGCACCGGGCAGCAGCCTGACTATCGCGATTCCGAAGATACGGGGGATGACGTCACCAAACTCCCCAAGAAGTTCATGAAGGTGAAATTCAGCGTGCCTCCGAGCGCAGAAGAGAAGAAACGATTGGCGAAAAACGTTCTTTCCTACGAATACCGCCACCATTACCGCTGGGTGGCGGCCGCCCTGGCCAAGAAGGCGGCGGCCTTGCTTCCAGCCGGTAGTAAAGAGAAAGCGGATGTCCTCAATACGGCCGGCAGTTGGATGTTCGTGCGCGATCAAAAGCGTGAGGAGGAATTCTTCTTCGCCATTAAAGAGACCTGCGCCAAAACCGCCATCGGGCAGAAAGTGCTAGCTAAGAAACATACCTTTGCTCTCACTGGCCCATGGAGTGGCACCGTGGAGGCGGATGATCAGTAGGTTATCGCTTGCCGAGCAGCATATTGCAGGCACCGCTGGTATTACCATGCCCACCGTCGTCATCGCAACTGGCAACCGCCACAAAACCGAAGAATTCCGTGCTCTGCTTGATCCTGCTTGGATCATTCAGGATCTGTCGGATCATTCACACCTCGTTTCTCCGGAAGAAACCGGCACCACGTTTCTGGAGAATGCTACCATCAAAGCGCTCAGCGCCAGCCAGGCCCTGGGGGCGGATTTCCTGGTGCTGGCAGACGACTCCGGTTTGGAGGTGGATGCACTCCAAGGTGAGCCTGGAGTTTATAGCGCCCGCTACGCTGGAGCAAACGCGAGCGATGCGGATAATCGCACGAAACTTCTGGCCGAATTGTCCCGCGCAGGTGCTCGGGGCAAGGAGCGGACCGGGCGTTTTCGCTGTGTGCTTGTCCTAGCTCAAGGCGGTCAGGCGCTGGGTCACTACGCAGGCAGTGTGGAGGGGATCCTGGCAAATGAAGATAAAGGCACGGGGGGCTTCGGCTATGATCCCCTTTTCATCCCCGAAGGCTATTGCGAAACGTTTGGCCAACTTCCATCCGCGGTAAAACATTCGCTGAGCCATCGCGCCCGGGCGGTGCAGGCGTTGCGGGAAGGATTCACGGCGTAACTGCCTAGCCCTGCCGAGATCGCTCTGCCATCCTCCTCATGCCGTTCACCAGATTACGACAATTCCTGGCTTCACGTGGTGGCGCGGTCTCGTTTCAGGATTTCATGACGGCGGCCCTCTATGATCCCGCCCAGGGTTACTATACGCGCCGCATTAAAACCGTGGGACGCGGTGGTGATTTCGCCACCTCGGCAACCTTGGGTCCGTGGCTGGGAAAGGCCGTGGCTGGCTGGCTGCGCACGCTGGGACCACCACGCCATGTGATCGAAGTTGGTCCGGGAAATGGCCTGCTGGCAGCAGCGGTATTGCAAGAACTTGGATGGTGGACCCGCCGCAAAACGTGTCTCTGGTTGGTGGAGAAATCCCCCGTCCTCCAAGCCCAGCAGCGGGAGCGTCTGGGTAAATATCGCTGCGTGAAATGGGCAGATTCCGTGGGCGACGCGTTGCGTGCAGCGGGTGGCATCGCAGCCATTTACTCCAATGAATTGGTGGATGCCTTCCCCGTGCTTCTAGCCGAATGGCGCGATGGTCGTTGGCAGGAGGTCTGGGTGGAGTTGACGGGCGAAGGCCGGTTGGCGGAAACATTGCGTCCGCTGCCAGAGCAGGTTTCCAGTGTTGCTCTGACGCAAACTTGGAACCCGGCAGAGGGCCAACGGGTGGAAGTTCCCTGGAGTTATCACGAATGGTTAGGCGAATGGTCGGCGTTCGCGGAAGCGGTTACCATGTTGACGATCGATTACGGTGGAAGTTTCCCCGAGCTTTACGCCCGTCGTCCTGCCGGCAGCCTGCGTGGCTACCTGCGCCACGAGCGCAAGCAAGGCGTGAGCCTCTATGAAAACATGGGCAGTCAGGATCTCACCGCCGATGTGTGCTTCGATGACCTCGAGGCATGGGGACAATCGTTGGGTTGGTGCACCCTGTCGCAAAGTTCCCAAGGCGAGTTCCTGCAACGCTTCGCTCCGGCCAACCAATCGCGCGAGGCGGAGTATCTGCAACGCGACGATGGAGCGGGAGGCGCGTTTCGGGTGCTCGTGCAACGCCAAGGTCATGGCTAGAAGGCTGCATCAGGGCTTGATTTTTCCTCGTGCAAAACGACTATGGCATTTCACCTCCTTCCTTTCCCCCAGCGCTCCTAAGCATATACGATGAAATTTGACGATATCCGCGGCATCCTACGCTACGTTCCCCAGTTCCGTGGCCAGACGTTTGTGGTCTTGCTGGAGGGAGAAGTTTTGGAATCCGAAAATTTCCCTAACGTGCTCATGGATTTAGCGGTGCTCCATTCGCTGAGCATTCGCGTGGTGCTGGTCTATGGCGTGCGGCAGCAGATGCGGGAAATGGCGTCGCGCCTGGGGGTCACTCTTTCCAGCCACGACGGAATCGGGCCGACGGACGATGCCACGCTGCAAATCGCCATCGATGCCACGGCTCGTGTGAGTTCGCTGCTGATGCAGCATCTTACGACGGTAAATTTACAAACCGCCCTGACGAACGCGGTGATCGCCCATCCCGCCGGCGTGATCGGTGGGCGGGAATTGCTGCATACGGGTGCGATTGATCGGGTGGAGGAACACATGCTCCAGGCGTTGATCGACAAGGATATGATTCCCATCGTCGCTCCGTTAGGGTATGACCGTGTGGGACGCACCGTGCGATTGAATTCATCGGCGGTGGCCTGTCAGGTGGCCGTGGAATTGAAGGCGGCCAAACTGCTGTTCGTGGTGGCGGATCCGCTGTTTCAACAAGGAGAAACGCCGCTGCGCCAACTCTCCGTGGGCGATGCCAAAACGCTGGCTGATCAACTATCCAAAGATGCGAGTCCCGCCCGCGCGCACCAATTGCGCACCGCCGCCCGTGCCTGCGAAAGCGGAGTGCCCCGCGTTCACTTCGTGGACGGCTGCTTGGATGAAGCTTTGCTGGGAGAATTGTTCAGCAACGAGGGTGTGGGCACGATGATCTATGCGGATGCTTATCAACAGATTCGTCCCGCCAAACGCACGGACATTCCCGCCATCTTGTCGATGATCCAGCAGGCCGTGAACGATCAAGAGTTGGTGATGCGGAATCGCCAGGAAATCCGGGAACGGCTGCAGGATTATTTTGTGCTGGAGGTCGATGGTAATTTGCTGGGCTTGGTGGCCGTGCACCACTATCCTGAAGAGAAATTGGCGGAGATCGGTTGCCTGTATATCCGTAAATCTCATGAAGGCCGGGGCTATGGCACGCGCTTGGTTAGTTATGCGGAGAAGCGGGCCCGGGACTTGCAGGCGGAGCGCCTGTTTGCGCTGAGCACCCAGGCCTACAATTACTTTGAGCACAAACTTGGGTTTGCGCCCTGGGATGCCGCTGAATTGCCGACCGTGCGTCGGTTGAAGTTGGAAAAGAGCGGTCGGAATTCGAAGGTGATGATCAAAACGCTCTAAGGACTGTCACTCCACCAAGCCTCTGCGGTAAGCCTCGGCGGCGGCTTCGGTGCGGTCGGCTACTTGCAGTTTTGCGAGGATGGCGCGGATATGGGCTTTGGCAGTGCCGAAGGAAATTTCCAGTGCGGTGGCAATCTCGGGATTGGTGAGGCCCTTGATCAACAGGTGAAGCACTTCGGTCTCGCGTGGGGAAAGTTCGGCGGTGGCCGTGCGATCTGCTAGTTTGCGGGCGATTTCCTGCGGCACCCAGCGTTCCCCGGCATGCACCGCTCGGATGGCGTCGGCTAGTGTTTCCGGGGCGATGCTTTTCATGGCGTAACCGCTGGCTCCCGCGGCTAGGGCGCGATGGATGTCCTCCTCCAGATCTGAGGTCGTTAGGATGAGAATGCGGGCGTGCTGATTGCTGGCTCGAATACGCTTCAGCGCTTCGATGCCGGTGCCGGGCATGCGCAGATCGAGCAGGGTGACGTCCGGCTTGCTCTGGGTATAAGCGGCTACCGCTTCGTCGGCGGTGGCGGCTTCGGCTATTACTTGCAGGTCGGGCTCCAGCTCGAACACGGTTTTCAATCCCATGCGCACAATCGCATGGTCGTCGGCCAGGAGGAGCTTGATGCGCGTTTTCATGGGGGAGAAATGGGGATGCGGGCGCGGATGGTGGTTCCGTGGTTGGGTGAACCCTGAATTTCGATGCTACCGCCGAGCCGCTGCACGCGTTCTTTCATGCTGCTGAGACCGAAGTGACCAGTGTCTGGTCCGGCGGCTTCAGGAAGGGCAAAGCCACAGCCATCATCAGCGATGGTGAGTGCCACGTGCTCGGCGGTATAAGCCAGGTGGACGTTGATCTCCGTGGCTGCGGCATGTTTCACCGCGTTCTGCATGGCTTCGCGTGCGAGACGAATGCTCTGAGCGATCACCAAGATTGCCGGGTGAATTTCCGCTTCTGCGGAATAGCCAGTCGGACCATAGTCAAATCTCATGCTTTGCAGTAGTCTCTGTTCACTTCGATGAAACGCATTTACTTGAAACTCACTTTACTGCTTGGATTGGCCGCGACTACCGCAGCGGCCCCGGTGGCGCGATGGGACTTTGGCACCGAGGAACCGTCGAAACTGGAATCCGTGGGCGGAGTGCATCGGGATGTCCCTGGGCCAAGGCCGCCAACGTATCCAGATTTCGATGGCAATAACACAGCCGCAAAATTCGATGGCTCAGGATCGCATTTTGTATTTGCCGACCCTGGCCCTAACAGTGAGTTCGATTTCACCAATGGCGATGCCATCACGCTGGAGGCCTGGGTGGATATAGCGGATCTGCATCGTGGAGAGAATGTCTATTTGATCGGCAAGGGTAGAACCGAAACGGCTGGATTTGCCGCCGACAACCAGAACTGGGCACTGCGCCTGCGGGAGCAACAGGGCCAGGCTTGTGTCAGCTTTCTGTTCGCCACCCTGCCAGTTAGTGGCGTAACCAAGAGTGATGCGCATTGGCATCGCTGGACGAGCACCGAAGGCTTCGCTCCGAAATCAGGCTGGCATCATTTGGCCGTGACCTATCGTTTTGGTGATCCTGATTCGGTGCGGGGCTGGATCGATGGCAAACCGCTGCCTGGCGCGTGGGACATGGGTGGAGCCACGGGCGAACCTCCGGTGGTGGATGATGACGCCATCTGGATCGGATCATCGAAGGGCGGAGCCGCTGCCAACAGCTTCCGAGGGGCCTTGGATGAGGTGGCGGTGCATCGGGAAGTATTGTCAGACGAGGTGCTGAAGAAGCGTTTCCGTCGGGAAGGTGCCGCTCCGGTGGCCAAGTTGGCGCAGCAAGTAATGCCTGAGTTAGGGGCGTTGCCGCCGGGTCAGGTGCAGGTGACTTTCCATGAAGCGATGCCAACGCATGAACGCTGGTTAAATGAAGGCGAGACCTGGCCTGCCGCAATCATGACCTGGCACACCAAACAGTTCCTGCTGCCACGGTTGCCACTGCGCTATGACGACTGGGGCATTCGCGAGGTCTGGCGCTCACCCATGCTCGTAAGACTGGCGGCCGACGCCACCCTAACGCCAGGGAAACAACGTTTCCTGATGCGAGCCCGAGCCCTGGGACGGCTCTGGATCAATGGTCAACTGGTGGCGCGCACGGAAGCGATGACCAAATCCCCGCCGGATGGAGAGGAGCCCATCATTGAGGTGCCTTCATCGCTGCAGCCTGGGGTGCGACCTGCGGCTTATTTTCAGCAGGAGACTTTTGGCGAAGCCGAAATTCCGGCGGATGGGAAATGTCGCATCGTGTTAGAGACAATCGTTGGTGGAACCAAACTCCGAGCCGAAACCAGCGAACTCTGTGCCGCTGTGCAGACCGCAGACGGATGGCAATTGCTTGCGGCAGGTAAGCCCGCGCTCAGGCTAACGAACATTGCCGTAGAGCCGGTATTGCGGACGATGGAAGGGAGTTTGCAGCAATTCGATGATGGCAATCGACGCGCTGCCGCCAAGACACAGGACGTTTTTTGGGATCAGCGTCATGCGACTGCGCAAGCATGGGCCAAGGCGAATCCGCCCCCTCCCGTGCCATCGGATGCGCCCCATCCAATCGACGCATTTTTGGCAGCAAAGATGAATCGAGCCCTGGCTGAGGCAGCCAAGACCTCGCTCGAGGAAGCGCGCAAATTTCACAAAGAGGTGCTGCCGGTTCTGCGGGACGAATGTTTCCGCTGCCATGGTGACAAGATGAAAGGCGGTCTGCGCCTGAATTCGCGTGCCGCTGCGTTGCTGGCAGGAGAATCTGAGAAGCCCGCCGTGGTGCCCGGCCATGCGGATGCTAGTGAGTTGATCGCCCGAGTCCTAACGAGTGATGAAGATGAGCGTATGCCGCCGCAAGGGGCGGGGTTATCGGCCGAGAAAATCGCCATTTTAAAAGATTGGATTCAGCAGGGTGCCCCATGGCCTGCCGCTCCAGTTACCGCAGCGGACGTGGCAGCTCCGCCCACGCTGGATGATGCCGCGTTCCTACGTCGTGTCTCCTTGGATCTCGTCGGCGTGCCGCCCACGGAGGCAGAGCTACTGAGCTTTCTAGCCGACCAGCATCCTGGCAAACGAACTTCAGCGATCGAGCGTTTGCTGGCAGACGAACGCTGGGCGGATAGTTGGATGCCCTACTGGTTGGATGTTTTGTCAGAGAATCCAGCATTGCTGAACGCCACCTTAAACAGCACCGGGCCTTTCCGCTGGTTCATTCAGGACGCGCTGCGTGACCACAAACCAATGGATCGCTTCGTTACGGAATTGCTGCTCATGCGCGGCAGTCCGCACACGGGCGGCAGTGCGGGATTCTCGCTGGCGGGGGAAAATGATGCGCCATTTGCCACCAAGGGACAAATTGCGGCGGGGGCTTTTCTTGGCGTAGAACTGCAATGCGCTCGCTGCCATGATTCGCCCTACCATAGCACGATGCAGAAGGATCTGTTTGCTTTGGCGGCCATGCTGGAGCGCAAGACCGTGACCGTGCCGAAGACGAGCATGGTGCCAGCGGCGTTCTTTGAGAAGAAGGCTCGGGAGTCGTTGATCAAAGCCACCTTGAAACCCGGTGAACCGGTGCGTCCGGCCTGGCCGTTTGCCGCGTTGACGGGGCAAGCCGATGACACCAGCCTGGATGGCTTGGTGCTGGTCCCCAAGGACACCCGACATCGGATGGCCGCACTGATGACAGCTCCCCAGAACACGCGTTTCGCTCAAGTCATGGTCAATCGCATTTGGCGTCGCTACTTGGGCGCAGGCTTCGTGGAACCAGTGGGCGACTGGGAAGGACATGCGTCTTCGCATCCTGAATTGTTGGGATGGTTGGCGCATGAGTTTGTGGCGCAGGGCTATGATGTGAAGCACGTGACGAAACTCATTCTAACCTCCCAGACCTATCAACGCCAAGCCACGGGCAGCAATCTAATCGCCACATCTGAGCTGCGTTTCTTCAATGCCCCGGAATGTCGGCGGCTTACCGCAGAGCAAGTGGTCGATACGCTGTTCGCTGTCAGCGGACAGGCCATGAACACCGAGGAAATCACCTTTGATCCCACGGGCAGACGCGCGGAGGGAGCCCGCATCACTTTGGGGAAACCCAGTCGCGCCTGGATGCTGGCCAGCCTGACGAACGAGCGGGATCGTCCCAGCCTCAGCCTGCCCCGCGCGCAATGTGTGACTGATGTCATGGAGGCCTTTGGTTGGAACGGCACCCGGCAGTCGCCTCGCACCGATCGGGAAACGTCACCCAACGTTCTGCAACCCGGCGTGCTGGCCAACAGCAGCTTGTCGTTGAGCCTAACACGCGCTGCGGAGCACAGTGCGTTGGCGGAATTGGCGGTGGCGGCAGCGGATCCTGCCACGTTAGTAAGATCTATTTTTCAGCGTTTCCTCAGCCGACCTCCGGCAGCGGTTGAATTGGATAAATTCACGAAAATGCTGGAGGTGGGTTTCACGGAACGGTTGCTGGGTGCGGCAGAGGTCAAACCCACCGCTGAGTTGCCTCCCCTCCCACGAGTCACTTGGTATAATCACCTCAATCCCCGCGCGACTACGATCACCATGGAGCATGAGCAACGTGCCCGCAGTGGTCCGTCGCCCGATCCAAGATTGCAGGCGGCCTGGCGCGAAGTTTACGAGGACTTCGTTTGGAGCGTTATTAATACTCGTGAATTCGTCTGGATGCCTTAACCGAAAATCCCATCATGAAACGTCGTCAATTCCTCACTCACACCAGCGCTGCGCTGGGAAGCTCTTTGTTGCCAACGTTGGCAGCCGAAACCCTGCTCAAGGGCAGGGCGGAACATGTTATTTCCATCTGGTTAGGCGGCGGCATGGGGCAGATCGATTCCTTTGATCCCAAGCGCAAGGGAGATCCCACCAAGAAACTCGCTGGCTCCTATTACGAGAGCATTCCCACGGCCGTCAAAGGCGTGCAACTCTGTGAACATTTGGCAAATCTGGCCCCCCTCATGGATCGCGTTACCGCGGTGCGCACGCTCCATCATGATGTGATCGATGAACACGCCGCCGCTACGAATCGCATGCATACCGGGCGACCCGTTAGTGGCACCGTGACCTATCCTTCACTCGGCTCCATCATTTCCCACGAGCGAGGTGCCGCCAGCGACAACGCCCCGCCGTATGTGCTCATTGGCTATCCCAATGTGACGCGGGGGCCGGGCTTCCTGGGGGCCAAGGCCGGCTATCTTTACCTGACTGACACCGGTCGTGGTCCGGCGGGACTGTCCCGTCCAGACGGCATCATGGCGGACCGACAAACCCGACGGGAAGCCATGCTCAGCACCTTGCAGGAAAATTTACCAACCACCGAAGACAAGCGCCTGCGCGACTACGATGCTGCCATCGCCCAGAGCTTGAAACTCAGCGGTCCAGATTTTACCAAGGCCTTCCGACTCGATGAAGAAAAGGGCGATTTGCGCACGCGCTACGGCGGAGAGTTCGGCCAGCGCTGCCTGCTGGCACGACGGCTCGTGCAACGCGGCGTGCGGTTCATCGAAGTCTCACACAATTTGAATTTCCTCAACGGCTCAGGTTGGGATGTCCATAACACCGGCATCGTGAAGCAGCACGAACTCCTGCGCGAACTGGACACCGCCGTCGCATCCCTCATCACCGATCTCGAGGCGAATCGTTTGCTCGATAAAACGCTCATCGTCATCACCACCGAGTTCGGCAGACCTCCGGAATTCGACAGCGGTGGCGGGCGTGGGCACCAAGGCAGCGCCTTTACTTGCGTGCTGGCTGGTGGCGGCCTGAATCATTGCGGAGCCTATGGTGAGACCGATGAGTTAGCCAAGAAGATCGTCAACCATCCCGTCAGCGTCCCCGACTTCTTCGCCACCATCCATGCTGCGATGGGAGTGGACTACACCAAGAACCTCTACGATGGCGACCGTCCTGTGCCGATCACGGATAACGGAGTCCCGATTGCCGAACTGCTGGCGAAAAGTCCTCGCAGGGCAGGAGAAAATTAGGACAAAAATTTCTGCCGTGAAAATGTGGTCAATGGATATTGCTACCATTTCGTCTTCGGCTCCGTTACTCTATCGCCTTTCATGCAGATAGCACTTTGTTTGCAGGGAGTCGAACCACCCCATACCATCCATCCTATGAAACTACTACTCAACACCTCCACCGCTTTGGCCATTGCCATCGCCTTTACGCAAACCGCCACCGCCGCCAAACCTGACAAAAAGGGCGGAGACAAAGCTCCCCCAACCCCGGAAGAAGCCTTCAAGAAGCTGGATAAAGACAGTGATGGTTCCGTGACGCTGGACGAGTTCAAAGCTTCCGGTCACGGCAAGAAAGACCCTGCCAAGGCGGAAGAAATTTACAAAAAGATCGACAAAGATTCCAACGGCAAGGTAACCCTTGAAGAGTTCAAAGCCCATGGCCCGAAACCTGGCAAGAAAGGTGCTCCTGAAGCCCCCAAGGCCGACGCTCCGAAGCCAGAAGCCAAGTAACCCTCGTTCACCGAGACCACCAAAACACCGCACCTGCCTTGGGTGCGGTGTTTTCGTTTTAATCAAAGAGCATTCTGTTGTAACTGATCTGCCAACCGAGCATTACGGAAACACTGCTTGATTTCCCGGTATTCCAGCGCAGAAAAGCGGTTAACGTAAGGCGCGCACCTTTCATCGCCTCATTTTAGTATTCGCACCTTCACTTACCTTCACCTTCCCATGTCCTACCTTGATACTCTCTTCTCCCTTGCTGGCCAAACTGCTGTCGTTGTTGGTGGCACTGGTGAACTCTGTGGAGCCATGGCGGAAGGCTTGGCGGCGGCTGGGGCGGAGGTGGTGCTGGCGGGACGCAGTCAGGAAAAGGCGGACGCTCGACTTGCTAGAATTCAGGCCTCGGGTGGGAAGGGATATTTCGTGGAGGTGGAAGCCAGCGAGAAGGCGAGTCTGGAGAATTTGCTAGCAGCGGTGATTGAAAAATCCGGCCGTTGTCAAATTCTGGTCAATGGGGCGGGCACGAATTCCGCCACGCCTTTTGTGGACATCGCGGAGGATGAGTTCGAGCGCATCGTGAGCATCAATATCAAGTCGGTCTTCGTTGGCAGCCAAGTGTTCGGAAAGTATTTCGTGGATCAGAAGATCGCAGCTTCCATCATCAATCTTGGCAGCATGTCCGGCGTGGTGCCGCTGTCGCGCGTCTTCACTTATTCCATGACCAAGGCTGCGGTGCATAACCTGAGCAAGAATCTGGCGCGCGAATGGGCCCCTCATGGCATTCGCGTGAACACATTAGTGCCTGGATTTTTCCCAGCCGAACAGAATCGCAAAATCCTCGCCCCCGAGCGCGTGGAGAAAATCCTGGGCCGCACGCCAATGGGGCGCTTTGGCGAAGCCTCGGAACTCATTGGTGCCACGCTGCTGATGGCGAGCAACAAGGCGGGAGGGTTTATTACCGGCACGGAAATGATCGTGGATGGTGGCTTTGCCTGCATGTCGATTTAGGCTGTGGTGCAGTTACTCGTGGTGGATTCCACCGTGCTTTGGCGCGGGAGGACAAACTGTCGAAACTACCCTGAGTAGAAATCTACATTTTGGCAGGGCTATCGGTCTTTCAGATTCAAAGGACCCTAGGCATATAGCATCGGTGCGCTTAACGCTGGTGTGTTAAACGTCAAAATCGCGACTATGAAACACCGGGCAACAGGACAAGCCGATAGCCGATGCGGGGCTCTGTCTGGATGATGCCGAGGTGATCTGGATCCACTTTTTGCCGCAGGTGGGTGAAGTGCACGCGCAGGTAGTGGCTTTGGTCTTCGGCTTGCGGGCCCCACACTTCGCGCAGGAGTTGCTTTTGGAGGACCACTTTCCCGGCGTGTTTGATCAACGTTCGGAGCAGGGCGTATTCGATGGAGGTCAATTTTACTTCACTGCCTTTCACGCGGACCGTGCGGGCCGCCAGGTCCACTTCCAGATGCCCGCTGGAGAAAATTGCTTCCTCACTAGCATCGGAACAGCGTCGCATCACGGCACGCAGTCGGGCGATGACTTCACGTGCGTTGAAGGGCTTGGTGATGTAGTCATCCGCTCCGCAATCTAATGCGGCAATTTTATCATCCGCGCTTTCGAGCACGGAAATCATCACGATGGGCAGGCGGCTCCATTCCCTAACGCGCTTAACGACTTCAAAGCCCTTGATATCCGGCAATTCAACGTCCAGCAAAACTGCATCCGGGCGGGTCGCGGCTATTTCCACCAAGCCAGCTTGGCCGGTCTCACACTCGCGGACTTTCCATCCGGCATCTTCCAAACAGAGCCGCAGCAGCCGACGCATCGGCTGCTCGTCGTCAATAATCAGGATGGTAGGCTGTGGAATCATGCTGAAGGTGGCTGCTTCCGGGGAAATGTCAGCGTAAAAATAGCGCCACCGCTTGGTGCGTTCGCGGCTTGCGCCGAGCCTCCCAGCGCGTGCGTGAATCCGCGCACGATACTTAATCCCAAGCCGGTTCCTCCTGCCGGGGCGTGGTCTGCGCGGTAAAATTTATCGAAGATGCGGGGCAATTCCTGCGTGGCCATGCCAGGCCCATGATCCCGCACCGACAGCCTCCAGTCGGCTCCAGCGAGTTTCGCCTCGACGTGAATTGGTTCCTGACGCGGACTCCACACCAGCGCATTCAGCAGCAAGTTCGTGAGAATTCCTTCCAGCAGGCCCGCATCCGTATGCGCTGGTGGAAATTCCGACGGAACCTCCAGCAAGATCCGGCCACGTTCGCTGGCAGGGACGTGATGTTCGATGGTTGCGCGGACGAGTTCTTCGACATCACACCAGTCGCACTGCGGTTTAAGATGGCCGCTATCGATCCGCGTCATATTTAGCAACTGGGTCGTCACGCGCTCAAGCCTCCGGGTGGCGGAATCCATTTCTGCATGCAGCATCAGAGCGCGTTCATCGCTGGGCTGCACCTGCAAATCCAACGACGCCCGCAGCGCTGCGATGGGTGTTTTCAATTCATGCGAAACACTGTCCAGCAGCGCCTTGTGAAGTCGATTCGATTGCTCTGCCAGCTCGGCACGCTGCATCGCAGAGGATAAATGCTCTTTTTCCAAAACTAATCCTAACTGAGCGGTGAGCGCCTCCAAAAGATTGCGCTCCTCCCCTCCCATGGTTCTTTCGGCAGGCCATGCGATCACAAGCACGCCCATGATGGAACTGCGGGTCTGCATCGGCAAACATGTCACACGACTGTTCGGTAAGGTGTCCGTGAAACGGCCCGCAGCCATGCGATGCGACTGCACCCAGGCCGCCACACCGAATTCCATCTCGGTAACTTCCAACGAGGAACCTGGGAGTGGGTCGCTTTGCAAGGAATGATCCGCATCATTTCTTCGCAGCATGGCGAGTGGAACATTCACGATCTCATGCAGCCTGACTAAAGCACGCTGACACGCATCTCCTTCGTCCAAGGCCCCGGAAACTAACTGGGTGAATCCCAGCAAGGTGGCGGTGCGTTGCTCGCGCCGACGTTCGATCAGTTGTTGCTTCCTCAATTTGGAAGTCACCTGCCCTATCACCAAGGCCACGATAAAATACATACCGAACATGATGCCGTCCTGCGGGGCACTGATGTAGAGGGTGAACCGAGGCGGGATGAACAAAAAATTCCACAGCAGCGCACTCGCAGTGGCTAACAACAGAATGCCCGCGCGCCCCAGTCGCAATGCCGCCAGCACCACTCCTAGCAAATACAGTAGCGCCACAGACCAATAGCCAATCATGGGTTCCGCAAACCAGCATCCCAGCGTCATGACAAGCACGATGATGGATACTATTTGCAGCTCGCCCCAGAGAACATTGGGTTTAACTTGCTGCCCCGCACTCTCGGAGGCGCGAGGCTTTCCAGAGCTGCTGCGTGGCCGCACCACGTGCACATCGATGTCGCCACTTCCTGCGATGAGATCGTCCACTAGCGATGGTCGGAACCAGCGCCACCAGTGCAAGCGACGCTCTGGCTTCCCTACCACAATCTGCGTAGCCCCGCGCTCTTGTGCTACTGCCAGCAGGACTTGACTAACATTTTGACCACTCGTCTGAATCACTTCTGCCCCCAGAGATTGCGCCAGGGAAATGTGCCGCATCAGAGTGGCCCGGGCTGCTTCAGAAAGGTGCGCGCCTGTATCCACCGTCACTGCCAACCAAATGGCGTCCAGCATTCCTGCGGTCCTGCGCGTCCAGCGCAGGAGACTCTCGGAAGATGGACTGGGGTCGATGGCTACGAGGAGTCTTTCATTGGTGCGCAAGGGCCCGGTGCGTTTGCGTTCCAGCGCAAACTCCCGGAAATCCTTACCTGCACGTTCCGCCGCGTAGCGCAGGGATAGCTCGCGCAACGCAGTTAAATTTCCCAGGCGAAAAAACTGATCCGCCGCCATGGCAGCCCGTTCGCCCTCATAAACGCGACCTTCTGCGAGTCGCTGACGGAGTTGTTCGGGAGGCAAATCAATCAGCACCACTTCGTCCGCCCGATCCAGCAGTGAGTCCGGCACGGTTTCCCTAACGGTCACTCCAGTGAGTTCCGCCACCACATCCGCACGGCTTTCTACATGTTGGATGTTGAGCGTGCTCCAGACAGAAATGCCCGCATCCAGCAATTCCATGACATCTTGGAAACGCTTTGGATGCCTGCTGCCGGGAGCATTCGTGTGGGCCAGTTCATCGACTAGGGCAATGCGGGGTTTGCGTGCCAGCAACGCATCCAGATCCATTTCCGAGACACTCACGCCGCGGTAATCGCTAACTTTTCTCGGTATGCATTCCAAGCCATCAACCAATTCCGCCGTTTCCGCGCGCCCATGCGTTTCGACAATGCCTATCACTGCGTCCGTGCCCTTGGCCGCCTGCAACATGGCGAAGGTCTTACCCACACCAGGACACATGCCCAAGAAAATACGCAGCTTGGGCGCGTCAGAAGGCGACGATGCCTCTTGCACTTCTGCAAGCAGTTCGTCGGGATCTGGGCGGTCGTCGGTGCTCATGAGATGGTCCTTTACTTGAACCCATCAATAGCGAGATTCAAGCAGAGTAAGTGGATATCCGTGTCACTACTGTGCCAGGCGCTGGTGCTTTGATGAGGTGCGTTAGTGCTTTGCATCCAGCGCGAGATTCACTTTCAACACGTTTACTCCAGGCTCTCCTAGGAAGCCAAGGCCTGGCTTGGCTGTGTTGGCACGCACAATTTCTAGCACTTTGTCCGTGCTTAAGTTTCGAGCTTTCGCGACTCGGGCGGTTTGCATCTCGGCGTTCTTAACGCTGATGTGTGGGTCGAGCCCTGATCCCGAAGCTGTAACCGCGTCGGCAGGCACGGGGTCAGTTTCCTTGAGGCCGTTCTCAGTGCGATAGGTGGCAATGTTAGACTGAATGGCGTCAGCAAGTTTTTGGGACGTAGGCCCAAGGTTTGTGCCACTGGAACTGGCGGCATCATAGCCTTTGCCGGCCGCACTGGGGCGGGTGTGGAAATATCTTTCACTGGTGAAAGTTTGGCCTAAGAGCGAAGAGCCGATGATGGTGCCACTGGTGTCCTTGAGCAGACTGCCGTCGGCCTTCTCTTTGAAGGCTGTTTGCGCAATGCCCCAAACGATGACGGGATACAAACCGCAGCAGACCGCCGCCAGGATGAGCGTGGAAACAAGAGCGGCACGGAGATCAGTAAAGAGAGCTTTCATGGTGTTAGGCGAGGTGAAGGGTGGTGATGATGATGTCGATGGCTTTGATGCCGATGAACGGAACGATGATGCCGCCGAGTCCGTAGATGAGCAGGTTGCGCTGGAGCACCGCAACCGCTCCGACCGCGCGATACTGCACGCCTCTCAACGCCAGCGGAATGAGAGCTATGATGATAAGCGCATTGAAGATAACCGCACTCAGGATGGCGCTCTGCGGTGAGTGCAGCCCCATCACGTTCAGCGGTGCAATCGCAGGAAACGTTGCCATGATCATGGCGGGGATGATGGCGAAGTATTTGGCAATGTCGTTAGCGATGCTGAGCGTGGTCAGCGATCCGCGTGTCATCAGGAGTTGTTTCCCAATCTCTACGATCTCAATCAGCTTCGTGGGGTTACTATCCAGATCGACCATGTTTCCAGCTTCACGTGCGGCCTGCGTGCCAGTGTTCATGGCGACTCCGACATCGGCTTGCGCCAAAGCGGGTGCATCATTGGTGCCATCGCCCGTCATGGCCACGAGATGTCCGTTAGCCTGCTCGGTGCGGATGCGCTTCAACTTATCCTCGGGCGTGGCTTGAGCCATGAAATCATCCACGCCTGCTTCCGCAGCGATGGCAGCAGCGGTCATGGGATTGTCCCCCGTGATCATGATGGTGCGGATGCCCATCTTGCGCAGTTGCGCGAAGCGCTCCTTGATACCGCCTTTGACCATGTCTTTGAGTTCGACAACACCGAGTATTTTGATGTCATCAGAAACGACGAGCGGCGTGCGTCCGGCCCGTGAAGCGGCATCGACCGCTTTCTCGACCTCAGTCGGATACACGCCACCTTGCTCCTCAACGTAACGACGCACGGAGTCGGCGGCACCTTTGCGGATGCAGCGGCCAGCTATATCTACGCCGCTCATGCGCGTCTGGGCAGTGAAGGGAATGAACGTAGCGTGTGGTTCTGCGAGTTCACGACCACGGAGATTAAAGCGCTCTTTGGCAAGCACCACAATGCTGCGGCCTTCCGGCGTTTCGTCAGCCAGCGAGGCGAGCTGGGCGGCATCGGCCAGTTCTTGCTCGGTGATACCAGGCGCAGGCCGGAAGTCCGAGGCCATGCGATTGCCAATCGTGATGGTGCCAGTCTTGTCCAGCAGCAGCACATCGATATCGCCCGCGGCTTCGACTGCACGACCGCTGGTGGCCATGACGTTGCGACGGATGAGGCGGTCAATGCCGCTGATGCCAATGGCGCTTAGCAGTCCGCCGATGGTGGTGGGGATTAAACACACTAGCAAGGCTATCAACACTGGCAGCGAGAAGCTGACGCCTGAGTAGATGCCAAAAGGCTTCAACGTCACGACTACGAGCAGGAAGATTAAGGTCAGGGCTGAAAGCAGAATTGTCAGGGCAATTTCGTTTGGCGTCTTCTGGCGTGATGCGCCTTCAACCATCGCAATCATTCGATCAATGAAAGTGTTGCCCTTTTCCGAAGTGATGCGGACGACGATGCGATCACTGATGACGCGCGTGCCCCCAGTGACAGCACTGTGGTCTCCACCGCTCTCCCGAATGACGGGTGCAGACTCACCCGTGATCGCTGCTTCATCCACGCTGGCGATGCCTTCAACGACTTCACCATCTGAGGGAATCACATCGCCCGTTTCGCAGACGACGAGATCGCCCTTCTCCAACTCAGGTGCTGGAATCTGGGTTTCAATGCCGTTTTTTAAACGTCGTGCGATGGTATCCTTCCGGGCCGCGCGCAGGCTCGCAGCCTGGGCCTTGCCACGGCCTTCAGCAACCGCTTCCGCGAAATTTGCGAACAGCACTGTGAACCACAGCCAGATTGCTAACTGGATGACGAAGCCAAGTTCGGCTTTGGCAGTGAAGATGCCGACGGTGGTGAGCACTGCACCGATTTCAGTCACGAACATGACTGGGTTCTTCACCATGAGGCGCGGATCGAGTTTCTTGAACGAGTCGGCAATGGCAGGTGAGACGATCTTCCAATCGAAGAGTGAGGGAGCTTTGTGAGACATATAGATGAGTTCTGGTAAAGGTTAGAACAAAAGATCTTTGAGCATGAGGAAGTGCTCAACGATGGGGCCCAGCGCTAGGGCGGGAAGGAAATTCAGCGCACCGATGAGCACCACCGTGCCGATGAGCAGGAGGGTGAAAGTGGCGCCATTGACAGGAAAAGTGCCCGCACTCGGTGGGGCGATATTTTTCTTCACGAGCGATCCAGCGAGCGCCATGATAGGCACAATCATCAGGAAACGTCCGATGAGCATCGCCAGACCAAGCGTGAGATTGTAATGCGGATCACCATTGGCAGGGTTGGCAGTGAGGCCTGCAAAGGCGCTGCCGTTGTTACCGGTGGCGGAACTGAACGCGTAGAGAATCTCGCTGAAACCATGCGGTCCAGAGTTGTTCAAGCCCGCGAGCCCCCAATCGCTCGCCACGGCATAGGCAGTGAAGCCGAGGATCGAGAGGCACAGCACTAACAGCGAGAGCATGGCCATCTTCACATCAAAGGCCTGGATCTTTTTGCCCAGATACTCCGGCGTGCGGCCTACCATAAGCCCAGCGATGAAGACGGCAAGCACGACAAAGACGAGCATGCCATAAAGCCCTGAACCGACCCCGCCGATGACCTCCTCACCCAACTCGATCATGAACAACGGAACCAGCCCGCCGATGGGCGTGAATGAGTCGTGCATGGCATTGACTGCACCGCATGAGGCGGCGGTCGTGGTGGTGGCAAAAAGCGAGGAGTTGAAGATGCCGAAGCGCACCTCTTTGCCCTCCATGTTGCCGTCGCCCGCTGCGATCCCGAGTTGCTGATGGATCGGATTTCCCACTGCTTCGTAATGTGCACACACCAGCACACCGACCACAAACAAGGCCATCATCGCTGTCCAGACAGACCAGCCGTGCGCTTGGTTCTTGGTCATGCGGCCGAGGTAGTAAGTCAGCGCACTCCCAATCGAAAAGATCGAGAGCATCTGGAGGAAGTTTGACAGTGGCGTCGGGTTCTCAAACGGATGAGCGGCATTGGCATTCACATAACCGCCGCCATTTGTTCCGAGCATCTTGATGGCAACCTGTGAGGCCATCGGGCCTTGCACAATGGTTTGCTCGGTGATGACTTTGTCTTCCATCACGGGCTTGTTGTCTTTGTCCAAGACCGGCTCATTGCTCGCATCCAACTTAGCCACCTGCACCGTCTGTGGTTCGGTTAGCTTGGCGGTATCGTAGGGTTTGAAATTTTGCGGAATCCCCTGAGCAACCAGGAAGAGGGCAAAGACCGCGCAGATCGGCAGCAGCAGGTAATAAGTGGTCCGCACCAGATCGACCCAGAAGTTACCCAGTGTTGCTGCGGAATGCCGCGCTATGCCACGCACGAGTGCCGCCGCAATAGAAATGCCGACCGCCGCCGAAGTGAAATTATGAATGGTCAACCCGACCATCTGCGAGAAGTAACTCATCGTCGCTTCACCTCCGTAGCTTTGCCAGTTAGTGTTGGTGGTGAAGCTCACCACCGTGTTGAAGGCAAGGTGATCGCTCAGCCCCGGCAGGTTCTGCGGATTGAGCGGCAGCAGATGCTGATATCGTAAAATCAGATAGGTGAACACAACGCCTACCAGGCTGAACAATAGCATGGCCAGAGTGTATTGCTTCCAGCCCTGCTCCTTGTTACGGTCCAGGCCCATGAGCGAAAATGTTAGCCGTTCGAGCGGACGGATCACAGGATCGAGGAATGTCTTGCCATTCGCATCCAGCACCTGCGTGAGGAAGATGCCGAGTGGTTTAGTGATGAGAGCAAGCAGCCCAATGAAGAGTGCGAATTGAAGCCAATCAGTCGAGTGCATGGTGGGGTAAAGTTAGAATTTCTCAGGCTTGATCATGGCCACGAAGAGGTAGGCAAAGAGGCCCAGGGCGATCAGCCCAACGATGATGTTTTCCATGATGGTGTAGGGTTAAAGTTGCTCACAGAAGCGCACGTAGAGAGCGCTGACAATGAAGAAACCAGTGGTGATTCCGAGGTAGAGGAGATCGTTCATGAGGCGTGGCAGGATGGGATTTTTGATCGTGGTGGGGATTACCAACTGTGTCGCTGAAAGTTCCTCTGTTGAGGACCAGTTCAAACAAATCAGCAGTTTTCATCTTGACATAGAACTACCTCAAGCCAAACCACTCGGCACCTAAAGGTCGATCATCTAAGCGCTAAGAAACCGCTAAGACTGTATCGATTCATCATTTGCAAGATCGCAGTGGAACGTCGGGAAGGAAATTGTGGATAACTGCAAACGACGGTGAGGCGAAAGACCGAGCTGGCTTGCAAGCGGCAGGTCCGGACTAACGCTCAGCGTTCTCAGCGGTTCCTTTTCTCAGGCTCCCGGCAGTGAGCCGGGTGGGCACCCCTTGATTTGATGGTGCAGCGGGCAATTTTCACCGTGCTCGCAGACCAATTCCACCAGCGACAGCCCGGTATATTGCACCAAGTCCAACAACACACTCCCCGTGGGGAAGCGAAATCCCGTTTCCCAATGCCCCCACGTCGATGCTGCTGCTCCCAACCCCTGAGCCGCTGCGCTAATCTTTAGCCCCCTCCGCTCCCGCCAGCGTTGCAAGGCTTTGGGTAGAAACGAAAAACCGGCATAGGGCGCATGGGGCTTCAGACCAGCGAGAAACCGCTGATGATCCAATCCTTCACCCTGCGGATTAGCAAGCACGCATTGGCCACAACCTCGTTCCGGGAAAGGTAACACCTTCCCAGACGATGGTGGTTTCTCTTCAAGTGATGTGATAGGATTTTTGGGTCCCGGGCCAGCAGATCGTTTATTCTTACAAAGTCAACCGAGCGGCCCTTTGCTGCAATGACATTTATCTCACCTACCCCCGCCGAGACCGTCCGTAATCCCGTGTCGGCATGACGGTTTATTCATTCAGTCTGCCTCTGTATGAGTGGTTAGATCACTATTGCTCGCTACGGCCTGACCCTGGAAACGATCGCTTTAGTGGAAGCCAGCGCCTGAACTCCCGGCCCCCGATACCCAGAACCCCAGCCCTCGCAAATCGTAAATAGTCATTCGTTACTCGTGATTCAAAGTGGTCGGGCCCGGTTGCCGGGCAGGATTTACGAATAGCGATTTGCGAATTACCATCTAGGTTAGTGAGACTCCGTTTGAAGGGGCTCCATCTCATGTGGGGAATCCAACGGAGTCCACAGTCACAGGACTATTTATTTACGAGCGACAAAGGGGTGTTCCCTGAAATCCGCATCAAGATAAACTCCAGCAAACGCCTTGCTGGAGGCAGTTGAAAGCGTGGTGCCCAGTTGGTCATTGGGATGGCGCAGCAGTTGCACGCTGTCACCATCCGAGCACAAAGCGAAGGCGACCGGACGCGCAAATCCTGGAATACCGGCATTGTCATCATTATTGTAACTGGTGCCGAAGACAATTCCTTCGTCCGTCAGGACTTGCGGATACGTCGTCCGATTTCCTGCAATCACGGGCAATTCAACAAAACGGCGGCCTCGATTCGTCAAAACAAAATCCGTGCGTTCGAGCGTCACCTCATCCGCCAACAAAGTGACAGCCACTCCCAGCAGATCCCCATCTACATTAATGCTGGAGAAGCCATAATCCGTGAATGGTGGAACCGTGGGCAGCGCACGATAGCCGCGCTTATCGTAAGTAAACGTCGAAATGATCGTATCCCCAATCGCGTTGTAGGAATAAACGTTCACCAGCAGGGTGCCATCGGAGGAAACGGTCTGGGGATACACAAAATAGGCTCCGGGATAGACGAGTTCCTTCGTTTTACCATTACTCCAGACGAACCCTCGACTGACGCCATCGCTGTCATAGCAGACTCCATAGGCTTTGTTCTCGTCATCAAGGCAGGTGAAGGAACTAGATAGATCCCTTTGGCCAGCAAGGTTGATGGTGATCAGTTGGTAACGATTCTTGGCATCAAACAAATACCCCCGGGGCTGACCCGTGATCAGATCGTTGTAGGTCCCCAAAACGGTTCCCTTGTTGTTCACTCCAGCGACCGCAGTGCGTCCAGATCCATCCGGCCCCAAGACATCCGTGAAGGTCCATTTCGCAAAATTCGGTAAACGACAGTCCTCGCTCGTCGCTTTTTTCCCGTCCTCCTTTTTGTCACTCTCTGAATCAGCGTGGAGTGACGACGTCGCGATCGATCCCATGAAAAGTGTGAGGAGAAAAACGAGGGATAGTTTGCGCATGGGATTAGTTAGTAGTTAACCGAGTTTAAGCATGCCATGAAATGAGCTGCTTGTCCATCTATTTTCACCACTGCTGCGCAGTATTGCAATAATGCGCAATTCAGAGAGATAGTTCAGCCAGGGCAGCCAAACACTTGGCGCGCATTTCCTTATTGCTAATCCTCTCCGCCCAAGCCTGAGCGGCCTCTGGAGCCTCGGTAGCAAGCTCTCGGGCGAGTCGGTCGGTGCACGCATCTCGGAGGGGCGAGACGGGAAGACGCTCAATCCACTGCGCGGGCGGCAGGGTGTCTTGGTCCGCCCACGCTGCGATAAGTTCCGTGGCCGCATTCAGGCGCACGGGACCGTCGGGGATCTGGAAAATAAATTGAGCAGCCGCCGGGCCATCCTGCTGCGCCCAGCGCTGCACGACGGCCACAAAGGCATGATTTTGCGGCAAGGAGGCGGGAATTTCCTGCCGCACGTAACTGGCAGCACTGGCAGGATCCTGCTCGGCCCAACTGATGGCGACGGCAGCCTGCCGAGCAGCCTGCGTTTCAGGATCTGAAGGCACATGCTCCGTGAGCCAATTCCGTGCCGCGATGGGATCGGAGATCGCCCATTCCCCCAGGGCCTCCCGCAGTCCAGGCTCTGCTTCCGCTGGGTCTGGTGGAAGCTGTGCCAGCGTTTGCTCAAATGTGGTCTGCGCGGAGAGGGCAACTGCTGGAGGAACGGCATAAGCTACTACGGTCACTGGGGTTATGGTCTTGGTCTGGCTGATTTTGCCCTGCTGACTCCACCAATACGCCACTCCCCCACCGAGCATAAGCACCCCAGTCCAGCGGAGAGCCTGTTGGCGAAGGGTGGTCATAGGAGGAAGGTCGCTACAGAAAGTGGTGCCGGACTTTAGTCCGCACCGCCATCAATTTTGGAAAGGATACTAACTAGATTACGGACTAAAGTCCATAACTACTTTTTTAAACGAAGGTGAATTCTTGCGATTCCGCCCCTAAGGGATAATACTGTCAAGGTCTGATTCAAATAAGTCCTCGCTTCGGAACTCGATCCACCCATGGTGCCCGCTCCGTTGATGGTGTAAACGCTATTGTAAGCCTCTGATGAAGTGAGCGCACTGACGTTGCCGATTTGGTTATTGACCCAAGGCGCAGGAAATGGCGTCACGCTGACGTTCTTGGTCACTGTGGTTGCCAAGCTGGTAGTATTGCCACCAGTGGTCCACAGGCCAGCCAGCCCGGCGGTGGGGAAGCTGATGGATTGGGTGTTCACGAGCGTCCACGTGTTACCGTCGGAGGAACGGTAGGCGTTAATCGTAGTGCTGCTCTTGCTTAAGCGCAGCCAAGTGTTTGGCGCGGTATTGGCCGCCCCGATGGTGATGGTCGAAGCATTGCTGTTGGAGCCAGTGCGGGTATTCGAGACGATATTTCCGTTCTCGATCTCCAAGCTAACCTCGCGTGATCCGACGGCTGTGGTTTCGCGGATGATAACACCCGTGCTAGCGATGGCACCGCCAGTGAAGGAAAGGACCTGAGCGCGGATTTCACCATCGCCCGCCTCGATTGCCAGCATCCAGCAAAGCATGGCCTATCTGCGCCAAATGTAATTTCAGGGCGGACGCGTGATCAGAAACCGCGAAATCCGCCGCCACTGAGCGCGCCCCTGTGCTTTTCGCGCACAGGGTTGCTTTTGCCGGGGCTCGGTAATACAGTCTATTAATGCCGTCTCCTTCCCCAGCAACCCTGGCATCGCCTCGGTCCTCCGCTCAGGAAGCACTGCGGAAGCGTATGCTGCGTCTAACCATCATGGTGGGGGTCATTCTCATCGTGGTGACCGGCTTGGCGCTGGCGGCGGTTTTGATGGGGGTTCATGCTCGTGAGCAGCAGTATCGCGCGGTGGCAGCAGAGCAATTGAGTCAGGAGCAACTTTGGAAATCGTATCGGGATCAGGCCCCGGCCATGCGACTCCATGGACTGCAGGGCCGCCGGATCGAAGGCATGGCCTTGCTCAAGAAGGCCGCCGCTGGATGGAAGGCGCTGCATGGCCAGGAAATGGAAGATTCCCCTGACAAGCGTCAGTTGCGCGAGGAAGCTACAGCTCTCCTGGCATTGCCAGATCTAATCGTGCAGCAGCCCCCCATTGCTCTGCCGGCGGACCAAGCGTTAATCGCAGTTGATGCCGCCCAAGGGCTGTTGGCAACTTCAGATGCCTCTGGGCATATTGTCGTGCGGCGGATGGCAGATGGCTCGGAGTTGCTTCGGCTCGCAATAGAGGGGAAAAGTCCGAATCAATCAATTATTACTGGATTAGAGTGGCGACCCGTGACGGATAAGGCAGCTGGGCACTCGTGGCTCTGCGCCTGGTTCAAGAATGGGGAGGTGGCCATGTGGGCGTTGCCGGAAGCCAAGCTCTGTTTCCGCTGGTGTCCCGGCACCCCAATGATGGGCGGAGGCCCTTCGCCCGGACGCTTCTCAGCGGATGGGCGCTATCTCGCTTTCTTCGTTGGGGACAGAAGTCCCCTGCGGATTTACGATTTGAATATGAGTAAGTTTCTGACCCACACGCTACCGGATGGCAGGGTGGCATTTGCGCTGCGCCCCAAGGCTGCTGAAATTGCCTTAGTCAACAAGTCGGAGGTCAAGCTGTTCGATCTTGCCTCAGGGGAAGTAAAAAATTCCTGGCCCGTCCCGGGAGAGATCCACACTCTGACATGGTCGGCAGATGGGAAACGGTTGGCAGGAATGGCTTGGAATGGCGAGGTGCGGATTTGGAGTATGGAAAGTTCCACCACGTGGTCTTTGGGGGGGCATACTGGATTGTGTCGGGCCTTGAAGTTCAGTCCGGACGCCCGCACCTTGATGAGTTCAGATGAAAATTCCACGCGCTGGTGGGATGTGGAGCGCGGTAGTTTGTTGCTGACGAGCCGCACGGGGAGTGGTTTGTCATACAGCGGAGAGGGGAAGACCATTAGCTATTTCACAAACTCAGGAGAGCTTGGCCAATGGGAGGTGTCACCCTCGTCGGTAGAGCAGGCCATTGTCGTGCCTGGAGTTAAGGATAGTGAATTAAATCACTATGATCTCTCACCCGATGGTAAATGGTTGGCCACGCTCATTCCGTGGGGCGCCATGGTGTGGTCCACCGAGCATCCTGAGCGCAGCTATCCTTGGTTCCTGCCTGCGCTCAGCGCGTTCGTATTTTCGCCCGAAGGGAACCTTCTAACGGTGGAGGATGGTAAACTAGCAAAAAAGAAACTAACCATCAGAGCTGATGGCACC
The DNA here is from genome assembly GCA_031411295.1 of Verrucomicrobiales bacterium. GTDB lineage: Bacteria > Verrucomicrobiota > Verrucomicrobiia > Verrucomicrobiales > V1-33 > JAGNEJ01. Next base: position 56,532 of record JANOAV010000028.1, on the reverse strand, counting down.
CCTATTTTGGAAGCCATGCCCTTAGCGGTAACGGGCCTGCCGGAGGGGGCACTCGTGAAGCAAATGACACTTAGCCAGAACGGCCGCACAGTTTTGCTGGAACTCAGCGGAAACCGCCATGGAATCTACGATCTCCAATCCGAGCGTCCGTTTGTTCCCCTCGAAGTCAGGGCTAACATGAGCTATGAGAAGGCTCCCGCCACCACCACCGGCGGAGGTCGATTCACCTTGAGTGCCGATGGCCGTTACGCTGGGTTTGCCTATGGTATGGGGTCCGCAGCCAGTGTCTTCGATGCGCTGAATGGGAAGCTCCTCTGGTCGGCGGAAACAGCGGCTGGCATTGCGTTGTTCAGCCCAGACAATCAGCGATTTTTACTTTCCCACGACGAATCGCCCCGCTCGATCCAGGTTGGCACTTGGAAGGAGAACCCCGCTGCGTCCGGGGCGCGATTGTCCACTGGTAGTGGAGCCATGGCGTTCAGTGCGGACGGAATGCTCCTAGCCACAGATGCGACGCGCTCTGCCGTGCAATTATGCCGTGGGGAAGATTTTTCGCCCCTTGCGGTGCTAACGCCTGCTGCTCCGCGAAATATCAAGACTTGTCGCCTGTCCCAGGATGGATCCTATCTCGCGGTAGCTTGTGCCGGGAACGAATTTCAACTGTGGAACCTAACAGGGTTGCGGACAGAGTTGGCGACCCTCGGATTGGATTGGAAAAACAGTGCCACCGCCCCATCGCCAACGCCAACGGTAGCAGCAACCGCTGCTCAGCCCCCCTACGGATTCGCCTTTTGGCTCTGTGCCGCTGCGCTGGCCGCCGGAATTGCGACCGTGCTCATCATGCGCCGACACCATGGGCTCATGCGTGATTTTGCTGACGCTGAAATTCAGCTCACCCTGCAGCGGCGTGATTTAGAGCAGGCAAACACCAGCCTGCTGCACAGCCAGAAGATGAAAGCCTTGGGCACTCTCGCGGCAGGCATGGCGCACGATTTCAATAATTTACTCTCGGTCATTCGCATGTCTAACAAACTCATTTCACGTGAGACCGTGGGCAATACGGAGGTCACGGAACTAGTGGAATCCGTCGAATCGGCCGTCCTCCAAGGGAAGCAAGTGGTGAGCTCCATGCTTAGCTACAGCCGGGAAGAGACCGGCCCGGTGCGCCCGCTGGCCGTCGTCGTGCGTGATACCGTCGATCTCCTCAGCACCGAATTCCTCAGCGGCATCACCTTGGAGCTTGATCTCGACGAAGCGACCCCCAACGTGGAAGTTCCATCGGGTCGAATCGAGCAAATTTTACTCAATCTTATCGTTAATGCCTCTGACGCCATGGGCGGCAGTGGGACACTTGAAATTGCAGTGCGCCCAGCTTCAGGCGCTGGCATCGCGTTGTGTCTGCTACCACCCAAGGCCGCGTCGCTTTATGCTGAATTATCAGTTACTGACTCTGGCCCCGGGATCTCTCCCACGGTCGCTGAACGCATCTTCGAACCGTTCTTCACCACCAAGAATGTCGGCAATGATCGGGGCACAGGCCTTGGCTTGAGCATGGTCTATACGATTGCGGAGCGCGATGGCATGGGCATCGCATTGCGCTCCGTGCCGGGCCAGGGCGCTACCTTTTCCATCTATATCCCCGTGCACCACGAACCTGTGCACGAAACGCCCACTGACAGTGGGACTGCCGTGAACTAACTATCGCAAACCATGTCCCAAACGTCATCCTTTCTCAACACCGCCTCCATCCTCATCATCGAAGATGATCCGCGGCAACTCGGTCTCTATGCGAAAGCTCTGCGGGAATATCGCCTCACCACGGCATCCAATTCAGCTGATGCCTTGCAGCGCATTACTGAAAGCATGCCGGATCTCATCATCCTTGATCATATTCTTGAAGGGAGTGAACGCGGACTGGATTTCCTTCCGCGTCTCAAGACCGTGGCCGCCCACGTCCCAGTGATTGTGATCAGTGGTTCGTTAAATGTGAAACAACAGTTGGCGGCTCTGAGCGGACCGCGTTCCGCGCACTATGCATTGGAAAAACCGGTCGATCTGGATGAACTCGAGCGAACCATCGAAATTGCTTTAACCGAGTGCGGCATGGGCGAGGTCGTGGCCTGGTTGCAAGCGCTGGAGCGCTTGGATAAAGTGGATGGAGACGAACCGGACCGTCGTTTCACCGAACGTCTCGCACGCCAGTATGACATGCTGAAGACGCTCCGATTGAGTGGTGATGCGCTCAACATTTCTCAGTTTGCCCGGCAGTATCGCGTCTCCCGGAAGACCATTATTAGGGATGTTAGGGAAATCATCCATCGGGGGCAGTTGGATGCTTCTGTCTATCAGGAAGGTCTGGCGGAAGAGTCATGATCCTTGGGATGCTCGGGGTGTGCGCGGAAAGCGCACCCTGTGTGCGGAAGGCACACTGACGCCACGAGGCAATCGCCCTTAGGATGCGCCGATGCCTGATGTAATAACAGTTACCTCAGTCACAGCCACCACAATCAACTAAGCCAACCTATCCCAGCTATGAACCGATATTTTTCTTACAGTCTGCGTGCGGCGTGCCGACTGGCGCTGCTCAGCCTCATCGGAGCGCCTCTCACCGCAGCCCAACTGCGCATTACCCTGGAGTCCGCGCCAAGCCCTGCCGGGCCGTGGGTGACGGAAAATCCAGACCATCAGGCTAAGGACGCTAACGGAAACCCGCTGCTCCCCATGACCGACACCCGGCGGTTTTTCCGCACGAGAATCGAAACAACTAATGGGGAGGCGGGTGCTCCCATCCTGTTGGCGGATGTCCCCAAGCCGTTATCGCAGCGTGCGCAAGCATGGCTGGATGCCTCGCGTGCCACCTCGGAGGGTTGGCCAGGGGATGCGGAGATTGCGCCTTGTGTGCATCCTATTTTTGATTATGCGGTGGATGGCGGGCGCACTCCTGCTTACTTGGAATTCAAAGTGGCCCGTGCCGCCAAGTCGCGTTTGCCCGGGTCGTTTCTGAATCGGCCGGATGATTGTCGTGATGAGGATCTTGGCTTCATTATCCTCTCGCTCCATGAAGGAGATCTCCCCGTCACAACTTCGGCCACCGAGGGACTTACCAAGGTCGAACAACTGCAGTGTTTGGCGAAAAACAAGCTGGTGAAAGTTTACGCCTTTGGAGGCACGTTCATGACGGCCGAAGATAATTCCGGCCACGTGCTCGCAACCCTTGGCTCAGCCCCATTCAAGGTGGACCCTGCCTTGGCGCTGACATTGACGACAGATAAAATTTGGGAGGGAAATGATGAGCGGGCGGAGGATACACGTCCGTTATTGCCAGCGGTGTTGTCATCGTTTTACGCGACCTACGAAGCGCTGCAAGCCGACTATTTGGCCAACCCAGTCTATGTGAAACTACGTCAGCGCAAAGCCACCAGCGCCCGCGCTCGTTGGGATGTTGAGCAGGGGCGTTTTCCCACTGTCATTCAATTAAACATTGGTGCTACGGCCACCGCCTTCGCTGGCTTGACCGTGGACGAGTTCCATTTCGATGCGGCTGGACGAACCGGTATCGCCCATTTTTCGAGCCCGACGACTGGAGGGATTTTGATCACGGCCGATGCCTTAGGCGACGGGATTTTGACTGGAATGATCGCTGGGGCTCCACGCACCGTCATCGTGCAGGTAACCGCCCCGGGGGTGGCAGGAGTCAAGGCCGCGAACGGTATTCATCCGTTAGGGCCATTTGTTCCCGGATGGCAACCCTGGGTGACGTATGTGATTCCGGGTGGCTATGCCGAAACGCCGCACTATACCCAACTGAAAAATCCTAACTGGTGCCCCTACGTCGGCTGCGGACCCAATGCTTGGGCCATGTTGACCGCATGGTATGAACGGCACGGGGTCCCGGCAGCATTCGGCAATTTTATTTCCGTGGATGCTCCGCCGAGCACGAAAGACTGGCAACTCAATGGACAACTAATTCCTGAGTTGGACAAACTGCACGACTATTGCGATGTCATCTGCACTATATTCAGTGACGAAGGTGCCACCACCCCAGGCAATCAAGCAGAAGGAATCCTCGATTACACCGGTGGTGCGCGGCTCTTTCATTTCCTGAACATGGGTTGGAAAATGCGTTGGTCCGGGCTATTCTCCACGTTCGACGGTGGACCTGATGAGTGCCGGGACGCGGTTAAACAGAATCATCCATCCGTCGTGGGGTTAGGCGAATACTGGCACTACGCACTAGTCTTTGGCTATAAAGTTAGGGAGTTCAAGGCCTCCGCCAACGGCCCTGCCTTCCTGCGGGAGGAATACATCGACTGCAATATGGGTTGGGGCGGCGGCACTGCCAACAGCCAATGGTGGCCCTGGAGCGACACGTTCTTTTCTTCCAATATTACGATGTCCAAAGGCTCACTTTCACCATAGTCCCGAGCGCGCCCTCCCGCCGAGTCAAATCAGCAAACGAGGGCGCACTTTTTTTCATCGGTGTGCGTGAAAAGCACAGTGCATTGATGCTGCAATACTGTAAATTAACGAGATGAATTCGGCTCATTTCACCTTCCTTCTGTTGCTCCTTGCCAACGCCCTGCCTGCGGCCAATCCGACGAAGCCCCTGCTTTACGTCACCCAGATCCCGCGGCCGGAGGAGGTCAATAATCGGGACTTCAAATTGGTCCACATGTCGTGTGCCTCGCCTATTCAGAATCCTTTGGGTGACACCTCCAGCGCTGGTCGCGGAGGATCGCTTATGCTGCGACTCGCCAATGGGACGCTGCGGAATCTGACCAAAGAGGCTGGATTTGGCAGTGGGAACTCCAGTGGCGGCAACGTCACAGGCGCGCAGGGCGCCAACAGTATTGCCGTGCAGCGCCCGCAGGTTAATTGGACGGCTACGCGCGCGGTCTTCAGCATGGTAGTAGGCGCACCTACTTCGGCGGCTGATTCTAGCGCGTTTTTTTGGCAACTCTACGAAGTTACGAATCTCGACCTGGTCCTTACGGGCACGCCAGCCGTCATTGCTAAAGTTCCCAACCAGCCAATCAACTACGACAATCTGCACGCGAGTTACGCCACGGACGGGAGGATCATTTTTACCAGTGATCGGCCCCGCAATGGTCAAGCGCAGCTCTGGCCGCAGCGGGAGGAATACCTTTTGCAGCCAATCAACAGTGGCATTTGGAGCATTGATCCCACGGTGAGTGGGGGCGATTTAAAGATGCTCGTGCATTGTCCATCGGGGGCTTATACGCCATTTGTGGATAGCTTTGGTCGTTTGCTCTTCGTGCAGTGGGACCACCTCATTCGGGATGTCATGGCGCTGACCGATAAACCGCCGATCGTGGCCAATGGTGATGCCTGGACCCAAACCACGAATGGGTGCGGCAACTATGCCAACGAGAGTGCTGCCGCAGCATTCACCACTGGAACCAACGATGTGTATCCGGAACCTCGCAATGCCGACAAAACGAGCCTGCTGGCCGCGGGAAATCTCAATGGCAACGCCCTCAATATCTTCACGCTCTGGTCGACGAACGAAGATGGCAGCGAGCATGAAATGCTCAACCATGTGGGGCGTCATGAGCTGTTTACGTCCTTCCTGCCAAGCTTCACGGATGACCCCAACCTCGTGAGCCTGAGCTTGGGTTCGCCCGCCCGCACTACGGTAAACAATATGTATCAAGTGATCGAGTCACCCACCCAGCCGGGGCTTTACTTCGGCATTGATGCGCCAGACATCGGCACCCACGGCGGTGGCCAAATCGTCAGCACCCTGGGTGGTCCCTCGGTGAATCCCGGTGCGATGGCGATCACCTATGTTTCAGCAAAAATTACCGCCAACCTAGCGATCCCTCCTGCGCAAAATGCTGCGTCCACGGATCTCTATCGCAATGTGCTGCCGCTCAGCGATGGCAATCTGGCGGTCATCAGAGCCAGTGTAAAGAGCTTCGATGCCAACAAAGGCACCGCAGCGGCCCCGCTGAGTTACTTCGATTTCCGTCTCATGAGCATGAAGCTTGTCTCCGGCTTCATGGTCCCGGATCTTAACTTGACTGCTGGTTCCACCGCCACCAGCGCGACTTGGTTTGAAAATGGCAATGCCATTACTTATACCGGGCCGCTGTGGGAACTGGACCCAGTGGAAGTCACCAGTCGCACTAAGCCCGCCACGACAGCGGGCACCATCTCCGGGATTGAGAACCAAGTATTCACTGAAGAAGGCGTGGACGTTCCCACGTTTCAGAAATACCTCCGGACGCAAAACGCGGCCTTGATCGTCAGTCGCAATGTTACCCGCCGCGATAAGGCCGACAAGCAGCAGCCGTTCAATTTGAAAGTAGCCTGGCCCACCAGCACCACACAAACGGTGGGCGCCACCGGTAAAATTTACGACATTGGCTATCTGCAAATCATGCAGGCCGATGCCCTGCGCGGACTGACCACCGATACCCTAACACCGCTGCCAGGACGTCGCGTGGTGCCAACTCCCCTGCATGACACCGCAGCAGAAATGCCAGTCGCTGCCGGTGCACCCGCAGGGGCCGTGAAAATTGCCGACGACGGCTCCACCGCTGCCATCGTTCCAGCGAATCGAGCGGTGTCCTGGCATCTCATGGACGGCACGGGCACTAAGAGTGTGGTCAAAGAACGTTTCTGGGTGAATTTTAAACCAGGCGAGATCCGCACCTGCGCGGTTTGCCATGGCCTTAACACCACCGACCAGGCGGGCAATGCCGTGCCCACGAATAAACCCCTCGCGCTGCGGGACCTGCTGCAATTCTGGAAAGGCATTCATCCGCCTGGAACCATGCAGCACACCAATGCATCGAACACTGTTCCCAAAGCAAACCTCAGCATCACGATCCCTGTAGCCCGCACCGGAGGCAGCACCGGGCCAGTTAGCGTCAACTACACCACCGTCAACGGCAGCGCTTTGGCAGGAGTCGATTACACGTTCGCGAGCGGAAGCCTGACTTGGTTAGATGGCGACACCACCTCGAAAAACATTACCATTTCACTTGGTCAAAACCCCGTCGTCGCTGCGAATAAATCCTTCACCATCACGCTGAGCAATCCCGTCAACGGAGCTCTCGGCATCCTTAGTTCTTCGTCGGTAAGTCTGGCAGAGAAGCCCTTCGACGCCTGGCGCTTAAGCCAATTTCCACTTACGGTCAATTCGCTCGGCATTGGCACTGCGCTCGACGATCCCGATCTCGACGGCCTCAACAACGTCATTGAATACGCCTTCGCCTTGGATCCCAAGAAAGCAGACAGCGCAGCCCTGCCGCAACCATTCACAGCCGGTAATACCGTGGGGTATAGTTTTACCGAACCCGCTGGCGTTTCCGGCGTTACTTATACTGCGGAATCCTCCCCCGATTTGATGCACTGGACTTCCGTGCCTGATACCGGCAGCGGAACCACTCACATCTTCACGCGCACGAATCAGACTCGAGTATTTCTTCGCTTAGGTCTCAGCATCAACTAAGCGAACCACCATTTGGGGCCAGTATTCTTGCAACCCTTCCCAGCGACCATGTTTCCTCGCTCCTTCGTTCACTACATCCAAAGAGGTATAGCCGGTTGCCCGAACCAGTCGTAGCCTTTGCTGTCCGCTCCCAATTTCCTTGTTTAATTCCGCATCATCCCATAATTTCTTCCATCTATCGCGATGAAAACCCTAGTCTTCCTAACCATCGGCCTGGCCGCCACCGCCTGTGCCATTGATCAAAACGCCAATCAACAGAGCGATATCTGGGAGCTTCAGTATGGAGCACTCAACCTTCCCGCAGCAGGCGATGCTGATAACGACGGCTATTCCAATGCCGTCGAAAGCTTGGCAGGCACGAATCCTCTGGATGCGACCTCTCATCCCATGCTTAATTTGGGAACGGATTTGCCCGGCTCCATCACCCTGCAATGGCCGAGCGAGTTGGGGAAGAGCTACGGCATCTACGGTGGGGCCGCGCTTGGGGTGAATGACTTTACCCTGCTGGGAAATATGCCTGGCGAGGGCGGGCAGATGCATCAGAGCTTTAGTATTACAAATCAGTCGCGCTTCTTTTTCCGAATTGGGGCCAGCGATGTGGATAGCGATGGCGATGGGCTGAATGATTGGGATGAAATCAAACTAGGATTCAATCCAAAGCTCAATCGCACTGATCGTAACGACAGCAATGCTGACCAAGCCCGCGCGACGACTGGGCTGGCTGCTGCCAGCACCATTACTCTCGGCTTGATCGATGGGAACATGCGCGAGGATTGGCCTGACAAGGGCGTTATCGCGATTCGTCGGAGTGGTGGCCTGAAGCCCATGTGGATCAACCTTTCCTTCACGGGCACTGCCACGCGCGATACCGACTATACAACGAACACCACCGGAACGCAGATTTACCTGCCTCTGGGAGCCCGTGAGACATGGGTGGAACTAACCCCCATCAATGATGCTGCCATCGAGGGGGCGGAGTCCATTGTCGTCACGGCCCTGCCGGGGGCTGGCTATACGTTGGGATCCCTCAGCAGCGCCACGGCCACCCTGGGCGATGCCTCCGTCCTGCCCAGTGCCAAGGCGGCCGCACGCTTCCTGATCCAAGCCTCGTTCGGTCCGGATCAGGACAGTCCAGCCGATGCGGATGACATTCCGGAGAACGTCGAAGAGTTAATGTCTATGGGCTTTGAGGCCTGGATCGAAGACCAATTTACGCGCCCCATCGGCTACATTCAGCCTTATACTAACTGGGCCGTGACCTTCGCGAATCCCATGGGCATCTACGGCAACTACAAGGAGCACGCTTGGTGGAATCGCGTGATGGGAGTCCCCAAACTTCGTCCTGATGCGGCCACCACGCAGCTCCCGGACCCCTTGCGGCAGCGCATGGCCTTTGCCTTGAGCGAAATACTGGTGGTGTCGGATCGACCAGAATCTCTTGCCGTTTACCCGGAAGGCATGGCTCAATTTTACGATCTCTTTGAAACCCAGGCCTTTGGAAATTACGGCACCTTGCTGAAGGCCGTAGCCCTGCATCCCGTCATGGGCGTGTATTTGAGTCATTTGGGAAATCAAAAAGCCAACGCGACCCTGAACCTTCATCCGGATGAAAATTTCGCCCGTGAGATCATGCAGTTGTTGTCCATCGGGCTCTGGGAATTGAACCTGGACGGCAGCCGGAAATTGGATGCCCAGGGGCGTTTCATTCCCACCTATAGCAACACGGACATCACGGAACTGGCCCGCGTCTTCACGGGATTTACCTGGGGCGACAGCACGAACTTCAACGCCAACAATCTGGCTTACGGAGATCATCTTCAGCCGATGAAATGCTGGGATGCCGTCCATGATCTGGGGGCAAAATCACTGCTTCAAGGCTTGCAACTGCCAGCCCGCGTTGCCAGCGCGGGCAATACCGGCACGGCCGGACTAGCCGATGTGGATGCGGCCGTGATGAATCTTTTCAATCATCCCAACGTTGGTCCATTCATTGCCATCCGGCTCATCCAACGTTTCATCACCTCGAATCCCAGCCCCGGCTACATTTCCCGCGTGGCCACCGTATTTAATAACAATGGCAGCAACGTGCGTGGTGATCTCAAGGCCGTGATCAAAGCCATCCTCATGGACTCCGAAGCGCGTGACCCTGCCATGATGGAGTTGCCGACGTTTGGTAAACTTCGCGAACCGTTGTTGCGGGTGGTCAATCTCGCCAAAGCCTTCAACGCCAGCTCGCCCTCGGGGTTATACACCGTGGATCAATTCGTGCTGGATCACATGCAGGATCCCATGAACTCGCCCAGTGTGTTCAACTTTTTCCTGCCTGGGCACAGCCCGCCAGGGCCATTGACGCAGCAGGGATTAGTGGCTCCGGAGTTTCAGTTGTTAAACGCCAGCTCCGCGATCACAGGAGCCAATTATTTTTACAATGTTTGCGGCGGCAGTGACCTGCATCGCTGGGGCCATGGTGACGCCCAATATGCCGTGAAACTCAATCTGGACCCAGAGCTGGGAATGGTCGTTCCAGCCGCGCAAATTAACTCCACCGGCCCGGCGGTGGCTGGTCTCTATGATGCGGATCCACTCATCCGCCGGCTCGATCTAGCCCTGCTGGGAGGCACGCTCAGTCCAAGGCAATTCCAAATCATTCGCGAATCCGTGGACCGCATCAAGCCCCCGCTCACCAGCTACAACTGGCATCGGGAGCGACTAAAATTACTCATCAACCTCTTCGTCACCTCTGCGGAATTCAACGTCCTGCGCTAAATCTTACCTACCCAACAAGTATGATCATTGCATCCTCTTCCCGCCGCAAATTCATTGGCCAGGCCAGTTGTGCCGCCGTGTCCTCCATCCCGGTGCTCAACACGTTGCTGAATCTTTCCCTAACCGAGAAATTGGCCGCCGTAACGGCTCCCACGAACACCGAATACCGGGCCGTCGTCTGCGTCTTTTTAGCCGGGGGCAATGACTCGTTCAACATGCTGGTCCCGCGCGCTCCTGCCGCCTATGCCCAGTATCAGGCGGCCCGTGCGAACTTGGCCATAACGCCAGCACAGCTCATCGACATCAATCCCATCGGCTTGCCTGACTTTGCCGTTCACGGTGGCATGCCAGAAATTGCCACGCTGTTTCAGAACGGCAATGCAGCCTTCATTGCCAATGTCGGGACTTTGGTGGAACCCGTGCAGAACCGCACCCAAGTGAGTCAATTTGCCAAACAACTTCCGCTGGGGTTGTATTCTCATTCAGACCAAATCGAGCAATGGCAGACCAGTGTGCCTAACTCACGGGCCGGCATCGGCTGGGCCGGGCGCACCGCCGATCTGCTCAAGGGCATTAACACCAACCAAGCGGTGCCGATGAACATTTCCCTGGATGGTGGCAACGTTTGGCAAACTGGAAATACCGTGGCGGAATACGCCATCACACCGACCGGAGCCGTGGGGCTAAACAACTATCGGGCAGCCTGGCAAGCCAACGATCCGATCAACCAAGCCCTCAGCCAGGGCGTTGATAGCCAACTCTCCCAGCAATACACGAACTTGTTGATGCAAACCTTCAACACCCGCAAGAAGCAAGCCATTGATGCCTATAACACCTTCGCCACCGCCACTTCGGGAGCCTTGCCAGGGACTGTCACGTTTCCCGGCACTTACCTCGGATCCCGTCTGCAAATGGTAGCCAAAGCCATCAATGGACGCGCTGGCACCGGAGCTATCCGGCAAACTTTTTTCATCCAGATTGGGGGCTGGGATCATCATAGCGGAGTCCTCAATTTGCAGGGCCAAATGCTGCCCGAAGTCAGCGCAGCCATCGGAGCGTTCTACAGTCAGCTCTCTGCCATGGGACTACAGAACAACGTCACCCTCTACACCGCCTCCGACTTTGGACGCTCCCTCACTAGCAACGGTCAGGGCAGCGACCACGCCTGGGGCGGCAATCAGCTCGTGGTGGGAGGCTCCGTCATTGGCAAGAAAATCTACGGCACCTACCCCAGCTTGGCGATCAATCCTGCCGCCGGAGCAGAGGTGAATCCGCTGGACACTGGCTCTGGTCGCCTCATCCCCACCACCAGTTGCGATAGCTTCTTCGCAGAACTAGCGCTGTGGCTCGGGGTCTCCAAGACCGATCTGCCACTCGTGCTGCCGAACATTGGAAATTTCTACAGCACCAACAGCAGCAATCCACCGCTCGGATTCTTGAGTTAGGATCACAGCGGGAGGAACTCCCACGATGACTCACGGCTGTGAGCGGAACGCACACCCCGTGCGCCGGAGGCACACTACCGGAATGATGTTACTGCGCGATGATGAGGGGCACGTCACGGGGCCAAGGTGGCCGTGACTCGGAAAAATTCTCGGTTGGTGCTATCATAGGGATGCGTAGAGCGAACCTGGAGTAGGGTGCTGGTGTTCTGTTGCTCGACCAATCCCGTGCTGCCCCAGGAACTTCCCGCCAGACTGGTGCTGGACTCCACCTTGATAGTCACATCTGTGGCAGCAGGATTTTTTTGGATCGTGACTTGAAAGTAGCGCTGTCCACTGTCGGTGGTGACGACCTTTTGGAGGCCTGCCCCATTGCCTTTGGCGGGATTCGTCCCGAGGGCGTATTCGACGAGATTGGTCAGCCCATCCTGGTCTGGATCAGCGGTGGGAGCACTGTTGGCGTTGCTGGTTCCGCCTACGAACTGCGCATTGCGCCATTGCTCGAACGGTGTGGCGAGCGTGAAGCTAAGGTCATCAAAGGTGGAGGCAAGAGTATCATTTGCCGTTAGGCGCAGGGTGTAGGCACCTGGGGTGGTAAAGGAGACCGTGGTAGACAAGGCCGCGGCATTGGCAAACGTGACGGGACTGGCAGCAGTGATCGCGGACCACTGAGTCACGAAGGGTGCTGGCAGCGAATCATCCGTGACGGTGCCCAGCAGGCTGAGTGGCGAGGCCACGGTGGTCGGTGGGGTTCCGGCCTCCACGATGGGAGCTTTGTTGACAGGAACGATGGTTAGATTGGTAAAGGTAGCCGTGTTCAGTCCGACGCCTGCTCCATTACAAACGGCCAAGCCGAGCACCACGCTGGGTTGGATGAACACATTTTGGGGCTGGCCCATCTGGACCCACGTGCCGGGAACCCCGGAAACATTGGGCGCGTGCAGGGCGGTGAGTTGATTTCCTTTCCGGATGAAGCGCAGCCAGCGCACCGTCTGGGAAATGCCATTGAGTCCGTCCGTGCTGCCTTTGCTGTTGGTGCGCCAGATGAAGGACGAGTAGGCGCTAAAAGGATTCCGCCCCACAAAGGCCATGGGCCCATTGTCCAGACTATCACGAATCATAATGCCGGACATGGCGCTGTCTGCTCCAGAAGTGGCGCTGGTCATCAGCGTGGTGAGCACAAAATCCCCGGTCACGGATTGACCGTAGAACATCGCGACATTATCCAAACTCCCGGACTGCCCAGCCAGCGTATGCACATTGGTCGTGGCGTTGTAAGCGTAAGTTCCAGTTTGCGTGCCGGAGCCCAAGTCTTCGATCAACGTAGCTGGCCCCACCGCCGCTGGCGTCAAACTAACATTGTCCACGGTGGCCGCTGCGGTGGCGGTATCACTGCCGCTGGCGGCAAGGACGCTGTAGTCGGCGGTGGCATCCATGGTGACAACACTAGCAGCTCCGATGACGTTCCACGTGCCGGGCGCTCCGGCATTGTCGGTGGCATAACTTGCCGTAATCGTATTGGTGGCTGCCACGCGATCAAGCTTAACCCAGAGCGGGAAATTTTTGCCCGTGGCGGTCACGGCCGTTTCGTTGGTATTGGCGGTGGTGCGGACGCCGAAGCGCAGGGTGCTCGTGCCCGGAACTAACATGATCGAGGCCCGTCGGGAGTAGCGATGCAGGCTGTCGCGGATATCTATCCCCATCTCCCTTGTGGCGCTGGAACCAATCAGCCCAGTGAGTCGCGCCACGATGGTGCCATCACCTGTGATCTGACGCGACATGGCATGGGCACGGTCGGATGAGGAGGCTGCCAATCCTGTGCCAGCCGCCGTCATCGCATAGCCCGCACCCGAAGGACCGGAACTGCCACGCGCGGTCGGAGGTCCGATGTCCGTGGTAATCCAATCCGCCGGAGCCAAGGCCGCAACGCCTCCAACGGTTACGGCAATTTGATCAGAGACGCTGTATTGACCGTCCGAAGCCGTCACCCGAATCACATAATTTCCTGGCGCTGAGAACGTAGCCGCAGTCTTACCGGTCGTGCTCGTCGCTGGGTTGAAATTTACCACACCGGGGCCGCTCACCATGCTCCAGGTTCCAGCGACGGGATTGGGCAAATTATCATCCTCCATGGTGGCCTCGAAATTAAGCCCATTGCCAGGAGCCACCACCGTGCCCTGGGCGCTGGGGGAACTGATGAAGACGGTGGGCGGCACATCGTTATCGATCAGCGCCATCGATGCATAACTGGCACTGCCAATGTCATAGCTGCCGGTGGCTAGTGAAATCAGGATAACCTCAAGTCCCTCGATGGCAGTATCGTTCATGGGCGTGATCGTGAGCACGCGCGTGGATTGCCCAGCAGTGAACGTAGCCGTGGCCGCCACCGTTGTGTAATCCGTTCCATTGGTGGCGGTGCCGGAAACGGTAAGGTTCACGGTCAAGGCCGCCGTGGTGCTGCCCGTGCGACTCAGCGTCAGGGTTCCCGCCGCGCTTCCCTCCGTCACTGATGCTGTATTCGCGACGATGCTAACTTGATTGCGATCATCATCAGCAAGGTTCAGGGTCAAGGTCGTCGTCGTGCCCACGGTGTAGTTGGCGTTGTTGGCCAAGGTCACGATTACGGTCTCATTTCCCTCGCCAGTCGTATCCTGCACGGGTGTCAGGAAAAACGTAGCGCTGGCTTGCCCGACCGGAATCGTCAGCGTCGTGCTCAGTCCAGTATAGTCTGTTGTGATCGTAGCCGTTCCTGTGAGGGTCACCGCAACCGCCAGAGCACTGGTGGTGGGGCCCGTGCGCGTGAGCGTGACAGATGCGGGATCACCACTCTCAGTGGCAGCAGTGTCGCTAGAAGTCATCGTGACCACGGGCCGATCATCATCCGTGATGGTCAGCGTATGGGCTGCGGCCGATGACAGCAATGCGTTGGCTGGAGTTGTCAGCGCCAGCAACACCGTCTCACCATTTTCAATCACCGCATCATCAGTTATCGCCACCGCAATGAACTGCGTGGTAGATCCGGGCGGAAAAGTCACCGTGCCCGTGGCAGCTGTGAAATCATCTGCCGTGGCGGTCCCGGCGGTCACCGCGTAATTTACCGTGACCGTGCTGGCAGTCGGCACACTCAGCGTCAATGGCACTAACGCGGTGCCGATGGACTCCTGCGGGTTACTTGTTTCCGCGCCAAAGCCAACGAACGGCAGCACCGGCGGCGTGTCATCATCCACAATGGAAACGTTGAATTCCTTCTGCGTCCCCAGCGTCACGCCATTGGCAAAACGGAGTTGCAGGCTGATGGTTTCATCCGGCTCCGACATCGTATCGTTGATGATATTCAGCGAAATTGATTGCTCAGTGGATCCAGCAGGGAACGTTAGCACCCCCTGCGTCAAATTGTAATCCACGCCCACGCCATTGGCTGAAGTGGAAGTTTGCGCCCGCCAGGACAGCTCTGGTGTGGCTCCGGGGGAAGCATCCACAAAGAACGAACGCGCTCGACGCGACAGCGATTCGCGCACCAGCAAACCGGCTTGCGGAGCAGATCCGCCCGTGGCCGAAACGACGCGCGTTACCAACGTGAAGTCCCCGCTGATGGGAGCGACGGCAGCAAAGCAATCGTCATTGGTTCCATTCACGCCTGCCGCGGCTCCCTCCACGGTCCACACGCCCCCCGCTTGGTTGGCCGATCCCTGGAGCCCAGAGAATCCAATGGTCCGTCCTTGCAACGCTGGCAGTGGCCCGGGAGTTAGGGTGGTGTTATCAAACACCGCATGACAGAACACCGTATCGTCCTGTGACGAAGCCGCCAATCCCGCCCAAACTTCCGTTCCCATCGGCATCGTTTGCGGACTGCCGACGGTATTCCAATTGGTCCCATCGCTCGAGGTTGATGCCGTGAGGACATCGCCCACGCGCTGAATCCTAGCCCAGAAAGGCGTTGGCGATCCTGCCGACGTTACCTTTGCTTCCGCCGCGGCCACGGCGGTGCGATAGTGATACTCGAATCCGCTGGAGGGCGTGGCTGCCATGAAGCCACGTCGCACGTTGTTTGTGATACTCTCCCGAATCATGACGCCGGCTGTGCCGAGCGCGTTCGTATTGCTTTGGGACAAGACTCGGGCTGTGATCGTGCAGTTTGCCGAATTTGTGATCGGCCAGTAGGTGTAGTAACCTTGATCCGTCGTGCCTTCCACATTGTCGCCAGCACCGGCTACTGTGTAAACGCTGCCAGCCACGCTGGATGAACCGACTACACTCGTTGTTCCCAAATTGGCACCCGTGCGTGCGCCCTGCGTCCCTCCAGCGGATAAGTTAGAAATGCTGACGTTGTCAAAGGTGGCCGTGCTGAGGGTCGTCGTGTTATAAGAATTGACGCACAACCCGGCCATGTAACTAGCCGAAGGCACGCTGACCGTCTGTGTGCTAACCGTTGTCCAGCTCACCCCATCTGGCGAGATCATTCCGGAAATTACATTTCCCACGCGTTCACACCTTACCCAGTAAGGCAACAGTGAGGGCGGCGTGCCCGTGGCCACACTGGTATCCCGGGCCGCCGTGTTCACCAGATACTCTACCGTGACAGGCGAGGTGGCAGCCGCACTCAATGTAACCGGAATGGAAATGGTGCCGACATTTTCCAAGGCCTTGGTCCCAGCAGAAGCAAAGGCCACCGTGGTGGTGGGAGCTTCATCATCTGTGAGGTAATACGTGGCCGTGGGACCAGTGCTGTAGCCCCCTCCATCCGTCAGCGTAATGATGATCGTTTCCGCGCCCTCCGCTACGGCATCATTGATGGGTGTGATCTGAATGTCAGCCCCTTTGGCTCCGGCCGCTATGGTAACAGAACCGCTCGGGGCCGTGTAATCGGTGCCGCTTATGGCGGTGCCGGAGAGCGTGTAATTGACTGTCAATGCTGCTGTCGTGCTGCCGGTGCGGGAAACGTAGAACGTGCCCCCGGTGCCATTTTCTGTCAGGGTGGGCGGATAGGCATTCACGTTAGCATCCACGAAGACGGTCGGCACCTCGTCATCATAGAGCCATGCCGTGGCGGTGCTGGATGGGCCGAAGATTTGATAACTGGCGGATGGGGTGATCGTCAGGATGACCGTTTCCAGATCCTCCGCCAGCGCATCATTAATTGGCACCACCGTGATTTCCGAAGTGTTGATACCATTGCCAGGAATGATCACTGACCCGCTTAATGCCGTGTAATCCACGCCTGAGGTGGCAGTGCCACTAACTGTATAATTGACCGTCACAGAAGCGGTGGATGAACCCTTCACGGAGAAACGGAAACGCCCATTTGTCGGCGTGGCTCCTTCGATGGCATTGTCCACTCCCAACACCTCCACATAAGGCACGGAGCCCTCCGCATCATCAATGGTGAGTGATGCCGAGTTCTGCGTTCCGAGACGATAATTCGTCGGCCCGGCCCCCAGTTGCAGGAAGACACTTTCCTGACTCTCGCCAATTCCATCGAAGCGCGGAATGATGGTGACTGCGGCGGAAGTCTGCCCCGCCGGAATCACGATGGAACCCGGCAACTCTTCATAGTCCGCACCATGCAGCGCAGTGGCAACGCCCGTGGATGGCCCGGCCATGGCGTAGAACACTGTCAGCGCCTGCGAGGTATCCCCCGTCCGGGAAATCAGAAACGTGCCCGTATCAGCCGCCGTTCCCGCCACTGATAAATCCTTTTCTTTGGCGGACGCATCGCTTGCGATAACGGACACGACTTGCACATCGTCATCGATCACACTAACGCTGGCGCTGGATGCGGTGGGCATATTTAAATAAGCCGCATTCGGTGTTAGGGAAATGACGATCGTTTCCAGGGATTCGGAAATGCTGTCGTTGATCGAAGTGATCGGAACTGCCAGTGTGGCCGATCCTGAAGCGAAGGTGGCGGTGCCACTAAGCGGAACGAAATCACTGCCGCTCGTCGCGCTGCCACTCAGGGTGTAATTCACCGTGAGTGCGGCGGACGGATTGGCGGAACGGCTAAAGGTCACCTCACCTAGCACTGCGCTACCTTCCTCCATCTTGGGAACCGATGCCACCACGCCCACGCTTGGCAATGAGGTATCGTCATCCAGGATCGTTAACGTCACTTGCCCGGCGCTCTCCACCAGATAACCGGCTCCACCCACCAACTGCAGGATGACAGTTTCCGGTCCTTCTGGCGTCGTATCCACCGTCGAATTCAGCAACACGTCCAAGTCCGCCGCGCCAGCAGGAATCGTCTGCGTGATCATCCCCTGCGATCCGCTGCCCATGGCGGGAACCAGTGCGTAATCACCCGTGGAGGCCGTGCCCGTTACCGCCGTGAAATTTACCGTGAGCGGCAGGGAGGCATCTCCCGTGCGCGACAGCCTAACCACAGCCGGTGTGCTGCTGCCTTCATCTGTGGTGGGCGTGATGACAGCAATGGAGACCCGGGATGTGGCCCCCGCTTCGAAGTCAGCTCCAGCAAAACTGGGCCCCAGCGTAATATTGTTATTGAACAGCTCTGTGAACGTATAACCATAAAGTGCCGCCGTGACCACATACGTCGCTGCTGGCAAATTCGGCATCGTGTAGCGCCCTGCACTGTCCGTGATGACGGCATTCGCGCTGTTCGCTTGGACGATCACATTTCCCAAGCCCTGACCATTACGCGTCACCAGACCACTAAGCGTGAAGCGCCCGCCGCCATTGCCCACCGTAATCAGTTGACTGCGGATGACCGAGCCGCCTTTCATGTCCGACACGGTGCAACTCACCACATAAGTCCCCGCAGTGGGAAAACTGCGCGTCGTGGTAGCCGCATTTGGTCCCGCGGAGTAATAACTGCCATCGCCAAAGTGCTGCCAGGCATAAGCCAGGGCATCTCCATCAGGATCTGAAGCCGTGGCCATAAAGGTTACTGGAACCCCGGTGGGCACGACGGTGGCGCTGGCCGCGAGCGTCAGAACGGGTAGCCGATTGGTGGGAAACGAACCTAAATTGACCACGACGTCCACCGATTTGCTCGTTGTGCTAGTCGCTCGATTCACCCCAATGGTGGTGACGTGAATTCCCGCCTCCAGGTCGCTGAACGTCCTTCCCAGGCTGATCGGAGCGTCATCCTTCCCGAAGGACGTGCCGGGCGTGGTATCGATGAGTTGGATGTTACTGCCGCTGCCACTGGGATATTTCCAACCCAGAATCAACCCTTGATCCGCCCAGGGCATCGAAGCCACGCCTTCATACAGGCCGCGCAACTCGCCCCAGTAAGTGCGGGCGGCATCCTTGCGAATCTTCAGCGCGAACCGCTCCGAGGGATTCAAAATGGGCTGGTCCTGCGCATGGATCCGATAGGTTCCGCTGGCGGTAACCTCGCTGACAAATTCGTTTGGCAGCCACCGAATCTGATTCTTTGCCTGCGCATTGTAGTGCCCCTTCGGCAAGCCCACGCCACCCATGACATCGAAATGCCCGCCATACTCTTCGTTCGCGCCCGAACCAATCGCGCTGGTGCCTGCGGTGTCCCAAAAGTTAGCGTGCAACAAGCCGAACACGTGGCCGATCTCATGTGCGGTAACATCCACGCCATCGCCATAGATCCAGACGCTTTTGCCGCCGCCCCAGCCGCCCGCAGGCCGTGCTCCGCCTTTCAAGCGCACCACCACACAATCATATTCCTCATCATCGAAACCAATCTTCCGCGCCTCCGCCCGCGCATGACTATGCTCCTGCCCCAGTCCATCAATGGGTCCGCCATTGGAAGAATCCTTCTGGATATACCACGCTTCATCATGCTCCACCTTCACTGGCGGACACACCGTGGTAGCCAGCGTCATTTTACCATAGGACGCCAAAGCATAATGTTCCCCCACATTCCGCATCATCGTGTAGAGCGCGGATTCGCTGCTCTGGGTATCGTTCTGATCCGCAAAGGTCATCGGAATGACTAGCACCCGAATGTTCCCAATCGATGGTGTCGGAGCCGCTGGGAGAATCCCCGTAAACGTCGTCGCGCCACCGGAGCCACCTTCCGCATAAAGCAATTGCTCCCGGTAAATCACCGCGTGGGAACCATTGCACAAATAAACGATCTCCCCGAAAGCCTCAATCGCTGGGGTTTCCTCCACAATGGGTTCGCGCGCTTCCTTCTGCTCATCGGTTAGAGTGTCCTTGCCGGAAACGGGGCACACGGAGACCTGCACTTTCTCTGGATCAGGCTTTTCGCCAATTTCCAAAGTGCGAAACGGATCCTCATTGACTGCCATCGCCTCGTCCACTGCCACCCCATTCAACGAAGCACCCGCCGTCCACAGAATCGATTCCAAGCGTCGGCCATAGACAAACGCTTGGTAAGTTTTCCCATGCTGCGTCTCCGCGATTCGCACCGTGGGCACTGGGCCTGCGTTGTTCGGCCCGACTCCGGAATAAACCCGCAGCGTCCCCCGATCGTTCACGCGCTCCTCCAGCAACTCCAGAATTTCCCCCGGCAAACTTTGCCGCACCACCATCGGCACCGCCGCCTGCAAGGCCGCCCGCGGATCAGATTTTATCAACGCCTTAAATACCGGCCGACGCTCCGCCGCCAAGGCCCTCCCCGCCGGGATCAAGGTTTCCCGCTGCGCTGGATCTTCCATCGCCCGAAACGTCTGCGCCCACTCCGTAAATGAAGTCATAGCTGACTGAGTTGCTGTCTTCGTGCCGGGAACGCCCAGTTGCTGAGGCGTTGGTGCCACTGAGATTTCTGGAGCCACAGTAACCGCAGACACCGTTTCAGGCACCATGGATACCGGCTCGACAGTAACGGTAAAACGCGGACTAGCAATCCACCAAGCGATGGAGCCAAGAGCAAGAATTGACGCGCCGACGAGGGCCCGCCGAGTGGTCGGATGAGAGAAACGCATGAAGAGGAAGCTGGAGGGAGTCGGTAATCTACCAGAATCAGCGCCAACTGCCTATTGTTTTCATTGAGGTTCTGTAAATTTTCAGTCAAGCAGTCCAGTCGACTGCTTCCACGCTCGGATTCAATGGACCGCCACGCGGAAACGCAGCAGGACTCTTGGTTTGCTCAGGGTGGATACGGTGAACGTGTGAGTCGTGCCAACCCCAGTATCTGGCACGCTAGTCCAACTGTCTGGTGCCAGTGAAGCGCTCCATTCGGCGTAGTAATTGAGGCCGGTGACTCCTGCGGGCTGGGTGAAGGTCACGGTGAATCCGCCAGGCTGGAGTTGGGGTTGGGGCAGGGTTCGGTTGCCTCCGTCAGTCGGATTCATGCCGAAGGCGTATTCGATGAGATTACTGAGACCATCCTGGTCGGAATCAGCGGCATCGGCCGCATTTCCACTATTGGAGTAAGTATTGAAATACTGCTGACGCCATGTTTCCAGCGCAGTTAGGATCGGGGTGGAACGCGTGTAGGAAAACTGGCCTCCGCTGCCGCCCCAGGCCGTGAATTTGAGATCGAGGTAAATGTCCTCACTAATCAAATGGACCACCGCGTCCTTGCCCACGGTGCTGGGTGGGCCACCGCCACCTCCGCCCGTCCAGGTTTCCCAATTGGTGTATGTTAGCGTGTCGTAGTTGGCGGTGGTGCCGTAGGCCCATGCGGTATCAAGGGGGCTGGAGTTATGGGTAAAACTGGATTCGGTGTTGAGGTTGAAAAGCCCCTGCGTGCTGGCTCGGGTGATCCAAACCTTATCCGTTAACCGATCCTGATTCTGCGGCTGTGTCCAATCCGCATTGGCGGCTTTGCTGAAGCTGATGGCAGGGCCGCTCCAGATGATGGGGGCGCGTTCGATGGCATAAATAATACCGCCCGTGCCGCTGGAAGCGGTGTTGGTGGCGAGCACATAGAGTTCACCCTTTCCGTCCTCACCAAAACCATGCACGGTGAGTCCGTTCGGCAGGATCCCAGTGGCAAATTGTGGCAGCAGAAATTCCGTAATTTTCCCATTCGTCAGATCCGCGTAAAACAAGCGCCCGTCCACGCGAGGCGGAGCGTTGCGCAGGGCCAGATCTCCAAAAACGTATTTCCCTACCAATTCCGGCAGCAAACTGCCGCGGTAAACGAAGCCTCCCGTGATGGAAATGCCGTCCTCGTGATCGTATTCTAACGCACCCGCAAATCCCGCAATGGGATCGATCAATCCGGCTGGGACACCCACGCTGCGGGCGCCCACGGTGCCGGCGGCCCCACCCGGCCCAGTCACCCGATTGAACAGAAAATCTCCTTCTTTGATCGGCCAACCGTAGTTTCCTCCCAACACGACACGGTCGATCTCCTCGACATTATTCTGCCCCACATCCGCCACTATCAGATCTCCGTTGGGATGGAAGGAGAATCGATAGGGATTCCGCAGCCCGAGCGCGAAAGTCTCCTTCACCTGACCTGCCGCCTGGAATGGATTCGTCGTGGGAATGCGGTATTGCCCATTGCTGCTAACCGGATCTGGACTGGTGGGATTCAAGCTGGGCAGCAAAGGATTGAGGCGCAACATTTTCCCCATGGGAGTGGTAAGATTCTGTGCATTGCCGCCCGGCTCGATGTGGCTAGCCCCCACATCATTGGCATTCCCCCCGTCCCCCAGGCCCAGATACAAATAGCCCTCCGGACCGAAGGCGATGGTGCCGCCGTTGTGATTGTTGGCATTTTTACCGAAGGTCATGATTTCACGACGCGAGAGTGGATCGATCACATTTGGATCGGTAGCGCTCACTTTCCATTCGTTGATGGCGTTCATATATCCCTGGCTGGCATTGTTGGGGGCCACATAAGTGGGGGTCACCCCGACGGGAATCGGTTGGCTGTTGTAGGTGTAAAGTGTGCGATACCCCGGGCTTGTGGAAACATTGAAGCCCGGATGAAAGGCCAGGCCCAGCAAGCCGCGTTCGTCGTTGGCGTTCGTGATGACTAGCGGCGGGGACACCAGGCTCTGGATATTCAACGCCGGGGTGCTCAACAGCACCCCATTTTGGACAATCAAGATTTGGCCCTTCTGCTCCAGCACGAACAGCCGTGTGGTATCGCCTGGCGGACTGATGGCATAGTCAGGTGCCGCCAAGCCCGAGGCCACGGTCCGCAATTTGATGGCGATGCTGCCTTTCGAAATGGATGGGATTACATCCACCGCCAAGGCGTGGGGAGCTATCCGCAATCCAGCGAGCAGGATGGTAGCAACCAAACAACTGGACACCGTTTGCTGCGAGGGCAGGCATAATTTATTTTTCATAGCGATGAACGCTTTTTAATTCCATAGCTTTTCCAAGGGAAGCAAAAGTTTTTACAGAATTTATGCCATCGCTTTGACTATCCCATGATGCACTTCGTAAATGATCTCGGGCACGAACGATTCGTGCATCCAGTTCAGATGGGTGGTGGTGATGAGTCGCTGGGAATCGCTGGGTAGTGCTTGGAGCAGGGCATTGCGACGCTGCGGGTCCAGTTCACCGAAGATGTCATCCAGCAGCAAAACCGGGGCAATTTCCCGCTGGGCCCTTAGGAGCGTGGCTTGCGCGAGTTTCAACGAGAGGGCAATGGTGCGCTGCTGGCCTTCTGAGGCATATTGGGCTGCGGGCAATTCATCCACGGCTAGCACGAGATCATCCCGATGCGGCCCCACCAAGGTCACACGACGAGCGGCTTCCTGCTCTTTGCGCTGCTGCAAACTTTGTCGAAAATCTTCGCCACTGGCATTGTGATAGGAAAGGAGTAACTGCTCTGATTTGCCACTGATGGCATTATGCGCGGCGGCAGCGTGCGGTTGGAGTTCGCCCACCAGGCGGGCTCTTAAGGCGGTCAATACTTCGCCATTCGCCACGAGGATGGACGTGTAGGCATCGATCTGTTGCCAGTTAGGCGAAGCGTCGCGTTTCAGCAGGAAATTGCGCGTCCGCAGCGCCTTGTCATAGCGCGACAAGGCCTCGCGATATTCAGGAAACAACTGCACGCCAAGGAAATCCAGATACCGCCGACGGGGTTCCCCACTGCCGGTGATCAACTCGAGATCTCCATTTCCCATCCACACGACCAAGCCGCTGGCCTGCAGGTAGTGGGAGGTTTTGGGTGTGGCGACACCATCGAGGAAGAGTTCGCGGATGCCGTTGGTGAGCGTGTGCTTAAGTTCGAAATCTCCCCAAGTGCCGGCAATTCCGAACTCTGGATAGCCAAATTTCACCATCTCCGCCGCACGCGAAGTGCGGGGGCTCTGGAGACGCAGCAAGACGCAGACGGCTTCCAAAATGGACGTTTTCCCCTGCGCATTCTCGCCAATAAATACCGACGTCCCCGCTGGCAGCGCGCAGCTGAGCGTGGGGAAACATCGGAAATTACGCAGACGAAGGGAGGACAACATGAAGGCGCACGGTGAAGTGCGCACAGGATTCTGCAAGCCTGCGCTTTCTGGCATGCAAAATCGAATTCCGCGTGTTGGAACTTGCTCCCCGTTTCCTCCACGCTACGCTTGCAGCCATGCGTGCTCATCATTTCTTGTTATTCGGACTGCTGCTGGGATCTGTTTCTGCGGAGGAAACTGGGGAACCGTGGCTGCGGGATATCCGCCAACTAACTTTTTCCGGCAAACGGGCTGGTGAGGGGTATTTCAGTGCGGATGGTCGCAAAATGATCTTTCAGAGCGAACGGGATGCCACGAATCCGTTCTTTCAGATGTATGTGCTAGATTTGGAATCGGGCGATACCACCCGAGTCTCGACCGGCCAGGGCAAGACGACCTGCGGTTGGATCTTTCCCGATGGCAAGCACGTGATGTTTGCTTCCACTCATGCGGATGGTGAAGCGGTGGCCAAGCAGGCGGCGGAAATTAAGGATCGGGCGGAAGGCAAGCAGAAGCGATACTCCTGGGATTACGATGAGAATTATGATCTGTGGCGCGCCAACGCGGATGGATCCGGTCTGGTGAATTTGACCAACACGCTGGGTTACGATGCCGAGGGTGCGATTAGCGGGGACGGCCAATGGATTGTCTTCTCCTCGAATCGCCATGCCTACACGGAGAACCTAACCCCCGAGGAAAAGGAACATTTCACGCGGCAGCGCTCGTGGCTCATGGACATTTACACGATGCGCGCGGATGGCACCGAGGTGAAACGCCTGACGGACGTGCGGGGTTATGACGGCGGGGCCTTCTTCAGCGCGGACGGCAAGAAGATCTGCTGGCGTCGCTTCAATGAAGAGGAGGATCGGGCAGAGATCTGGACCATGAATCGGGATGGATCAGAGCAGACGCAGATCACTCGCGTGGGTGCCATGAGTTGGGCTCCATTTTATCATCCCAGCGGAGAGTATCTCGTCTTTACTACTAACAAACACGGCTTTGATAATTTCGAGCTTTACGTGGTGGACGCAGCCGGAAAGCATGAACCGCTCCGAGTTACCACCACGGCTGGATTCGATGGTCTGGCAAGTTTCTCGCCTGACGGGAAAATGCTTACTTGGACGAGCAATCGAACGGCCGACAAGACTTCGCAGATCTTCCTCAGCGAATGGAATGACGAGGCGGTGCGCACGGCTCTGGGGTTGGCGCAACCGGGGGCTCCAGCGGAGCCAGCGATTGCGGGCACGGATGAAATTTCCCCGGAGGACCTGAAGCGGCATATCACCTATCTGGCGAGCGATGAACTGGAAGGTCGGCTCACGGGCACGAAGGGCGAGCAATTGGCCACAGCCTATGTGGCGGAACAACTCAAGTCCTACGGTTGCCTGCCTGCGGGCAAGGACGGGACGTTCTTTGCGCCTTTTGAATTCACGGCCGGTGTGGCGTTAGGCGCGGGAAATAAGTTGTCCGCCAATGCCGATGATCCCAATGCTCCACCGCAAACGAAACGCGACTGGGTTCCGCTGTCGTTTTCGCAAGTTGGCAAAGTGGATCCGATGGGGGTGGTCTTTGCCGGTTACGGCATGGAGGTTCCAGCTGCGTCCGGGAAGGCTGGCGAGGAATATGCCAGTTATGTGCATGCCGATGTGAAGGGTCGGTGGGTGATGGTGTTGCGTTATCTGCCGGACGGTATGTCCCAGGCTGAGCGCGTGCGTTTCTTCCCCTACAGCAGCCTGCGACGGAAGGCGATGCTGGCGCGCGAGAAAGGAGCCAAGGGACTTATTATCGTGAGCGGTCCGAGCGCCAAGGTGCAGGATCAATTGGTGCCGCTGGGCTTCGATGCCTCGCTGGCGGGATCTGGCGTGGCGGCTATTTCCATCACGGATGGCATGGCCAAGGATTGGCTGGCCATGGCAGGCAAGGATCTGGCGAAATTGCAGGAGACGCTGGATAAGGGAGATCTGGTGCAGGGCTTCGAAATCCCCGGTCTGAAGGTGGGAGCGGAGATCGACATCAAGCAGGAAAAGCGCACCGGCCGCAACGTGATCGCGAAAATTCCTTCCGGCAACGAAGCTCCCGCCGTGTTGATCGGGGCGCATGTGGATCATTTGGGTCATGGTGGAGGCACCGATTCCCTGGCCGCCGGAGCGGACAAGAACAACATTCATCATGGCGCAGACGACAACGCTTCCGGCGTGGGTGGATTATTGGAAATTGCCCAATGGCTGGGTGGGCAGGTCAAGGATGGCAAACTGAAGCTAACCCGTCCGATCCTATTTGCCGCTTGGTCAGGCGAAGAGGAAGGACTGCTGGGGTCGGCGGCCTACGTGCGGGAGTTGGCCAAGGCCAAGGGCGATGAGAATGCCAAGCTCAATGATGTGCTCTGTGCGAATTTGAACATGGATATGATCGGCCGCATGGGCACCAGTGTGATCATCCAGGGCTTGGGCTCCAGCGACTACTGGTCGGGCGCCCTGGAGCGAAGAAACGTTGCAGTGGGCTTGAGCATTCAGGCGCAGAACGATTGCTTCCTGCCGACGGATGCCACCTCGTTTTACTTGCGCGGCGTTCCCATTTTCAATCTTTTCACAGGTTCTCATGAAGACTATCACAAGCCAACCGACACTGCGGAGAAGATCAATTATGCGGGCGCAGCCAAGATCGCGAAGCTCACGGCATTGATCGCCAAGGACCTGGCCACCGATCCTGTGGTGCCGAATTATGTGGAGCAGAAGAAACCGCAGGAGTCCACCGGTCGTGGCTTCCGCGTCTATCTGGGCACCATTCCCGATTATTCCCAGGGGGATGTTGAAGGGGTCAAACTCAGCGGAGTAGCCCCCACCGGACCAGCTGCCAAGGCCGGCGTCCTGCCAGGGGATATCATCGTGAAGCTGGCCGGGAAGGACATCAAGAACATCTATGAATACACCGACACCATGGCCGCCTTGAAGATCGGTGAGGAAACGGCGTTGTCCGTGAAACGGGGGGACAAAGTGCTGGACCTGAAGTTGATGCCGGGGAGCCGGGAGTAATTTGAAGCCCTCTAACCGCTGGCGAATAACCCATCGACGCTCGCCTGATCGACGCAGCCGGAAACGATCTCGCTGGAGCCTATTTACTCTATGTGCGTTCGCAGTAACTGGGGAGCGGCGTGCTTCAAGCGGCTGCCGATATCCGCGCTTCAGGTAACGCAGGTTAAATCTGCTCGGTCTGGGCTGGCTTCTCCTTTTAATTAGGCAGGGTCACCGCAAAGCTCGTCTTGCCTGCCTCGGTCGGCAGCAGTTCGAGTTTGGCACCATGGGCCCGAGCCAGTTCGAAGGCGATGTTGAGGCCGAGACCGAAGCCTTCGCCCCGGCGGGAGCTTTCGGCACGGTAGAAGCGGTCGAAGAGGCGATTTTTGATGTCGGAGGAGATTTCGGCGCTAGTGTTCGTGATCTCGAAGCGCATTCCTGTGGCATCCTGACTGAGACGGGCATGGACACTGCCCTTGGGCTGGTTGTGTTTCACCGCATTGCTAATGAGGTTTTGAAACACCTGATGCATCAGTGCGCGGTCGGCCTCGACGAAGACGCTGGGCTGAATGTGCTGCTCAAATGTAAGCCCTGCGCTTTCACAGAGCGATTCAGCGTCTTCCATGAGACCTTCGAGATCGGCGGAGAGATCGTAGCGCTCGCGCTGGATCGGCAGCTCACCGGCATCGGCCTGGGAGAGCAGGAGCAGGCTGTGGGTAATGTGCTTCAGGCGCGATACCTGGTGCAGTGCCGTGCTGATGCGCTCATTTGTTTCCTCGTTCAGTGAATCGGAGCGCAATGTGTCGTTTAAAGTGGCCTGAATGACGGCAAGCGGCGTTTTCAGCTCATGCGAGGCATCAGCGGTGAATCGGGCGGATTGCTCGAAGCTCTTGCCAAGCCGTGCGGTCATGTTATTCAGGGCACTGATGAGTTGTGCGAACTCGCGATCGTCGCCAGTGAGCAGCGGGATGCGTTCGTCCAAGCTGCCCGCACCCATGCGATTGGAGAGGGAGACGATGCGGTCGAGAGGACGTATCGCCCGGCCCGAGGACCACCAGGCGCCGAGTCCAGCGATCAGCAGAGCCAGCGCTCCGCCTCCCGCAAACAACAGAGCGGTGCTCCCCGCGCCTGCCTGCAAATCGTCATACGAAAGGCCGACGAATAGCGTGTAGTGCGGATTACTAAACGCGCCGAAGCGCCATTCAAGGTTGGCGTCGTTGATGGAGAAGAAATCTGGCACCCGGATCTCCGGCATCAACGGCCGACGCTGAGTGCCCACGCCTGCCATTTCGGAAGAAAGGGCGCGCGCCTGACGCTGCGATCCTTCCGACTCTGCCGAACGCGTCACCACCGCAGGTCCCTGGGGCAGATGGCGAACGAACGTGGGGCGATTGGAATTGTTGATGGAAGGTCCAGCGAGGGTGGCAGAAGGATTTCCCTCGGTGTGCCACATAACAGTCACCGCCACGGCTTCTCCACTCGTGCCGAAAATTTTCTGGACGGCCTGGGTGAAATCCTCTGGACGATGCCGTGGCGTCAGCTGCGTCCACAGTCTGCGTGCATCTTGAGCGATGCGCAGGTCGTGATTCCGTGCCTGCTGCTCCATCGCAAACCACCATGCAGCCGCTCCAAAGCCGGCCACCACGATGCCTGAGACGAGCATCGTCTGCAATGCGAGCCGGAGGCGGAAAGACGATGGACGCGCCGCGCTCATCGTGCCTCCCCGAGGGTGTAGCCTGCACCGCGAATGGTGCGCAGCAGTTTCGCGTCGTGCTCCTTGTCGATCTTGGCCCGCAGGCGCTGCACATAGACTTCCACTAGATTGCTTTCCAGATCCATGCCATAGCCCCAGACGTGCTCATAGATCTGCACACGGCTAAAAACGCGCCCCGGAGAGCGCATCAAATGTTCCAGCAGGGAAAACTCCCGCACGGAAAGCTCGATGGCTCTGCCGCCGCGTGAGACCTGCCGGGAAATAAGGTCCATTTGCAAGTCCGCCACCTTCAACAGATGCGTGGGCGCGCCCGCATTACGACGCACCACGGTGCGCAGGCGGGCAGCGAGTTCCTCGACGTAAAAAGGCTTTGTTAAGTAATCGTCTGCTCCGAGATTCAGTCCTTCCAACTTCTCCGGCAGAGTAGAGCGTGCGGTGAGCAGGATCACAGGCGTGGCGTTTTTTTTGTCGCGCAGCACCCGCAGGATGCTCAGGCCATCACGCCCTGGCACCATGATATCGAGAACCAGCGCATCGTAAGGATTGGTCAATGACCGTTTCAAAGCCTCATCTCCATCCTCGACCGCATCCACGGCAAAGCCCATCTCCTCCAGCCCTTTTTGGGTGGAGGCACGCAGACGGTCTTGATCTTCCAGCAGTAGGATTCGCATGGCGGATACCTTAGCCGCGCAATTCAGCGATGCCCGAAAATAAATTTAGATTTATCCAGAGAACCATGATCCTGTAAGCGGGGTGTGGTTAATTGATTATTATGAAACCTCCTACTTCACTCGCCGCCGCACTTTT
Organism: Verrucomicrobiales bacterium; assembly: GCA_031411295.1. Taxonomy (GTDB): domain Bacteria; phylum Verrucomicrobiota; class Verrucomicrobiia; order Verrucomicrobiales; family V1-33; genus JAGNEJ01. The sequence goes on along the minus strand of JANOAV010000028.1, from coordinate 27,001 downwards.
CCTTGGACTCTGCTCCCTGAGCCACGCCCAGCAGCGCAATGTGCTCTTGATCATCGCTGACGACTACGGCATCGACAGTAACTCGCTCTACAATAGTTCGCCGGGCGCAGTGCTGCCGCCGACGCCGAACATCAATGCGCTGAAGAGCGCCGGAGTGCAGTTCCGCAATGCCTATGCGCAGCCCACTTGCTCCCCTACCCGTGCCTGCATGCTCACCGGCCGACATCCTTTTCGCCATGGCGTGACCACGGCGGTGACCGCCAATGACGGACAGCTTGCGGCGGGAGAGTTCACGCTGCCACGGGCCTTTGCGGCCAACAGCAGCCTCGGCTACTCGATGGCTCATTTTGGTAAATGGCATCTCACGGTGGGGCAAAACATCGCCAACGATCCCGCCAACGTCGGAGGCTGGCCGCATTACGCTGGCAGCTTGGATGGCAGCCTCGTGGGAGGCAATGGTGGCACGGGAACCTACAGCGCTTGGACGAAAACGATCGACGGCGTCACCGGTGCCGAAAATGCCACCACTACTTATGCCACGACTGATACGACGAATGACGCGCTGGCGTGGATCGGCGCACGCGGTAGCAATCCGTGGTTTGCCTGGGTCGCCTACAATGCGCCGCACACGCCCTTCCACAAGCCACCGAACGACCTGCACACTTATGACACCACCGTGGGAAACTGGGCCACCCTGCCGATCAACAATACACCTGCGAATCAGCGCACGCACTTCAATGCCGCCGTGGAGGCGATGGACACGGAGATTGGTCGCCTGTTGTCTGGAATGACTCCAGCCGTGCGGGCCAATACCTGGATCATCTTCATCGGTGACAACGGAACACCCAACCAAGTGATCCAGACGCCGTTCAGCAGCGGGCACTCGAAGGACTTCCTCTATGAAGGCGGGGTGCGCGTGCCGTTGTTCATCAGCGGGCCGGGCATCGTTAGTCCGAACCGTGAAAGCACCGCTCTTGTCCATGCGGTCGATCTTTACAGCACCATTCTGGAAATGGCGGGTATCAATGTGGCCGCCACGCAACCCGCAGTGAAACCCATCGACAGCCGCAGCCTCATGCCGCTGCTGCTGAATCAAAGCGAATCCGCCCGCGCTGCCTACAGCGAAGAGTCAGGCGTGGCGATCGCGGCTGCAGACAGCGGTCGCACCGTGCGCATCGGTGATTACAAACTCATCCGTTTCAACGACAATACCGAGCGACTTCATCTGCTCACCAGTGATCCCAATGAGCAGAACAACCTGCTGGCCTCCACCCTCAGCGGGTCCGCGCAGGCAGCCTATGGCCAGCTCACCGCGCAACTCGCCACCTATGTCTCGCCTGCCAATGTGTTGAGCACACCCGTGGAGCGAGCTTGGCAGATGACCGCTGGAGCCGAGTATGCCCGCATCTACCGCACTCAAAGCCGCGCCCTGAATGGCCTGTCCGACACCACCTGGGCACCCGAGGGAGCCGTGCGCAATGGCACCCAAGCCGCGCCAGCGTATGCCGGCATCGAAAGCATCCGCGTGAGCGCCAACTGGGTCTATGTCAAAGGCTCCGCCTTGCCGCACTACACGATGGGTCCGTGGTATTTCGACGCTGCCAAGACGCAGCTCTTTGTGAACTATCCGAACCAATGGGACATGCTCGCCCGCATCCCGCGCCAGCCCACGCCCGCCGCCACTCGTGCCAACACCAACTTCGGACCCATCGCTATCTGGGCGAACACCTCCATAATCCACAACCAGCTCGATGCCTTCTACTGGGACGGCACGGCAGACATCGACACAGGCGCAAAGGGCACCGAATACTGGACTCGCAACGCTCGGCTCGCGGAAGGCCTAACTTTTGATCCTGCCGGATCGCACCAGCCCTTCACCGGGGAAAGCCATCACCACATCAGCCCCTTCGCACTGCGTTTTGAAATGGGGGATCACATGAATTACAATCCCGCCACTCACACCTATACCGAGGCTACCACTCCCCCGAGTCACAGCCCCATCCTCGGCTGGAGCTTTGATGGTTATCCGATCTACGGCCCCTTCGGCTACAGCACGGCCAATAATCCCAACAGCGGAATCCGCCGCATGGTGAGTGGATTTGTGCCACGCGATGGCGGCTTCGGCACCACGAACCTCAACACCGCAGGACGCACCAGCCTGCCTCCGTGGGCCATTCGCTCGGGACATGGCATCAGCACCGCCAATGACGCCGCCACGGGGCCAGGTGTGAGCACGGCATTCCCCATCGGTTGGTATTTGCAGGACTACGACTACCTCGGTGATCGCGGTTACACACAGGGCACGCACTTTGATCTCGACGATTCCAATGGCCGCTGGTGTGTCACGCCCGAGTTCCCCTCCGGCACCTATGCCTACTTCGTCACGCTCGATGCCTCATTTCAACCCGCCTATCCCTACATCATCGGCCGCCAATACTATGGTGTGAAACAAGGTGGCAACTGGGCAGCCGCCAGCACCGTCGGATTTAGCTCCATCGAGTCACCGAACGTCACCACCTACACAGGAGGAGCCAATGCTGAGCTGAAAATGAACAACACCACGGTCAGCGGCGGCAATGTCACGCTGGTTTGGGACAGCGCGGAAGGCGGCAGCTACACCATCGACAGCAGCAGCAACCTCACCGACTGGACCACCATTCCGACCGTGCCCGCCACTGGAGTCGCCTTTCAAACTCAGCGCACCGTCCCCGCTGCCAGCGCCAACCGCAGCTTTCACCGCATCCGCCGGATTGGCACCGCCACTTACGATGTCATCGCCACACCGTGAATCCTTTTCCACGAAAAGCCCGCCATGAAACTCCAAATCACGCTTCTTTTGATCGCCCCTGCCGCGATGGCAGGTGACCACGACTTTTCCGAGTCCAAAATCAGCTTAGTGCTCGCTGAAAAATGTTACGAATGTCACTCTGCAGAAGCCGGCAAGTCGAAGGGCGGGCTGCTACTCGACACCCGGGAGGGCATACGCCAGGCTGGCGACACCGGCCCGGCAGTTGTGCCCGGTGATCCTGAAAAAAGCCTGCTGATCCAGGCGATTCGCTGGCACGATCCGGATACTGCCATGCCATCCTCCACCGCCTCGGTCTCGATGACGAAGCCCTTACCTACCGCTACGCCGGCCGCGATTTCCGTCTGACGGATGTTCCTGGCAAGGTCGTGCGTGAGATTGTAGGGTAGGGTAAAGGTCGCCTGCCGGGGGGCACCACGAAAAACGGAAAAGCCAGTCCATGGAGGGCGAGGTCACGAGACCAGCACCACGCCAAGCTGGATCCAATGAAACCCAATCGAACCAATTCGAGCGATCTGATCACAATCCACCCCCAGTTGTTGCTAACTCCAGTGGACGCAACTATGCTTGCGCTTGGCTGGAAATCTCGTAACTACACTGAATCAACACTATGAAGCTTATCCCAACCATTCTCTCGCTCACCACCCTCCTGCTTGCGGCTCAGCTCCAGGCTAAGCCGCTCAAAGTCTTCATCCTGGCCGGGCAGTCCAATATGGAAGGTCACGCGAAGGTCGAGACCTTTGATTACATTGGTGACGACCCGGCCACCGCCCCGTTGCTCAAGCAAATGCGTGGCGCTGACGGAAAGCCGACGGTCTGCGATCATGTTTGGATTTCCTACCTCACCGGCAGATACGATGGCAGCGCCAATGGCGAGGGCATCGGCAAGCTCACCGCAGGTTTCGGAGCCAGAGGATCCAATCCAACGCAGGATGGCGGAAAGATCGGCCCGGAGTTCACTTTCGGCCTCGCCATGGATGCTGCGCTGAAGGAGCCGGTGCTCATCATCAAGACCGCGTGGGGCGGCCGCAGCCTGCACACCGAGTTCCGCCCGCCGAGCGCGGGGCCCTACGAATTTAGCGAGGAGAGAATCGCGCAACTGCAGAAGCAGGGGAAGGACATTGCCGCCGAGAAAGCAGAGAAGGCCAAAGAAACCGGACGATTCTACCGCTACATGGTCGAGCATGTGAAAAAGGTGCTCGCTGACCCGAAGCGCGTCTGCCCGGCCTACGACCCGGCAGCGGGTTACGAGATTTCCGGATTTGTCTGGCTTCAGGGTTTTAACGACCTCGTGGACGGCAGCACCTATCCCACGGGGACGGACGGCAAGACCAAGGACTACACCAAATACGGCGTGTGGCTGGCCGATTTCATCCGCGATGTGCGCAAGGATTTCGGCGCGCCGAAAATGCCCTTCGTCATTGGCGTCCTGGGCGTCGGCGGCGTAAACGCCAATGACAACACCGCCGCCTTCCGCAAGGCCATGACCGCCCCGTCGCTGCTGCCGGAGTTCAAGGGCAATGTGACCGCCGTGCCCACCGCTCCGTTCTGGGCTGAGGAACTTGCGGCCATTGAGGAAAAGCGCGGCAAAATCAAAGCCATGGCCGCCACGCTGAAAAACAAAGGCAAGAACGGGCCCAACAAAGACGGCACCATGACCGACGAGCAGCAGAAGGAATATCTCAGGAAGTATGAGGCCGAGGTGATTTCACCGGAGGAAGCCGCGAAATGGACCCGCGGAGCGTCGAACGCTGGCTATCACTACCTCGGTTGCGCCAAGACCTTCGCCCTCATGGGCAAGGCGTTTGCTGACGCGAACCTCGAAATGCTGAAACAGCAACGCCCTTGATCCATCGGCTGGGTAGCGAGCGCAAATCTATCCATCCATTACCCTAACGCCGCAGCGCCTGGATCAGTTCATCCAGTTTCGCAGCCACATCCACTACGCACCGCCTCATCAGTCCATGGCGCACGCCAGCGGTTGGTGTCCAGCCTTTAGGCGCCTTTAGGCGCGGCAACATGAAATGCAGCAGAACTGGGAGCGGATCAGCCTCCCCCTCAAGAAAGCTCGGAGTGCCACCTTCAGGCGGTCCAAAGCCAAGCCTGCCAAGCCGCATGAATGCGGAACTCCGAACCTTTTTCAATCCAGGCCTGCGCCCCAGCAGGTTGCTGCGCCTAAAGGCGCGTGATCGTCAACGTTATTGTCGATCCCCGCTCGGATGAGCGTGAGTTCCTGCGGATCATGACGGAGTGGCCGCTTCAACCCGCAACTCCGTGTCAGTGTGACTGGGTTTCCTGACCGATGCGAAGAGCCGATAGGCAAAAATGTGCGAAATGTCTCTCGCCAGTTGGAGCGGGTTACGGCAATCTCGTGGAGCCCTCCAGTTCAAACCACCTCATTTTCCAGCCATGCACTCATTAAATTTCACACGTAAGCCCTTCGTTTCAAGCGGCCTAACTGGACGGTCATCCCAAAACTAATTGAATCAAAAATTTACGATCAACATGAAATTCAAAGCATCAACTTCGAGATATACGATCACCTTCCTGGCCAGTCTGTTGCTGGCTCCGCTGGCAACCTTGTGTGCTCAAACAAACAATGCAGCGGCACGCGATAGCGACACGAAGACGTTGCGGGTTTTTATCTTTGCTGGGCAGTCCAACATGGTGGGGTCTGATTCGAAGGCGAAGGACATTGGGCGCTTTCCGCCCTTTGCGGGCTTGGATCAGCCGCAGGACAAGGTGATGTTCTCCTACAGCATCGGGCGCGAGGAGATGATGACGTCCAAGGGTTGGGTCGCCTTGCAGTCGGTGGACAACGTGGTGGGGCCGGAGCTTAGTTTTGCCAGACGCGTGGCTCAGGAAACCAAGGCCCCCATCGCCATCATCAAATGCGCCTCCGGGGGGACGACGTTGGGGGGCGATTGGAATCCGGATGAACCCAGCGGCTTCAAGCTTTACCCGTTGGCGCTGCAGTTGATTCATTCATCGCTGGCGGAGTTGGATAAAAAGCATGTGGCCTACCGCATCGAAGGTTTCATGTGGCATCAAGGGGAGAACGATATGTTCGACAAGAAATTCAAGCCGAACTACGGCAAGAATTTGCAAAATTTCCTCGCCTGCTGGCGGCGGGACTTGAAGTCACCTAACCTGAAATTTTACATTGGGGAACTTTGCACCAAGACGATCTGGGGGATGGATAATCGGGACAACATGTATGCCATCCGCACCGGGCAGAAATTCGTCACAGCATCCGACCCGTTGTCGGAATACATCCCGACCTCCCATGATGCCGTGGAAATTGGCGGCGGGGAGGGATTGCACTATCACTACGGCACCCTGGGCCAACTGGAGCATGGGATAAACTATGCGGACGCCTATCTGCGCACGATTGGCAAGATGTCCGCTCCAGCTCGATCCCTCAAGGTCTGGCCGTATGCCAAGGGCAGTCCAGTCAAACTCTTCATCCTAGCCGGACATCGCAACATGGAGGGCGAGCGCGCGTTTACCCAGGAACTGAAGACATTGAAAGGTCAGGAAACACTGGCGAACGACAATGGGCGCATCGCGTTTAAATATAACATCGGTGGCGGGTATAAGACATCGGCTGGCTGGGAACCGTTAGGCCCCGCTGGATTCTACGGCACCTTCGGGCCGGAACTCAGCTTCGGTCGGACGCTGCAGGGTAAAGTTTCCGGTAACATTGCCATCGCGAAGTTCACGCATAGCGGATCGCAGATGAACGATTGGACTCCGCAGGGCACCTCCGCCAAGGAGCGGAATCTTTACCCGCAGTTCATTGCATTCATCAAGGAATCCATACAAGAACTGCAAGCCAAGGGCCATCAGGTGGAACTGGCGGGCATCTTCTATCACGTGGGGGAAAATGAAATGGCGTTCGGAGGTTACCGCAACGAAGCCGCTAAATGGCTGCAAGCAACGGTCACGGAAAGCCGCAAGGACTTGGCGATACCGGCATTGAAATGGCACGTCAGCCAACAACCGCCCACGGATGAGAAGGGGCTGAACCGCATTGATATCACTGGCCAACTAGCCGCTCTGGCAACCGCAGATTCGGCCTTCATTCACCTCAAAGCCTTCGATCTTCCACCGCAAAAAGAGAAGCTGGTCATCACTACCGAGGGCATTGTGCAACTGGGGGAACTGCTGGCGAAGAGTTATCTGGAACACAAATAACTGCGACCACCAATCGATGCAATTAGCCGCCTGCTGCTGGTAGCACGGTCACTCGTTGAGCCAAGGATTCGCTTCCATCAGAACACAGACGTATTTTCACGCTTGCTGCAATCCTTGGCTAAGGTTAACGGAGACCAGTCGATATCATTTGTGAAACCAAACGGAACCAAGTCAACAGTGCTCGCACCCAAGCGCCCCCCCAAGGTGGCGCTATTGGTGGAGACGTCCAACGCTTACGCCCGGGGCCTGCTGTCCGGGGTGGAGGATTATATCCGCAGCCATGGCCCCTGGAGTATCTTTCTGGCGGAACACGGGCGCGGGGATTTGCCTCCCAAGTGGCTGCGGGGATGGGATGGCGATGGAATCCTGGCTCGGGTCGAGAACGTTCATATTGCCGAGGTTTTGGCTGCGGCCACGCAACCGGTGGTCGATCTGAGTTCCCGGCGGTTGCTGCCGGGAGTGCCGGCTGTGACCACGGATAACACGGCCATTGCCAAATTGGCGCTGCAGCATTTTTCGGAACGAGGTTACAAGCAACTGGCCTACTGCGGGGATGATCGTTTTGGGTGGTCACAGGAACGGGGGCAAAGTTTCACCCAATTGGCAGCGGCTCGGAAGCTTCCCTGCCGAACGTATCTTCCGACAGGGAAGGATTTGAGTGACAGTGATGCGGAGACTGAGGCGATTGCGGCTTGGCTCGTGTCGCTGCCGAAGCCCAGCGGGATTTTTGCGTGCTATGATGCCCGCGGTCAGCAAGTGCTGGATGCCTGTCGGCGGGCAGGCTTAAGCGTGCCAGAGGAAATTGCGGTCTTGGGGGTGGATAATGACGAGTTGCTCTGCGCGTTGTCCCCACCGCCCCTGTCCAGTGTGATTCCCAACCCGAAGCGCACTGGGTGGACGGCTGCCGCCCTGTTGGATAAACGCATGCGGGGCGAAGTGGTGCCGCCGGATATTGTTTACATCGAGCCCATGGGCGTGGCCGCACGGCAAAGTTCGGATACACTGGCGGTGGATGATCCGCAGATTGCCCAGGCCCTGCGTTTCATTCGGGAACATGCCTGCAGTGGCATTGGGGTGGGGGAGGTGTTGCAGGCTTGTCCCATGGGGCGGCGGTCTCTGGAGCACCGCATGAAGGCGATCATTAACCGAAGCCCCCACGAGGAGATTTTCCGGGTCCGCATGAATGTGGCGAAGGAACTCCTGGCGGGCACGAAACTCAAAGTCAGCGAGGTGGCGGAACGGTGTGGTTTCGCCAACGTGGAATATCTCAGCGGAGCGTTCCGCCGTGCCACCCAGCTTTCCCCCACTGAGTATCGCAAACAGTTCGGGCCACGGGAAGGGGCCTGAAACAAACCGACACGGCTTTCGGCTGGATTTTACTTTTTCTGCTTGGGCTCCGGATTGGTGAGACGGTCGCTGAGGCTGGCGGCACTTTCATCGGGGGTGAAGCTGAAGGAACCGGAGATGCGGTCGGTGCCACCGAGGGTGATGCGTCCGTCGGTAATCACCGGGGCGCTATTGAGAAAGGAACGGTTGGCAATGAGCGTGCCTTTGCCGCCGCCGGCCAGGACGGCGTTGGGTCGCTGTTCGAGCATGGTGCGCCAGGCGATGGTTCCAGTTAGGGGATCGAGGGCGGCCACGGCCACGCCGCCGCCGATGGCTGGATTGGTGCCTGCGGAGGCGATAACTTTTCCGTCCAGCATCGCGAGGCCATAGATCGGCCACGCGCTCTGCAATTGGCCATTGTCCATGACGAGCCGTCGTCCTGGCGCGACTAACACGCGGAAGCGCGGAGTGCCGTCCTGGAGGGCGACCCCATAGACGCAGCCATCGTGCGCTCCGTAGAGGACCGTGGCGCCCACGACTAGTGGATCACCCGTGATCCGGGCATCGGCCATGGCGGTCCAGAGGAGGGCATTTCCCCGGCGGGCTTCGATCCGATGTTGTTGCACCACCGCAAAAATTTGCAGATCTCCCGCAGTCACTGGCGGGGTGGTGGGAGGCACCAGCAGCCGGGTCTTCCTCCAGTCTTGGGCGATGGGGCCCTCTGGTAACTTGTCGGCAGGAGCACTGGTGGGCGAGATTGGTTTACCGCCTGGCACGAGGCGCTCCGCATCTGTGACGGGTGCTGTTAGCGGCTCGCTGGTCATGGCGTGAAAGCCTCGCACCATAATGATGCAATGGCAGGCGTTGGGCGAGAAATAGGTCATGCCATTGGCGGGAATATTGCCCAAGGCGCAACCGGATCGCGCGACGGGGATTTGTTCGCCCGTGAGATCCTTGCCATACCAGGCGGACTGTCCGAAGAGCAGCCAGTTGGGCGTGGCGGTCATGCGGGTGCAGCGTTGGTTCCACCCGTAAGTTAGCGATTTCTCGGTTTTGCCCGTGGTGGGATCGTAGCGCCAGAGGTTGGTGAACGCACCCGCAAACCAGACCGAACCATCACGGACGAGGGCGTTGTAGGCGGCTACGTTGTAATCCTTTTTGAAGGGGGCATCGTCGGAGAAGAGCAGCTTCCCCTGAGCCGAATCCACAGTGCCGATATAAGGCCCCTCCGCTCCGCCGATGGCTGCGCTGCCAAAGACGATCACCTTGTCGCCACAGAGCACGATCTGCCCGGGACTGCGTCTGGCTTTTCGTTCTGTGCCTTTCACGGTAGAGGTGACTTCCTCGCTGGCGATGTCTTTGCATTCCCAGGCAATTTTTCCAGTGGTGAGATCCAGCGCGATTAGCGCGATGACGGTCTTGCTGAACGGCCAACGTCCTTCGAAATTCCGCCCGTCCTGACGTTTTGCTAGTAAACCGTAGCAGCGCTGGCGTTCCTGATCAAGCACCGGCCCGAGCACCATCTGGTCCTCCCGGACAAACGACCAGCGCAGTTTCCCGCTCGCTCTGTCGAAACAACGAATCATCCCATTTACCGTGACGAGCAGGGTGTCGGTCGTCACCCGAATGCAGGCGGTCTCGCCTTCCGGTCCGACCGTGCCCGCTTTGCCATCAACTGGCAGAGGAGCGGTGCTAGGAAAGCTGCGCAGGGTCTTGCCGGACATGAGATCGAGCGCGACCAGATCGGCTCCGGGCGCAAGATAGGTGAAAACTTCGTTTTCTTCTGCGACCAGAGACCACCGCTTGCGGGCGACTTTGGCATCGCGCGGCACGGTCCACAGCGGGGTGCCGTTCCATGCATCGCGTGCCTGCACCGCCCACTTCTGTTCCTTGCTCTTTTCCTCAGCGAAAGGTCCTGCATCGTTGATGTCGAGGATGGCATACCGACCAGCGATGCGCAGGCCGGAGCCAGGATCGTAACCAGCGGGATTTCCCTGAAGCGGAAAGGGCATGCAGTCCGCAACCCATTGTTGCTGGCGCACCGGCCCAGTGATGGTGTCCTGCGAGAGCGGATTGCCATCTGCGCCATGATCGAAGTGCCCCCAATCGTCCAGTCCCGCAGGTCGGGTGGGGCGGGACACTTTCCACGATCCGTTCGCGCGGAGATAGAGGATACCGTCGGGAGTCAGCGCGCGTTCGCACTCGGCTTGGCTCGGGGCGTTGGCCCCCAGCGCATCAAGATCGGCCACGATGATATCGGCTAGTCGGCTTGCGTAGGGTAAGCGCGGCTGTCCTTCCCAAAGCGCCACCGACGCGAGTCCATAGAGGCCCTGTCCAGTGAGTTCCACGCGCAGGCGATCCCGCGCCCCCTCGTCGGCACACAATCCGTGCACCAGCATGCGGCCACCGTTTGTTAGTCCAGACAGAAAATTTGCATTGGTCGCCCCCACCACAATGGCGAAGCCGCCACCCTGCGGCCACGCTTGGAGGACTTCGGCTACCGTTGGTTCGGTAGCTTGCAGGTGGAGGGTGCCTGTGAGCGTGGCTAACGTAGCCAGAAGTTTGATCATAGGTTGCATCATGGGAATCAATATTTCAGCCGCTCCATCAGCGCTGGCAGCTAACCTGCGCTCAGTAGAACGCCCTCCGCCGCACTTCGATGGGGAGGTCGGTGCCGACGAGGTCTTTGAAACGGGCGGTGTCAAAGGTGGTGGGCGACTGTGTGTAGTGGTAGGGAAATACGATCTTGGGGCGAAACTGTCGCACGGCGCTGGCGGCAGCGTCCACGGTCATATTCGATGGCTCGCTCATGCAGACGAAGGCTGCGTCGATGTTGGTGAGGGCCCGCATCTCGGGGATGTCTTCGGAGTCTCCGCTGAAGTAAAGCTTCTTTCCTCCGAGTGTAATAACATAACCATTGCCGACCCCTTGCGCATGGCCGATGGGACCTGGCGGGAGGTTATACATGGCAATGGCCTTGATTGTCATCCCGTGGGCGCTGCCCGTGGCATCGTTGGCGAGGACTGTGGTGCGTCCGCGCAGCGTGGCGGGGGCGGTGGATGGCATGGCGTTATAGACCGACTGCGGAGCAAAGATAACGGTGCCGGTTTTCAGAAGCGCATTGAGTCGGGCGTTGCCGGAGGAGGTGTCGAAGTGATCGCTGTGGGTGTGCGTGATGACGATGACATCGGCCTGCGGCAAGCCAGCAAAGCGAGGGCCGTTGCTGTTCTGATCGCTCGGGTCGCTGTAGATGACTTTACCGTTCCATGAGACCATGACGCTGGCATGGCCGATGGGATGCAATACCGCATCCCCAGCGGTGGTTGGCAGATGATCGCCCGTGATGATCCCCGTTCCCGTGACCGGGGTGGCCCGATAGAAACGACGGTTGAGATGAGGCGCGGCCGTGTCGAGCAATTGCCCGGTGCCAGTGCTTTGGACCGTCACGAGTGGGGTCCACTGCGTGAAGTCAGCGGAGGTCTCGATCCGGTAATAGCTGCCCACGTCAGCGGCGGCATTAAGCAGGATTTCCCCGTTCACTTGGCGAATGAGGCCCGTCACTGAGGGCGCGGCCGCAGCCAGCCAGAGGGCGGTGCCGAGCACGGCTAGCGGAAGGATGACGCAGAGGCGAAGCGGGTTCATGGAGCCAATATTGTCATGCCGCAGTCGTTATGGCAAGCTTTTCGACTGGGCTCATGCTGTGGCGGGCTTTGGCTCAAACCAGAGGAAACCCACCACGTAAAGCCGCCGTAGTCCTGCTTCTGGGCTTTCCGGGCATCGCTCAGATTTGTCTGCGTTGGAAGAAATCATGCTCGGCTGATTCAGGTTGGGCTGATTTCCCTTTACTCAGGCCACGGGGGCGCACTGCTCCGTCCAGTCTGGTCACTGGACGAAGGTGCGAGGTCTTGGCTTGCAGCGACGAGGCTACTTGTTACTACGGAATTGCTGCGGAATCGTTACAAAGTTTTTTCCGATTCCTGCGCGGACGCTTGAAGGGAGAGCCGCTCCGTTCATTGTCATACCTGATTCGCTGCTTGTCAGGCGAGTCTCCTCATGCATCATTCAGCTATGGATTGCCCTGCTGCCAAATCTAACGTTGTCCAACTCACGGGAATTTTTCTGGAGGAGATCTTCTGACCTGCGATGCCGTCGCTCGACACAAATTCTGAAACTGCTTTGCCGGCTGAAACCAGGGTTCAGCTCTATCGCGAGATGGTGCGCATCGCAAGCTTCGAGGAGCAAGCGATGGAGGTTTATTGTCAGGCGTGCATGGGAGGTTGGTTGTTCCTCGGTTGCGGTCAGGAAGCGATTGCGGTGGCGGTGCGCTCTTTGTTTGGTCCGCTGGATCACAGCATCTCTGGGCATCGGGGCATGGGGCATGCGATTGCCGCGGGGATGTCGATGCGTTCCATTATGGCTGAACTGTGCGGCCGGGCCACCGGGTGTTCCGAAGGACGCGGAGGCGCGGGCGGGTTAGCTTCCCCAGCGCATCATTTCTGGGGCAGCACCACCGTGGTGGGCCAGCAAACTCCAGTGGCGGTCGGACTGGCGTTGCATTTGAAACTCAATCAACTGCCGGGAGCCGTCGTCTGCTTCATGGGCGATGGGGCAGTGAATCAAGGGGTCTATCATGAGTCGCTGAATCTGGCGGCCCTGCTCCAGGTTGCCCGTGGTCTTCATCGTTGAAAACAACGGGTATGGCGGCGGCACTTCCGTGCGGAGATCCACGGCCTTCAAAGGCTCCCTGGCCCAGCGCGCGGACGGCTATGGCATCGCCTACGAAACGATGGAAGGGCATGATGTGGAATCCTTGCGCAGTAAACTTCAGCCGTGGCTGGAACGGGCAAGGCAACACCAACTTCCAGCAGTGGTGGAGATCAAGACCTATCGGTTCCATGGTTGGACGATCTCGGACGCAGGGAGTAAGAAATATCGCACTGAAGCAGAAATCGAATTTCATCACCTGCATGGTGATCCCATCGTAATTCAGCGGACGAAGCTAATCAACGAAGGCATCATGACGGACGAAGCTGCACGGCTAATAAAACGGGCCGCCCGCGAAGAAGCTCAGGATGCGGAAGCGTTCGCGCTGGCAAGTCCAATCCTGAGGGCGGATCAGATTATGGATCATATTTACGATGGCGGTTGATCCAGGCGTTGTGTTGGCTGCGAGAGGTTAGGCTGGATTTTAGTGGTCGCGATTGCTGGCTGGATGAGCCACGAGGGGGTAGCGAAGGAATTAGCCCAGAAACATGCCCCTCAAGCCACCCACGCCTTCCGCGCAGCCCTGGCAGCCGAGGTCTCGGAACAATTGCTAACTAAAATTGCGGTGAATTTCGGGGCGGCAATTGCCATGCTCTCCTGCGCCTTTTGCGTATTCCATTTTCCAGTAACCGCCACTCTTGCGGGGTTCGGGATTCATTTGGCCTGCACGCTAATCCTGGCTGCCAGAACCATTCCTACTGAGGGGCCGTGGAGTATTCCGGGCCTTGCGGTGAGGATAGCCATTCTGGTCGGACTGATGCTAGCGGTGCGAACTGCGATTCGATTTCAGCTATCCTGAACCAATGCGAACGCTACTATCATCCCTACCTGTAGTGCAGGACAAATTATTCTAGCCTAGCGGGCTTTACTTGGATAAACTCTCGCCTCAAACAACACTAGATTACATGACTCCTACGCATCGAGGTTCCATACTGTTTCGTTGGATCAGCTTCCTCCTGGTTCCAATGATAATTTGGCTTGCCATTGCCATGGCGGAATTACAAAAGCGGCGGAGCATCATCCGTCTGGCAGGTGACACCTGTGGACCTTTTGATGGGAGTTCGACATGGCCCGCAACCATTCCACAGGAGCAAAATTTCTGCGCTGATCCACTTTTTCATGGAGTGGCCTTTGAGCAGGAATATGACCGCAATCGCACAGCAAAAAAAACAAAAGAGGACTGCCTGGATGCGTTGGTAGCGATAGATCTGCCCGATGTTCTTAGATACTACTTTGAAAAGCGCGAGCTGCGCAGCCCGTGGGACTGGAAAGACTGCCGCACCAAATTCCTTGAGCGGCTCGGTGGCATCAATCGCCCGTTGCCTAGCACGTGGCGAAATTATTTTTCTGAGCCAAATTCTGATCTGGCTTTTCAACAACTGTGGCTTGATTTGGACTCAAACCTCAGAGGGTTGGTCGAGTTGGCAAAAATTCGCCCCCGGGCACAATTCACCCCACCTCCACGGGAACGCCCTTGGCTCAAGGAATTTTCCATCTCCACCCACCCTTCATCCCTAGCCAACCGACTCAGCCTATTGATTCAGTTGAGATTGCAGCACGCGTTGGAAGCCAAGGAATCCGGTCTGGTTTTTGACTTGCTGCGGGTGCTATTCAGATTGCGCGAAGCGGCGGCTCAGGAAGGACTTAGCCACGGGGTAAGCACATCAGGCTCCATCTTGAATATCATTTGCTGGACAATCCACGAGGGCCTTGCTGCCAAGCTTTGGACAACGCTGCAACTGGATGAATTGAGCACGGAACTTGTAGCTCTGCCCGTTCCAGCGGAAACATTGACAGCGATGAAAACCGAAGCCCTGAGATGGACGTGGTTTGCAAACGATCATCTGCGGGGCGCGAATTGGTTACGGTTGCCAATGGACATGGCACACGATCCGAAGTTGGGAACGGTGATCGACGGCCGCGAATTGTCTGAACTTCTTAGGAACGAAATTATTCCGTTCGAGCAACAAGGCTGGCTGGGCTATTTGAAGTCATGTGGAGCAAGTCCGGCAGACGGGCAATGTGAATGGATGGCTTTCGCTCACATGCTCAGGCTACTAACTGCGGTGGAATGTCGGTTGGCCATCTTTTATGCCGAACATCACGAGTTCCCGAATGAACTGAAGCAAGCAATGCATGAGGTTCCGACAGATCTCGATGGTCAGCCTATTCGGTATGCGCGCGAAATGGACCATGTGATGGTTTGGTCGGTTGGAGTTGACTTAATCGCAGGCCCACCCCATTTCAACGCTCCATCGATTTCACGGGATGCGGCAGACTGGGTGATTATTTACCGGCCCTAGCATTTCGCTTCGCTCATTCTAAGAAGCGATCAAATTGAGGCGAATGCGATCCTGTAATGTGATCTGCAACATCCGTTGGAGTTCGGCCTTTAGGCCGTTGGGAAATCGATGAAACGCGTTTGGCTTGCGTTCTAAAGCCCAAAGTCCAACGGATAGTCCCCTCATCATGAACGCGAAATGGAATGAGAACCTCTCAGGAATTCGCCTTAATGATCCGTGCTCGGTTCGCCTGATATTGGGTGACATCGCGCACGCTTTGCGTGGTGGGGAGCGGGCGGGCGACCAGGATGCCGATGTCACTCTTGTAGAGCGCGAGGTATTCGGAGATGGTTAGGTCCACGGTTACTTTCTTGTAGTTCGAGGACGCGTGCATGAAGTGCGCTGCAGCGTCGCTTTGTGGACGCAGGATGAGTCCCACGTGGGAACACACGCCGCCTTGCCCGCCGGAAACGATGCCGATGATGTCTCCATTGCGCAGTTCGGGTTCGATTCCTTTGACCTTGGCCTTGGGAATGTAATGCACTGGCAGTTCGTTAATCTTGGCCTCCAGCGCAGCCATCTTGGGGCGCAACTCAGGATTCTTTTTCAGATAACGGTAACTTTTCCACAGCACGGTCATTTCACGACTTAAACGACCTTTCAACGGGATGTCGGCACCCAGCATCCGGGTGATGTCGTTGACGTTGCCACGGGCATGGTTGTCGAGGAACCATTCGTTGAGGTAATGAATCCGCTCCAGGTAGTCTCCGGTGCATTTGCCGCCGCGATAGCGCGTCCATTCGATTTCCGCCAGCAAATGTTCCGGTTGGTATTTCGTGCGGGGCGTTTCCAGCATGCGCGCCAAGGCGAGCACCGTTTCAAAGAACGTCCAGCAGTCCAGTCCGACAAAATTAACCGACGGGCATTCCACTTTGTCATCAATCTCCAAGGTGAATCCGACATAAGCCGTATCTCGCAGCAGGGAGGCAATGAAGGCCATGCGCTGGCCGATGGGCTTGGCAACCCAGTGCTCTTTGACCGCCCGCTCCACCAAAGCGTGGAATTTCTCCTGGCCTTTGCAAGTCACTGCCAGTGGCAGCAGATTGGTTTCGGCCTGAAGCAAGTTAGGCAACAAGACGCCTCCAGCAAGAGTGACGAGAAAATGCCTGCGATTCATGGGGGAATGGTTGCTAGGGGACAATTTTGACTGGGGTGCCCACGACGGCATTTTCGAACAGACGCTCGGACATATATTGGGGCAACCTGATACAACCGTGGGACGCTGGGCTGCCAGGATTGGGGATATGGCCGGCATGCATGCCGATGCCATAAGCCGTGATCCGCATCCAGTTAGGCATGGGCGCCCCGACGAAGCGACATCCGGGAGGAACGCGGCTCACTCCAGCGGTGGCGTCGCCATTGACGATCTCCCCCTCCGCATTGCAAATGACCCCATAACGGTTGGAATGCTTGTCCGCGATCTTTTCCATGATGCTGTGGGTTCCCAGTGGGGTTGGATGGCCGGGCAGTCCCGTGGCCACATACGTCCAGCCAACATTTTTGCCGCCTTTATAAAGTTGGGCCTTCTGCTCGGAAAGACTAATGGTCATCTTAAGTGGGCCACCAACTCCCTCTCCCTCCCAGGAATACATGGGCGGCGGCGGGGGCGGCTCTGGAGCGACCACGACGGGCGTGCGGCAGGAGGAAAGTAAGACGGCTGCCAAGGCAGGCAGATGGCGCAGGGACTTTGTGAGGAGCATTAGGTTCTTGATGGTGGAAAATTTCCAAACGCCTGGCCGGAGCGTGTGGGGTGTAACATGTATGAGCGATTGTGGCGAAGCAAAACCAGTTGCCAAGTAGTTTTCGGGGAAACTTTCAGCTGAAAATGTGCCCAACCCGTTCATTTTTGGTCCTGAACTTGCTTAGAATTCTTCACCCTCCAATAACCCCCTTCCCGCCTGATGCCCACTCCCCCCACCAAACATGCTGCTCTGCTCGCCTGGATCGAGGAAATTATCGCCCTGACTAAACCTGCTGCAGTGCATTGGTGCGATGGCAGTGAAGCGGAAAATACCGCCCTGCTGGGACTCCTGACCGCTGCGGGAACCCTGCGGCAATTGGATCCCATTAAGCGCCCTAACAGCTATCTAGCATCCTCGGATCCGGGCGATGTGGCCCGGGTGGAGGAGCGCACGTTCATCTGCAGCAGACGGTCCAGTGATGCGGGGCCCACCAATAATTGGCGGGCTCCCGCGGAGATGAAGTCTCATTTGAAGGGACTATTCGCATGCTGCATGGCGGGGAGGACAATGTATATCGTGCCCTTTTGCATGGGGCCGCTGGACTCTCCGTTGCGGATGCTCGGCGTGGAAATAACAGACAGCGCCTATGTGGTGGTGCACATGCGGATCATGACCCGCATGGGCGCTTCGATCTGGGACAAACTTGGCGAAGCGGGTGAGTTCGTGCCCTGCTTGCACAGCGTCGGCGCGCCTTTGGGACCGGGGCAGCAGGATGTTTCCTGGCCGTGCAATCCGGATAAATACATCGTGCATTTTCCAGAGGAAAGGAGCATCTGGAGCTTTGGGAGCGGCTACGGCGGCAATGCGCTGCTGGGGAAAAAGTGTCTCGCCCTGCGCATCGCCAGCGCCAAAGCGCGCGACGAAGGCTGGCTGGCGGAGCACATGCTCATCCTTGGATTGGAGAATCCAGTAGGACAGCGGACTTACATCACGGCGGCATTTCCCAGCGCCTGCGGCAAAACAAATCTGGCCATGCTCATTCCTCCGGCTGGCTATGAAGGATGGAAGACCACGCTGGTAGGGGATGACATTGCCTGGCTCTGGGCGCACGAGGACGGGAAATTACATGCCATCAACCCGGAAGCGGGATTCTTTGGGGTGGCTCCGGGCACGAACTGGCACTCGAATCCCAGTGCGATGACAGCCATGGCCAGCAATACCATTTTCACCAATGTGGCCCTCACGGCCGACAACGATGTCTGGTGGGAAGGTCTCACAGAACAGCCGCCGGCAGGGCTCATCGATTGGCGCGGCAACGCCTGGGACGGCACCAACGGAACGCCCGCCGCCCATCCGAATAGTCGATTCACCACCCCCATTCAGCAATGCCCCAGCATCGATCCTGCATTTGAAAACCCCGATGGGGTGCCCATCAGCGCGATTGTTTTTGGCGGGCGCAGGCCCACCACCATGCCGTTAGTCTATCAAGCGTTCAACTGGACCCATGGCGTTTACATGGGGGCCACCATGGGCAGCGAAACGACCGCCGCCGCTGCCGGAGCCGTGGGGCAGGTGCGACGCGACCCCATGGCGATGCTGCCATTTACCGGTTATAATATGGGGGACTACTTCCAGCACTGGATCGAAATGCGCCGTCACATCAAGTATCTGCCGCGCATCTTCCATGTGAATTGGTTCCGCAAAAACGCGGAAGGAAAATTTCTCTGGCCCGGCTTCGGAGAAAACATGCGGGTGTTGGAATGGATCACCCAGCGCTGCCAGGGTCACATCCCGGGCCACGAAACGCAGATCGGCTGGGTCCCGCACTATGAGGACTTCCGCACCGAAGGTCTCGAAGGGTTTACGCAGGAGGATTTCAACGCCTGCATGGCCTTCCAAGCCGAAGAATGGCGCACGGAAGTCATTAGCCAGGGGGAATTGTTCCTGAAGCTCTACGACCATTTGCCAAAGGAGTTGGTCTATCAAAAGGAACTGTTGAGCGCCCGCTTGTAGGGGCAGTCTGTGGGCACGGCAAAGAAAATGCAGTTTCTTTGTAACATCCGCCCAAAAATTTCGAATGGCAGGTTGAGGAATCGGGCAATGCCGTTTCCGCCATCTCAACCAAGCCATATTATGCCTTCAGCCAATATTCCCAGCCTCCATCATTCCACGCGCAGCCGAGTCACCGGTAGTGCCACCGTCGCGATTCAAAGTCGCCAAGACGCGGCCCATACCGGCAAATTCGCTATCAAAGTGGATGCCACCTTTGACCCCTCAGCCGCCCCATTCTACCCCAGTGGCAGCTTATCCATCCGGGTTGATCTCACCGATTCGGTCAAGGGCACATTTGTCGCCAAGACCATCGAGGTGATGAATTCCTACGGAAAGCACAATCCCACGGTGGTGTTGACCGGTAAATGCGATGGCGACTTGACCAATCAGCCCGCAGCAGTCAAAGGCTACCATTACTGGATCATGATCGCTGACGACAAACCCGATGGCACGGCTGGCACCCCGGACGTGATTAGCTTCGTGATTTGTGACAGCACTGGAGACCGCGTGGCCTATGGCTCGGGCTTGGTTATCCAAGGGGATCTGCAAGTGAGCCCGAACTGACGTGGTGCGGTAACTGCGTCAGCGCTGGGAGCATTGTGTCGTCCGCGCCATGACGGCAGGGCGGATTTTTGCACGGAGGTGGAAACGCGCTGCTGCGCGTGTCTGAAAGAGGAAGTCCAATGACGCGCAGCAGCGCGTCACCACCGCATGTTCTGTTGATAATCAAAAACTTACACCGTGCAAAAATCCGCCCTGGCCATGACGGGAAATAGCTGGCATCGGTCTGGAAACTGTGGTTCAACTAAGCTATGAACCGTCGTTTCCTGCTCCTCTTCAGTCTGCTAGCTGTCGTCTGTGTCCTCGTATTACTTTTCACCCAAGTGACTGCACCCCTGATGCCAATCGGTGCCAAGTCTGCGCCAAACAATGCACCTGCCGCGCCTGCGCCAACTGTGGCCCCCATTTCCGGCCCCCCGGCCGTGCTCCCGGATCCTCCACTGGCCACGCCCAGCGTTACCCAAACGCCGGAGCAGGAGTTGCAGCAGGTGAGTTTCTCCATCGAAAGCTTCCGCAAATCGCTCGGCGCCAATCCGGTGGGCGCTAATGCAGAAATCACGCAAAGCTTGCTGGGCGATAACGACAAGAAACTGCAAATCGGCCTGCCCGACGGGGTTAAGCAAAACGCTGCAGGCGAAATGGTTGACCGTTGGGGAACGCCGTATTTCTTCCACCAACAGTCCGCCACCGAAATGGAAATCCGTTCGGCGGGACCAGACCGCAAACTCTGGACGGATGACGACCTGCAAATCAAATAACCTTTCCTCGAATGCTTAAAGTTTACACCTACTCCGGCTGCTCCACCTGCAAGAACGCCACCAAGTGGCTTTCCGCCCAGAAAATCCCCTTCCAGGAAATTCCCATCCGCGAGACACCCCCAACCGTGGCGGAACTCAGCGCCATGCTGGAAGCGCACGCGGGAGATCTGCGCGCTCTTTGCAACACCTCGGGTCAGGATTATCGCGCGCTCGGAATGAAGGACCAACTACCGACGATGACACCCGCTGCGGTCCTGCAACTCTTATCCCAGCAGGGAAATCTCGTGAAACGACCTTTCGCGATTGACCCGGCCAACGCGATCTTCCTGGTGGGTTTCAAGGAACCAGCCTGGACCGAAACCCTGATCTAGCTCCGTCGCCCGCAGCAGCGCCAGACCATTTCCGCAAAGTAGTCATCATCGCTCCGCGTGATGACCAGGACGACTCACCAAAGGCGATCAACCCCACGAACCACCAAACGCCAACGTCGATCACGAATGCCGACACGCGTTGGGGCGACGGCTACATGACGAGCATCTGCCACCACAACCTTCTGCCAGCGAGAACTGGTTGACTTCACTAGACGATTGGTCCAGAATGTGGCTGACATGAGTGCTACCACGAAAGAAAGAATCTTGCAGGCGGCGGAGTCGATCATGCTTGAGAAGAGCTTTCATTCCGTTGGTCTAAACGAGATCTTGCAGGCGGTAAAGGTTCCGAAGGGTTCCTTCTATCATTATTTTGCCTCGAAGGAACAATTCGGGGTGGAATTACTGCGGCATTATTGCGAGGCCTCCACGGAGTTTAAAAAACGCGTGCTCCTGAACTCCACTGTGGAAACAGATCCGGTGGCGCGCTTGTTCACTTATTTGGAAGGAACGATTCTCAAGGCAACCCAATGCGAAGGCCGCTGCCCTTGTCTCGTGGTCAAATTAGCAGCGGAGATATCGGACCTCAGCGAACCCATGCGGCAGGTGCTATCAGAGGCCACCGAGCAGTGGTTGGCGATCTATGCCGCCGTCATCACAGAAGGCATCAACCAACAATTGATCCCGGCTCACATCGATCCCTCACTAACTGCCGCTCTGATTCATGATCTCTGGACTGGAGCGCTCCAGCGTGCAGCCACGTGTCGCTGTGTGACCCCGTTGCGCCAAGCGACCTCCTTTCTCCGCCAGGTGCTCACGGGTAAGTAAAGGGAACTTTTCCACTTTACAAGACGACTGGTCTATTATATCTGTTTCCAACAACCAATTAACCATTATGAATCACTCCATCCCTGTAAATTCCGCCAACTTCGCCACCGAAGTGCTTGCCTCCCCTGTTCCGGTCCTCGTGGATTTCTGGGCTTCCTGGTGCGGCCCCTGCCGCATGCTGGCACCCGTGTTGGACGAACTGGCAGGCCAGTTTGATGGTCGGGCCAAAATTGTCTCCATCAACACCGAGGAGGAAATGGCGCTGGCGCAGCAATTTGGGATCCAAGCGCTCCCCACCTTGGTCTTTTTCAAGAGCGGCCAGGAAATCGAGCGTGTGGTCGGCGCGCATCCGAAGTCAACCTTGGCCAATAAGCTTACTAAGTTAAGTGAATAAGACAGAGCCTCGACTGTCTCTCCCTTACTTTACATATTATAAATCACTCACTCACTTAACCTCGTGCTCCATACCCCCCTCCAAGCTGGCGCGTTAGCGCTGCGCAATCGCATCATCATGGCTCCGCTGACCCGCACCCGGGCCGCAGCGGGCCGCGTCCCCCAGGCGTTGAATGCTGAATACTATGCTCAGCGGGCTTCTGCTGGCTTGATCATTTCCGAAGCCACTTCGGTGGATCCCATGGGAGTTGGCTATCCTGACACCCCTGGAATTTGGTCGGATGAGCAGGTGGCTGGCTGGAAAATGATCACCAAGGCAGTGCATGCCCGCGGCGGATTGATCGTGCTGCAACTGTGGCATGTCGGGCGCGTTTCCGATCCCATTTACCTTAATGGAGCCCCGCCCGTGGCTCCCAGCGCTGTGAAAGCCAGCGGCCACGTGAGCTTGATCCGTCCGGAGAAAGCATTTGAGACCCCGCGCGCCCTGGAGTTAGCAGAGA
The DNA here is from genome assembly GCA_031411295.1 of Verrucomicrobiales bacterium. Taxonomy (GTDB): domain Bacteria; phylum Verrucomicrobiota; class Verrucomicrobiia; order Verrucomicrobiales; family V1-33; genus JAGNEJ01. The sequence goes on along the minus strand of JANOAV010000028.1, from coordinate 4,424 downwards.
TCCCGGGCATCGTGGCGGCCTATCGTCTGGGGGCGGAAAATGCCCAGCTAGCCGGCTTCGATGGCGTAGAGCTTCATGGTGCCAATGGCTACCTCCTCGACCAGTTCCTCCAAGACTCCACCAACCTCCGCACCGATGAATATGGCGGCTCGATTGAAAATCGCGCCCGGTTGATGCTCGAAGCGGTGGATGCCGCCGTTTCCGTGTGGGGCGCGGATCGGGTGGGATTACATTTGGCCCCCAAGTGCGATGCCCACGGCATGGGGGATTCCAACCCCGCCGCCACCTTTGGCTACGTGGCGGCCGAGGCCGGAAAACGTCAACTGGCGTTCCTTTGCGCCCGGGAGTCCTATGACGGCAGCGAACTCGGTCCCCAGCTCAAGCAGGCTTTCGGCGGAGTTTACATTGCCAACCAAGGATTCAGCAGGGAGTCGGCTGAAGCTGCGATTGCTGCGGGAACGACAGATGCCGTGGCCTGGGGCAAGAGCTATATTGCCAATCCGGATCTGGTGGAACGTTTCGCCAAGGACGCCCCACTCAACGAACCCAATCCCGCCACATTCTATGCCCGCGGTCCTGTGGGTTACACGGACTATCCCGAGATCGGCGTTTCCTAACGCAGACCATTTCCATTTTAAAATGGGTGAATTCAAAAGAATGTGGATCTGCCCGCTGGGCTGATCTATCCCGCATTTCTCACCAAATTCGTCGCGAGGCGCAGAGATTGGGTGATTAACCAAGGCGCGCGCAGGGTGCGATGCAGGGCTGTATGCGGACATACTGTCCAAGGAGCAACCAAGCGCAACGCAGGTAAATCAAGCAAGATCAAGCCGCAGCAGAATCTGGTGAGAAGTGCGGGCTAGCATGAGCAGCCCAGCGGGTTGCTCCACATTCTACCAGACCGATCCACATTCGCTGCGTGCGACCTTCCATAACGCGAACAACCGATGCCAGAGCGGCATCGGTTGTTGCGAAATTGGAGATAAGTTCCTCGGAAGCGGGATTAACGCTTGGAGAACTGGAAGCGCTTACGGGCACCTGGCTGACCGGACTTCTTACGCTCCTTGGCACGACCGTCACGGGTCATGAAGCCTTCTGCTTTGAGCGTGGGGCGGAAGGTTGCGTCCATATCGACCAGCGCACGGGAGATGGCGAGACGGCAGGCGCCAGCTTGGCCACTGAGTCCGCCGCCCTTAGCCTTGATATCCACGTCGAATTTCTGGGCGTTGCCGGTGACTTGCAGTGCGCTCTTGACGGTGATTTGATGGCTGGCGGTGGGGAAGTATTCTTCCAAACTGCGACCGTTGACGGTAATGGTGCCTTCACCTGGGGTGAGACGGGCACGGACGCTGGCGGTTTTGCGACGACCAGTAGCTGCGAAGAGAGTTGCCATAATTTAGGAAATTGATTCTTTGAGGGGAGGGAAAATTTGCTTAGAACTGCACTGGGGTGGGCTCTTGCGCGGTGTGCGGATGCTCGCTGCCACGGTAAACCCGGAGTTTGCCGACGATGTCCCGTCCGAGGCTGTTGTGGGGGATCATGCCTTCGACGGCATTGAAGACCATTTTGTCAGCGCGACCGGAATTGCGCATCTTCTTGGGGGTCGTTTCATGGTGACCACCGACGAAACCGGTGAACCAGTGGTATTTCTTCTCCACTTCCTTCTTACCCGTCAGCACGACTTGGTCGGCATTGATGATGACGACAAAGTCTCCGCAATCAACGTTGGAGGTGAAAATGGCCTTGTTTTTGCCACGGAGAATAACAGCAGCGTGGACAGCGACATCGCCCAACACACGGTTGGCGGCATCGATCACATACCATTTGCGTTGGATGTCTTGGGCTTTAGCGGAAAAAGTCTTCATTCGGGAGGTAATTTCTAAAAGGTTCGGGCGTTTTGGGAGCGGGGATATTAGTAGGCTCTGCAACCGTGTCAAATGGATTTCCCAGTCATCTGAGATTGCCATGCCACTACCACGCGATTTTAAGATGCGCTTGCAGAGCGCTCCACACGTTCCCCGTCTTGGCGGTAAACGGCATGGGAGGGAAACGCAAGAGAAGTTTTCAATTTCGGGAATTCCGAATTCCGGAACGGCGGATCCGGCACCGGGCAATTTTCCCCACGAATTACCCGAATCAGGAGGAATCCGCTTCCAGGTGCCAAAAAAATCGCAACGCCAATCAACTGGCCACCGTGGGCACCGGGTTGCGACGCGGGCCGGGCCGGGCCCCGCACAATAAACCGCTGGCCGCCCAGTAGGCGGTCAGTAAGCCCAGAGCCGCCAGAGCACACCCGGCCGTGAACTCGCCATTGGGCGGGCCTGCCCAGCGGAAAAGGAAAAGTCGGCCATACCAATCCGGGGTCCAAGCCCGGAAGGCGTCATTATTTACCGCCAAGCGTTCTTCGGAGGATTCCGCCGGCATGACGCCTGCGAACTCCACGGCGGTGCGCAGCTCGATACTGGCAATGTCATTGAGCGGCAGGGGTTCAGGTAGATCGAATTTCAGCTTCAGATTGGGGTCCTCCAAATGCACCTCCTGACGCTTCGTTTCCAGTTTCCGGCCGCTGATGGTTTCTACCACGAGGTAACCTTGCGGCACCTTCCAACCAGAATCCGTGCTGGCGGCCTGCACCGCTTCCACCAGACGATTCCAAGTATCTCTGGACCAGAACGAGTGTTCGGCTTTGGTGATCTCCTTCAGCCCCAATAGTTTTTCCATGGTCCGCGGGATCGGCCGCTTCGTCAGATTAGTCAACTGCACCCGATCCACCTTGCCACCGAGATTGGAAATCGTGATCGTCAGCCCAGCCAGTGCCACCGCGGCCCCGGCAATCAACCAGGGCACGAACCAAATTCGAGGCCGTTGCCCCCGGGGCGGAAGCTCGGCTTCCACTCGGCTCGGGTGGAAACTCCGTTTCAGCAACCCGCTGGAAATCGCGGAACAGAGCACCGCAAAGCTGAACAAATAGAGCCCTAGGCTGGGCAGGATCAGGATGAACTCTTCCACCTTCACCAGCAGAATGAGCATGGCGATCACCAGCACATCCAGCATGGAATACTTGGCGGTCCATTCGGTGATATGAATCACCCGTTCACGAAATTTCTGCGGCAGCCAGCAGCCGCCCGTGCCGCAGATCAGACACAGACAGAGTTTCACCAGCGGAAAGATCATGCTGAAACAGAAAATGACGCCAGCCAAGAAGTAAAATCCCTTCTCCCAGAACGTCGCAATGCCCGACCAAATGGAGAGCCAGCGGCTGCCATCAATGGCGTTGGCCACGAGCATGGCTGGAATAAAGTAGGCAGGAATGAGGACCGTAAGGCCTAAAAGAGCAAAAAAGACCGACCAGCGAGTTGGGTGCATAAGCAGAGTTGGGAGAGGTGCATCCATAGCACACTCCACAGGGTCGCCAAAGAGAATCGAAGGGAGAAATTATCGTTGCTGCGAAGGTAATGGCAGGTGTCGCGCTTTCAGTTTTATTGCAAATTTCGAACAATCTGCTAGACATCGGATTCCAATCTCCATGGCGATTTCGTTGACAACCGCGCCTCCGTCCCGCTAGTCATGGAGGCACCAACCAAGCCATTTACTCTGCGATGAAGCCCACGATTCTGAAATTGATTCACCTCACTGCCCTCTGCGCATTATCCCTGCTCGTTTCCTGTGCGGGAGTGCCAAACCAACCCCTCGCAAATGGCAACCTCCTTCGCGGTAAAAAATGCGTTTCCGTCAATGGCTCCCCCCCGCCGTTCTCCTCCATGACCCCGACTAAGGCACTCCTCAGCGGAGGATCCATCAGCGGCTTGCTCCCTAGCAGCAGATTGGCCAATAGCAACGCCATTAAGGATCCAGCGGTCTTGATCAGTCAGCAATTGAGTGCAGCCATGGTTTCGAAACTTGGCATGGCCGCCCTCGGTCAACGTCAAGTGTTGCAGGATTCGCCAGAGAAAATCGCCAAGGCGTGCCCTGACGCAGATTATGCTGTCGATGTGCGCACCATTGGCTGGGGATTCTGCTATTTCCCCGTGAATTGGGGCACGTATCGCGTATTCTCCTCCGCTCAATTGCGCGTCATCGACTGCAAATCTGGTCAGGTGGTCGCCAGCGGAACCCATCAAGTAATCCCGGATAAACAACCCAACTCGCCCAGTTACGATGAACTGACCGAGCAGAATGCGGCCCGCCTGAAATCTGAACTAGAGAAGAATGCCAGACAAACGACCGCCCATTTTGCGAGGGAAATCCTCAAACTGTAAATCGTGCTAGTCTAAATAGGCGCATGAGTTGGAGTCCCGCTTTTAAGCCAATGCCTTTAAGGATTCAAAAATATCTGGAATTCTGTAATTTCCCATGGCGCCCTGCCAGCTTCTGATGGATTGGGCGGATGCCCCATAACTCCCTGCCGCTTCCCGCATTCTTTT
>JANOAV010000027.1:0-33551 GCA_031411295.1 Verrucomicrobiales bacterium | reverse complement strand
AAAGGCTGCGGCGAAATTGGAAAAGAATGCGGGAAGCGGCAGGGAGTTATGGGGCATCCGCCCAATCCATCAGAAGCTGGCAGGGCGCCATGGGAAATTACAGAATTCCAGATATTTTTGAATCCTTAAAGGCATTGGCTTAAAAGGGGGACGCCAACGCTTGTTCCAGTTTGGCGTGAACCCATCACCTTGCATGATTTCCGCCAGCCGGGTGGTGACACTTGTCCTCCTTTCCGCAGGGACCCCTTTTCCGCCATGGAGAATCAACTTACGCAAGTGTATATTAGGCTTGGCCCCTTTTGCCTTCATTGCCGAGAGTCAGGGTTTGCTGACTTCCACCTTGTAAAACATCCGTTGCCCCGCTGTGCTAGGGGTCGTCACAGTGCGTTCGTTGCCGTTGTCGGTGACGATGGCACCATTGAGGGGGATCCAGGTCGCGGACTGCAGGCTAGTGCTCGTCTTTACTGTGTAAGTGCGGTCGGTGAAACGCGGACTGAAAACGAGGCGGATCTGTCCGGAAACCGATTCCATCCGCCAGTGAAAGACTGATGCCGGATCCGTGGGAACGGTCCCGGCGGCGAACTCAAATTGGTTGTCGAACCCATCCTGGTCGGAATCCACTCCGGGCGCTGCGAGCGGATTGTTCAGGCCAAAGTATTGCACCTGCCAAGCGTCTTCGAGGCTATCGTCTGCGTAGCTGCCGAAGTTGTCAAACATCGTGTTAATAACGGTTAAGCTTAGTGTCCCGGTGTTTCCGGCATAGATGCCTTGGGCCATGGCCGCGGTGTTCCGAAACACTGCACCGCCTTCGGCTAGACCACTGGCATTAATGGTCAGCGGACCGCTGGGCACACTCCAAGTCACACTCCCTACAGGAACCGCGAGCAGGGATAGATCATCCAGCGCCTGCCACGCGGCGAGTTGGTTGGTGCCGATTTCGTTCACGTCGAGCGTGACGGCGGTTAGCGTTAGTCCGCTCACATCGTATAGTTGCGCGACGTAGCCGCCCTTTACAGTCTCGGCGGGGGTGGCCACGGTGGAGATGCCCACGATTCCGCCGGCGCTACCGTCGTTCGTGTAGTTTGTGCTGGTCGCACGTTTGCCGCCCCCATCCGTGGTGTCGGAGGAAACAATGTAGTTCGTGCTGGTGCGCGTGCCTGCTTGAGCGGTGGCAGCAAAGAACAGCAGAGTTAAACTGATGGACTGCGAGCTACGACAAAGCTTGATGGAGTTCATGGCGATTTTTGCTTTTTTTGATTCAGTGTTCCATCTTTGAGGGGTCGGGAGGAAGTTGTTCATCTCGGCTTCCAATTCGCGGAGGTTTTTGATTTGGCACGACAAGGAGTTTCAGTTCCATCGGTGTTCTGTGGCATTTTCACAAATAATTTCGACCAACTGCGCGGCCTTCCTCTTCTAATTTCGTAAGCTTGATTTTCAATCGCCGCTTTGTGTCCTGCACTCGTCCACCTCACTTTTTCGTTTCGCGCTCCGATCCGACCCGCCGCAGCTTATGGTTGACCTGGGGTTAGGACAGCCCGGAAACCAACGCTGTAAGTGGCGAGGTTCGGGGTGTCATGACTGCGATAGGCGCAGCGCGCGTCGCTGGCGCTGCTGCCCCAATTACTGCCACGGATCACGCGGCGGGAGCCAGTAGCAGGCCCTTTCGGATCGGTGCCCCCGGCATACGGCGTCCCATACCAATCCCAACACCACTCGAACACATTTCCCACTATGTCGTTCAGGCCATATCCGTTCAGCGCAAACGATCCTACTGGGCTCGTCGCGGGTGAAGTTCCCCCTATGCCCCCAACTGCGTTGTAGCCATTCGGCCCCAAATCGTAGGTGTAGGTGGCTGTGTTGCCATAATAATTAGCCAGATTCTGAGTAATAATGTTCCCCCCCGGGAACCGTTTTCCATTCAACCTACCTCGAGCCGCCTTCTCCCATTCCGCCTCCGTTGGGAGCCGATACCCGTTAGCTCCCCATTTCGCCTGTGCGTTAGTAACGTTCATGTTACCCGTTTTGTAGATCGTCGTCTGGGCATCATTTGTGTAATATATCGGTGTTCTGCCCGCTTGCTCCGAACGCGCGTTGCACCACTTCAGCAGTGAATACCAGCTCACCGTGTGAACCGGATGATTCGGGCCCTTGCCGCTCCCTGCCGGGAGATCAGTGTAGCCATTGTCTTTGGCCCAATAATAGACCGACTGCCACTGGCTCAGCGTCACCTCGTTCACATCCATGTAAAAGGTTGACACTGTCGTGCTAATGGGCGTGGCGTTCGTGATGTCCGTATCCGCCAAGATGCTGTTCCCCATCATGAACGTTTCCATTGGAATGAGGACCATACCGGGCGGCGATGTCGAGATCTGATTTGCCGGAATATTGCCGGTCACTGCGCTCGCCGGGATGTTCGTCAGTCCCGCACCATTGCCATAGATGATTCCAGCGGTGTCAATCCGCAGCCTCGTAGCACTCGCGTTTTGGTCGTAAATAAAGAACTGGTCAGAAGCACCAATCGCATCCGGCGCTTTGTTTTGGCCCACCCACCATGTGCGGAACTCGGTGGAGAGCGACAGGGCGGCAGGGTTATCTGTCGAGTTCGATATTGACGCAGCAGGCGCCGAGGTGCTGGATGAGATGGTTGCTCCCGATTGCAGAGTGGACGCAACCATGGCATATCCCACAGCAGCAAGGCGCTGGTCGGGCGTAAGCAGCTGCGATCCATGGGTGCCGTCATTGAACCATATGCGCATGCGCACGTCGGAGTTGACGAAGACCGAATTTGGAATTGCTGTCATGTTCGCCAAGGTGAGGTCGCCAAGGAGCACCGAGTAGAGGCCCTTCGTGACAACGAGGCTGACTGCTGCTGCGGGTTGGCTCTCTGGCGTGATAGCACCGGGGGTGAGTGATAATGAACCGTCATTGCTCCAGTATGCGGTGGTGCCAGCGGCATCGACAAAGGAAAACTTGAAAGTGCCGGAGCCGTCGAAGTTCGTAGTGCCGACCGCAACTCGACCTTGGTAGTTGATGATGTGTGGAACCTCCCCATACGCAGGGACGACAAGGATCACGAGGAAGGCGAGGAGAACGGGTGCCAGCTTGGTTTCGTTAGCTTTCTTAATCATGATGGAGGAATGGGGTTGAGAATCGTGTTGAATGTGCGGATTCCCCATTAAATGTCCAGATGTTTTTGATAGTAATTTGCTTTATCAGTGCGGGATTGGACGGTGGGTCGGAATTGGTGACTGTGGGGTGTGGCAATACGCGCCAACTTGACTGGTGCATTAATACGAGTCAGATAAATTTAATGAAGGTCGGCAAGGAATCCTTGCTTCTCCTCTTCGCTCAGATCACCTATGTGAAATGCAGCCAAGTATTTCTCCTCTTCATTGATGCGCAACCCGCAATGCGGACATTGGGCCGCCAAAATGACTAGCTGATTTGCATGGACCTCTACCCGAACAAAAAGATCACATGAATCACAAATTCGACATGAGGTATTGATGAAATTCCCGCCCCATTCTTTTTCCAGGAACATTCGGAGATTTTGGGCGAGTTGAAAATCCTGATCTCCATCATCAAGACCAGTCACATCTGAAGATTTCGGCCAATCCACGTTCATATAAAGTAGCTGATGGCCGATTGTTTTCAAAACATAGCTTCCTGTCGGCGTGCCTTCGCGATCCAAGCGCTCTGCAACACCTTTCGCCACGAGTATCTGTTTGTAAACGGGCTCCGTCACGATTGCGCGCAAAGATAGTGAGCCAATCTCATTAAAGAAAAAGTCCATAAACGGCAACAAGATAGTTGCTATCGTTTTTGAATAATCGGTTATGCGCGCTGCTTCCGAGCCGTGATGCGTAATTGCATTGCGAAACTCATAAGACTTTTTGAGTCGATCGTTCCAGCTTGCGATTGACGGATAAAGGTCTTGGACTCGGTTCATTGACGCCTCGAATGATATTGTTTTTGCGACATCAAAGTCTTGGACCGACTGTGCAGCACCCATCGGATGTTTCAGAAATTCGATTTTAACAAGACTCTTTAGAGCCTTGTAGTCTAAGCTCTTTATGTCTGCGGTTAGAATTGGATGAATTCTTTCCAATTCAGCCTTGAAGGCTAACTCAATGCTAGTTTGCAACAATAATAGTGCAAGCGGAATTCGGCCACCAGCAATCAACCAAAGCGATCCTTCGATAGTTTCGAGGGCGCTAAGGAGCCCTGCGGAAACCTCGTTTGCCTTATGCCACTCCGATGATCGAGTGCGATGGTGACCTATGAAGGTGGGCATTGTTAAGTCGCTTTTTGTATTGAAGTGTGCCGGCGGTTTCAAGGCAGGAGCGAAATGGAATGAGGGCGAAAATTCTGACGACTCACTCCGATGCTAACTATACACATTCTATCGAATTTGCTTTTTCAGGGCGGCGTTGGTTCGGAGGGGATTCGGAATCGGGGAGTGAGAGGGCTAGGAGGAGAGGGGGGCAGGATGCATGAATGGTAAAAAAGTGGCAGTGGTTCCGTTGCCTCGTGGGGTCAATTTTGATGTTCTGCACGGGATGATATGCTAGTTCATGGTGGATTTTTATTATTTGCCAGCATAGCTCCGTCTAGTCGAGTTGCCAAGATTTTTCTTGGCTGCGGATTATTGCAGGTTTCCTTCGTTAATTTCCGAAATGGGGTCACGAAGTGAGATTAGAAAAAAACCCAAGCGCAGACAGAGAAGAGAAAATATACCCTGATTTCCCAGAGACTACGCCTCCGAGCGATATTGCCCAGTCAGGATTCCATTTGGCCAAACACGAGCAAGGAGAGCTAGTGGTTCGCATCAATCAACCTGATGGGAGCACCCCTCGGGAGGCGCCTACTGCGCTATGAGTTGGAGTCCCACTTTTAGCGCTTTTAAGCGGAGCAACACGATCCGTGGCAGGGTGGGGACGCTGAGCCTGATCCTCCGCTTACAAGCGGGATTCGTGCGCTTGTTCTAGTTTGGCGTGAACCCATCACCTTGCATGATTTCCGCCACTTCGGGTTGATGCCGGTAGGCATCTCAAAAATTAGCTGGTTGAGCGCAGCGATACCCCCGGAATCCAAAACCAACCTAAGCATCCCGGTAGGGATGCCAGAACTTTGCCTGGGGCGGATTAATCAGCATTTCTCCCCAGAGTGCTGCTGAGACAGCAGCACCACGTTCTTTAACCCATCAGCGAATCCACGGCCCGCAGGACGCGGGCGGTGGGGAGGTCCGTCATGGGGAATTTGGCGTGTTTTGGCGTGGTGGTGGGCGATTCCTCGGGGCCGGCCAGGAGGAGTTTGGCCTTGGAGTGGCGGGGTTGCCAGTGGTAGGGATTGGTGGGGCCGAAGAGGGCGATCTGGGGTCGCTGGAAGGCCGCAGCCAGGTGCATGGCAGCGGAATCCACCCCCAGCACCATGCAAGAGTTGGCGATGGTGGAGGCCAGTTGCAGGAGGGAGAATTGGCCGGCAAAATTGGCGTGCACATGGCAGCCGTCGGTGATGGCGCGCAGGTGGACGAGTTCGTCGGCATCGTTGCTGCCAGTGAGCACGACGGGTAAATGATGGGTTTCCTGGAGGTGGCGGATGACTTCGATCCAGCGCTCTGCGGGCCAATATTTCTCCGCTCGGGCCGTGCCGGGATGGACCACGATGTAGGGATTCGGTAGCGCAGGCGGGGCCAGATCCGGCGGCAAGGTCAGGTGGCCGTAGTCTTTGACGGTGGGAATGGGGGAAATTTTCATTTCCTCCAGGAGGCGGGTCACCAGGGCCTGGTGCAGGTCGATCGTGTGCAAATTCCGCACGGAGGCATCGCTCAGCGTGTTGTAGGCCCGTTTGCGGAGCCAATTCTTGGCGTCCTTGGCGTAGGCAACGCGATATTTAGCCCGGCTGATTCCAGTGAGCGCGGCGGATCGATCCGTGCCGGAGAAATCCAGCACCGCATCGAATTTTCCCGTTAACGCCTGGCGCCAGCAATTCCGCGCATCCTTTCCGGAGGCGTAGGTGAGCGTCCGATCAGCCATGGCAAACGCCCGACCCAGCGAGGCCGCGGCCCCGGCCAGCACCAATGAAATTTCCGCTTCCGGCAAAGCCGCACGCAAGGCCCCCAAGGCAGGGGCCGTGAGGATGGCATCGCCAATTCGCTTCAGTTGGAGGACGAGAATGCGCATGCGCAGGGGGAAAAACACAAAGGGAGGAGCTTCCGGGAAAGCTCCTCCCCTGCGGTCGGAAGTGGATTCGATTTACTCGCCCATGGTCTGCTCCTCAGCGGGTGCTGGGGCGGCGGGTTCTGGGGCCGAGGTGGGCTCGGGAGCGAGTTCTGGGAGCGGCTCATTGCGCAGTTTGCGCAGGCGGGCTTCCTCCAGCAGGAAGATTTCGGCCAGACGGAAACTGCGTTTGCAGAGTTCCCGGGCATCGTTGTCCGGGAAGAGTTCCACGCCTTCTTCCTTCACTTCGGCGGAGTAGATGTCCCACGCCTTGTTACAAATGCTGTCCACGTCGAGGCTGCGCATTTCCATGATCCGCTCACGCTCGCGACGATCTTGCTCACGCTTTTGCTGGTCGCGACGTTCGTTTTCCCGGCGGTCACGCTCTTTGCGCTCATTTTCCCGACGGTCACGTTCCTGATCGCGCCGCATCCGTTCCTGTTCCCGACGCATGGCGGCGGGGTCGGTGGAGGTGGCATCTCCGGCTTGTTCCGCGCCATCAGCCGATGGGGCGGGCTGATTTTCCCGGGGTTCCCGGGCTGGGCGGGGGTCACGTTGTTCACGGGGTTCGCGTTGGTCCCGGTTTTCCCGCGGCTCCCGAGGTTCGGGGGCGTGGGCTGGTGGTGGGGATTCTGGGGCGTCTTGATCCGCGAATTGATAGGCGGCTTCTGCTTCCTGAGTTCTGGCTTCCATAGAGGTAGGGGTATCATTGTCCTCGTCATCCGAGTCGTTGGGCGCACCGCCAGCGGCACCTGCGGGCTTTGACATGCCTACGGGTTTGTTGGATTTGAATCGGGGGCGCTTGCGCTGGTAGGCGAGGCTGGGTTTGTTCTTCATGTGAAAATAGTTGCGATGGTGATCCGATTAGCTGTGATATCCGGCGGCTGCGACCGCCGGGGGAATCGGCGGCGCAACAAAGCCCGGTTCTGGCCATTCCGCAAACTCTCACTGCGAGGGGAGCGAAAATTTAATTCCGGGGCGGGGGGACGATGGCCGCGCTTTGAGGTTGTTTTGCGCTGCATTTTGCGTATGGGTGCCTTCACCTCCCGCCCGCCATGTCTGCCAATTTCCCCTCTCCCCCTGCCCCCCAGCGCGCCAGTATTGGCGCCCGCTTATTCCTTTCCGTCATTGGACTCGTGCTGGCAGCAGCCGGGGGATTTTTCACGTATCAGATGTGGCAGTCCTACCAGCGGGCGGCGGAAACGTATCGGTGGGCGGAAATTCCGTGTCTCGTCGCCTCCTCCAAGATCGAGGAGGAGCGCTTCTCGCTAGACTCCCCCACCACCTACGTTCCGGTCATTAAATACACCTTTATTCAAGAGGACGTATCGATCATGTCCGACAAAATCAAACGCGTGGCCGGCCTGAAATTTAAAGACAAAGCGCTGGCGCAAGAATTGGTGGGGAAATATCCCGCCGGCCAGGGCGCGGTTTGCTATGTGAACCCGGATGATCCGAAGGATGTCATTCTGGTGCGCGATAATAAGGGTGCCCTCTATTCGATTTGGTTTCCCTTACTATTTGTCGTCGGGGGCTTGGGCATGCTGATTAATATGTGGTGGCCAGATCCAGAGGAAACGGTGGCGAAATCTGGTCGTAAGTCCCCCGCAACGCCTGAGGCATCATCACCCGACGTCTCGGAGCCTTCATGATGCCGGATTTCCAACTGACGTTCCTTGGCACGGGCACTTCGGTGGGGGTGCCGATGATTGGGTGCGATTGCCCGGTCTGCACCTCGGAGGATCCCCGAGACCGACGCGACCGCTCTTCCGTTTTCCTGCAAACTCCGGAGGCTTCGTGGGTGGTGGACACCGGCCCGGATTTCCGTCACCAATGTCTGCGCAACAAAATTTCCCACTTGGATGCCGTGCTCATTTCCCATGCCCACACGGATCACATCATGGGATTCGATGACCTGCGGCGGTTCACGTTCGGGGAGGATGCTGCTCTGCCGGTCTATGCCACCCAACCCACGCTGGAGGCGCTGCAAACGGCGTTCGCCTTCGCCTTCGATGGAACCAATCGGTATCTGGGCTACTTCAAACCGATGCCCCGGGTCATTGACGGCCCCTTCTGGGTGGGGGAAACCGAGGTCACCCCGCTCCCGGTCGAACACGCCAAGGTGGACACCATCGGCTTCCTCTTTAGTCGGGCCGGCCGCAAACGGCTGGCCTACATCAGCGATGTGAAAGTGATTCCCCCCGCCACCATGGAACTCATCCACGGCGTGGAAACATTGGTCGTGGACTGCCTGCGGCATCGGCCCATTTACACCCACTTCATCGTGGAGGAATCGCTGGCCGCCGTGGCCGCCGCCCAGCCGCAACGCGCCTATTTCACCCACCTCTGCCACGACCTGGGCCACGCCGAATTCGAGGCCACCCTGCCGCCCCACATCCGCGTGGCTTATGATGGGCTGCGCTTGGAGGTGTGAAGTTCGTGGCTGCATTGAAGAGTGCTTGGAGCTAGCCGCGGAGCACGGCGGAGTAGGACACCCGAGGCGGGGAGGAAGGGGGGCCAAGGGCATGGTGGTTTGAGTTTCCCGTTGAAAATAATGTTATAGAAAATCGATTCCGGATATCTCTGGTCCATCCACTTCGTAAATCGTAGTTCGTTCATCCTTCGCAGTCTTGCTACGGAGAACGGATCATTCGTTAATCGTAAATCTTTCCCGCAATCTTCCAGAGCGTGTTGGCTGCGGGTTGCTGCCGACTGAGGACAGTCGGCACACGTTCCCAAGAAAGTGAAGAAAGTGTCCCGGCTGTCCCCAGCCGGGAGCCATAGCCGAGCAGGAACATGCTAGTTCAACACGAAAGGAACAGCCGCTGGAGTCCGGCGGAAAAAGCCGAGCCTCGTAGCAGCAAAAGACCTACTTCCATTCCATCCGCCAGACCATGGCCGGACTCAAGTGGCACAGGGACCGTGCGCTGCAAAGTTTCTATCGACGTAAATGTTTTGGGGAGTAGGATGGCCCGGTAATTTTAAACCGTTCCCGGAATAAGCGAGCTTACGAACTGCATTCACCATCATTTAGAATTTTTAAGATGAGCACTCAAATACGCCTGACACTTCTATTATTTTTGTTTCTAGCCAGACAGCTAAGCTTTGCCGAAACACCCACTTACGAGGACGTTTTGAGTGCTCGCATTCCAGTCTTCTCACTCAAAAATAAAACCTTGAAAGAAGCGCTGAAGCTGCTTCACGATGATGCAATCGCAAAAAACGCAAAATTATCGTCAGGATTCAAAGGTTTTGTGTTAATGGATCCAACAAATCTCAATGAAGTATCCATAATCGAACTGGAATTGAAGGATGTAACTTTATCACAGGTTTTGAGTCAATTGGGAATCTGCTACTCAAATACATTTAGATTTGTTGATGGGGTTGTGGAAATACACGGTGACCATTCCGAGAGCGAACATTCAAAATTATACCTTTTGCCTTTAAATCAAAAAACCCGTCAATTCTTCAAAGTGAAGGAAGGAGATGAGATAGCTAGCATAAAAGCCAGTCTTTCAAATTTAGGGATTGATCCATCAAGTTTTATTTACCGTTTTGAGAAAGGTTGGGGGACGGTTATGTGCACTGGTGGCCGTAGAAGCACCGAGTTACTCGCTAGTTTAGTGATGATTGCCATGGAAAACCTACAGGTGTCAAAAACGGAGAAATGAATCGCCTCAATGAAAATACCTCGACTACTTAGGATGGTTACAGTCATTGGCGTGTCAATTTCGGGACTCTTAGCCGGATGGCTTCATTTGAGTTCTGGCCAGAAGGAATTCACGAAGCAAAAAGGTGGCGCTCCAACTCACGAGACCGGTGCTGATATCCTATCCGCGCTCCTCGACCGAGACAAAGTTAAGTTGGAAGCTATCCTCAAAAGTGGTATCTCGCCAAATGATACGCTCGTGATACCGGATGCGATTGCCTCGGCCAATCATATCGAAGAGATAGATTCTGCGTTGGGTTTGGCAGTCTTGGCTGAAGACGTTGACTCTGTTGATCTGTTGCTGAAATACGGTGCTTCCAAAACACATCGCGATCCCAATGGATTACTACCGATCCACAACTCGGCCAATTTGAGCAACGCAGCTAAATTATCACCTGGGTTCAGCCCAAACTACACCACGCTGATCGAAGAATTGTGCAGCAGATTTAAACTTCAAAATTACCTGGCGAATTTCAAAACACACCCATTTGATCTCTGCGCCACAGAATTCCTGACAAGGATACAACTAGAGGACTGTGCCGACCGCAATTTAGACCAGAACACGCGTGCGGTTCTATCTATTACGATTGACCTTGATTTGGAGCATCCTGAATTGAAAAGACCGTTTCGAATAGCTCTTGTCTCAAGCCCGTTGGGCGGGAGCAGCATTGCCGGAGAAGTTTGGTTCTTGCATGGTGCCTGGTTTGTTGACGTAAAAACCCTGGGGAATATGTAGATGCCCCCTACACACAATGACAGAGTTTATGATTAAATTAACCACCGCCACGACGCTTCTTCTTGTCATAAATTTGTCTTGTCGTCCGAATAACGGAACTTCAGGGCCGACGCATCAAGTAACCGATGATTTGCAGAGTTCGGTTCATGCACTGGATGAATCGCTCCCGTCAAGCCTGACCCGGCACAAGATTTTTCAGGAAATTGTCACTAAACACATGTCCCACGCCAAGAATGCTGGGGCATTAGCTGCAATTTTCGCCAAAATAAAAAACATTGAAGTAATGGAAATCAATCCAAATCTTGCGCTATCACTTGCTGAGGACGAGCAGGGTAATAACGGTTTTTCTTTCAAACTTGAAATCCAGGACCAGTTGGCGGTAGTCCGCCTGAAATTTCTGGATGAAACCGACTCCTTCAATCTCTGGATTGCGTTCCCACCGCCTGACGCACTACTTGGTGAGAAAGACTTGAAGGCTATTATGACAGGTCAATGCCCTGACGCCATTCGAGAAATAGCTTTGCGGGGAGTTGATGTTCAGAAATATGCGCCCTGAAGAGTAGCCCTTTTGCTCCCGTCGAATGCAAATTTTCTACCTCACGAGGGTGCGAACGGGGTCGCCCGGAAACAGCAGCAGGGAGGTTCTACTGCCATTCCATCCGCCAGACCATGGCCGGGCTCAAGTGGCACAGAGGCCGTGGGCTGCAAAGTTTCTATCGACGCAATCGTTCTGGGGAGTAGGATGGCGCGGTAATTTTAAACCACTCACGCCCTTGGTTGCTCGTATAGGCTACAAATCATGGTTTCTTGTGAGTGGTGACTGCATCCACAATTGCATCGAAGGAAGAGCGGAATCGTCTGTATGCCTCTGGCTCGGCGGCAAGAGCCTCGGGGCGGGTGCGGCTACCCAATGTGCCAAGCCCACTGTGACTCGCAAAAAGCTGAGGTGATGTCTGCTCTGCTGTATGCCATGAGCCGACAACGATCCTGTCTGGGCCACGAACAAGTTCAATCTGTGTGAACCTGCTATCTGGACCATAATTAATTCGCTGGTCCTCTGGAAATGAAGCCTGGTGCTGCTCCCAAAGGCGATCAATAAATGCACGATCTGCAGGGCTGTCACCTCGGATCTCCGCCACGAGGCATGACCCCGGTGAGGAAACGAGTCCATGGGCTTCCTCGGTGATACGAATCAGTCGGGTGCCTGTGTCCGTGGCCGATGAACGAGTAGGTTGCGCCTCTTGAACACGACAGCCGCACAACGCAAACGAGGTGAGCAACAGAAGGATTCGCATCATGACAGGTGTCGTGTGGGGTTGGGCGAACGATAGAGGAATGGGGCGCCGATGAAAAGCCCGAATTTAATCAGACGGCTTCCTCGGCATCGCCATCTCCGACTTGTTAGACGACCTTGATTGCTGATCTGATGTTTGGTCGCTCATCAATACTGCACGGTTCAGAATGTTCCGGAAGGCTTCCTGATCATAGCCTAAATAATCTTCCTCCGAAGTTCGGAGTGGACCTGGCCCACCAGGATTCGTGAAAATCTCTATTGTCGAAACCGTTGTTCCGTTCTTTCTAAGTTGGAGCGTGCCTAAATATGCCCACTTCATGGGAAATAAATCTCTCTTCGTTGATTTGAGGATAGAGCTGATTTGAGCTAGATCGCTCTCGCTAATCTCCATGATCTGGACTCCTTCAGGCGTTAGAGGACTGAAAAGAGCTCTATCGAATTGAGGAATGCTGGGAGGACTAGGACGAAAAATTATTGCGGTCGCTCCCAACGCTACCACCAGTGCGGAGAACACGATAAGGGCTGTCTTCCTCTTCTTCATTTCTCTGTCTAACTAATTGATCACCGACAGAAGTGTCGATTGTGGCCGAGCTTCTTTAGAGGCGACAGATTTGCCGGTTTTGGCGCGGGGGAGTGATTTCATAGTGGAATTTTGCTCGGATTTAGCCGCAGAGGCGCGTGTTCGTCAACGTTATTGTCGATTTACGCGCAAAGGCGCGTGGATTCTGGCGGATGATGACAACGGGAAATGAGACTACATTTTCGGTCCAACTGAACTGGCTGAGGATGCCTTTTCTCGCGTCCCTACCGGGACGCTTTGTTTTTTTTGAATGGGGTCCAGGGATTCCGCTCGTGCCTCCCTGCATCCCTGGCTAATTTCTGCTGCCCTGCTGGGGCGTCAAACCGATGCGCTCGGTTACGTCAACCATTTAAACTGGGACGGAGGGACGCACGCGGCGTTTCCGAGCCACTGGCGGCTTCGGTGCGCGTTCTGTTGTCTCCGTGCGCACAACGTGGCAGGCTCTTTATTAAAGGTTCCGATTGAGAGATGCCTTCGACCAAAACCGCAGACGGCGTTTGTCCCCGGTAGGGGGGACGCAGCGATTAGCCGGGATGTTGAGCGTCGAGCGATATCCCCGGTTATTTTGGGCCACCTGTCCGCATCCCGGATGGGATAGAAGAGGCCAACGATCCCAACACCAGTGGAAGACCCTTCTGCCGTTCCATCCGCCAGACCATGGCCGGGCTCAAGTGGCACAGAGGCCGTGCGCTGCAAAGTTTCCATCGACGCAATCGTTCTGGGGAGTAGGATGGCTATTGCCGTAGTGGATCACTGATTCCTTTTTCGGAAAAACCATTTAGATTTTAGATTACTGATTGTGCCGCAAGACATGAAAGCTACCTACAGAATTTCCTGTTTCATCCTCATCTCATCATGCGCTCCCTCGAAGTTGGTGGTGAGAAACGTGAGGGAATCAACAATTCCAAAATCCGCCCTGAGCATTGAACGGAACGATGCTGATTGGCTTCCTGAAGGGCGCGCTGAGTGGAGTCTAAATGGCAGGAGATACACTGCGTTAGATGATGTAATAAGAGAAATCAACACCACCCCCTGTGAGGCCATTTTTATAAAATCTACGCGCAAAGGAATATTCCCCCAACAGCAGCTCGAATATGTGGCAAAACGAATAATGAAAAAACGGATGTTTTATTATCAACCGATGGGCGCAGTGGATTCTGTTGGCTGGGTGAAGGAGTTTTCCAAATGAGTTTCACTGCTTGGTATGGCGAGGGGCTTGTCTTTGGAGATGATCTCCATACGCTGCCAATCTACGCACCAGATTACCAGATGAAAATCGTTCCCCGTGGGTATGGCTATTACATCTACGACTAACCCCGAGTTTGGAGCTAAATAAACAGCCTGCCACCTTATTCCGCACGGGGTGCCTCATTGAACCAGCAAGCGTGCGCCACGCACTCCGAGGCGCACTCTGGGGTGGAAGGAAACTTACGGAGCCGTCCAGCTCTGCACCGGCCCGGGCTCGCTGGCTCCGGTGCTATTCACGGCCACGAGCCAGATTTGATACAGCCCGCCGCTGACCCAGGTGATGGTGACGGGGATGGTGACGGAGGTCTGACCGGAATCTCCGGTGTGGAGTTGTTCTGGCATGCCGCCGGGAGCGGTGCGCCAGGCTTCGAGACGGGTGGCTCCCACGGGCATGACGGTCGTGGAGAGCGTGCGCGTGGCTGGGGTCCAGAGAGTATCCACCGGAGCCGCAGGCGCATCCATACTGGGCGCGCGGAGGATGTTGACATCGAACAGCGTTTCCACCAGTTCCGGAGTGGCACCCCAGACCATCATGCCGCAGCCGATGACTTGATAGCCAGCGATGGCAATCGCCAACCGTCGGGTTTCCAGTTGGATGCGCAAGAGTTCCAACGCCGCTTTGGCTTGGGTCTGGGAATCGTGCAGGGCGCGCGCTTCCGCGGCAAAGGCGGAGACGGTGGCCCCCAAAGCCACTAAGACTGGTTTTGCCACTTGGGCTGTCAACGCATTGCCCAGATTTTCCAGGGCATCAAGGCGGGTTTCATAAGTGCCCTCGGTAAAAGTGGCGCGGCCATTGGGGAAGAGCTCCAAATAAATGGGGCCCAGAGTGGGAGTCTGACCGGCAATGGTGGCATCCCAGTTCTGCAGCGGGCTGTTGGCGGCTGCGGTGGCTCGGGTCAGGCTCGCCATTTTTTCCTCAAAGGCGAGCGTCGACGCCGGAATGTGCACAGTGGCCGTCCGCCAACCCAGATAGGTGCCATGCCAAGCTCCGAACTGCATCGAAAATGCCCCCATGACACCGGAAAACTCTGTGATCCCCGTGGTCGCGGCCGTGGCCTTGAGGTTCATATTGGAGATAAATTCATCCATCAGCGCAAAACGCTTCCGGGTGGCCGACTCAATTTGATTCTGAGAGTATTTGGATGGATCGAGTGACATGGGATGTGCTGGATTTAGGGTTTTTAATGGACCGATTCAGAGAGAGCGATGAAAATTGGATGAGAATATCAGGTTCCGAGCTTCCGGCCCCGGTATCAGACTTTCCGACAAGCAATCTGGACGTCCAGATTCGGTGTCAGACTTGCAAACATCGCGTCCGGACGTCCGGATCGGTTGTCAGCCTTGCCAACACCGCGTCCGGACACCCAGATTCGGTGCCAGCCTTGCCGACAACGCGTCCGGACACCCAGATTCCATGTCAGCCTTTCCGACACCGCGTCCGGACACTCGGACACCGTGTTTTTACCTGCTACCGCCTCGTCCGGACATCCAGCCACCGTGTCGGCAACTACCGACAGCGCGTCCGGACGTCCAGATTCCTTGTCAGCACCTGCTGACAGCGTGTCCGGACACCCGGACACCGTGTTGGCAACTACCGACAGCGCGTCCAGACGTCCAGATTCCTTGTCGGCAACTCCTGACAACGCGTCTGGACACCCGGACACCGTGTCAGCACCTCCCAACACCTCGTCCGGACACCCAGACGCCATGATCTTACCTGCTGACGCCGCGCACGGAAATTCCGACCCCAAGGTCTCCTCTGCTGGCAACCCCTCCGCCACCTTCCGCTCCCCTTCAGTCCCACCAATCGCTCCACTCCCGACTCCCCGTTCCCGGCGGCCGATCCAAAAACCGTCCAGAATATCCGGCAACAGTTGCATGGCAGGAGATATAACGCTAGTCTCACATCCGGACAAGATAAAACTTCTTGTTATTTAAGAAAAAGTCGAAAACAGTCGTTCCGAAAAACCATTTAAAATGAAAATTTTAACTCTGCTCCAGATCATTTTAATCATTGCTGGCTTTTCGAAAGATGCCAACGAGAGTGCCCCAAAAAAGGACAGTGTTGTGGCATTATCGAGTGATGGCTCGCTACTGTTTGTGGCAAACAACGAGCCTGATATTGGGTATCACCTTCAAGCGTTTCGGCTAAATCAGGCTCACAACGGGTATTCGTTAACGATGCACAGATTTATGGCTGGGGGAAAGGCTGACCGCATTTTAATTCATAAGAATTGCTGCCTGGTTACATCTTCGGAAGAATTCGGTGAAGATAATTCCGTGACATTGGCGCGAATTTTGGATTTAAACAAGGAAGGATTCCCTGAGGTTAAGGTTTTCTCCAGTAGTAAGGATGTCGATTTTCCCTCTTGGAGAAAAATCCCGAGAGTATTAGGCGCTGTTCTTTGGAATGTGCTGGAGCCAAGAATTGAAGAAGACAGTGTGATTTTTACTGGGCACCCGCTTCGTATAGGTGTCGACGAAAGTGTCCGCTCGATAATTTCTATAAATTGTGCGAAAATGACATTGAAAATCTTGGTAAAATAACAACGTCCGTCCGCCATGTTGGTTTCCACCAGTCAGTCTCGAAGGAAACACATTTGGACAGAGACCACGAAATTCATCCTACACCCGCCACTCCGGTGAGCCCCACGACTCCGGCCAGCGCTTCGGTCTTCTTCGATGGATCGTTTGTCCACTTCAGCTTCAACATCCCCGTAGGTCAGGACGGCCTGACCGGACCGCAGGGTGATGTTTCCTTCATCCAACTCACCGATGCCATCAACACCACATCCGCCAGCAGCAATGGCGTGGCTCTGCTGCTGCCAGCGCAGCCGAATCCCACGATCCTGGATGTGGCTACGAAGCTGGATGAACTGATTCAGGCTTTGCGGAGGTAGCGGGGTAAACGGGGGGGGAGGTCGGAGCGGAGCGGAGAGCGGTGAGCGCTGAAAAGTTTCTATCGACGCAATCGTTCTGGGGAGTAGGATGGCGCAGCAGTTTTAAACCACTCACCGCATGGGCATACTTTCCGATGACAACGAATTCTGGCATAAAGCCCGTGTTTTAATATTTCCTGCTAACGTTGGCAAGATTTATTTGCTATTCGAAACAAAAATATTTCTCGCCAGCCTCCCGCCGTGGTGTTATACGAAAGGCCAAATAAATTAGCACCATGAATTCCCCTCTGCTTTTTCGGTTCCGCCTTATCCAAGTCCTGCTGCTAGCGCTCGGATTCGGTTCGCCTAATGCCCTGCCCGCGCAGCCTCCGACCAGTCCTTTCATTGCCCAGTGTGAGCTTGACCAGGATCGGTGCCACTGGCTCGTTTTTCCAACTAAGGTTGGGTGGCATTATGCAGTGGAGGAATCACCGGACCTTGAGTCCTTCGCAGTCGCAACTGGGGGCAACTACTATGGCGACGGCACACCGAAGCGCTTTTTCCTCTACCAAGACCCGCCGCCCACGGAGGGGAGCGCTACCCCAAACCCGCCGCGTCCAGCCAAATTGGTCCATATTACGCTGGTCATTTCCAACACCCCGGGAGTTGACCGTGCCATCGCGGTTAGGGAGGCGACCGAAGACAGTCCCGGATGGAGTTGGGAGTTAGCGCAAGCCTTCCCCCAAAGAGGGATGGGGTGCTTTTATACCAAGGAATTTCCTGACGCCCGTTGGCATCTTTGGGTTTTTGCCCAGACCAAGGAGGATGCTCAATTGCCCACCGTGCCACCAAATCAGCCGTGGGGTCCTGTGAGTCTGGCGGAGAAGGCCGCTTTCTTGGAAAGCTTGGATCAGGTCCGCGGCGGGATCACCCAGGAAACGGATGTCACTTTACCCACCACGCCACCCAGTGCCGATTCCGGGCAGCGGATTTTTTACCGCGTCACGGAACGTGGCATAGACACCAACGGCAATGGCCTCTACGACTGGTGGGAA
This sequence comes from Verrucomicrobiales bacterium, assembly GCA_031411295.1. Classification (GTDB taxonomy): domain Bacteria; phylum Verrucomicrobiota; class Verrucomicrobiia; order Verrucomicrobiales; family V1-33; genus JAGNEJ01. The sequence continues at coordinate 15,832 of JANOAV010000027.1, read as the reverse complement.
AACCAGTATGGCTTTAACGCGTTCTACGGCGCGTCGGACCCCCGAGCCGCCAGCGCGATTGCTGACTTGGACGCGGATGGAAGGACCAATTTACAGGAACAACAGGACGGCACCGACCCCACTAAGGCGGATACGGATGGCGACGGCGTGCCAGACGGCGCGGACCCCGCTCCCAACGACCCAACGGTGTATCCGATTGAATACTTGGCGTTGACTTCAGTTTCAGTGGGGACGGGCTACAAGACCGCGCAGTTTACTTACGGTTCCGACGCAAATTATTATCAGTGGCAGGAAGCGATCAGCTTCAACGCCGTCTTAGATTGGACTGGGGAGTGGAATGGCCAAACCGCAGCTTGGGATCCTCCAATTCAGAAAATTCAGTGGCTCCCGTCCTCCGCCCTTGGAATCGCAGGCTACCAAGGAGCCGTCTCTGCGGTGCAGTTCCCAGAACTCCCTTGGGGAAGGGTGAACACTTCGGGAAATGTTGATGCTTGGCTGACTTTTTTCCACTTTCCCAACACCATGACGGTAGTTGAGACTCAAGGCGTTGACCAATTCTACCCCCCCGAGGACAAAGCCCCACCCATAGAAAGTGCTGGCAGCGCGTGGCAGCGAGTCTGGGCCACAAGACCCTACCCCATTCTAATCGAACAGACCAAAACGTTCTATATGCTGTGGGGGCACGAAGGGCAGTATATCCCACTCCAAGGCGCCCCCATCCCTTTCACTGGAATCGACAAACTAGAAAAAGTCACGTTGACCATTCCGGCGGGATCTGCCGTCTCCTCCCTCTACTACGACGCAAAACCAACGATCAATAACATCGCCCACCCAGCCTGGGGGGACGGGTTAACCAGAGTGCGCGTCGTCTCCTCGACTGGGGCTCGGACCACCACGCATCAGGCGGATGGAAATATCTGGGGGAGCGCTTATGCAAACCTCCTCCCGGTGGAGATAAGGGTAAGACAAAATAACGTATTAGGTCCACATGGTAGTCAACCAGCATACTTTCCTGCGAAACCTGACGATGGAAACGTTGCTGGTGAATTATTCGCCCTCTGGCCCAATGAAGAAGCTTTCGTGAGCCTCGGGGGCGTGCTCGGCGATTTGGTCGATGCAGGTGGTTTGCCTGAGAATTTTGTGCAATGGAGTGGCCCAGGACTTCCCAATAAAAATAACGAACGAGAATTCCGTGTGGGTTGGGCGGATTCTGGACTCAAGGTGGTAACCTTGATGATTGGGGGGTGTGAGTTTAAGATTCGACTCAATGTTCCGGATACTGCCACCATGAAGCTCAACAGTGATGAACTAAAAGCGTTGGTCGGAGGTGCATGGATCACAGCCGGTATTTACGGTGTATTGACTCGCAACAAAGTCGCGGCAAAATATGGAGCTGATGGTGCCCACGGCGGCACCAAACAAGACGCGATCCGCCACTCCACTTGGAACGCGGTTACTGCCCAACTCATAGGCCGAGAAATAACGCTGATCATAACAACAGCCAATGAACATACTGGAAGGTTTGATCAAAACGCCTTAGCAAGTAATTGCACCATGGACCTTTTCAACAATGATTATGGTGCTACCGTAGGGGGCAATTTGGCGGCAACTGGATCAACGATAGGGGCAGATGACTGGATTAGCGTGCTGGAGACCGCATTTGCAGCAGGGGAACTGCGAGCTTGGACACCTCCCGAAAAAACAGTGACGACCCATGATAACATTCTGCGTAAATCCGATCAGACTAAAATCTTCCAGCCATGAGCCTTTCGAAAAATCTGCTCATTTTCATGTTTGCGGCGGCGGCAAGATTCGCCTTGGCTTTCCCCGTTTCAGAAGCGTTTCCTTGGGACGCTGGCTCTGCCCGGATCGATACGGGGATGTCTTTTGAGGCATTCCGCGACGTCAATACTTCCGCAGTTGAAATGTATCCTAGTGATCAGCCTAAGCAATTTACTCAGGGCGATTTCGCTGACCTGAAAGCCGATGGTTCAACATTAGTTTATAAATTCGTGGCAGGAAAATTGGGGTCCGTTTGGTTGAACTACGAACAAAAACCATCACTAGCGCAGGTGCAGGCGATGCGGACACAACTCATTGACAAATTCGGAACGCCGAAGTTGTTGGAATCAGCCGCCTTAGATGACCAACAGCGTGCCGCCAAGATACTGCTAGAGGAGTTCAGCCTTTCACCGACGGTAACAATCCGATTGACAGCAACGAACACACGTATCCAAGTTTTTCTTAATGACGATAAAATACTGCTAGAGGCTGGTGAAATACCTAAAATTCTGACGTTCGAGTCGGCGCTAGAATCGGTTAAAACATTTATTCCCAAGACTCAGGGTAATCTCACAAGCAAACTAATTGATTTCATTGCACTCCTTCGCTCAAAGGAAGCTCAACGCGGCAATCCTCAGAAATCCTCTCCAGTCCAGCCGCCCATAGCCCCGCCACCGGAAGCTGTGCGTGTCAGTGCGGATAGAATAGAAGGCACTGATGAAAGTTCAGGATATACGCCCTTTTTCATCTATATCATTTACCTAACTGTTGGGGGCGTTGTGGTGGTGTTGATCCTCATAATTTTACGATCCCTTATGAGAAACCTCAAGCCATGAACCAAATCCTTATCCCGGTGGAGGCTTGAATCAGAACTACTCCGACAAAAGCAGTGAAAAATCAATCAGGTAATACTCTTAGCCTGCTTCTTTCTGTGTTCGTCATGTCATCGACTTGCCTGCTCTCTCAGCAACTTACGTCGGAGTCGGTAAAGCAACGTATTGACGAAATCCTGGGGCAACTGCAGGGGCTTCTCAAGGCTGATCCAACGGGAGTTCCGGCGCAGCGGTATCTCGTTAAAAACGACCTACAGAACAACACCATCCTCAATTATTTTTACGGAGTTGAGTCGGAATTGCACGAGCCGACGCCCGAAAGACAACAGCGGGTGGCAAAAGTCGAGGACTACCTGCACGCCCATGAAACGGTCATGCTCGATTTGCTCCGAGCCTCATCAACCAACAATACGGCACCGGACCAGTTGCATCGACTGCTGAGGATGACGAAACCGACGCCTGAAGTGAAGGGAGCATTATTGGAGATCATTCATTCCGAGACGGCATTACCATCAGCAGTGATGGATGCTTATAGCAGCGTCTTTGATCTCAAGCTAGATGACACATCCCTTCATCAGGAAATCGCTCAAAAATTCGATCAGCGACATGAACTTCACACGCGAGCCGAGCTGGCATCCTTCCTTTTGGGTTCAGCCATGACAAGGTGGACACTCGAGGAAGCGGAGCCGTTTTATGGCGAGTTCTTGAGCATCCCATACAAGCCAGAAAACTACCCCAAGCGTGGAGGTAAAGTTGCTCTCTCAAGTCAATACGCCAAGGCCGCGAGTGGCTTAAAGGCCTACGGAGTGAGAGGCGCGAAATACGCGGAAATGCTCAAGGCACGTCTTTCCGAACTGGAATCCGATAGTGATGGAGATGCGCAGAGCGCTGCCACAGTGCTTCGTTCAACCATTCCGATAGTCGAAGGGAAGGTGCAACCAAAGCCAATCATCAACTTCAAGGGGCAACTGCTTGGCATTAGCCAAGTTGCCTGGCCAGAGTGGCGGGCAACTCATGGAGGCACTGCAACGGAGGTGCCGCAAAGAACGAAACCCGCACTGCCAAACGTGCAGCCAGCATTATCCACGGCACCCGAAGCAAAGGCAACGGGCGAAGAACCCGCATCAACATCGTGGCTCGTGTGGGCCATGACGATCGTGGCGGTAAGTGGCCTGCTGTGGTGGCTGCTCAAGCGGCATCCAAGCTGAGTTCATTGGGGTTGTTTGTGCATTCTCTGTTCCGTTCGGGTTGTTGTGCGGCCTGTTTTTATACGGATCTGCATCTCGTTGCCCGATGGAATGGGCTGATTTCACCGTGAAGGCAAAACGGGCCAGCCTTAATACACGCTTGCGGTAATACAATGTGCCAGCCTGAAGATTACTTGACACATCGAGTGATTATTTGCGTGTCACATCGCTAGGTCTGGGCGACGCTGATTTTCCGTCATGCTCTTCGACAACTTCTGGGTCTATTGTATAATGGCGGCCATATGAGCCTCCTAATTCCTCAGATTTATGACACCCCGGTCTTTCGCATGGCCTGCCAGCAGTTCGAGCTGGTGGCTGATTTCCTGGAAATTCCCGAAAGCGCGCGGGACCGGTTAAAGCTGCCCAAACGGAGTCTGAGCGTGGCCATGCCAGTGCGCTTGGATGATGGGAGCACGAGTGTCTTCATGGGTTACCGGGTGCAGCATCATTTGACCCTGGGGCCGACGAAGGGCGGGGTGCGCTTTCACCCGGACGTCACGTTGGGTGAAGTGGCTGCCTTGGCCATGTGGATGAGTTGGAAATGCGCGCTCAATGGTCTGCCCTACGGGGGGGCCAAGGGCGGAGTCACGTGCAATCCCCGGGGGCTTTCGCTCGGGGAACTGGAGCGCGTCACCCGCCGCTATACTCAGGAATTGATCCCCTTCATCGGGCCGCAAATCGATATTCCGGCCCCGGACATGGGCACCAATGAACAGACGATGGCGTGGATGATGGATACCTATTCCCAACAAAGTGGGCACTGCGTGCCCGCCGTCGTGACCGGCAAACCAGTGAACCTCGGCGGCTCGCTGGGTCGGCGGGAGGCGACGGGCCGCGGGGTGGCATTTCTTGCCTCCCGGGCGATGGATACCTTGGGCATCGACGCCTCTCAAGCTACGGCGGTGGTGCAGGGATTCGGCAACGTGGGGGCCATTGCTGCTGGAACGCTGGCCAATCAAGGGGTGAAGATCATTGCCGTGAGCGATGCCTTTGGCGGACTTTACAACGCCCAAGGGATTGATCTGGCGAAACTCGATGCGCACGTGGCGCAGACCCGCTCGGTGGTGGGCTTTCCCGGAGCGGAAGCCATCACGAACGAGCAATTGCTGGTGACGCCTTGCGATATTCTGGTCCCGGCTGCGCTGGAACGCCAGATCACGGCAGCGAACGCCGCCCAGATTAAGTGCCGCATCCTGGCCGAAGGGGCGAACGGTCCCACCACTCCGGAAGCAGACGAGATCATTGCCCAACGCCCGGAAATTTTTGTCATCCCGGACATCCTCTGCAATGCCGGCGGGGTCATCGTTTCCTATTTTGAATGGGTTCAGGATCTGCAAAGCTTCTTCTGGGACGAGGCTGAGGTCATGAGTAAACTCTATCGCATTCTGGAGCAATCCTTCTCTCAGACGCTGAAGCTGAGCCGCCAGCGGAATGTGAGCATGCGTTTTGCCGCGCTGAGCCTGGGCATCAAACGGGTGTATGAGGCCAAGCAACTGCGCGGATTGTTCCCCTAAATCCCCGTTGCCGCCGAAAACGCCGTTCCGCCGAGCGGAAAATTGTTACCGTAGTTCGTGGTTAAAGAGTTGCGTTTATTCGAAAAAAATTGAATGCTTAGGCCTGTGCACGGTCCCAATGGATTTGCCCTCCCCTCTCATGCCTGACTCATCTGCTGCGGATTTTCCCTGTCCTCACTGCCTGCAAGATATCCTTCTCGATGAAGATACTGCAGGTCGGGAGGTGCCATGTCCGCATTGCGAGGAACGGGTGTTGCTGCCAAAACTGGCGGTGGCTGGCAAGCGGACCATTGCCTTAAAGCCTATCGTGCCCAAAAGTAAGTCGGCCAAGAAGGAGCCGCCACAACGCACCTTGCCGCTGGAGTTGGTGACGGAACCGCAGCCGGAGCCGACCCCAGAACCGAAAAATTTTCCCATCCACAAGCATGTGGCCTTGGCAGAGCGGGTAGATCTGGAACTCAAACCAGAACACGAGACGATCCTCCCGTCCAAGGAGAAGAGCCGAGAGGAAGAGACCCGGCGTCTGGCCGCCATGGCGGGAAACGTGGATTACGATTTGGCGAAATTTCAACGCAAGGGCATGATCACCTTCGGGTGTCCCCTCTGCCGCCGTCCGATGTGGGTGGCCAAGAAAGATGCCGGGATGATGCTGAGCTGTGAGGGATGCAGCTCCGAAGTCATCAGCCCGCGCCCAGAATTGGGGCTGCCCGCGCAAATCGCGGAATCCACCGATGACGAGCCCGTTTCCTTGCTGCCCAAGGCGGTGCTGCCCACGTCCCGTCGCGTGGAGGACGTCACGCTGAAAGAAGGGCAGGCAGGCGGTCGCACCCGGAGGATGGCACCGCTGCCAAAAGAATCGCTGACGACCCCCGCCGGAGAAACGGCCCCCCTTCCGCAGCGGGGTAAAACCCTAGAACCCGTGCCCGCCAGGGCAGATGAATCGATGAATGGGTCACCCGTCACCCTGCCCAGTGAACGCATTTCCACCGCCCGCACCGTGGGCGGGAAACGGGCCGCCGAGCCCACACCGCAGGTGACACCTCCAGCGCCCCAGAGCGCAGGAGTGGTGGCACCACGCGAGGCGAAAGTAGCCAAGGGAGCGGTGCGCCTCAATAACCAACGCCGGAATTTCTCTCCGCAGAAGGAGATGGAGACGGACCTGGAAATTACCGAAGCGTGGGGGCAGGCCGAGGATAAGCCGCCCGTTTCCCGCCGCTATGTTATTATTGGCTGGCTGGTCATGATCCCCATATTTCTGGGTCTGCTGATCTGGGGGATGAAGGAAGTATTCCGCAAGAAGACTGACCTTCCGGTGGCGACCAATTCGGTGCGCAATGACAAGAACGAAGCTGAAATTGTCCGCGTGGCGCAGGGGGTGCTAGCCAAGTTCTACGACGCCAAGACCATCGACGAAATGGCACGCTACGTGCGCCATCCCGAAATCACCAAGCCCCGCATGGAGAATTGGTATCACCGCCCTTATCCCCATTTCCGGGTGGAATCCTTCAGCGAGGCGCAAGTGAGCAACGTGGAGGGAGTGGAGTTCATCATTGGACTGCTGCAATTGTCGGGAGAACGTCCCCGTTCCGTGGCGCTGGAAGTGCCGGATGAGGCCACGGTCGGCATCTTGGCAGAGGATTTGCGCATCGACTGGGAAAGCATGGTTTACTGGTCGGAACAGACGTGGGACAATTTCCTGGCCCAGCAGGGGGAGCGCTCCTGTGAGTTTCGGGTGGTCCTCAAGCGAGACTCCTACCCCAATGCGCCCTATGATGACGAAAACCGCTGGGTGTGCTTCAAACTCAACTATCCCGGCACGGTTCAGGAGCAATATGGGTATTGCTTTGGCTATGTGGAGCTGAACTCGGATGCGGCCACGGCCATGATCCAGCCCATGCGTCGGGCGGCAGAGAATGGAGTGGACAGTCTGAATGCCACGGTGCGCCTGCGATTCCGGCCGGATGCCAGCAGTCGCAAGAATCTTGTGCCCCAAGTCACGATCGAATCATTCCACGACGGGTGGCTTCTGCCTCGGGAATAGAGAACTCATGCCATGCGCCAGCTAACGCTTATTCGCCACGCCAAATCCAGCCATGATCAGCCCGGGCAGCGGGATTTTTATCGCTCATTGAATGAGCGTGGCTATGTGGACGCTCCCCAAATGGGCCGCTATCTCCGATCCGCGCTCCAATGGAAGCCGGACAGCGTCATTTGCAGCCCGGCCACCCGCGCCCTCAGCACCGCCAGACTGCTGCTGGAGGCGGCAGATTACGATAGTCTGCTGATCCAACAAAAACCCGAAATTTACGAAGCCACCAGCGACGCCATTCTGGAGGTAATCCACAGCGTGCCCGACAGCGTGTCCCAGCTCTGCCTCATCGGCCATAATCCAGGCATGGAAAATCTAGCCAACCTTCTCGTCGGAGCGCGGGCCATCACCGGGTTCGTCACCTGCGGGGTGGCGATGCTGGAGCTGGACGTCCAAACCTGGGCGGAGGCAGGGCCCGGGTGCGCTCGCTTGGTGAAGTTCCTGCAACCACGCAGTTTATGGGCTGGCGGGGGAGATTGAGCTATAGCACCGCACGTCATGCCAATCTTCTTTTCCATCCTGCTGCCCCTGCTCGCACTGCTCTGCTTGTGGGGAAGCCATCGCACCAACCAACGCCGCCGGCTCATCGGTAACCTGCCGACTTCGAAGACGCAGGGCATCTTCATCGGCCTCGTGGAACTCAAAGGCACCGCGGAGATTGAGCAGCCGCTGCAATCCTTCCTGGCGGAGGAAATTTGCGTGCTCTATTCCTACCACGTCGAAGAGGAATGGCGGCGGGAAGTGGAGGAGGAATACACCGATGACGAGGGTCGCACGCAGACCAGAACTCGGATTGAGAGCGGCTGGAACACAATTTCCTCCGGAGGAGAAGAGACTCCTTTTTACCTGCAGGACGATACCGGAGTCGTGCTGGTGCGTCCGGAAGGGGCCGACATCCACCCCAAAACGCTATTTTCGGAAACCTGCACCCCTCTCCAACCACTCTATTATGGGAAAGGCCCCGGCGGAGCCGTCATGGACTCCACCTTCGTGCGCAGGTTCGTGGAAACGGGGATTCCCTTGCATCACCCCTTGTTTGTCGTTGGCCAAGCCCGGGAACGGGAGGACCTGGTGGCACCCGAATTGGCGCATGAGAAGGCCACCCCGCTCTACTTGCTCACGGTGGAAACCGAGGAGCAGGTGCTTCGTCGGATGGGATACTCGCTCCACGGGCTGAACGTGCTGGGCCTGGCGCTGGCTGGCGGGGCGGCCGTGCTCATCGCCACGGTCCTGAGCCCGGGACAGCGCCCACCCAATCCCTGGTGGCCGCAGGCGTTGATCGGCGTAGGCATTTATCTCGGACTGTGGTTTGCGACGTGGTTCATCCTGGTGTTTAACATGTTGGTGGACGTGCGGAATCGAATGCGCCAAGGCTGGTCCTCGCTGGAGGTGCAGTTGAAACGCCGCTTCGATCTGATCCCCAGCCTAGTGGCCGCCGTGGAGGGCCTGCGTAGCTATGAAGCCGACGTCCAGACCGGTCTGGCGGCCCTCCGCGCAGAAACCGCAGCAGGCGCGGGCCTTTCCAGCGCATCCCGGCATCATGGGCTGGCCAATACCATCGTCACCCTGGGTGAACGATATCCAGAACTTATTGCCCATCAGGGATTTGCTCAGCTTCAGGCCCAACTCGTGGACACCGAGCAACGCATCGCTTTGGCTAGAGCGTATTTCAATGATATCGCTACGGCTTACAACACGCGATTGGAAATCGTGCCCGACGGCTGGATCGCCCGTCTCTTCGGCCATGTTTCCCAGCCCCTGCTGGGAGTGGAAGACTTTGAGCGCGCCCAGGTCAAAGTGGATCTGGCCAAATAAATCCTCGCAGCGTTAGAACCGGAAACCCAAACCTGCGGAAACGGTCCAAGTGCTGGGATCAATCTCTGCCTTCACCCCCGCGTGGGAAACATCGGCATCCATGGCCCAAGCATAGCCTGCTCCCACTTGGAGGAACACTCTATCCCCCGGAAAATTGTAGCGCAGGCGGAGTTCGGCCGCAGCTCCGAAGACCACGTCCGTCTTGGAGGCGTTATTGCTGCCGCCGTTATAGAACCCCAGGGTGCTCTCACGGAAACCTTCCGTGGTCCCTTCCCAGTCTGCATTCACCACCGTCAGCGTCGGTCCGGCAGCCAATCCGAACTCGAATCCACCACCCAAATCCGCCGACAGGTCCAGCCCCAACTCAATCTGATGCAGATCTGCCTCCACCTTGTCCTCCACGAGCGTGTAAATTTCGTCGCCTGGGATATCGAACTCCCCAATCAACTGCTGACCAGTCGCAAAGGAAACGCGGCCGAATCCGTAGGACCCAAACAGGCTGACGCGCAGCCCGCCAAGCCGGGTCAACTCGCGACTTAGTTCAAGATATCCCCCGACGAAGGAATCCCCACCGTCTGGTTCGACTTCTGTCGTTTTAATGGCCGAAAAATTTGCATTTGCCCGCCCCGCCTTGGCTCCAGCGGAGAGCGTCCATCCAGCCTCTGGAGCAGGACCCGGTGAAAGCTGTGCCCCCCCAGATTGTTTTTGCGCTTGGGCCATTGCTGGCAACAGGATGAAGGCGGAAAGGAAGGAGAATTTAGGAGTAGCATTCATGATAATGGAAAGTATCGCGAGACCAGTTCGGCTGCAATTTAATTGTGACAAACCATTTATTTCTCGGCGTGTCTCTAAATCTGGAAAATTAATATTATCCTTATGTTTCTAGAGGTGTTGGGAAATCGCGTCATTCCTTGATGCCTCCCAACATATTAAATGTCAGCCTCAGGGCGGCAACGCGAAAAAAATCGCGCCTTGGGCTTGCCAAGCGGGGGATTTTCCATTCGATTGGCCATCCACCCACATTCCAGCCCTAAATCAGGAAAATCATCCCATCGTGTCCGAACTGCCGGAGAATAATTTCTACATCGACCAGCCAGAAGCGCTCCCACCGTTCCTGGCCAGCATCCCTGCCGAGGGACGCTTGCGATGTGCGGTGGATACCGAGGCGGACAGCCTGCACTCCTACAAGGAGAAGCTCTGTCTGGTGCAATTCAGTGCGGGAGATTTCCACGCCATCATTGATCCATTGGCCATCCGAGGCCAGGATTTGGTGCCCTTGAATGACTTCATGAGCACCTGTGAAGTCTGGATGCATGGGGCGGATTTCGATATGACGATGCTCAAGCGCACGTTCGATGTCATCCCGCCGCGCATCTTCGATACCCAAACCGCCGCCCGCCTCAGCGGCACTAAGCAATTTGGCCTCGCCAACCTGGTGGAGGAAGTCTTCGGGGTCGTCCTTTCCAAGCAATCCCAACGGGCCAATTGGGGAAGGCGGCCCTTGTTGGACAAGATGATCGAATATGCGCTCAACGACGTGCGCTACATTTTGCCCTTGGCGGATCATTACACCGCCAAACTGCGTTCTCTGGGGCGCTATGATTGGTTCGTTGAATCCTGCGAGAATGCGCGCAAGACGGTCACGGACCGCCCGCCACCAGATCTGGAGAACCAATGGCGCATCAATGGTTCCGGCAAATTAAAACCTCTTGGCATGGCCTTCCTACGGGCAATGTGGCATTGGCGGGACAAGGAAGCGGAGCGGTTGGACCGTCCGTCCTTCAAAGTCATCGGCAATCTGGAAATCATCGGCTTTGCCGAAACCCTGCAGGCTGGAAACGAAGCGCAGTTACCTCCCCGCTTCCCCATGTCCGCTGCGCGGCGGTTCCACAACGCCGTGCGGGATGCCAAAGCCCTCACGCCAGAGCAGTGGCCCAAACGCAAGTTCGGCAAGCGCTTGGATCGTTCGGGCGAGGCGGAGAAACAATTCGAAGAACTCAAGAATAAGCGGGACAAGATCGCCACCGAATTGGACTTGGACCCTGCCCTCGTCGCCAGCCGTGCCGCCCTCGACTTCATATCCGTGCAACCGGAGACCGCTGGCGAATATCTCCTCAATTGGCAGCGTCAGTTGTTGGGTCTGTAATCACTCGGAGCGAATGTGGAAGCAGTCCGCTGGACTGCTTCATAAAAAGGGAAGACCCGTCACGTGGGCTGCCCCAAATGTTACCGATTCCGCTAGGTTAGACCCCACCGAACACCAACGTTGAGTTGCCAACATCAATCCAATTTCACCGTCGGAGCATTGCGTCGATATTGGAACGGATAACTCTGCGCTACCTCCATCACTAGCATTTCCGCCTTGCAATCGTTTGCCAGCAGCTTCGTCGTAATCTGTTGCACCGTGGCAGCGTCATAGAATTCCAAGCCCCGCCCCAGCGCATAGGCCAGAGTGCGCTCTACGAGATTGCGCACCACCAGATCGCGTTTCTTCAGCAGGACGGTCTTCAGTTCGGCCGGGGTGGAGAATGATTCCCCGGTGGTGAGCTTGCCGCCGGAATCGACGGGTTTGCCTGCGACTTCCGTGCGCCAGCGGCCAATGGGATCGAAGTTTTCCAAGCCGAACCCGGGTGGGTCCAGTTTGGCATGGCAGCCAGAACAACTGGCCTTCTGCCGATGGGCCTCCAAGCGTTGGCGAAACGACAGCCCGTCCGGCTGGCGGTCGTCTGCGGGCAACGTGCCCGCATTCTGTGGCGGCGGTGGCGGCGGGGTGCCTAGCAGTTCTTCCAACACCCATTTCCCACGCAGGACCGGACTGGTCCGCAGCGGTAGCGACGTAGCCGTCAGCACACTCCCCTGCCCCAGTAAGCCACCACGATTTTTGTCCTTCAGCACCACCCGTTGCAACGCCGGGCCCGTCACTCCGGAAATCCCGTAGTGTCGCGCCAGTTCTTCATTCAGGTAAGTGTAATCCGCGTCGATCAACCGCAGCAAACTTTGGTTCTCCTGGAGGATGCTGTGGAAAAACTCCACACTTTCTTGAAACATCGCCACGCGCAAGCTTTGCGTGAACTCAGGAAACCGCGTCTTGTCAGGATTCGCCACACTGCGCAGCCGATCGAACCCCAACCACTGACTGGAAAACTCCCGGCTAAAGCTCTTACTGCGCGGATCCTTCAGCAACCGCCGCACCTGCCCAGCGTAGATCTCCGGCTTGGACAATTCCCCGCGGGCCGCCAGCCCCAGCAACTCCAGATCCGGCATTGATGACCACAGGAAGTAGCTCAAGCGGCTCGCCAACTCGAAATCACTAACTTTATATGGCCCGGGTTGGGATTGATCCGCCTCCAGCCGGAAAATGAAATTAGGCGACACCAACAGACTCTTAAACACCGTCTTCAGCGCGTCCTCATAGGAGGCTCCCTCCTTAGAGGCCTTGTTCCATAACGCCAGGTAGGGCGCGATCTCCGCATCCGCCACCTTGCGACGAAAAATGCGGGGCACCCAGAGGCTGAGGACAGCCTTGGCGGCCGGTTCGGCGGGTTGGTCCTTGGGCGGTTTCACCGTCACCACCCGATTCCGCAGCGGCTCACTGGCGAAGACCGCATCCATGATCTGACCCGAGGCATCGAACACCTTTTCCATCAAGACCGTGGGCAGGAACAACGTGTCCGCATTGTTATCAAAACCCGCTCCGCCGGAACCATCCGCCGGAAACGCATCCGCCGGGCGCAGCTTCAGCCCGAAGAGATCCTGGATCGTGTTATTGTATTCATTCCGATTCAACCGCCGCAAGGTAGTGCGTCCCGGATCCTGCCCTAACTTGCCGCTCTCCACACTCGTCACCATCATTTTCACCCAGCCCGTAAGCGAGGCTTTCTCAGCTGCGGAGGGCTGGGGAGCGTCGTCTGGTGGCATGTCACCAGATTCCAATTGCTTGAGCGCATTTTTCCACAACTTCACATCCTTCAATGTCTGCCCCACCCGTTCATACTCCTTGAGATTCACATCCCCCTTCGTTTGCTCGCCCCCATGGCACTTCACACAATATTGCTGCACCAGCGGCTTAATCTGCCCCCCGAAATTTTGCAAAGCCGCCAACTCATCCGACCAAGCAGGCGCGGATGTTAGACTGAAAAGGAAAATGGTAAATCGAATACGAGACATAAGCAGGAGGGAAGGCCGGAACATGGAGCGACAGCAGGCGCACGGCAACTACCTGAACGTGTCCATCCACAAGCCAAGGGCTGCTGCCCGGCAAGTTTCTCCCCATCGCAGAAACGCGTTCCAGTGCGCTGGTCCTAACGGGTGCCAAATAAACATTGCGAGTGAGGAGATATTCTGTTATTGATCAACAAGATTGAGTAATTAGATTCACTCCCCAAGAGCAGCTAATGACGGAGGACAGCCAGCCACGGCCACGGAGGATACCTTGATCTTCTCGCCACTGCTGGATGTCCTGCTCCCATCAACCCAATAACCCATTCTACTCATGAAGGCACTCATCATCATTCTTTGTGGTTGGGCCTTGGTTCCCGTAATCAACGCAGCGGTTATTGCCACACCAATCACACCGTATCGTTCCCTTTCGGACAGTCCGTGGTATGCCGGTGTGGCCGCTGGGGATGCGTTGCTGTATACTGAGCACACCTATGCTGGAGGGGTCCCCATTTTACCTCCACCGGGCTCGATCCCCAGCGGCCACGGGGTCTATGATGCTTTCGAGAACGCTGAATCTCCATGGGTGCAGGTGCTGAATTATCAAGAGAACCCTGGGTTCTCTGTGGATGCGGATGATGGGATACTCGATTATCAAGGCTTAGGGCATTCGATCGCTGCACAATTCGTGGCTCAGGGCCTCCGATTCGAGTTTTTGCCGATGGACAATGGAGAATATCCTCGTTGGGTGGGCTTTGTCTCCCTCCTGAGTAGTAATCTACGCCCTGCCAGTTTGGAAATCCTTGGCGTGGATGACAGCATCACCACGATAGATCTAACATCTCTTGTGGCCCAGCAAGGGCTCATCCCCACAACGACATTCACCGATAATGATTTGTTCGCTGGATTTATTTCTGACCGTCAGATCAAACGGGTAACTCTGTTCGGAGGGGGCTTCGTCGTTGACCATTTCCAATACGGCTACGGGGCATTCCCCATTCCAGAAAGTTCCAGTCTCGTGATCGCTAGTTGCGGATGTGCCTTATTCCTACGCAGAAAGCGTCCTAGCCGGATCTGATTTGCGGCTAAAGTTCACGAATCTAATGGCACACCAGAAATTCAAACAACAATTCGGGGACCGGGCCTGGAAGCTGTGCTTCATGCCCGCAAATTTACGGTCACCATACCGCCTGGAGGACGGCCTCTTCACCGGGGAAGGTCCGGCGGACAAGGCCCAGAGCCGTTTTGCTGCTGCATCGCTACGCTTTTCGCCTTGGGAGAAGCTTGAAGCCCTGCGCTGGGGTTCTGGTTACCTCAATACAGCCTTGGCCCATCCCAATACGCCATTTACCTCCACGGCTAACAGTGTGGGCTACGGCACCGCTGGCCAGGGAGGATTCTTCCAAGCCCTGTGCCAGCCATCGCCAAGCGCGCGAGCAGCAGAGGTTTCCGGGGTCATCTGACAGTCGATCTACGGCAAAGCCAAGGCGGTTTTGGTGGCGGACTCAATGCGGCGGAGGTCTTCTGCGGAAACGGTGCCCCAGAGGGTGGTGAGGCGATCTTTGGAGATAGTGAGGATTTGTTCGCATTTGGCCCAACTGGATTCTTTGAGGCCGTTGGTGCGGTCTGGCTCGATGCGGACGTGGGTGGCGACGTTCAATCCTTTGGTGCTGAGAGTGAGCACGATGGTGTTTGGATAACGGGGATTGGTATTCGCTGCGTCTGTCTGGATGACGATGGCGGGGCGGCGGCCCAGCTGCTCTGATCCCCGCCCCGGTGACCAATCGACCAGCCAAATCTGCCCCCGACGGACAGTGGGGGGATTCATGATTCGAGAGTGGCTTGGGTTTGTGTTGCGAGGGCAAATTCCATGTCTGTTTCCTCCGCTCCGGCCTCGGCTATGAGAGAAAAGTCGTCAAAGAGTTGCTTTGCTTGTTCTTGGGCCACAAGAAGTTCCAAACCCTCCTGAAACAGGCGATTCAGGCTCAGATGGCGTCGCTGAGCCAAATGGGTCGCCCTCTGGTAAATGTCTGGAAGCAGTCGAAGAGTGAGGGTTTTTGAAGTCATAATTGACTTCACTTTACGAAGTCATGGGTGCTTTGCAAGAAATTTCCTGAACCTGCTACGCATGTAGCGCTTCCAGCCCAGCCTCGGGGTGGCGTTCGGTTATGCGAAGGAGGGCTCGGGCGGTGCCTTCGGGGGGCGGTGGCCTTGCTCCCAGTTTTGCAGGGTGTGTGGGCTGATGCCGATGAGAGCGGCAAATTGGCTTTGGCTGAGGCCTAGTTTTTCACGGACCACTAGTGCTTAGTTGCACAAGTTAACAATTGTATTTCTAAGCTGGGCGCCTTTGACCTCTCTCTTGCGCCACACAAATGGTCGCGGGTGATTATTGGT
>JANOAV010000026.1:0-22046 GCA_031411295.1 Verrucomicrobiales bacterium | reverse complement strand
CAACGGCGGCACGCTCGACCTCGCGACCGACACGACGGTGAATGCCTACAACACGACGGTCGGCGGCACGACGACGATCAATTCCAACAAACTCACCGCCGCCTCTGCGGGCATCACGCACACCCTCGGCACGCTGAGCATCGGAGCTTTTACTTTGAATGTGGCGCGCGGCGCGAACGCGACGACGGGCATTGGCGGCGTGACTTTCGGCGCGGTGACGCTCACGGGAGCGCCGACCTTTACGGCGGGTGCCAACGCGTTGCTAACTCTCGGCGCGATCACTAATGGGGCGAATCTGATCACGGTGAACGGAGCGGGCGACATGGCGATCACCGGTATCGTCGGTTCTGGCGCGGGCGGCATCACGAAATCCGCAGCGGGCACCCTCACTCTCTCGGGGGTCAATACCTACACCGGGGTCACGACGCTCTCGGGGGGCATCCTGCGCGCCACGACCAGTGTGCAGGCGCTCGGCACAGGGGCAGCGACGCTTTCGCTTGGCGGCGGCACGCTGCAACTCGCCAATGAGTCGGGGTTGAGTTTTGCGCGCAACACCACGGTCACTGCCTCAACCACCATCGCCTCGGATCGTCTGATCTCCGGCGGTGCCGCAGCCACCCACACGCTGGGCACGCTCTCGATCGGTGCGCAAACCTTGTCGGTGACCCGCGGTGCAAACGCGACCACCGGCGTCGGGCAGATCAATTTCGGTGCGGTCACGATGACTGGAAACTCGATCTTTGATCCGCAGGCCAATGCGGAGTTGCTAATCGGTGCGGTTGGCGGCGCGTTCCCGCTGACCAAGATCGGCGCGGGCATCCTCGAATTGAACGGTGCCGGCACTTACTCGGGAATCAGCGACATCCAAGCCGGCACGCTGCGGCTTTCGAATGCGGGCGGCTTTGGTAACAGCACGGCCATCAATCTCACGGCGGTGGCGTCGGCCAGCGCGACGACGCTGGATATTCGCGGCACCATCACCGCGGGCGCGGGCAAGACGGTGACACTGAACACGAACACCACCGGCGACCTGCGCAGCACCTTCCTCAACGGGGCAAACAACAACACCTGGGCAGGCAACATTGTTCTCGCAGGCACGGGCTTCGCCCAGATCAACGCAGCGAGCGCCACCACGCTGACACTCACCGGTAATCTGACTTCCAGCGGAGCCGCTGGCACGGGCACCATGGCCGCCCGCGGCGCAGGCACGGTCGTCATCGCAGGCAACGTCAACTTCGGAACCGACCGCAACTTTACCCATACCGACACCGGCACGGTGATCGTGAACTCGACGGGCAACATCTGGAAGGGCACGCAAATTTCCGATGGGCAGATGCAGCTTGGAATCAACGATGCGCTGGCGACCGGGGTGGAGTTGCAGATCGGCCAGAACAGCACAACGAGCGGGCGTCTCGAGATGAGCGGCTTCAATCAAACGGTGGCCGCACTGCGCACATTTACGACCTCGACCGGCACGGGACACATCATCCGCAACTCGAGTCTCGCCACGCCGAGCACCCTCACTTTCACGACCGCTCCGGCCACCACGGACATCCTCAAAAGTGCCGCCGTGCAGGGGAGCACGACGACGCCAGGGACCACCGGTGCACTGCACCTGGTGAAGAACGGCACGGGCCGGATGGAACTTGAAACAGGGATTGTCGATGCAGATTCGTGGACGGTCAATGCGGGCACGCTGGCCTTCACCGGCAATGCGACGCGCACCTTGCCTGGGACCCTCACAGTCGGAGCTTCGGCCACGATCGATAAGACTGGCACAGGTTCGCTTGTCGCCAGTGGCGTGTGGAACAATGCCGGGGCGACCACGGTCAGCGGCGGCACGCTCGTTTTGTCGAGTGGCGCTGCTGGAACGATCACGGTTGCTGACACTGCAACTCTGAGTGCGGGGCTCAATGGGGGCGCGATTAGCGCGGCCTCGCTGACGTTTGGCTCGGCTGGTGCGACGGCTTTCCGCCCGATCCTGAGCACGCCTGCGGCAGCTGCGGTCATCAGTCCGACGGCTCTCACCACCGCGGGGACGACGGTGACGGTCTCTCCGTCTGCCGCCGCGTTCAGCATTGGGACTTACAAGCTCATCGACTACGCTGGAACCATCGGCGGCAACGGCTACGGCGGATTTACGCTCGGGACCGTGGGCACTTATCCGCACATCACGGCCAATCTGGTGGATAACACGGCCGACGGACGGGTGGATTTGAATGTTTCCGCCGTGGATTCCCTCATCTGGACTGGGGCGACGAATGCGACCTGGGATGTGAATACGACGTCGAATTTCAAGCTCGCGTCGAACAATGCGGCTTCGACCTTCTTCCCCAGTGACGCAGTTCTGTTCGACGATTCGGGCGCCAACAAAGCGATCACCGTCTCGGGTGCCCCGGAAATCGGCAATCTAACTTTCAACAACTCCACCGGAAACGACTACACGCTGACCGGCTCGTTCACTGGTGTCGGCGGCATTACGAAAAGCAACACGGGAACGGTCACGCTGGCCTCCGCTACTTCTTACTCCGGGCCGGTTAGTGTCGCTAGCGGCACGCTGGTGCTGAGTGGAGCGAACTCGACGCACGGAAATGTCAGCGTTACTGGCGGCACGCTCAAGTTCGGGGCCGTGAGTGCCTTGGCGAACCAAAGTTCGGTCGTCACAATCTCATCGGGCGGCACGCTGGACTTCGGCGGCCTCACGCCTGTCATCAAGATGGCCGACCTCCGCGTTTCGGGCACGGGTGTCGGGGGAAATGGGGCGATCTTCAATTCGGGCGCAGCCATCACAAACAACACGGGGGCCGCCAAGGTCACCCTTTTGGGCGATACGACCTGGGGCGGGGTCTTGAATGGCCGCTTCGACATGTCTCTAACGCTGTTCCAGGGAGGAAGCTTTACCCTCACGAAAGTGGGCCTGAACGAGTCCTGGTGGGGACCGAATACGGGATCGACCCTCGGACCGGTGGTCGTGAACGGCGGCGTCTTTGGTGTGCAGAGCACCTTGGCGATGACAAGCACGGATGCGCCCATCACCGTGAATGCGGCAGGGACGCTGGGATTGTTCAGCACCCTCAACATCGGACGGGCGATCAACCTGAATGATGGCGTCATTTCCAGCAGGGGCAGCACACCAAACTTGACAGGCACGATCACGCTTCAGGCTGGGGATGTGGCCGGGCTCCCGGTCAACCAGATCGGTGGGACTTCAACCAACGTATTAGCGATCTCGGGCTCGCTCGTCGGTCCCGGTGGTTTCGAGAAAAACGACACGGGAACTGTGACCATCCAGAGCAACACGCACACTTATGCCGGAAACACGTTGATCACTGGCGGGACGCTGAATTTCAGCGCTGCTGGCCTCCTGCCCTCCAGCACGAATCTGATCGCCAACAGTGGCACCTTCGACCCGTCCAACCTGACCCACACCTTTGCCAGCCTCTCTGGCACGGGCGGCTCGATCAATCAGGCCACCGCCGGAACCGGTTTGGTCGTGAGCAACCAGTCCACGACCACGACCTTTGGCGGCACGCTGAACCGGGCGACCCTGCGCATGGCGGGTTCCGGCATGCTCACGCTCAATGGCACGGCGGTGAATACGAGCCCTGTTTTTGAAGCCAATGCGGGAACGCTCGTCCTCGCGGGAACCTTGGACAATTCCGCGGGCATCGCGACCGCGAACAATGGCGGCACGCTCGTTCTGGCGAAAACGGGAGCCGACCTCTCAGTTCATGCCGTCGGCACTGGCCTGACGATCAATTCCGGCGGTCTGGTGAAACTGGGTGGCAGTGTGACCGCGCAAACGGGCACGGGAGTGAATGCGCCGCCGGTCGGCATCCCGACGAACTACGTCGATCAAATTTACAACGCCAGTGCGTTCACCATCAACACTGGTGGCACGTTTGATCTGGCCGGCATGAGCGAGGCGGTAAATACCATCGCTGGCACGGGTGGCACGATCACGAACAGCGTGGCCGCCACGACCAGTAGACTTTACATTGGCCATCAAAATGGCAACACCACCTATGCTGGCATCATCCAAGATGGAACTGGCACAGTGGCTCTTGAAAAGATCGGCACGGGGAGTTTGACGCTAACAGGAGCCAATACTTACACGGGAGCCACGGTGCTTACTGCTGGCGGCCTGACGGTCCCCTCTGGGGCCAGCTTGGGGAACACGCCGATCACGTTAGCGGCGGGAACATTCACCATCGATGGCACTGCTGGCACGGGATCCATTACGCAAAATGGCGGCACGCTGACCGGTGCAGGCACGCTGGGCGGCACCATCACAACCGCCAGCGGAGGCATCATCACGATCGGCACTGCCAGTAACGGAGTCACTGCGGCAACTTTAACCGCGGGCGGACTAACGTTTAGCGGTGGGGCGATCATTAACGCGGACTTCACGGGCACGGTGCTCGATAAAATTGCGCTGGGTGCGGGGGCGCTGAATTTGAGCGGCACCAATACCGTGAACGTCGCGTTGGGCGGAGCAGGCTGGGTCACGGGAGTCTATCCGTTGATCAGCTATGGCACGCTGGCGAGTGGTGGAGTTGCAAATTTCACCCTCAGCACTCCAGTCGGGCATAACGTGGTTAATTTCACAGATGCTGGCGGAGCCATCAATCTCGACGTGACCGCAGGCACTGTGAAATGGAACGGCAACGTGATCGGTGGTGTGTGGGACAACAACAACGTGCTGAACTGGCAGTCCGCCGATTTCAAATACCTCAACGGTGACAACGTGCTTTTCGACGACTCCGCCGCTGGTCCGAGTTTCAATCCCACGGTCACCACGGCCAATGTGACGCCTGCCAGCGTGACGTTTAACAACTCCACCAATGCTTACACGCTCAGCGGTGGCACGTTGGGCATTGCTGGTGCAGGTCAGTTGTTCAAACAAGGCACGAACACCGTCACCCTGACCAATGCCAATACCTACACGGGGGCGACCAATGTTCAGAATGGAACGCTGATTGCAAACTACAACTCCGGCACAGCCACTACGGTCCTTGCTGCCACCAGCACGATCAATGTTTCTAGCGGAGCAACCTTCCGGGCCGTGACGAACGATGCTAACTTCACGCTTGCTAATGCGCTGACTGGCACCGGCACGGTGGTGATCGATCCGCACCTCGCGGCCTCGGTGGCTGTGCGGGATGTGACCATTTCTGGAAACAACACTGGTTTCACCGGGACGTTGCGTCTTTCCCCGACGAACGGAGTGGCAACTGGACTGGGGACCTTCCGGACCATTGCATTGACACCGACAACCGCTGGTGGGGCAACCATTGACGTGGACAGCGGCGGGCAGGCTTGGATCAATGGCAGCACCTTTGCCAATAGTTTCATCCTGACTGGCATGGGTTACGCCGAAGCAGCCGGTGGCACGCCGGTGGCCGCCTCTGGGCTTACGCAATACTCGGGTGCAACCAAAGGAGGTATCGGCGCAATCCGCATGGACACTGGCGCGATCATTAGCGGCAATATCACCCTCGATGGCAATGCCAAAATCATGCCCTACAACGGCACGGGCACCATTTCCGGAAGCATTGGAGTCACCAATGCGAGTGACACGCTGGTGGTGGGTGGCGGCGGTGCGGGAAGCACGCTTATCCTGACTGGAACCAACAACGTTGGAGCGAATTCACTGAAGAACATTTTCGTAAACTCTGGAGGAACCGCAGGCACGAATGTTTTGGCCATTGGAGCCAACGGAACGACTGGCACACTCGGCACAGGCTCCGTCACCCTCAATGGCGACGCTGCAGCAGTCGGCCTCCTCCGCTTCGACCGTTCTGACGGCTACTCGCTGGTCGCTGGCAACACCATCACCGGTTCCGGCACCACTCTCGGAAATACTTTCATCGAATTCGACACCCAGGGCACAGGCTTCAGCAGCAATGGCAATGCCATTACGCTGGGCACCGCTGCTGCGGGCGGAACCTTCCGGGTTGGTCAGAACCGCGCCAATACGGTGACTAGCATTAATGCAGGCCTGACTGGCACCAACCTCCTTGTAGGATCTGGCGCGGCAGGGGCGACGCTCAATTTGAACTCAGGGGCAACTGTCAGCGCCACGGCACTTACGATCGGGGCGAGTGCCGCGGGAACAGGAGCCACTGTAAACATCAGCACTGGCGCGACGGTCAACGTCGCAAATGTCTCCGTAGCCGTTGCGGCAACCAACGCCACCTTAAACATCACTGGCGGCACGGTCAACGCCACTGGCAACTTCTTCGTGGGTGAACAGTCCGGATTTTCCGGCACGGTGAATCAATCAGGTGGTGATGTTAGCGCTGGCACTCATTTCCGTATCGGCCACTGGCCTAGCAACACGAGTGCCTACAACATCAGCGGTGGAAGCCTGACGGCGGCCAATATCAACTCCGCCACAGATCCATCCGGCGGGGCCGAGCAAAACGGCGGCATCTATCTCGGCGTTGATGGCACGGGCACGATGACCCAGTCAAATTCCATGGTTACCACTGACTTCATCGTGCTCGATAATCGGGGGGATACCGTGGCCGGCACCAATATGCCTGACGGCATTGACCGCTACACGCTGAACAGCGGCACGCTGGTCTTCCGCAGCCAATGGGGCCTAACACAACGCAACGTCACCACTGCCGTCACGCTGGCGGGAGGAACCATCCGGAACGGTGGCACCAACCTCCAAGTCCGCATGGATACGGCACCCGACATCTCGGGAGCCCTGACGCTGGATACCGTTTCCGCAGGCAATAGCTTCAACTGGATCCGCAACCTCACGGGCGCTGGCTCGGTGACGCTCTCGGGTGGCGGCACCATGAAATTTACCACCACTGGCACGCAAACGGTCTCAGTGCCTATTTCTGGGACGGGTGCTGTTGAAAAGCTCGGCACCGGCACCACCACGCTGAGCGCAACGAACACTTACAACGGAGCCACGACCATCACAGCGGGGCGCCTGAATCTGGGCGGAAGCATTGCCAACTCTGCGCTGACGCTGGCTTCCGGAGCCAGCGTGGCTGGTGAGGTGACGGCGGCATCGCTTACGTTCAACGGTGGCACGATCATCATCGATCCGAACACCGGCGGGGCGCTGACGGCCACTGGTGCGTTGACGACCACGGGAACGAATTTGGTGGATTTCACCGCTCTGCCAACAGGCTTGGGGCCGTTTACGGTGGTGAATTACGGCACTACATTCACGGGAACCACCAGCAACTTCGCGCTGGCTACTCCGGCTAACTTCCGCTCGCCAGCCTTTGCTGATACCGGTTCCGGTGTTGGACCTGCCTCCATCACCCTGAATTTCGCCACAGCGGACCTGATCTGGACTGGCACGGGCGGCAATACTTGGAACATTGCCACGACCACGAACTGGAACGACACCACTCCTGCTGCCTCTGCGTTCTACACTGGGGACCGCCTCACATTGGATGACTCCGCCCTAGGATCAGCCACCAGCATTACGCTGGCCGGGTCACTGCAACCCGGAGCGTTGACGGTGAATTCCTCTGCGGGTGGCAACAACTACACCCTCACGGCCTCCGCCGGAAATGTCATTACAGCCGGCACCAGTCTGCTGAAGACCGGCACTTCCACCCTCACGATGGCTGGCAATGTGGCCAATACCTTTACGGGTGGCAGCACGATTGCTCAAGGCGCGGTCAATCTTCAGCACATTCAGTCGCTCGGAACTGGTGTGATCACGTTGAACAACGCGACGACCGGGGCGAATAACACCTCGCTTTACCTCGATACGAATCGTCCCGCGGGTAGCACTTATGTCAGCAACATCACGATTGCCAATCAAGGCACCGGCACCAGCACCCTGGGAAGCCGAGCGAATGTAGGCAGCACTGGAGTGATGGGCTTCCAAAATATCACGCTCGCCAAGGATGTGACGTTTGATTCCAATGCGGCCGACCGAACAGACTATAACAATATTTCCGGAACGGGAAATGTGACGGTGGGCGGCACCGGTCGCTCGCTCTTCATGAGCGCCAATACTTGGGTTGGTGACCTGATCGTCAGCACGACTGGAGCGGGATCGCTGCAGATCGGAACTGTTAGCGGTGTCTTGAATGCGATTCCAGACACGGCCAATGTAACCGTCAATTCCGGCGCATTGCTGAATTTGTCCGTCAGCGGCAATGAAAGCATCAACGGCCTCAACGGGGCCGGCACCTTAGGGATTAACTCCGCCAACAGCACCCTGACCGTCGGAGCCAGCAACGGCGGCGGCAGCTTCAGCGGGATTATGCAAGGATCCGGTGCCAATACCCTGACCCTGGTGAAAGCTGGCACGGGCACGCAAATTATCAGCGGAGCCAATACCTATGGCGGCACTACCACCATCAGCGGCGGTATTCTGCAAGTGGGTGCGGGTGGCGCGTCTGGACAGTTGGGAACTGGTGCCGTCAGCTTGGCGACTGGCACTTCCTTGAGTTATCTGCGCACTGGCAGCGTAACGCAAACGGGCGCGTTAAACTCTGCTACGGCAGGTGCAGGAACGTTGAACGTAGATGGCGGTGCCGTCCTTACGTTGAATGTGGGGGGGAATTTCAGCGGCACGGTTAATGTCTTGAATGGCTCGCTGGTAGCTGGTGCGACCAACGTTTGGGCCACCGGAGCCTCTGCTCCAGCGGTCAATCTCTCGGCTGGGACATCGTTGACTAACACAGGTAACAGCAACCTGGTTCACCTGGGAAATGTCAGCCTCAACGGGGCCACCATTACTACAGGAACGGGCATCGGCAGCACGGATGGTGAAAACTATCTGCTGAACGGCAACGTGACCGTAACTGGAACCGCGCCATCGTTCATCACGCGCGATGTCTCCCGCTCTGATGCCAACAGCGGCTTCTCCTTGAACGGTGTGCGCACCTTTGATGTGGCGGATGTCACGACTTCAACGGCGGCGGATTTGACGGTAAGCACCGAATTGGAAAATCCCTCTGGTGTCGTCGGCGGTCTCACGAAGATCAGTAACGGCACGATGGTGCTGGCCAACAACAACAGTTATACCGGGGTGACGACAATCACCGCAGGCACCCTGCAGATCGGTGCGGCGGGCACGACGGGCACGCTGGGTTCAGGTAATGTGGTTAACGATGCCGCGCTGGTATTCAATCGCTCCAATGCGCAAGTCGTTCTGAATGCCATCAGTGGAGTAGGCACCGTGATCCAGGCGGGCACCGGGACGACGACCTTTAATGCTGCTCAAACCTACTCTGGTGGCACCATCATCGCTGCTGGCACGCTGTCGTTGAGCGGAGCGGGATCGCTGGCAAATGCTGGCACGGTGGACCTCAACGGAGCAACTGGCAGCCTCGACCTTAGCGGCATTTCCGCGACTAGCGAGACCATCGGTTCCCTCGCGGGCGTGGCTGGTTCCAGTGTGGTCTTGGGAGCCAAGACTTTGGTGACCGGAGGCAACAATGGTTCCACTTCGTTCGGTGGCGTTATTTCCGGCACGGGAGGCTTCACTAAGGAAGGATCCGGCAGCCAGACGATGACCGCAGCGCAGACGTTCACGGGGGGGACGAACCTTACGGGCGGCAGCCTGATTCTAACTGGCAGCGGTGCCTTGGCGGATACCTCAGCAGTGAACTTGGCCGCCAGCACCATCTTCGACATCGCTGGCATCACCTCACCCAGCGAGACCGTGGGATCACTCAGCGGAGCTTCCACCTCATCTGTAGTGCTGGGCGACAGGTCGCTGGTCTTCGGCTTGGATAACGCCAACACCACCTTCTCAGGAGTTGCTTCCGGCACGGACGGTAGTTTAACCAAAGTCGGCACCGGGACGACCACGATTAGTGGGAACAACACCTACACTGGAAATACCAACATCAATGGCGGCACCCTCCTGATGGCTTCCAGCAATACGCTGCCAGACACAGCGGCCCTCAACCTCAGTTCTGGAGCCACCCTGAATACCGGAGGCTACAGCGATACTACGGGGGCACTTTCAGTGACCAACACCGTCAACTTTGACATGGGTTCCAGCGCTGGCTCGGCACTAACGTTTGCCAATATAGGCACTTGGACCGGTCTCTTGAACGTGTGGAATTACACCGGTGCTGCTTGGACCGTCGGGACGGATAAACTCATCTTTACCGCAGGTGGGGTTGCGCTGGATGACCTCCATGTGAACTTCTACGGCGGCCCGGTGGGCGATACGGCTTCCCTCATTGGCACGGGCGGCGGTGGACTGATTGGGAATGAACTGGTGCCAGTTCCCGAGCCCAGTGCCATCGCGAGTCTCCTGGCCTTGTTTGGCTTGGCAGGGTTCAAAGAGCGGCGGCGGTTCTTCCATTTCCGGAAGTAAAGCTGACACCGATTGCAACCGCGCGCCGTGGTTAGATCAGCATGTGAGAGTGCTGATCCTCCATAACTTCGGCCACGGTTTGGAAGAGCCGTGGGAGAGAGTAGGGTTTGGGTAGGAAGCTGATTTCCTGCTGTTTGGCCATGTCCATGAGATGGTGCTTGTCAGTGTAACCGCTGCTCAGGAGCACGCGGAGGCGGGGATTGCGATGTTTGAACTCGCTGATGAGATCAACCCCGTTGCCATCGGGGAGGACGGCATCGCTGAAGATCATGTCAAAATTGCCTTGCTCACCGGTGAATTTTTCGTGGGCATCCCGCACGCAATTGGCACTGGTAACATGATATCCATTCTGCGTTAAGGCGGTGCGAACTAAACGATTCACGGCTTCTTCGTCCTCGACGAGCAGGACGCGCTGCCCATGGCCTTTGAAAGGCTTTTCGCTGGGAGCGGTGGTCACAGCAGCGATGGCAGGGGAATCTGCCTTGGGGAGGCTGGCATGAATACCTTGGAAATAGATGCTGAAGGTGGTGCCCTTAGCAGGAGCAGTTTGCAGGCTGATGCCGCCGCCATGTTCCTGGAGGATGCCGTAAATTACGGACAACCCCAAGCCAGTGCCTTCAGTGCCTTTGGTGGTGAAGAAGGGTTCGAATATGCGGTCCGCAATTTCCTGGGGAATGCCACCCCCACTATCTGATAGACTGATGCAAATGAACTCGCCCTGTCCGCGCTGGCCGCTGCAGAGGGGGACCGGTTCCAGCGACCCATTCACGTTGCGAGTGGTGATGGTGATGTCCCCGCCGCCGGGCATGGCGTCCCGGGCATTGACGCAAAGGTTCATGATGATTTGCTCGAGTTGACCGGCATCGGCTTGGATGGCGAGGAGATCGGGGGCCAGATTCATGGTCATGCGGACGTCTTCTCCGATGATCCGGCGGAGCATGCCGCTCATGTTCGTGAGCGCTTGATTGACGTCGAAGATGGATTTCTTGACGACTTGTTTCCGACTAAAGGCGAGGAGCTGCCGGGTCAAGGTGGCGGCTTGTTCGGCTGCGCGGCGGATTTCCTTGAGATCGGAGATGCTTTCGTCTCCGGGCGCGCAGCGGGCCAACACCATATCGGCATAACCGATGATGGGCAGCAGCATATTGTTGAAATCATGAGCAATGCCGCTCGAGAGTTTGCCCACGGCTTCCATTTTTTGCGATTGATTGAGCTGTCCTTGGAGGAGGGATTTTTCGTCCTCAATGCGCTGACGACGGAGGGCGCTGATGAGGGGATCGGAAACCATGGCCAGGAGGGTCGCCTCTTCGTTGCGCCAATGGCGATTGGTTCCGCAAACATCGATCCCGAGGAATCCGATGCAGACTTCCTCCTCGAGTAATTGAATCATCAGCAAGGAGCGGGCTTGCCGTGCCTGAGCCAGTTGCGGATTGATGGCGGTGTCGGCACTTTCTGCGAGTTGCCCCACCACGAAGTTCCGTCCGCCCGCAGTTGGATTGCTAACCAACGGCAGAGCGTGCCCCGGAACTTTGGTGAAATAGGCCTTGAGAGGCTGAATGCTGGGGCCGCACCATTCGTGGGAGCAGCCGAAGCTTTGTCCATCGGGGGTGCTTTTCAGGAGGTAACAACGATCCGTTTGCAGAAATGAGCCGATGCGTTCGAGGATGACTTCGATGGTGGCATTGACCTCGGGTGGCTTGGCGCGAAGGAACGCGGCGGAAATTCCTGAAAGCAGATTCTCACAGTTGGCCCGATGGCGAATTTCTTCTTCTGCTCTGATGCGGTCGTCGATTTCTTTGACGAGGCGATGATTGGTCTGAGTGAGTTCCCCAGTGCGCTCCAGCACTAGCTCTTCGAGTCGTTCTTGGTGTAGTTTGACTGCACGCTCTGCCCGGCGGGCTTCTGTGGTGTCGCGGAAGACTAGCACAGAGCCGATGATCTCGCCCTTGTTGTTCCGGATGGGGGCCCCGGAATCATCAATGGGGATGGTGGTGCCGTCGCGTTGCACGAGCACGGTGCCCTTCGCGAGATTAACGACCTTTCCGGTGCGGAGTGCCTCCAGCGCTGGATTGGTGACCCGCTCACCCGTGGTCTCGTTGGCAATGGGAAAGACGTCCTCGATCCAAGCTCCTACGGCTTCGGGGCCGCTCCACCCGGTCATTTTTTCCGCCAGCGGATTCATGAACTGCACGCGTCCCGCGTTGCTCGTGGCAATGACTCCGTCCCCAATCGACATGAGGGTGGTTTGGAGCCACTCGTTGCTTTCCTTGAGCGCCCGCTCCAAGTCAACTTTGTAGAGCGCGATTTCGACCGTTGACCGCAAGCCGCCCTCTTCGAAGGGCTTGACCATGTAGCCGGCGGGCTGGGTTAACTTGGCCCGTTCCAGATAGGAACTGTCAGAGTAAGCCGTCAGGAAAACGCAGGCTATATCATAACGCTCACGAATGATGGTGGCCGCCTCCACTCCGTCCATTTGCCCCTGGAGAGTGATATCCATGAGGATGAGATCGGGGCGCAGGGAGCCGGCTTTTTCGATGGCCTCCGGTCCTGACAAAGCGGTGCCCGCCACCTCGCAACCCATGTGGGTAATAACCTCCATGATGTCCTGCGCGACGATGCGCTCGTCATCGACAACTAAGATGCGACGGCCAGTCATAATTTTAGGGACAGTTGAAATGAGATTGCTAGGTTAATGGTTAGAGGCGAACTTTGTAGGCGGTTTCACGGAACTTGATCTCCCAACGGGTGCCTTGATGACCGGAGAAACTCACTTTGCCGCTGAGTTGATCCACGAGCATGGTCACAAGTTTCATGCCCAGCGATTGACTGCGTGAAATATCGAAGTCATCAGGAATCCCGACGCCATTGTCCCAGACGATGAGGCTGAATTCGCCATTGGTCTCCTTGGAGATACTGACGTAAATGATCCCCTCTGCCTGCTCGCCAAAGGCATACTTGAGAGCATTGGAGACGAGTTCCGTGACGATGAGACCACAAGGGAGTGCCGTGTCCATGCCGAGCAAAATTTCCCGGACGTTGATGCGGATCTCGCGTTTCTTTCCGGCGGGCGTGTTCACGCGCAATAGCTCATTGGTGAGGGTGCGCAAATAGCCTGCCATGTCGATGGAGCTAACGTTTTCGGATTGATAGAGTTTCTCATGCAGCAGGCCCATGGAGCGGATCCGGCTTTCGGACTCCTGGAGCACGGTGCGGAGTTCCTCCGAGTTGGCACGGCGGCTTTGCAGCCGCAGCAGGCTGGTGAGGATCTGCATGTTATTCTTCACGCGGTGGTGGATTTCCCGCAGGAGAATTTCCTTTTCCCGGGCGGCGGCCTCGGACTTAACGGAATCCCGGAGCCGATTCTGACTATGCTCAAGCGCCTCCACCATATGATTGAAACTATGGGCTAGTTCACCGATCTCATCGGAAGATTCGACCGTGGCCCGGGCGTTGAGCGAGCCTGTGGCAACTTTGTGGGCAAAGGCCTGGAGGCTGCTGATCGGGCGGGTCAGCTTGCGGGCGAAAATCCAGGCCGCCACCCCGCCGATGATCAAGGTCAGGCTCCCCACGATCCCCGTGGTGATATAGACTCCCAAGACGTTCTGCTCGTAACCCTCCAGGCTCATGCCCAGATGGATATAGCCGCCGGGAATCCCTTCGGAAGAGCACTGCTGCCGCCAATGGAAGCTAAGCCGTTTGTCCATGCCGGGTAAATCGGTCGGGAGAATTTTAGCTTGGCCCGGGTCTGCTTGATCATCAAACCAAAAGCGTGGGAGCGTCTCCCGGCGGTATTGCCCGGGATTGAAATGGACCAATGAGTCTCCGCCCGCCCAGGTAATGACCACATAGTTTACGTCTGCATTCTTCGCCAGCACCTTGAGGCAATGCACCACCACGACACTCCGCTTGCCTTGCACGATGGCCGATCCGATTTCATCCTCAATGGCACTGGCGAGGTTACTGGCGCGGGCCTGCAACTCGCGTTGAATCCGCTCCCGCTGATAACGAATCATAAAGATGGCGAACACCACCACACTCATGACGGCTACCAGCCACGACATCAGCATGATGCGTCGCAAAATGCTGGTGCGTCGGAAGGGAGTCGCTGATTCCATGAGGTGGCAACAAGGGGGATCTGCTAGCGGCTGAGCTTGGCAGGGGGTGGGGTGGGGTAGGAATACGTTCCCTCCCCACGGGCTGAATTTGAACTCCGGCTGGCTTCGGCACTACCGGCAGCCGCAGCGCGAGCCTCAATAAGGTTCTTGGGCTTGGGCGCTGCATTCGGTTGATACGGAGAAGAGCGCTGATCGCTCATTCCGTTGGTCAAATATTGCAGCCACTCCTGTTCCACACTTTCAAGATATTCCGGCTTGAAGGGGCTGAAGTGCAGCGCATTGGCTACTTTTCCGATGCGCTCACTAAAGGCCACGGAAATGCTAACGACGTTCTGGCGATAATCCTGAGGAAGATCCTTCCGACAAGCGATGACGTGGCTCAGCATTGCGGGGGCAGTAGCGATGGGCCGCAGAAAGGTGCCCAAGGCCGGGTTGCCCCGCACTAACTGCTGGAATCCAGCGGCTGATAAAAGGCACGCCTCCATGCCATCCTCTTCAAAATACACGGGCAGCGCAGCTTGAATGGCGGAGCCGACTTGGTGGATGTTACACAGTTCCTGGGCCGCTTTATTCTGGTTCTGTTTGCGAAACTGGTTATCGAACCAAGAGAAGGGTAATTCACCGCGTCCGCCAATTTCAAAGAGCACGTTCTTCTGCTGGAGATCACCCAGCTTATTGATGCGAGAATTTTGCGCCACGTAAACGGCGTATTCCACCAGCGGACCCCCGCCCCAATCAGGCACCAGCAGTGCGTCCAGATTACAACGCTGCTTCAATTCAACAAAATCGTAGGCATACATCGGAAACACGTCCCAGGGAGGATCGTTCGATTTGGTGAGGCGCGAAATGAATTCATCATAGGCGACTGGACGATCCGCTTCCACCCGCCCAAAATCGGCGGTGTGACTCACCAGTTCACGCACCCAAGGTTCGAACTGAGTGCGGGCCTCTCCTTCAGGTGCGTCTTGAACCAGGAAATCGTTAAAATAACCCACCCTCAGGACTTTTCGAGGGCGGTCCCCCGCGTGTCCCACAGAGGGCGCGACAAACCAGCAAAGCAGGATCGCTAGCAGGCATCCCCTGAGGGATACATGCGGGATCGAGCGAACTGAGCGGAAGAGGATGACTGGTGGCATAAAATAATTAACAACAATTATGGATATTATCAAGTCTTTTAATAATTTCAACAACGAATCAACCTTGAGAGGCGTGTTACCAGATTTAGTGCTTAAACTTCTCAAAAACGAGAGTTATGACCTGCCTGAGGCGCCGGGAACAATAAAAGGAAGCCACAGGAGATCGCGTTAAGCGCTGAGGGCTAAATTTTAGTCACAACGCTCCCGCCCCGCGGCACAGTCAGCGACAACGTCGCAAGCCAGAATATTATTGCCTCCTAGTTTCTTCCGAGTTAGGACCAATCTTAGGCGCTGAAAAATCGCAGCCCGTCGCAACCATTACATCCTCACCCAGCACCATGATTCCAGACGATTCCGCTGGCCCTGCTCTTCTGCCTCCTGAGCCTTAAGCTCTGTTCTGGGCAAGCATCCAGTCCCGGCCGCACGTTAAACGTGATACCTCCGCTGGACATTTACTCGCCTGCCCCAATGACCGACAAGTGAATGCTCAGTTTGAATCTGCTGCAAACTGGATAATCAAGCACGTTCTATCTCGACTACCTGATGCCATCCCTGAGCCATCCGGAAAAATCCTCGGGGCAACGGGAATTTTGAGCTTGGCTGGGCGGCGGAGGCGGTTACTCTATCACAAAAAATGAAGCCTTGGATTCACCTGATTTTTGGAGCGACGGGAATGCTCAGAACGCTTACTCTGGATGTGCCCGCAGCCACGATTTTCCGCGTGGATAACTACGTCTCAGTGACCCAAAGCCCGTTTTATGAAGGGATCCAGAATGGCTCGCTCTATTTCAATAATTTTGAAACTTCTGATCGGTCTTATCCTAGTCTAACGTTTGCAATAGCACCTCGCTATACCCGCGATGTTTCGATTGATCGGTTTTACAATCCACTTTTAGGAATTTCGAGCGGTCACGCAATGAGAACTGGCAGTAGTGTCGTTGAGACGTTTATCCTGAATTTTGCACCCGATGCGAACGGGCACTACCCCCGCTACTTCGGCATGGCCTTTCCAGCGGAGGTCAATGCATTAACCGGGTTTACAGTTGCTCCCTTTATTGTCCCGACCACCGAATCACAAAACCGTGGGAATTATGAGTTATTGGGCGTCAAAGATGCATTTGGAAATGCCATCTTTACTTACGAAATATTCGACACTCCCGTTGGTGGGACTGGGCTGGACAACTGGATTGCGGACGATCCCCGGTGGGGCACCTTTTTCGGACTTTACAACGACGCTGGTATTTCTCAAGTCACCTTGTATAGCACGATCTATCTCGACCACCTTCAGTATGGCTATGCCATCCCTGAGCCATCCGGAGGAATCCTCGGGGCAGCCGGAATTTTGAGCTTGGCTAGGCGGCGGCGGCAGTTGCTCTATCACAAAAAATGAAGCCTTGGATTCACCTGATTTTCTTCAGCCGTCCCGCCCTATTGAACAAGTCAGTCCTCTCGCGTTGTGTTTTTGGGGAGTGCTAGATTCGGTTCACATCCAACTGCACGAACCGGAGTAGTTCGTCGTTATTCATGTCGGTGAGCAATTTAACGGCACCGTCCTGATCACCCAGCAGATCATCCGCCAGCGCTTTTTTGGATTGGATCATTTCGTCGATGCGTTCTTCCAAGGTGCCTTGGGTGACGAACTTGTGGACGAGCACGCTTTTCTTCTGTCCAATGCGGAAGGCGCGGTCGGTGGCCTGATTTTCCACGGCGGGATTCCACCAACGGTCAAAATGGATGACGTGGCTTGCTGCCGTTAGATTGAGACCCGAGCCACCCGCCTTCAAGCTAATCACGAAATACGGTGGCCCTCCGGGAGCTTGGAATTGGTCCACGAGTTGCGCCCGCTTCCCCACTGGAGTGCCGCCATGCAGCAGTAATCCCGGGCGACCGAAGACTTGGGAAAGGAAGTCGAAAAGTGGGCCCGTCATCTCGCGGAACTGGGAGAAAATGAGCATCTTCTCTTGCCGATCCGCAATTTCCCGAGCGATTTCGCCCAAGCGATCGAACTTTCCACTGTCCTCGGGAAGATACGATTTATCGCCACTCCAGAGGCTGGGGTGATTGCAAATCTGTTTCAGCTTCATGAGCGCGCCCAGCACCACGCCCTGCCGCTGAATTTGATCCTCCGCGCTGGCTAGTTCCTTGGCCAGGGCGGTAACTGCGCGTTGATAGAGGCTGGCCTGGCGTTTGTTTAGATAGCAGTAAGCTGTCAGTTCGGTCTTGCTAGGAAGATCCGGGGCCACGGCGGGATCGGTCTTCATCCGGCGGAGGAGATACGGCCGCACTAGCTGCTTCAATGAGGCGTAGCCACGTTCCGCCTTCACGAGCCGCTTAACTGCAGCGGAAAATTCGGTCGGTCCGCCGAGCAGGCCGGGATTGAGGAAATCGAACAAACTCCAGAGATCGTCGAGGCGGTTTTCGATGGGAGTTCCGGTAAGCGCAATGCGCTGGCGCGCGCGGATTTGCTTAACGGTGCGGGACTGGGAGGTGCCCGCATTTTTGATCGCCTGGGCTTCGTCCAGCACTGCAACATCAAAGTTCTGCTCCAGTAGCCCGTCGAGTTTTCCTAACGTGGTGTAAGTCGTGATGATGATCGCCCCCAGTCCCAGGGACCGATGCGTCCCTTCCGCCACGGACTTGGCCTCGGCTGCTGTGAGCGCACTGCGATGAGCAATGAGGTAAGGGTAGCCTGGGGCGAATTTCTCCAGTTCCCGCTGCCAGTTTCCCAAGAGCGAGGCCGGCACCACCAGCAGACTCGGCAGCAGTTCGTGGCGCATCATTTCCGCACGGCGTAGGAGCAGCAGCGCGATGACTTGGAGCGTTTTTCCCAGCCCCATATCGTCTGCCAGGCAGGCCCCCATGCCCATCTTTCCCATGAAATGTAACCAAGCCGTGCCCTTGGATTGATAGTGACGCAACGTCGCCTTGAGGCCGGGCACCGCCAGTTCCTGCTGCTGCGGCAAGGGCTCCCGCAGCTTGGCGAGCAAGTCCTGCAAACGATTCCCCGCCGCGATCGAAGTCCAGCCGCCTTCCGCCAATTCAGCATCCTCCAATCCTGGCACCGCACCACCCAACGGAAAACCGGACAGCAGACGCATCCCCAGGTGAAACGGAATGCCATTCGCATTGGCTGCCTGCGCCTTCCGCCACAAGGCCAAGGCTTCGGCCAGCTTGGCCTTGTCCACTTCCACCCACTGGCCTTTCAGGCTAACGAGCGGAGCATCCGCCGCCAGCAATGCGGCCAACTCAGCGGTCGTTAGAACCTGATCGCCTATCGCCACCTGCACATCGAATCCCAATAGCGCGTTGGCTCCTACCCCTTGAGTTTTGGCGCCCGTATCCAGCGTGACTACGACCGTAGCGCGGGAACCTTTCTTGCCCTGCCACCAGTCCGGCACCCGCATGATGAGGCCTGCCTCCTCCAAAACCGGCACATCCTTCAGAAAGAAAAATGCCTCTGCTGGAGTCCATGCCAAGGGCTGGAAAATCTGCTTGGTTTCGATCAACGTATTGAGCAATTCACTCTTCTGCGCCCCGGCCTTCAACGGCATGAGCAAGGTTAGTAACTGGCTCTTGTCCTCCCGGACCGCGCTTTCCTTCAGGGCTTGAGCCAGGGGGAGGAATTGCAATTGGGAGGCGGCATCGACGCGATGACTATACGTGGCGAGGAACGCAAAAGGGAATTCTGGACTGCGTTTGTTTTCCGCCAAATGCAGCGTCACCCGCCCCACTAGCCGCCACACCGGATGGATCTCCGCCAGCGCGGCCGCCACATCATGATCCGCTGCGGCAATCCGACTCAGGACCGCACCACTGAGCGCTTCCCATAAATTTGCGAGCACAGCGCTGGAGAGATATTCCATGCCAGGTCCGGGCGGAGCACTGGCAATGATCTCTGCAAACTGCGCTTCCGTAGGCAGTGGTGGTCCGCCCTGCCAACCGTCCTCCCGCAAGCGAGGCACATGGCAGAGCGCCACGAGATAACGTTTCGCAAACTCCCGCCAAAATCGCAGCGATTCCGGCAATTCCACTTCCGCCAGTTTCCCACTGAGCAGCAACAACGCTTCCGCTGGTCGGGCCAGGAAAGCCTTTTCCAAGGGGTGACGGAGTGCGTCGGGTAAATCATGTCCATCATCCCAAATCAATACCCCTTCGGGTGTTAGCAGCAGGCCGTGGTGTGGGAGGAAGGGAGGAGTGGATGGCATGGGAGAATAGAAACGACAGATTGATCCGCCAACCCATGACCCGCAACCAGAACCACTCCTCGGTTTACAATTCTGAAATCCTGCCATTAGTGTCCGCACCGATGAAATCTGCTCCTGCCAAAAAGAAATCTGCCTCTCGCTCCAAAGCTGCCACTACCGCACCGCAACCTGCTGCGCCCAAGGACTTGGCCTTGCAGTTCGGCCATGCGTGGGACTATGCGCCCGCTCCCGAATCCATGAAGGTGCCGCTGCGCCAGGAGTATGGTCTGTTCATCAACGGCAAATTCGTCCGCCCCAAAGGTGGTAAATATTTCCCCAGCATCAACCCTGCTAACGAAAAGGAACTCGCGCAGATCTCCTTGGGCAGCGCCT
Source organism: Verrucomicrobiales bacterium (assembly GCA_031411295.1). Classification (GTDB taxonomy): domain Bacteria; phylum Verrucomicrobiota; class Verrucomicrobiia; order Verrucomicrobiales; family V1-33; genus JAGNEJ01. The sequence continues at coordinate 1,894 of JANOAV010000026.1, read as the reverse complement.
TGGATGTTGACCTAGCCGTCACGTCCGCACGTCAGGCCTACGACTCCGTATGGTCGAAAATGCCCGGCAAGGAACGCGGGAAATATTTGTATCGCATTGCCCGCATGATTCAGGAGAAGGCTCGCGAACTGGCCGTCCTGGAAACGATGGACGGCGGCAAGCCGATCAAGGAGAGTCGCGATGTGGACCTGCCTTTGGTGGCAGCTCATTTCTTTTACTATGCGGGATGGGCGGATAAATTGGCCTACGCCACGCCCGGGCGCACGCCGCGGCCCTTGGGCGTGGCCGGGCAGATCATTCCGTGGAACTTCCCCCTGCTCATGGCCGCCTGGAAGATAGCTCCAGCCTTGGCGGCGGGGAATACCGTGGTGCTGAAACCCGCCGAGACTACCTCCATCACCGCCCTGCATCTGGCGCAAATTTTCCAGGAAGCCGGCCTGCCGGAGGGCGTCGTCAACATCGTCACGGGGGCAGGGGAGACCGGTTCCGCTTTGGTGCAGCATCCCGATATCAACAAACTGGCATTTACCGGATCCACCGCCGTCGGCAAATGGATCGCCCAAAGCTGTGCGGGGACTAACAAGCGACTCACCTTGGAATTGGGTGGCAAGGCTGCGAACATCATTTTTGCCGATGCTCCATTGGATCAAGCCATCGAGGGCATCATCAGTGGGATTTACTTCAATCAAGGCCACGTTTGCTGTGCCGGATCCAGATTGCTCGTGGAAGAGTCTATCCTGCCAGCCGTGGTGCAGAAGCTAACGGATCGCCTGAAATCCCTCCGCGTGGGCGATCCCTTGGATAAGAACACCGACCTGGGGGCCATCAACTCCAAAGCCCAACTCGACCGCATCAAGGCCCTGGTCGCCAGCGGGGTGGAGGAGGGGGCATCACTCACGCAGAGCGAATGTAAACTCCCCAGCAAAGGCTTTTGGTTCAAGCCCAGCTTCTTCACCAACGTGACCGCCAGCCATCGCATCGCGCAGGAGGAAATTTTCGGCCCCGTGCTCAGCATCATGACCTTCCGCACCCCGGAGGAAGCCATCGAGCGCGCCAACAACACCTGTTACGGACTCAGTGCCGGCATCTGGACCGACAAAGGCAGCAAGATTTTCAAGCTGGTCAACAAACTGAAAGCCGGAGTGATCTGGGCCAACACCTACAACAAATTCGATCCCACCAGCCCCTTCGGCGGCTACAAAGAAAGCGGCTTCGGTCGCGAAGGCGGACTCCAAGGCTTGGCACCCTACCTCATGGACTAGTGGTGGAAATCATGCAAGGTGATGGGTTCACGCCAAACTGGAACATCCGTTGGAGTCCCGCTTTTAAGCGGTGCATCACGCCAAGCCTGCGATTCACCAAGGCTTTGCAGGTTCCTCCGACCCCTGTCCTCTGTCCTCTGTCCTCTGTCCGCTTCCGTATCTACCGAGAACGCCAGACGTTCCTCCTTCTTATCATAGGTTTCGCCCGGGCACCAACGCACCTCATAGTGATCCAGCGCTGCGTCTTCGCTTGCGGCCCAGGAAATTCTACCCGCCTGTTCTGGGCTTTCACCCACAATGCAATAAGTCCTGAAAGGACGACACATCAAAGCCAGGGTGCAACTCAGCGTAACCCGGGGTATCCGCCCACAATGCAATAAGTCCTGAAGGGACGACACATCAAAGCCCAGGGTGGAGCGCAGCGTAACCCTGGGAAAGAATCACCAATCAACAGAAGCCCTGAAAGGGCGGGACAATGGAATGTGATGAGTGTGTGTAATCGGGGCTCTCCCTGCGCGCTGCCTCTGTCCCGCCCTTCCAGGGCTTAGATCGAAATGTCGCGCAGACCCAGGGTTACGCTGCGCTGCACCCTGGGCTTTGATGTGTCGTCCTTACAGGATTTTTCGATCCCG
>JANOAV010000025.1:0-67359 GCA_031411295.1 Verrucomicrobiales bacterium | reverse complement strand
GTGGGGCTTTGAAAGCCCCACCATCATGATGGGAAAACAAGTTGAGCTAAGCAATACCCATGCTTGTGTGTGGGGCTTTCAAAGCCCCACTAAAGCCCCACTCCTGGAGTGCGCAAAAATACGCCAATCAGCGAATCCGCCGGAATTGCTGCCCCCTCCGTCGCACCTAAACTTCCCAGCCACCATCCCTCAACCATCGCGCCATGCCCCCAACCACTTCCCCCACCCCGCCCCGAGTCGTCATCGTCATGGGCGTCTCCGGCTCTGGTAAGAGCGTGATCGCTCAACGCTTGGCAGGGGTCTGGCATGGTCAATTCCATGATGCCGATACCTTCCACCCCGCCGCAAACGTCGCCAAAATGAGCCGCGCCATTCCACTAACAGACGAAGACCGACAACCCTGGCTGGCGCGGATGCGGGAAGAAATCATCCGCTCCCCGGAAACCGCCTCCCCCCACGTCCTGGCCTGTTCGGCATTGAAGCGGGCGTATCGCGGCTTCCTCCGTGATAATCGATCTGACGTATGGTTCATTTACCTCAACGGCAGCTTCGAACTAATCCACGACCGCATCTCCACCCGTCAGGATCATTTCATGAAGCCAGACCTCCTCCGCAGCCAGTTCGCCACCCTGGAAGATCCCACGGGTGAACCGAACACTCTCGTCGTCGCCATTGATGGAACGGTGGAGGAAATTACCGAAACCATTCTACGTAAGTGGACCGTATCCTGATTTTGTGAATTCCTCCAGGTGCGCCCGAGTGCATTTTCTCGGATTTTCCCCCTTGGCATTTTGCAATTTCCTCCTTACTACTGCCGTCTTATGCCCCAAACTCCTGCAATCAATCTACGTCGTGGACAAGCCATTCGTCATAATGGTGATGTGTGTATCATTTCCAGCATGGAACTGAAAACGCCTCCCCGTATGGCTTCCTATGTCCAAATGTCCGTCCGCAGCATTTCCAGTGGAAACGTTCATAACCTCCGCCCCACCTCCAACGATTCCCTGGAGAGCGTCAACATGACCAAGGAAGATTATGAATACAGCTACAAGGACAGCTCTGGTTACCACTTCCTGCATTGCGCCACTTACGAAGACGTCTGCTTGAACGAAATTTTGGTTAAGCCGGTCAAAAACTACCTCATCGAAGGTCAAAAATACCAACTCGTCATGACCGACGACATCCCTGCCGCCATCGAACTTCCCGCCGCCATGACCATGACCGTCACCGAATCCGCCGACGGCGTGCGAGGTGACTCCGCCAATAACGTCATGAAAGCCGCCATCGTCGAAACTGGCCTCTCCGTCAACGTTCCCCTCTTCATCAACCGCGGTGAAAAGATCAGCGTCAAGACCGAAGACGGCACCTACCTCGGCCGCGCCTAATTCCATCACCTAAAGCGAACTTCCGCAGAGCGACTGGAGCAATCCAGTCGCTTTTTAGGTGTTTGAGCACACGGCATTCGGCAATCCCGTAGCAAGGGAATGCACAACTGCTGCGCCACCCGCCCGTTCGATTAGAGTATTTTAGAACTCAAAGGACAGAATAGAGTGAAGGAAGCGTCAGTAAGCAAACCAGCTACAACACGCTGACGTTCAACAAGCTGACGAGCTTTTCGGTAACTTCGCTGAGATTTCCTGCATCGTTGCTTTTGAAGACACTGTTGCGCACGAGATTCTCCGTGCAGGATGTGTCGTTGATGCGGAAGCCGTGGCCTTTGTTGTTTTCCACGGTCAGATCGCTGAATACGTTGTTGGTGCAATTGGTGCCGATGTCGGCATCTGCTTGGGCAATGAAGACCCCCTGATTGCCGTTGTGATGCAGTTGCAGTTTCTTGAAGTCGTTGCTATGGGACTGGCGCATGAAAATCCCTTGGCTGCCGTTGTGGTGGATTTCGGCGGCCTTGACCACGTTATGGTTGAAATTCAAATCCAGCGAGACCCCGGCGGACTGATTGTGGTGGAGGTGGATCCGATTGAAATAGCTATCCTCAGTCTCGTAACAGGCCAAGCCGTCGAAATAGTTCTCTGAGGCATCCAAGTTATCGATGTAGATTTCCCGGCAATTCTTCTCCAGGACCACTCCACCAGAGCGGGCGTTGCGGGCGACGATTTGTTCGACTCTGATATCCGTGGCTCCACGAATCGTTAGACCGTTGTTGCGGATAAATGTTAGTCCACCCGAATCGCACACGCCTCCCCAGCATTCTGGATCTTGGCTGCGGCGGTTGCCATCAATCACCAGGTTGCGCACGACGACCCCTTTGGTAATACGTGGAATCGGCGTTATGGGGGAACCGATGACCACCACCGGGCAGGCCGCACGATCGGTTAACCGGAGAATCGTGCCGGCCCCGCTGCCGCGCAGTTCAACGTTGTCCCGCTCGAGAATGATCGGCTCGTGCACGGGAAATAGCCCTGCACCCAAAATGAGACGACCGCCTTCGGCAGGGAGCAATTTAAGCGCGCGGATGATGGCGGTGCTATCCCCACTGGTTAGTGTGATTTCAAACTTACCCCCATCAGCCCCTGCGATTACTTGCTCGACCTGTGTGGCCGGCCGCGGAACTCCGCTCACTAGAGCACTCAGTCCAAAATAAGCGGCCGGCAGTCCTAGTGAGAGGGCAAAACCAGCAACGATTCGATTTATGGTAGTCGATTTCATAGGGAGAACTCCTTCTAATTTAGATACGGACCCGGGGGTGGTCCAGTTACAACCTTAGACGAGAATTGGGGAAAAATCTTTCATTTAGTGGAGGAAATTACAAATATTCTCAAAAACGCGAATAAATCAAGGACTTTGCCGGAGCCATAATTTCGAAATTTGAAAGGTTTGGTTTAAATGATGATCTGGAAGCGTAATGAATATTTCTAGGAGTGTGCGAGAATAGGCGAGTCGATTGGCATGGGTCAAGCTTTTGTCGGACGGTTTTGCTGAAGTTCCTTTGCGCGAACGTGTAATAATTTAGCGAAGCGTCGGGCCACTGCATTGAGCGTTCCAATGGCGAGCAATCCGATCACGAGGGGTGGAAATCCCGTTAACGGGATTTGCCGCAAGCCCGCCCGCAACGGACACGATGGAATGACCAGGCTGAGACCAACTCCAAAATCCGCCTCCACGAACCGTTCGATCAAGTCGAGTGAATCGACTTCTACATGTGTTTCCCAGACCATCCCTCGCTCACTGAGGGCGGCATGAAAAGCCTGCGTCAGGTTCTCCTGCACTGGAAGGGAGATCAGCTGGGGCCATTCCGCAGGGGGCAGCGCCAGCAGTTGTTTGGCCGATTTCCAGGGAGATTTTTCCTTCACCAAGAGCACCAAGGGAAGCCGCACTAACTCGACTGCAGTGCATCCGGCAGGCAAAGGGCGTTGGAGCACGGTAAGCGCCAGGTCAGCTTCGTTTCGCTGCAGGAGCACCAAAGCATGTGCGGCCGTGGCGTCCCTGAGGGTCAGTTTTAAGCCGGGAAATTCTGATTTTAGCGCACGAAAAATTTCCGGCAAGTGGGTCGCGAGCACCAGCGACGAAGCAGCGAGCCGTAAATGGGCCGCCGTGCTTTGGTGCAGATCCTCGAGGACATTCGGAAGCTTGGAAAAGAATGGCAGGATGAATTCGTAGAGTCGCTTTCCCGGGGGCGTCAGCGAGAACGGACGCCGCACAAACAGCGGCACGCCGATGGCCGTCTCCAACTGCCCCATCTGGCCGCTGATGGCGGGCTGCTGAATCCCGTAAGGAATGTGGCGCGCAGCCTCGGTAATGCCCTTGTGTCGAGCCACATAATAGAAGAGTTCGAGATGATGAACGTTGAGCATGGGAGCTTCCAGTAGGATGAGATGAATAGTGAAGAACCCCGCTGGCAAGCCAAACTGGGTCAGGCACTATGCGTTCTCTGGGACCGGTGGCAACAGGTCTTCTCGCTGGAGAAAAAGCTTCAAATTCAGTTTCGCCAATTCCTCGGGATGCATCCTCAACACTAGCGTCAGAAAGGGGGTCAGGCGATCCATTTCCGCCAGGGCAGAATGCACCAAGCTGGCGATGATCCGATCATCCACCCGATTGGGAGGGAAAATATTCGTGGCCCGGAAGAGCACACTGCCGTCGTCGTAGTTCATTTCGAACGCCCCAATGGTGAGTTCCAGATTCGTGCGCATCAGCATTTCCCCGATGATACCCATGCGAGAATCCGGCACCTGATGGGAGGCGGTGGCCACTACGCTCAGGGCATTCAGCTCTGGAAAGGCCTGCACGTGAATCCGCACTTTGGTGTGGTGCACCTCGAAATCGGCTTCCAAGATCTCCCGCTCCTCGACCCGGCGGGACTGCCAGTTCATGCGGGTGAAGGCGGCTTGGATGCCGGAGAAGACGGGTGAGGCAGGAGAGGGCATAAGATGAAAATTGCTGGGGACGTTAGACGGTCACCAGATCGCGATTCTCTGCGTAATTGGTTTCTTCCAATTCCACTTCCTCCACTGGCGCAAAGCGCTCGGCCTTAAACGATAGTTCTTGCTTGAACGAACACGTGGTATCGTCGGGGTTGTGCAGTTCTTCCAGGAGCACATTGAAATCAGGTTCGGTCGCACCACGGAAAATCCCTTCATCACTGATGGCCCAATTCGGATTGGCGGCCCCCATTCCCGTGGCCCGCACGGTATAGATGTTCCCTTTCTTGGGCAATTGCTGGTAGAGATCGAACACCCAGGGTGCGAACTCGTCGTTGATACAGACAATCTTTTCTCCAGTGGCAAACATAAGGTGGACGGCTTAAGCGTTTTGTTCGAACTTGGCAGCAACTTGAGCAACAAGGAAATCGCGCACGGACGCGGAGCCGAGTCGCTCCAGGGTCTGGGCCAGAAACCCTTGCGCCAGCAGCGCCCGGGCCTGTTGCTCGGGGATGCCACGGGACTCGAAATAGAAGATTTCTTCTTCACTAATCGCCCCGCTGGTGCTGCCATGGCTGCACTTGACTTGGTCCGCATTGATCTCTAATCCCGGCATGGCATTAGCCTCGCACTCGTTGGTCATGAGCAAGTTACGACAGGTTTGATAAGCATCCGTGAAGTGCGCCCCTTCATCCACACTGATGAGTCCGGCAAAGATGCTGCGGCTCTTGCCAAAGAGCACGTTCTTGTAAAGTAGATCGCTGTGGGAATGGGGCGCGTGGTGCAATTGCAGTGTGCGTTGGTCCATTTCCTGACTCTGATCGGTCAGGGAAACGGACAACATATCACTCCGGGAGCCTGGCCCTTCCAAATGACTTACGCACTCCGTGCGACCCCAAGCACTCCCGAGATTCACCAGACAATGACTCACCTTGCTATCCTGCCCGCAGTGGGTCGAGGAAAGGTGAATCGACTTGCTGACGTGATTCCAATTCTGGCTCAGCACATAGTCAATCACCGCCCCACGACTGGCCACCAGTTGGGCGGCCCCGCAGGAAAAACTGACGGAGGCCTCATCGGCAGATTGATGATGCTCCACGATGCTCACCCGGGAATTCTCCCCGGCGGAAATGATCGTGCGGGGGAAGACCGAGCCGTTGTCCCCCGTGACCCAGTGATAAATTTCCACCGGAAGTTCCAACTGGGCGTTCTTGGCTGCGGTAATGACGGTGGCATTCCGGAGATGTGCCTGATGCAACGAGACGAATTTCCCCGAGCCAAGCCGGGAGGAAATCGCATTCAGCAGGTGCTTGGCGCGCTCGAAGCCAGTGACCAAGGTTTCCACAGTGATGCCACAGTCAGCCAACTGAGGATCGAGGTGCACGAGCCGATCATTGACGAAAATCACCCGGCCAGCGCTCTCCTTTAATTGCTGACTAAGTCCAATGAGGCGTGCCACCTCAGCGGCCGCAGCCGGAGCAGCATCGTTGAAGTGGTCAAATTTCAGCTTGGTCAAGTCAGCGAAGCGCCAAGCCTCATCCTTGCGGGAAGGCAACGGGAGGCTGGCGAATTCATGCCAGGCGGTTTGCTGCATTTCGGCAAACCATGCAGGCATCTGCGCGTGGTTCCAAGCAGGGGCATCAAGAATCACAGAGCGGGAGGGAGTGGCAGTTGGAGCGTCCAAGACGGCGGGGGGCATTCGGTTAACTAGTTGGGAGGGTTTATCTCCACTACGTGCATCCGCCGGCCTCGAAATCAAGAATTATTCTAAATTTGTCGAAAGCAATTTTTCCCCCGTCTGCATGGCACCGCTCCTCGGTGGGCGGAAGTGAGTCCACGCTCACATTTCCACGCTCACCGCACCAGCAGCCAAGCGTGCTTTGGCCCGGGCGGCTTCGATGTTCTCTCCCAGGCATGCCACCACGCCCATGCGACGACGCCCTGCGATTTCTGGTTTCCCAAACAACCGAAGGTGCGTGTCCGGCTGAGCCAAGGCTGCATCCACGTGCTTGAAGACCGCCGCAGTGGAGTTTCCTTCAGGCAAAATGACAGCGGAGGCGGAGGGACCGTATTGGCGAATCTGCGGTATCGGCAGGCCCAGAATGGCTCGTGCATGCAGCGCAAACTCACTGAGATCCTGCGAGGCAATCGTGACCAAACCAGTATCATGCGGACGCGGACTCACCTCGCTGAAATAGACCTCGTCGCCACTCACAAATAACTCCACCCCAAACAATCCTCGCCCGCCCAAGGCCTCAGTGATGGCACCAGCAATATGCTGCGAGGCCGCCAGAGCCTTGGCCGACATGGGCTGCGGTTGCCAGCTTTCGCGATAGTCCCCATCAATTTGCAAATGCCCAATCGGCTCACAAAAGGAAGTCCCGCCTGCGTGGCGCACGGTGAGCAGGGTGATTTCGTAATCAAATTTCACAAATCCCTCCACGATCACCTTTCCCTTACCTGCCCGACCGCCTTCTTGAGCATAGCGCCAAGCGTGCGGGATATCAGCGGCGGATTTGATGACGCTTTGCCCTTTGCCGGACGAACTCATGATGGGCTTGACCACGCAGGGAATCCCAATGCGCTCGACGGCAGCGGTAAATTCAGTTTCCGTGGCGGCAAACTCGTAAGGTGAGGTCTTGAGTCCAAGGTCCACCGCAGCGAGGTGTCGGATTCCTTCACGATTCATCGTTAGTTGGGTGGCCCGGGCGGTGGGGATCACGGTGAATCCTTCGGCCTCCAACTCCACCAAGGTGCTCGTGGCGATGGCCTCAACTTCCGGCACAATTAGATGTGGTCGCTCCGCCTCCAGCACCGCCCGCAGCTCGGCTCCATCCAGCATGTTCACCACATGGCTGCGATGCGCCACTTGCATGGCGGGAGCGTTCGCGTAGCGATCAATCACAATCACCTCACACCCCAAGCGCTGTAGTTCAATAACGACTTCTTTGCCCAGTTCACCTCCGCCACAGAGGGCGACACGGGTGGCGGTGGGTGAGAGTGGCGTGCCTAGTGAAATCATGCGGAGAGGTAATTGGTGAGTTAGTTTTCAGCTTTGCGGGAACGTAATTTTTTCCAAGTGGCGCGATGCTCTGCCACCCAGGAAGTCAGAGCCGACTCCCAGCCGATATCGCGCTGTTGGCGTTCACTTTGCAGCCATTTGTGCTCCCCGATTTTCATTCGTTCGAGCAGAAATTCCTGAAAATACGAGGCGCGGAGTTCGATATCTGGTTTGGAGTCTGAAGCCATGAGCTTCGGTAGCCACAAGCAGCAGCCGCGCAAGGGAAATAACCATGCAACCGTTAGGACCTTCCAGAACCTCTGAGCTTACACTCGATACCGTTCATTGGTTCAGTCGCGCAGCCGACAATGTCTCAGTCTGGTTTTTTGAATTGCGTATTATAGCGCGATTGCAGGCTGCGGAACTGCTCAGCCAGTTCCGCCCCTGATGAGTGGCTGAGGTCCGTTTTCTCTGAAACGCACTCTCCCATGAGTTCCTGTAATACCTGAATTTTCCCGATCCAAATCCCTTCCTGCCTTCCGGTTTGAATCCCTGTTTGGAGTCCCTCCTGGCGTCCCTTTTCGAGGCCTTCTTGGCGAAACTGTTCAGCTAGGGACATGGCGTTGGTGCGGGCTTGGGGGTTGTGGATTGCTTCCACTTTATGCATAAAGGCCGTTTTGTCAATGTCGGCATCCAGTATGTAGCGTAACAACATTTCGAACATTTCTCGTGGAACTTGCACCATCAGGGATTCGTCCCAGACTGCTTCGTGCAGCAATTGATTGAGGCGCTCGGCCTTCATTGCGCGCAGAATCAAGACACCAGTGGGGGTGCCGCGCATCGACTCGAAATCCATTTCCGCGAGCTGGATCAACCGGAATATGAAATCCGGCACGTAAGGTTGGAAGGCTGCTGACAGATCTTGCGGTAGGTCTAACAGCGCTCCCAGGCGCGGTTCCAGGTGCCAGATTTCAGCATTTTGAGCGAAGACGACCGGCAGAATCACCGGGAGTTTGGTGGCGGCGGGATGCGTTTGACCGTGGGCTTCCCAGATGCGGACCATGTAGCGCAAGAGGCGCAGGGCCAGCCAGGGATCAGGTGCGGATTGATGTTCGAATAGCAAATACACGCAGCAGTCTTTGCCTGCCAAAGTGGTGCTGAAGAGCAGATCGCTCTCCGTGTGCCGGAATTGGGAATCGATAAACGTGCCCGCTTGCAATTTAAGATCTGACCAGGAGACGAGTGAAGAGATGCAGGCAGGCAATTCTGCGCTGAGGAAAGCCGCGGCGGTGGCGGGATCCTTGAATCCGGATTTGAATAACTTATCGTGAGGGTTGTGCAATGAATCGTCGGCCATCCTGACAACGTGAGCGATGGTGGCCTCCGCGTAAACGAAATTTTGCAGATCTCGGAGTCAGCGGCAATCCACGCAATCCACTACTGCGCCAAACGGGTGAAATCCACGCCTTCCAAGGTCAGCCCTGGACCGAAGGCCAGCGCATGGCCAGCGCGTTCCACGGCATCCGCCTCCGACAGAATATCCGCCAGGGCAAACATCAACGTGGCAGACGACATATTGCCATGATTGCGCAACACCCGCCGGCTGACCTCCACCTGCGCATCAGACAGATGGCAAACCTCCTGCACGGCATCGACGATACTCTTCCCCCCCGGATGCACCGCCCAGAGCTTGTCCGGGTTGGGTGCCAGCAATTCATGTCCCACCGCCGTGGGATTCCGGCCGATGAACTGTTTGATCTTAAAGGGAACCCTAACATCCAGTGTCATGGCAAACCCCTGATCCTCCACCGTCCAAGTCATCCGATCCGCATCGGCCAGACTCAAGTGAGAGTAGCAATCATCCAGCCTCAATCCGCTGGGATCGGCCGATATGATACTGGCCGCAGCACCGTCGCTAAATAACACGAACGAGACCAGACGATCGAACTGCTGCGTTTCCTGTAAATGAAGGCTGCACAATTCCACATTCACCATGAGCACTTTGGCGGTAGCATCCCCGAGGACAATTTCCCGGGCCACTCGCAACCCAGTAGCGGCTGCATAGCATCCCATGAAGCCAATCACGGTTCGTTTCGTGGTTCCCGGCAACTTCAGTTCCCGCACCAACTCAATATCCAACCCCGGCGCGTAGAACCCAGTGCAGGAGGTGATCAGCAGATGCGTCACCCCTGCCACGGCTGCCACCGGCAATCCCGCCACCGCTTGCAAGCTCAACGGCAGCGCAGCCCGCTGATATTCTTCCATGCGTCGTTGCGTGGATGGAAACTGGCCAAATTCGTAAAAGGCCCCGCTGCCCGGTGGACCGAAGGGACGCTCCAGCACCGTGTAGCGATGCTCAATCCCCGCCCCTGCGATGACTTGTCGCAACTTTTCCACAGTAGCTTCAGGCTGCACCCACTGGGGCAGACTGGATTCAAAGTCCGCCTGACGGGCAAATGGTGGCACGGCGGTGGCGATGGAGTTTAGGTGAGCAAAATGATTAACGGACATGACGACCCTACGCTTACAGGATTCATTCAGTTGCGCGATGGAAATGTTTCAGCAATTCTCCTGAGCGATTGGTGGCACCCCTGCGGCTTTCGATTCATTTTTCCATTGCGCAGCTTTATAATTTCAGCGTTGAAGCAGTTATGAGTTCCCTCACCCAGAAACTTTCCTCCCTTAGCTACCCGTTGCTGCGACCGCTTCTCTTCAGTCTTGAGGCTGAGACCGCACACCATGTAACCCTGACTGGCTTGCGCCTGGCAGAGCGCTTTGGCATTCTTTCCGGCCCGCCGCCGGCGGTGAATCCCGTGACCCTCTGGGGGTTAAAATTCCCCAATCGGGTGGGGTTGGCCGCTGGTTTGGATAAGGCCGGGGATGCCGTGGATGGATTTGGCGCCCTGGGCTTTGGCTTCGTTGAGGTGGGCACCCTCACCCCGCGTCCGCAGCCGGGCAACCCTGCGCCCCGGTTGTTCCGCATCATCGCCAAGGAAGCCATTATCAATCGCATGGGCTTCAACAACCTTGGCATCGAAAGTGGCATGAAAAATGTGACCGGCCGCACCTACTCCGGGGTGCTGGGGGTGAACATCGGCAAGAACTTCGATACCCCCAACGAACGCGCCACTGAAGACTATCTATTAGGTCTGCGCGGGGCTTATGCCCAGGCGGATTACGTGACGGTAAATTTATCCAGCCCTAACACGAAGGGGCTGCGCGATCTCCAGGAGGAAGCAAGCTGTCGGGCGCTCATCCAGGCGTTGCATGCGGAACAGGCCAAACTGACCCAATCTCACCAAAAGCACGTTCCCATCCTCATCAAAATCGCCCCGGACCTGGAACAACAACATTTGCAAGCGCTGGCAAAACTCTTCATTGAGGAAAAACTCGAAGGGGTCATCGCTACCAATACCACCCTTAGCCGAACCTTCGTCGAAGGCCTCCCGAATGGAGACGAACGGGGTGGCCTCAGCGGAGCCCCTCTAACGGAACGCGCCACTGCTCTGATTGCTGATTTGGCGAAGGCGTTGGACGGCGCGTTGCCCATCATTGGCGTGGGTGGCATCATGTCAGGGAAGGATGCCGCGGACAAAATCGAGGCCGGGGCGACCTTGGTGCAGGTTTACAGCGGCCTGGTCTATCATGGTCCCGCATTAGTCCAAGCGTGCATCGAAAGCACCTCCAAATCATGAGCTGCGGTGTCGCGTTATCATCAATCGTCCCGCCCGGCCATATTTCCCGGCATTCTGAGATTCCCACATTGCGCAGCGGATGGTTCCGTGTTTATTGGGCTTTTCCCCCTGATCCTAACTTTATGAAATCTCACGAATGGCATGAACGCGACCCCGAAACCCGGGCCATGCGTTATTATCGCGCAACCAAGTTTGCGAAGAAGTGGACTGTAATGACCACATTAGCGACGGATGAAGAATGGATCACCTATGATCCCGTTCCGCTCGATATTTTGGAGGAACTCAGGGATCTCCTCGTTAAAAAATACCAACGCCGACGCATTCCGTTCGAAGACGTGCTGGTGATCAACCAAATGATCGAATCAGCCGGAGGCGCCCCCGCCGAAGGAAGGAACCATCTTTAAATGAAACCAATCCCCCCCATGGCTTCACAATACCGTCCCTGTGTGGCAGCACTGCTGCAGAACTCCGCTGGCCAAGTGCTCGTCGCAGAGCGGCGGGATTATGCCGATAGTTGGCAATTCCCCCAAGGGGGAGTGGACCGCGGAGAAACCACCCGGGTCGCCCTCGTGCGGGAAATGGGTGAGGAACTCTCCCTCCGCGCAGAGCACTTCACCATCCTCAGTGAGCGCGGCGGCTATCGCTACGAATTCCCCCAACAGCATCGACGTTGGGGAAAATACATCGGTCAGGAACAAACTTACTTTCTGTGCTCGTTCACCGGGGATGATTCCAGCATCAACATCAGCACTCCAAAACCAGAATTTCGTTCCTGGAAATGGATTGATCCGGCCGAGTTCAAGCTCTCCTGGCTCCCCGAGTTCAAACGCGGGGTTTACCGAGCCGTCCTCGAAGATTTTTTTGGGGTAAAATGACCCCAACTCCTGATAACCAAGTCATTTTTGAAATTCAGCCTCTCCAGCCACTGCTCTGAGCAATTTTTTTAACAATACAGGAATTATCATAGGCGACAACGCCTGAGAATGTGCTAAAATTTGAAAAATAGTCTCGCATCAGTTAATATTTGCTACTATTGACAAAAGATTCGACCAAGAAAAGAGACGGGACTGTCCGCGTCTTGCTTCCGACCAATTTCAACATTTTCATTAGCACCTGAACCGCATGGCCAAACTGGTCTTTAAAATTCGCGATGGCGAGGACATGGACTTTCCGCTCACAGCGGAAAGCACGACGCTGGGCCGTCGTGACACCAATGATATTGTGATCGACAATTCTTGGATCTCCGGACAGCACGCTTCGTTCACCCGCCAGGAAGACGGTCAGTATAAGCTCCAGGATTTGGGCTCCAGCAATGGAACGTTCGTCAACGGAACGCGGGTTGAAACCCAGATCCTTAAGGATGGCGACCAAGTTTCCTTTGGCCAATTGGATGCAGTGTTCGTAAATCCAACTGCCCTCAAGGCACAAGCCTCCAAGACGATCCCCCTGGCGGTCCCCCGCACCCCACCCACCCCAGCCAAACCGGAGACTTCGCCCAGCCCCGCCCCGTCCGTTAACCGTCCCCCCGCTGCCAAAAAATCCGCTCCGGTGCTGGCTGCCAAACCCACGGTAGTCCCGACTCGGAATCGGGGCGTAGCCACGACCACCGAGAGTGCCGCGGCCACCATGCTGGCAGAGCTCCCGGTTAGCAGCACTGCACCATTGGCCCAGCCCGCTGCGCCAGTTGTCACTAGCAAGCCCAAGGTCGAGCAAGCGGAACTCGACCGTGCAGGCCTGCAACTCGCTGAGCTGAAGGAACAAATCACCGCCACCACGGTCGCAGAAAAAGCCCGAGCTGAGCTGGCAGAAAAAGCCCTCCAGCAAAAACTCACCGAGCTGGAAAACCTTAAAGCGGAAGCCGCCAAGCTGCAAAGCATCCAGAGCGAGGCCGCCACCGCCCAAGCCTCCCTGCTGGCACTGCGCCAAGCAGCCGCCACTCTCAAGACCGAGACCACTGCGTTAGGTGAAACTCAATCCGCCTTGGCCTCCGCGCGCGCCCAATTGCTGGAATTACAGGCTCAGGTCAGTCTGACCCAAACTCAGCAGGAATCCCATCTGGCCCAACTCTCGTCCAGCCAGGCCGAGAAAATTTCCGCGCACCAAGCGACTCTGGCCGCCACTGAGTTTGCCGCCACCGCCGCGCAGCGGGCCTTGCGGGAACTGCAGGAAAGAGTCGAGGCGGAGACCAAGCGGCAGGATCAACTTGCGGGCCAAGTGGCCGTCGAGACCAAGGCCTTGGAAGCCCTTCAGGCGAAGCGCGCTGAACTCGGCCATGTCGAGTCCTCCCTGACCGCTAGGCAGGCAGAGTTGGAGGCCGCCAAGTCGAATCTGGCGGCCGAACATCAGCAGCACGCAGAAGCCCAGACGGCACTACAGCAGACCCAACAGCAAATCTCCCAGGCCGCCGCCGAGTTCACTGCACTGCAGGCGAAAATTCAGCTGGAAGAAAAGCGCCATTTGGAGGCCTCTTCGCATTCCTCCGCCCAATTGGAAGCACTTCAGTCGCTCCATCATCAGAGCGATAAACTTTCCCACGTGCAAACGGAGTTGGCGCAAGCCGAAGCCGCCCTGACTGCGACCCACACCAAACTTCAGGCCGCCGAAGCTGAATCAGCCCGGCAAACCACCGCCCTGAGTGAGACTCAGCAGGAAATCGCGGCGGCTGGCACGCAACTCAACGAACTCCGCGCCAAGATCCAAGCCGAAGAGCAACGACGGCTCGCGGCCTCCACCCAATCGGCGGCACAGTTGGAGTCCCTGCAAGCCCTCCACCAGCAAAGGGAAGAGGAACAAGTGACCGCGCTCCAAGCCCAGCAGGAACGCCTGTCTGCGGCTCAACTGGAGTTGGAGGAAACCGAAAAAGCCTTGCTGGAGGCGCAACGACGCACCGAAATCGAGCAAAGGCGTTCCCGGGAACTAACCACCAAGGCCAACGAGGAACTCCGCACTCTCAGGACCCAGATCGAGCAAGCCCAAGCCACACGCGAGGAGCTAGCCACCGCCAAAGCGGAACTCATTGGAGTCCGGGCCGACCTCAAGCAGGAAACCGAGCAACTAACCAAGGCCAGAACCAAGACTCACGACGAAATTTCCGAACTCGAAAATCAGATCGAAACCCTCAAACAGCTCGAGCAGAACCTGCGAGCGGATAAGTCCACGGAGTTAGCAGCCATCGAAGCCGACCTCCAGCGAGCCCAAGCCAGCCTGGCAGCCACTCAGGCCCAGCAGGCGGAACTACAGGAAACCGAGCAGAAGCTCAGCCTCGCCCAAGCCAGCCTCGCCACCACGACCGCCGCCGCCGCCGCTGCGGAGCAAAAACTGACGCAACTCACGGACGAGCATGCCACCCATCACGCCACCCTGACCCAGGTCCACGCTCAGATCAGTTCCCAGCGGGCTGCGCTGGCAGCATTAGAGACGCATCAGCAGGCCACGCTGAAGACCCACGAGGAACAACAGCAAATGCTGGCCCAGACCGAATCCTTACTGGCGGATACCGTCACCAAACTCCACGAAACCGAGCGAAAACTTGCCGAAACCAAATCCGCTCTTTCCGCTCACGCGGCTGACGAAAAAGGTGCCGTCGCCAAGCTCGCCAAATTAGCGGAAGAAGCGGCCGAACTGGAGTCCCAAATACAAGTCCTCACCAACGAACAATCGCAACAGCAGCAGTCACTCGTCCAGTTGACGGAGCATGTCAGCGAAAAGCAAACTGAACTTCAGGCGTTGGAATCCAAACTCACCGACACTGCGGCTGGCCACCAAGCCATGGCCACCAAACTGAGCGGATTGCAACAATCTTTGGCCAGCGTAGAATCCCATCTCGAAGAGCGCACCGAGCAGCTTGGGCTCTCCGATCTCAAACTACAGCAATTGGCTGAAACCAACGCCAACCTGGCGGGCCTGGAAGCCACCCTCAAGTCCACCCAGACCGCCTGCATCCAGGAATCCGCCACCCTCGCCACTCTGGCGGACGAGCGCGCATCCCTGCTACAGGAGTTGGATGCGCTGAGCAAGAAGGCCGACAAGCTTAAAGGACAGGAGGCACTCCTCAACAAGCTGGAGGAAGACATCCACGCCAAACAAGGTCAGGAACGGCAATTGGAAATTCAGATCGACCACAGCAAGGCACGTTTGGACGAAATTCAAAACGCCCTGGCCGCCGCCAAAGTGGACAAGTCGGCCGAGGACAAACGCTTCACCCAACTGCAGAACCAGCTCGTTGAGACCGAGCGCAAACTGGCTCTGGCCCAGCGCAAATCGTCTGAGGCGGAATCTTCCCTCCTCGTGAAAAATCAGGCCGTGGATCAGGCCCACGCTAATCTGGAAAACTATCAGCGTGAACTCCAACGCAGCACCCAGGCCGGAGAGATCAAACTCCAAGCCCAGCGGGGAGAACTGGATAAACTCGTCCGCCAGCGCGATGACATCCAACGGGAAGTCGGCAAGTCCGAGCAGGAACTCAAAGCCCGGGCCGCCGCTCTGGAACAGACCCAGCGGGAATTGTCCTCCGTGCGCTCCACCCACAACGAACTCCAAGCTTCGCTTGCCGCCCTTCAGACCGAGCAGCATAATGCCAAACAATCGGTCGAGAGCACTCGTCAGGAACATCGCAAAGTGCAACAGGAGGTGAACAATTTCGTGCAACGCCATGTCATTGCTGAATCCGAGTTGAAGAGCGTGGAAGACAAGCTCTTCCAAGAAAAAAAGAGCCTGGAGCAACGACACCGGGAAACGCTCGAGTTGGAAATCAGACTCCAACAATTACAGGCTAACCAGCAGCACCTCACCAACGAACTGGACGCCAGCCAGAAGACCAAACAACAGCTCGAAGATCACAAGGCCAAGGTGCGTGAGGAACTCACCACTCTGGAACAACAATACCAATCGTTCCACGACAAGGCCACGGCGGAAATCAGCCAGCACCAGCAGGCCGAGCAACACAAGGCTGCGCTCCAGCAACAAATCAAGCACGCCGAAAACGATTTGGCCTCCCTCCAGGAAGCCCGCCTTTCCCTCGCCAGTGAACTCAAGGAGTTGGAAACCAGACGGCACAAAGCAGGCAACGAGCTACAGATGATGCTGGGCCAGCAACAAGCGCTGCAGCAATTGACTCCACAAGTCGAACAACAACAACGCGCCCTCACATTGTTAACCAGCCAGATTGCCGATTCCGAAAAAACCTTGGAAGTCCGTCGCGCGGCGTTGGCCGAGGCGGATCGCCTGGCTCAGGCCCACCATGCCGCCCTACAGCAGCACACCGCCCTGACTCAGGTCATCGCCCAACTGACCCAGCAAGAGGAAATGCTGCAACAGAGCCTCAGTAACCTAGCCTCCCAACCGCACCCGCAAGCCCTCCAAATCACCCGACTCCAGCGCCAAGTGGACGATCTCGAAGAGCGGAAGAGGTTCCTGCAAAGCGCCATTGATCTTAACTGGGGCACGGTTCATGCCATGGGCAAAGGCCTGATTAAGCATCTGGATTTCCTCGATGAAATGATTCAGCATCTGGAGCAAAAAAATTCCGCGCCCGACATCCTCGCCCAGCTCCGGGTTTTCCGAGCTGGCGTGCTGGATCTGCTTTCGGAGTATTCGATCACTGCTTACACCTATGCCCCGGAGACCACTCTGGACATGGCCGCGCGCAAGCGCATCCAGATTGTGGAAACCACCGTCGGCCAGGACCAGTTCACGAAGATAACTCAGACCTTCCGGCCCGGCTACGTTTGCGAAAATGATCAACTCGGCATGACCACGCTGCTGCGGAAAGCTGAAGTCGCCATCCAGACTCCAAGCTAGCTCCCATGCGCGTTCGCGAATCCTCGCTCTACTTCCTGCCCGTGGTCACCCGCGTGCCCCTCAAGTTCGGCCATCAAACCATCACCCAAGTTCTCTGCGCCCGCGTCCGCCTCGTGGTGGAGGATGCGCAAGGGCGCATTGCCGAAGGATGGGGGGAAACCCCGCTCAGCGTCGCCTGGGTCTGGCCGGATGATGCCATTTCCTATGCTAGCCGCGAGCAATATCTCCTCGATCTCTGCCAGCGCCTCAATGCCACCCTCCCCACCACTGACCTCTCCGGCCATCCCTTCGAGATCAGCCACGCCTTCCAAGCCCAACTGCTCTTCACCTTGGCCAGCGGCACCCCCATTCCCCACCTCGCCACGCTGCTTTGCTTTTCCCCCTTCGACCTGGCCCTCTACGATGCCTACGGCAACCTCCACCAAGCCCCGGTCTTCAGTTTGCTAGGAAAGGATCACCTCTCACGCGACCTCAGCCACTATCTGGCACCCTCCGCTAAATTTAGCGGCCGCTACCCCGCAGATTTCCTCACCCAGCCGCAATCCCAGCTCCCCGTCTGGCATCTCGTCGGTGGACTCGATGCCCTAACTGCGGCTGACCTAACCGGCCATGAACCAGACGATGGGTATCCGGTCCTTCTCACTGATTGGATCGCACGTGATGGCCTCCAGTGCCTCAAAATCAAGCTCCGCGGCACCGACCCCGCTTGGGATTATGACCGACTCGTCCGGGTGGGAAAGATCGCCCTGGCCCAAAACGTCGCTTGGCTCAGTGCAGACTTTAACTGCACTGTCACCGACCCCGCCGTCGTCTGTGGCACCTTGGATCGCCTCCTCCAGGATGAACCCGCCATTTACGCACGCCTGCTCTACGTCGAACAACCCTTTCCCTACGAACTAGATTTACCGCAAAACCAAATCGACGTGCGCAGCGTGACGGCCCGCAAGCCGCTCTTTCTCGACGAAAGCGCCCACGATTGGAAATTCGTGCGCCTCGGGCGGGAGCTTGGTTGGAGCAGCGTCGCCCTCAAGACCTGCAAGACCCTCACCGGAGCCCTCCTCAGCCTGGCGTGGGCCAAGACCCACGGCATGACCGTCATGGTGCAAGACCTGACCAACCCCATGCTCGCGCAAATTCCCCACGTCCTCCTGGCCGCTCATGCCGGAACCATCATGGGGGTTGAGTCCAACGCCATGCAGTTCTACCCCGTCGCCTCCGCTCCGGAAGCAACCATCCATCCCGGACTCTACCAACGCCGCCAAGGTCTGCTCGACCTTGGCTCCCTCGGCTCCACGGGCTTCGGCTACCGCGTTAATGAAATCCCTCGCGTCCTCCCGGATCCTGCCAGATAGCCTGGTCCTCCCAGATCGCAGTCGCGCCACGGTCTCAGGCAGCCCCGCTATCCCCTCCCCTGCCCGTTCCAAATCCTTATGATTATGCTCGGAAGACATAATGTTTGACGAACATCAACTAAAGCGATAACTTACGGCCATGAGACTTGCATTCGTAAACCGCGTGGACGAACTCCGCGAACTCGATTCAGCGGCCCTAAAAGGCGGCCTGCTCGTGGTATTCGGAAGGCGGCGGGTTGGCAAAACTCGACTTCTGAGGCAATGGCTGGAAGGCCGACAGGGTTGGTATAGCCAAGCCATTGAGGCGCACCGGGATGCCCAAGTTCAGCAGATTTTTGCTGATCTCCAATCCCAGTTAGACACCAAATTGACCCCAAAGTCCTGGGCGGAATTCTTCGAAATCCTTTCGCTCCAAAAGAAACCATGGACGCTCTGTTTGGATGAGTTTCCGTATCTCACCGCTGTGGATCATTCCCTGCCCAGTCAGCTTCAGAATTGGCTAGATCATTCCATTCCGGACGGATGTTTGCTTATTCTGGCGGGATCCAGCACGCGGATGATGAACGATCTCTTCCTGAATCGTGGTGCCCCATTGTATGGGCGTGCGGTGAAACTGCTCACCGTGCGCCCCATGAATTACTCGGCCTTTTGTAGCGCTTGCAAGCTTTCCACCAAGACGATGGAATCCTTCGAGAAATTTTCCTGCGTGGGCGGATTGCCGAAATATTGGGAATTCCTAACCAACGATCAAAACGTGGTCCAGACGGCAGAAGCGCTTTATTTTGATTTTGCGCCATACATGGAACAAGAGCCTCAGCGCATTTTGCGGGACGAAGGTGTGGCCGGCCTGAATGCGCTGGCTGTTTTGGAGGCAGTAGGAAGAGGTGCGGAGCGGCCATCGGAGATCGCCATGCGATTGGGCACGGCTCAGACGAATCTCTCCCGACTCTTCCAGCAACTCCTGGATGCTTCCATCTTGGAACGGGAGTTGCCTTATGGGGAGAGCCTGCGCACCACCAAACGAATGCTTTATCGCATCCTAGATCCTACGATGCGATTTTGGTTCCGCGTTTTTTCCCCGCATCAAAGCCGTTGGCAGCAATACGACGATGCGAAAAAGCGACTGTTAATCCACGAGCATGCCTCGACAGTATTCGAAGATTATTGCCGCTCACTCTATCCAGGCTCGCAGCGTTACTGGGAAAAGGACTTGGAAATTGATTTGGTAGGTCCGCAACCCGATAACAGCGGTGGGCTTGTAGTAGCGGAGGTGAAATGGCGTCGATTAGCCAAGACTGAACGCACCCGCATTCAAAAAGACTTGGGGGCAAAATGGGCTCGCTCATCTTTGGCCTCAAAGAATTCCGTGGTGCGCTTCGAGGTGCTGGATGCGTCTATTTTAGACTAGCATCAACCACGGCAGAACCGAAAGTCGGCTGCGGTCGTGGGAGAAGCCAGGCCTCGGTCCATCGGCTACCATATAAGTGCTGGATGAATCCGCCGAACCAGCGGAGAATGTTCATTTCGGGGATATCAGGCAGCCCCGCTATCACCTCCCCTGCTCGTTCCAAATCCTTAAGGTCACAAAAATTTCCCTTGCACCACCCCGCCCGACACCTATGATTCGCGCCTCCTTTCCGGCTGGATTGATGCTTTAAGAAACCTCGCTGGACGCTGCGGCAGAACTGCCCACTCACCGCTAAATGCTCGTCTGGAGGCCTGATAGCTGCCTTACTTTTTATTTCCTTACTCTCTCATTCTCTAACCCTCTCATTAATAACCAACACCCCCAAGCCCTTACACGCTTATGTCCGATAAACTGAACAACCCGAAACGGGACTTCCCCCTTGAGCGCACCCGCAATATCGGGATTTGCGCCCACATTGATGCTGGTAAAACGACCCTCACCGAGCGGATCCTTTTCTACACCGGCATGATTCACAAGATTGGTGAGGTGCATGATGGCGGTGCCACCACCGACTGGATGGAACAAGAGCAAGAGCGCGGTATCACCATTACTTCCGCCGCCGTAACCTGTTCCTGGATGCAGCCCGTGGAAGAAGGCGTGGTCAAACTCTACCCCGGCATCAAACAACGCGTTAACATCATCGATACCCCCGGGCACGTGGACTTCACCGCCGAAGTGGAACGTTCCCTCCGCGTGCTCGACGGCGCCATTGCCGTCTTCTGTGGTGTTGCCGGAGTGCAACCACAGTCCGAAACCGTCTGGCGCCAAGCCAACAAGTATGGCGTCCCCCGGATTGCTTTCGTGAACAAAATGGACCGCACGGGCGCTGACTTCGGTCGCGTCTGCGAAGACATCCGTTCCAAGCTGGGCGCCAACGCCTGGCCCGTCCTTTGGCCCCTCGGTGCCGAAGATTACCTCCACGGCCAAATCGACGTCATCAACAAGAAGCGCGTCATTTATTCTGACAATGACAAACTGGGCTCCACCTACAAAGTCGAAGACCTCGACGCAGCCCAAACCGCCATTGCCGATAAGGCTTACGCTGATCTCATTGAGCAGCTATCCAACGTGGACGACACCCTGGCCGAAATGTTCCTCGAAGAAAAGGAAATCACCCCTACGGATGTCAAGGCCGCCATCCGCCGCGCCACCATCACCAACAAGTTCGTGCCCCTCGTCGGTGGTTCCGCCTTCAAGAACAAAGGCGTGCAATACCTCATGGACGCCGTCATGGATTACCTCCCCGGACCACTCGACATTCCACCCACTATCGGCAGCGATCCAGATGACTTCGATGTCAAAATCGAAGCCGCTGCGAACGACAACGAAAAGTTCGTCGCACTGGCCTTCAAACTCTGGTCCGACAAGTTCGTGGGTAAACTGGTGTTCTTCCGCGTTTACAGCGGCAGCATCGCCAAGGGCGACCAAATCTACAACCCCCGCACCCGCCGTCGGGAGCGTGTTGGCCGTCTGATTCAGATCCAGGCCAACGTGCATAAAGACATCGATGCCGTTTACTCCGGTGATATCGCAGCCCTCGTGGGCGTCAAAGACGTCCGCACTGGTGACACCCTCTGTAACGAAGATCGGGAAATCTTGCTGGAACCACCATCCTTCCCCGAGCCCGTTATCTCCATGTCCGTGGAGCCCAACTCCAAAGCGGATCAGGAGAAGATGGCCATCGCCCTCTCCCGCCTCATGGAAGAAGACCCCACCTTCTTCGTCAAGACCGACGAAGAAACCGGCCAAACCATTATTTCCGGCATGGGCGAACTCCACTTGGAAATTATCCGGGACCGGATGCTCCGCGAATACAAAGTGGAAGCCACTTCCGGCAAGCCACAGATCGCTTACCGCGAGTCCATCACCATCGCAGCCGATGGCGAAGGCAAGCTGGCCAAGCAAACGGGTGGTCGTGGTCAATACGGCCACGTGATCCTCAAGATCACCCCATCGGATCGTTCCAAGGGCCTCACCACCGAGAACAAAGTTATCGGCGGCACCATTCCGAAGGAATACATCAATGCTTGTATGGCCGGGATCGCAGACGCCATGACCAATGGCATCATCGCTGGCTATCCTGTCGTGGGCGTCCACGTCGAACTGCTCGACGGATCCTACCATGAAGTTGACTCCAACGAAAACGCCTTCAAAATGGCCGCCATCTTCGCCATGAAAGACGCCTTCAAGAAAGCCAAGTGCCAACTCCTGGAGCCAATCATGAAAGTGGAAGCTGAAACCCCGGAAACCTACCAAGGTGACATCATGGGCGACATCAACCGCCGCCGTGGTAAGATCGGAGCCATCGAAAACCGTCAGAACATTGCCGTCGTCAAAGCCGACATTCCGCTCAGCGAAATGTTTGGTTACTCCACCAGCATCCGCACCATGTCCTCCGGACGTGCCAGCTACAGCATGGAGCCAAGCCACTTCGACCCCGTGCCAAACAACATCGTCGAACAAATCGTCGAACAACGCGGCACCAACCGCCGCGGCGGAGTCTAAGACCTGCCGTTCGTTAAATCAGAAAAGCCCGGAAGCCGCAAGGCCTCCGGGCTTTTTCGTGCCCTCATCGAGGGTGGCAGCAGTCCGCTGGACTGCTGAAATATAACCCCGCAAGGCCACGTAACTCAAGAATTCAGAGAGGACGCAGCCTCCGTGCCACCGCTAACATCTGTTACAATTTCTCGCAGAACTTCTGAATTTTGTGCAGCGCACTCAGGGCCGCGCCATCATCAATTGCAGCATTCGCCTGCTCCAAGGCATCCTCCCAGCTCGTGGCTTGGCCTGTGATTTGAAACCCTGCGGCAGCATTCACGAGGACGATGTCCCGCTTGGCACCTTTGATTTCTCCGGAAAGTATCCCTGTGAGAATGGCGGCGTTTTCCCTGGCATCCCCTCCCTTGAGGTCATCCAGGGTGGCGGGGGTTAAATTCAGATCTGCGGGCTGCAGCACCATTTCGCTAAACTTCCCAAACTCAACTTGCGCTATTTTGGTTGGCCCCAGGGTGCTGATTTCATCCATCCCGGAACCATCCTCGGTCGTGCCATGCACGGCCCAGGCTTTGACTCGCCCTAACTCGTGCAGGATCTCCGCATACATCTGCGGCAACCGATTATCCGCCAAGCCTACCAACTGGAAGTAGGGCTGCACAGGGTTCAGTAGTGGACCGATGAGATTGAAAATGGTCTTCGTGCCTTCCTTGGCCAAGCGCTGGCGAACGGGGGCGATGGATTTAAAGGCCGGGTGATAGTTCGGGGCGAACATGAAGCCGACCCCAGTTTCCAGGATGCAATTCGTAAATTGATTTGGCGGCATGTCGATGCGGATGCCCAAGGCTTCCAACACATCAGCGCCTCCGCTCTTGCTAGTGACACCACGGTTGCCGTGCTTCACCACGGTGATGCCACCCGCCGCTAACACGAACATGGTGGTAGTTGAAATGTTGAACAGATCCAGTTTATCCCCCCCGGTGCCACAGACATCAATCGCTGCCCCCAGTTCGTCCATGTCCAAGTCCGGATGCAGGGCGTGCCGCAGGAACGTGCGCACGAAACCCACGATTTCGGTTACGGTCTCGCCCTTGGCGCTCAGTGCGCGAAGGATTTCGGCCTTCTGGTCGTCGGTCAATTCATCACCCAGTAAGGCTTCCGCCAGCCAGGATGCTTGGCGGGGTTTGAGATCTTTACCGTCTTGGAGTTGTTGGAGGAGGTCGGAGGCTTTCATCGTTTTGCGGGCATCCTAGGACTTTTTCCGCGCTGCGTCCAGCAGGACCAGCACGGCTTTTTGGGCATGGAGGCGATTCTCCGCCTGTTGGAAAATGGTGTCGGCATGCGCTTCCAACGTTTCATCAGAAATTTCCTTTTCGCGATAGGCAGGCAGGCAGTGCATTACCAGCGCCTTGGGTTTGGCGCGTTTGACCAATGCGGCATTGATTTGATAGCCAATGAGGTCGCTCATGCGCTTGGCACTTTCTTCTTCCTGCCCCATGCTCACGAAGACATCCGTATAGAGCACATCCGCATCACGCACGGCTTCGTCTGGATTCTCCTGGCAGGAAATGTTGCCGCTCTTGAACTTGGCGAGGTATGCCGCATTCGGTTGATATTCCCTGGGCGCAGCGATCACGAGTTGGAAGTTCAATTTCTCCGCCGCCCACATCCAGGAGCGACTCATGTTGTTGTCACCATCGCCCAGAAAGACCACTTTCTTGCCTTCCCAACCACCGCAGAGTTCGTGCATTGTGAGCAAATCCGCCAGCACTTGGCAGGGATGTTCTTCATCGGTAAGGGCGTTGATGGTGGGGATCTTGCCGTATGCTGCAAATTCCTCGACATCGCTCTGGGCATAGGTGCGAATGATCGCCCCGGACATCATGCGACCCAGCACCCGAGCCGTATCGCGAATCGGTTCGCCCCGCCCTAGCTGCGTATCGCGCGGGGAAAGATAGGTCACCCAGCCCCCCAGTTCCCGCACGCCAACCTCAAAGCTGACGCGAGTGCGAGTGGATGCTTTGGAGAACATCATCGCCCAACACTGGCCCTTCAGAGGCTGCATATGATGGCCGCGCTCCGCTTTGAGCTTCACAGCCAAATGGAGGATTTCCTTGATTTCAGCAGCGCTGATGGATTCTAGGGAAAGGAGGTGTTTCATTAAATTGATGATTGATGAACTAAAATTGATGAGTTGTGGCGGGGGCTTGCAGCCCCCAAGCCATGGCCCTGTGAGCGGCTGCTTGGTGTGTGATTCCGACAAAAACCCGAAGCGCGGTCTATAGCGATGAGTCCGCTGTGCATGTTGCTAGGCTTGGGGGCTGCAAGCCCCCGCCACATTGGATTACAGTTCATGGAGCACGCGTTTAAAGATCATCAGTGCAGCCTGCACCTCTTCGTTGGTCACGTTTAGCGGCGGCAGCCACCGCACGACCTTCGGTCCCGCGGCTATCGTTAGCAGCCCGGCAGCCATGAATTTCTTAACCAGGAAAATGGATGGCACGCTGCCGGGTTCGTAGGTCTTGAGTTGCTCCACTTTCGCCACATCAAATTCAAATCCCAGCAGCAAACCATGACCGCGCACATCCGCAATCAATGGTGAATTCCAGCCGCGCACGGTGGACTGAATTTCCAGTCCCAGATCGCGCGAACGCTCGCAGAGTTTCGCCCGTTGAATTTCCTGGAGCACCGCCAGCGCCACCACGCAGCCCAGCGGATTCCCGCCATACGTCGTGCCATGCGAGCCCGCACTCAGCAAATCGCAGAGCTTCGTTTCCGGCTTCACGGCACGCTGGCCGATCCACACGGCTCCGATGGGGAAACCACCGCCGATGCCTTTGGCCCAACTCACGGCATCTGGCACTACTGCGCTATTTTCGCCCATGACCGGTTTCCAGCCGCACCAGTGCCCGGCCCGACCCAGCCCGCACTGCACTTCATCGAATAGCAGCAGTAGATCGTGTTCTTTGCACAGTTGCGCAGCCGCTTCCAAGAACGCCTTGCTGGCAATGTTAATGCCGCCTTCGCCTTGCAGCGGTTCCAGCATAATGGCCACCGTCCGGGGCGTGATCGCGTTGCGCATCGCCTCGATATCGTTGTAGTCCACGTGCACGAAACCCTCCAGCAGCGGGGCGAATCCATCTTTCACCTTCTGCTGCGCGGTCGCTGAAATGGTGGCCATAGTGCGACCGTGGAAGGAATTGTTAAAGGTAATGATCTCATAGCGTGGGCTGCCGTCAGCTTGGGGCTTGGCGTGGCCGAATTTCCGGGCCAACTTGATCATGCCTTCGTTGGCTTCGGCTCCGCTGTTGCAGAAGAAACATTTCCCCGGCTGTTGCATGACCGTTTCCACAATGAAGTGGGCCAATTCGCCCTGCTCCGCGATCTGATACCAGTTGGAACAGTGAATGAGCTTCTGCGCCTGCTTCGTGATGGCCTGCACCATGATTTCCGGGCAATGGCCGATGCTGGTAACCGCTACGCCCCCGCCAAAATCAAGGTATTGCCGACCGGCAGCATCCCACAGGTATGCACCCTTGCCACGTTCTGGCACAAGGTTCAGTCGGCCATAGTTAGGCACGACATATTTCTCTAACATCGACTGGGCGTGTTGCACCGGACCTGGTGCAAGAATGGGGATGGGCTCTTTCATGAATCTACGAAACTATAATACGTCTCAAGGCACGATTTCGGTGCCGATACCTTGCTTGGTGAAAATTTCCAACAACAGCGAATGGGGAATGCGACCATCAATGAGGTGAACTTTCTGCACCCCGGCTTCCAGCGCTTGCAGCGCCGAGCGCACCTTCGGAATCATGCCGCCCACAATGACGCGTTCGTTAACCAAGCGCTCCACTTCTGCTGGATTCAAGCTGGGGATCAACGTCGAGGGATCGCGATGGTCCTTCATGACACCCAGCACATCCGACAAATAAAGGAACTTGGCCGCCTTCAAGCGACCTGCCAGTGAGGCCGCCGCCAAGTCTGCATTCACGTTCAACGCATGACCCGTGCCTTCTTCTGCGGCCACGGGAGAAATCACGGGAACGCGCTCCTGCGCAATCGTCGCCAGAACCTCATCGATCACGAAATCATGCACATCCCCCACGAACCCAAGATCCACCGGTTGACCGTCCTCACCCCGCACCGGCTTTACCTTGCGACCAATGAACACAGACTTTCCACTGAATCCCACGGCCCGACCACCGAATTCGTTGATCGTCTTCACCAATCCGGGATTGATGACATTACTCAGCGTCGTTTCGACAATGTTGATCGCAGACTGATCCGTGACCCGCAAGCCACCCACAAACCGCGCTTCCAACCCCGCCGTAGCCATGGCCGCCGTGATCGCCTTGCCCCCACCGTGCACGATGACGGGATTAATCCCCGCCAACTCCATAAACACAATGTCTCGCAGCAACCCTTCGACCAGCACCGGATCATCCATCGCGCTGCCGCCAAATTTAATCAGAAAAGTCTCGCCCCGGAACCGTTGCAGGTATGGCAGGGCCTCAATTAGCACGCTGGCCTTGCTAATTTGGTTCAGAAGATGATCGGGAATGACTGCTGCGCTCATGAAAGAGGTCGGAAAATGGGCGGGAAAAGTGGAAGGGACAGTCTATAGCATGGAATTCGCCCACGTCACAAGAAATCTTGGGACTTTTCCGTGAGATTCCTGGACTCCCGGACAATGTTGGGAAAAGTGGTGCAGGTTTTGCTTCCAACTAACCTGCTAGAGCACGCGCCGGGGCAAACGATTGGTTGAGTTGGTCCACGGCAGCAGGTTAGTCGGAGACAAAACCTGCACCACTTTGTGAATTAGCAAAGTGGAGTGAGCAATCACCGTGGGGACGCCACCGGTTTCGCATCCGCCTTCTCAATCGTCTTCAGCGTCTGCTTGGCGGCTTCGATTTGCCGCTTGATGATCCAGTCGGGGTAGGTGGCGTCTTTGGTGGCGGGTCTAATTTGCTCGATCAGTTTGTAATTAGCGGGGATAGTGGGCGTATAGAGCCTGCCGGCCTGCTTTTGTAATTCCCTTTGAATCAGTGCGCTCATGTCGTGCTGTCGGGGCAATTTGCTGGGGTCTGCCTTTGCTTTGGCGTATGCATCCTCGAGAGCGTTAGAAGTAAAAGTCGCTGGAGGAGTGGCGCGGGCTTGTAGCCCGCTAGCCATCGCGCTGGATTCGTCAGATTTAGCGTCGGAGCCAGTGCTTCGGCTTCCGTTTGCGGAGGGTGCGGCTTTGGGTGGCTCGGCAGCGCCAGGGCTTGCGGGCTGCAAGCCCGCGCCACGCTCAAGGAGGGGGAGCGTCCCGCTCCCCTTGCTAGATCTATCTTCAAGAGGGGCGGGACGCCCCTCCTCGTTGGCATGGTTAATTCCATCCGCAACACGCATCGCCTCGGCCTCGGTGAAATTTCCACTAACGGTTATTTGATCGCCCATTTCACTCCTAATGGTCGGGGCCATGAGGACCACCCCGTCGGCTACGATTGCCAGTGCCTTGCCGCGATTCTCTTGGGAAACTTTCGTCAGCTTCTTCGCACCGTCTTCCGTGAGTTCGATCGCGATTTCCCAGTGCGAGGAATCGCCTTCGCGTGGCTTGGCGGTGGCGGATTTTACGTCTTGGAAATTTAGCAAGGCAGCCCTTTCCACATTCAGCCATGGGGCTGCCGGGGCACCAGGCCTAACTTTTGGCCCCGGCAGGAACTCTGTGGTGTTACTGGCGTCGCCCACCAAGCGGAATTCCAATGGCGACACTGTAGTTAGACTGATCAATTGGAATTCAGCTTCCGTGAGCGTCACGAGTAATGCACCCAAAATATCTTCATCGGCACTTGGGGCCGATCTCACCCGCAAGACTGTCGTGAATTTTGGAGTTTGGAGAAGTTTGGGAAGTCCTTTTACGTCACTAGGTAGCCGAGGCGCACTATAGTCATCCGTGATGCTATAGGAGACTTTACCTGCGCGATCCACATACACCACCGGCAAGCATGCATCCTGTGTCGCAGGGGTTCTGCGGGCTTTGGCGAGCAATTCTCGGCCCAGAATTTCGGAGGCTAGCTTCTGTTTGGCCTGCCCCTCCGCAGTGTTTGCCTCTATCGTTTGCTCGAAAAGTTCAATCTTTCGATTGATCAGTCTTAGGCTGGCGTCGTGCGCGTCCACTGCTGCTTTGTCTCGCTGATCGACAGACTGGGCCTCAGTGGCAGATTTTTCGCTCTTCAGTTCCTCCAATGCCCTGCGCCAACCTTGCAAGCGGACCTCCAGCTTTTCCGTGTTTGCACGGGCCTGATCAGCATTTTTGGAGGGGCCAGCTTGAGCAGGACCGAGGGCCACTTTAGCCAACTCTTCAGAAGTCCGTTTTATGCGGAAAGCCACAATTTCTGGCTGCCATTCGGGGAACTTCTGCTGGATTTCGGTGAATCCGGCTTGAGCAACCTTGAGTTTTTCAATTGCAGCGGTGAAATCTTTGGCCGCAGCGAGCTTTTGGCCTTCCTCGCGCAGCAGGTAGGCTTTGAGGTAGGCGTCTCCTGGTTTGATGGCTGGCTCCCTCGTGGCACGGGCTTCCAGCCCGTCAGCCTTAGCGCTGGCCTCGGCAGGAGCAGCGTCCGATGTGGAAGTAGGCGTGCCGGTTTGACTGGGGAAGCCTTTGGGTGCCTCGGCTGCTCCAGGGCTTGCGGGCTGCAAGCCCGCGCCACGTTCAAGGAGGGGGAGCGTCCCGCTCCCCTTGCTAGAATTACTTTCAAGAGGGGCGGGACGCCCCTCCTCCTTGATTGGAGCTAATCCTACCTTTTGGCAGGCGCTGCGAAGTTGCACAAACTCCTTCATTGGCAGCACAACGTCGCTCGTCAATTCTATCGAGCGCAGAGGTCTGTTAGTTTGTTCTGTTGATTTGATAAATGTGGCCAACTCGTCGGCAGTCCATTCTTTATTCTCAAAACCAAAGACCCCACCACCCAAAGAGGCAATGTTGATGCTGGGTGCCATGTCGCGGACAGGAATCTCGTGGGTCATCGCCCACTCCAAGCTATACGATGGAGCGAACTCCCCAGTGGTTAGCTCCATCACTTGTGCAATGGCTTCGAGACATGCCCCAGTTGGTCCGTCCTTTGGTAAACATCGCCAACTCGTCAGGCGGATCGCAAGTGGATCTTGGAAATCGATTCGAGTTAGGCCCGTCAGACGCGGCTTGGCATTATTCAAGGAAGCACGCACGGTTGCGGATGCTACAGCAAGCCACAATGTTGCAGTTTGAGATTCTTTAACCAAAAGCCAAGGCTCGGTTGTTTTCTCACCCTCGTAACCCACAATTCGACTCCACGTGTGTGACTCGGAATCTGTTGTCGCAGGCCAAGTAATTGCGAAAAAAGCCGTGCGCGGTTCACTCGGAAATCTCTCGGAAATTCTGGAAACCATCACACCGTCCGGCAGCAACCATTGACCAGTGGCGGCGGCTACCATTGTCTCACCTAGTTTAACCTGAATTGGTGGATTTGGGAAAGTGAATACTGAGGGAAATTGTTCCAATGGGAGCACAAACCTGCGGTTCGTTGTGGCGCGAGCTTGCAGCCCGCCAGCCTTAACGCTCGACTCTGCTCTGAGTGGCCATGCCTGTTTCGCGATTGGGGTGACCCGTTCTTCCTTCGTGAGGCTTGCGGGTTGCAAGCCCGCGCCACGTTCAAGGAGGGGGAGCGTCTCGCTCCCCTTTTTAGAATTATTTTCAGCAGGGGCGGGCCGCCCCTGCTCCTTTGCTAGGGCCCAGGGGACGCCTAGGGCAAGGGCGATTACTGCCACTATTCCCAGGGGCCAGAGGCGGGATTGTTCTTCGGGGAGGCCGATGAGTCGGCGGATGCGTTGCAGGAGCGGGCCGGTGGCGGCGGAGAGGCCTAGATTCAGGCTGCCGCGCATTTCTTCCAGCGTGGCCAAGGCTCGAGCGTAATCGAGCGGACCACCGGTTAGGCTGGCGGCAATGTCATCGCAACAGTGTTCACGTTCTTTACGAAGTTGGCGAGATACCCACCAGACGGCGGGATGGTAGAAACAGAGCGTTTCCACAATGTTTTGGAGCAAATTGACCAGATAATCGTGGCGTCGCACGTGGGCTAGTTCATGCGCCAGCACGGCTTCCAGTTGGGCAATGCTGAGTCCGGTAAGCAGTCCAGCGGGCAGGAGGATCATGGGTTTCAACCATCCGATGACCACGGGCACGGCCACGGCGGTGGAGGTTAGCAATTTTACCGGACGGGAAACATTCAATCGCGCGCAGAGGCTGGCGAATCGCTCTGGCCATCCATCGGCGAGCATTGGCGTGCCGGACGTCCGCCATTTCCTAACTGCGTTCCAAGCATGGAGGAACCTCAGGGAAAAAACCACCACACCCAAGGCCCAAAAACCCACACACCATGGCAATGCTGGCCGAATGCGCTCCCGGAGCGGGGCAGCTTCCGGTTCTGGAGGCGCTGACACAGCAGGTGCCATGGCGGGTGGAGTTAAGGAAATGGGTATTTCCAAAACGGGTGGCGCAGTTACTGCATAGGCCGCATGGGGCGTATAGGACACATAGGCCCTATCCGGAACAGACACCGGAGCAGCAGGCCAGAGCACCGCTAGCGTGGCCGCCAGCGCCCCCAGCATCGCCAAAAACGCCACGCCCGCAGCGGCATAGCGCACGTGGGCGGAACACTTCCGCGTGACCAACAGCAACACCCATAGCAGCAAGGCCACGGCAGCGCCCTGCCACAAAAAATGCAGCAACGACCAACCCAACGCCTCTACGATTTCATGGGAAGGTTTCATGGGAAATTGATGATTGATGAGTTAGGATTGATGATTGGTGGACTCCAGCGTGTCCAGCAGTCGGCGGATTTCTGCGAGTTCGTCCGGGCTGGCCTTTTGTTCTGACAAGGCCTGCACCACCAACTGCATGGGAGAACCGCCAAAAGCCCGATGCACCAAATCCCGCACCAATTGCCGCTGCGTTTGCTCCGCCTTGATGGCAGCGGCATAAATGTGCGTGCGATCCGTTTCATCCCGTGTCACCAAGCCCTTGTCCGCCATTTTTTGCAGGATCTTCAGCGTGGTGGTGTAGCCTGTTTCCTTTTCCGCGCCCAAGTTTTCGTGGACCTCACGGACGGTGCTGGGGCCGCGTTCCCACAGCACTCGCAAGAGTTCCAGTTCGGCCTCGGTGGGTTTTGGCAACATCGCAGTTCGTATTTTCGCGCTCATAATCGCACATCTTTACGATAAATGTCGTAGCTGTCAACGATAATTGTCGTAGCGCATTCGATGCTGACCTTACAGCGCTCTTTCCCCCAGCTCTGCCCTTAGCGCAGGCAGATCCCACAGGTAGAACTCAGAACGACCGCCCATGGCAGCCAACCACCGGCCATCCGGACTGATCACCGGGAAACTCAACTGCTCTTCCAGTGGTGATTGCAGCTTCATTTCGATCTCCCAAGTGCCGATACGACGAAACGTTAGGTCGCTCGTCGTTTCCTGGGTGATCAGGAAATTTCCATCCGGCGTGAACGCGCAAACGCCATAGCTGCCGGAGGAAACTCGCGGCCAGCGACCGGCCGCTTTCCAGGTCGTGGTATCCAGCAGTAGATTCTCCGCCACGCCTCCAATCGCCAGCCAGTGCCCGTCCGCACTAAACGTGGGCCAGACGCCAGCGCCTGGTTCCTCGTGGATGAGTTCTATGGCAGTGTCCTCGGAGGTCATGCGCCAGACCAGCATGGCGGGTGCTTCTCCCAGACGACGCGTGGCCAGCAATTGCCCGTCCGCGCTCAGGGTCACGACATCGCAGACCAAATTCGACGACAGTTCTGGCAACAATTTGCCCTCGCGCCATAAAGTTACTTTCCCCGCTACCGCCATGGCCCGGAGGCGTCCGTCGGCCGACTGACTAGCCCTTCCGACATGATACGATCCACCCAGCGAGGCTCCTGCGGCTTGATTTACCGACGTAAAATCTTCCTGCGGAGCGATGGCCGCATCAAATGCTAGCGCACCAGTTGCTGACGTTGTGATCTCTTTCCAAGCGCCATCCGCCAACACCGCACAACGCGACGACGGACGATCAAACAACGGCAGCATGCCCTCCGTCAGAGGCTGCTTCAACTCCGGCCCCTCTTCATCAAATGGATCCAACCGCCACCATTGCAGCCCCGTGCGATCCACCGTAGCGAACCAACGCTTATCCAAAGTAAAATACCCACCGACCATGGATCGTGGCTCGCTGCGCAACGTGTGCAGCACGGGCGACGGCTTCCAGGCAAACAACTTCGCACCCGACTTCCAGCCATGCAGGCCGAACAACCCTTGTTTCTCTGAGAAGGCGAACGTGTGGCCACCGCTCGGAATACGGAACAGCGGACACTCCAAACTGGCATCGAAAATATTAGTCACTGCACCCCAACTCGACAACGCCAGACGATGCCGTGACCCCAAGAATCCCATGGTATCGCCCTCGCGATCTCGCCCGGTATCCAGCCGTCGTTTCGTGCCATCTGCGGCGGAGAGAATCCACGTAAATCCATCCTGCCGCAGCGCCAAGCGGCTTCCATCCGGGCTCCACACGGGTGGCCATGGGTAGCCGGGAAATGCCGCCGACCAGCGTTGGCGGCCGCTTTCTGCTTCAATGCAAACAAAGGAATCACTCGATTTTTTCAACACCACCAAATCCCCCGCCGGGCTGGCGCTAATTTCTTGGGCCGACCAATCCGCAATTGTTAGGCTGCGCAAAACTTTGCCAGAAGCGCCATCGCACCACAGCAAGTCGCTCGGCGGACGCGCCATGATGATTTCTCCGGTGGTCGTCAACTGCGGCCAGCCCTGCACCACCACACTTGGCAGCACCCCCAACTGCTTGCCTTGATGCAAATCCCACACCCGTCCGCCATCCCCCACATCCACCAACCGATCTCCGTTAGGCGACACCACCCACGTCCACGAATGTTGGCGCGTGAAGGTCGCTGGCATGACCGCCCCTTGCTGCCCATCCAATCCCCACCACGACACCACCCCCTGCCGACGCGCGCTCGGTAGATCGCCCGCATAAGGGAATCGCAGCACCCGACGCTGCTCCAGATCCAACCGCAGCACGTCCTGATCCCAAGTCGTCACTACTGTCGGCAGGGCTTGCGGGATCAAGTCGGACTTACCTAGCAGAAATGCCACCTGACTTCGCAACGCCGACGTGCTTCTGAATTTCGCAGCCTCGGCCGCTGACTGCAGTGCGGCGGTCCTTGCTCCCGGGGTTAAATTCTGCCTCGCAGCTTGGGCCAGCGCCAGCTGCGCCTCCCAGCGCGATTCCATGGCCGCTTGTTCCGCTGCCTCCGCACGAAGGCGCAAGGAGCGTTCTCCGTTTGTTTCCCGACGGCTGAAGAACATCCCACCCAGCGCCACACAAGCCAGGCCCGTGGCCAGGCCGCCAGTCAAGCGAGCCATCCGCAGCCGGCGTTCCTGCGAGCGCAATCGCTTCAATGATTTCCCACTCGCGACCAACGATGCCTCCGCCAACAACTCCCTTGCGTTGCGATACCGTCGCTCCGGATCATCCTCACAGGCGCGCAGCACGATTTCATTCAACTCCAGCCGCTGATCAAAATCTAACAGCTCCGACCAATCGTCCGGCAACTCCGGATAGCGTGTCCGATCCAGCCCCGTCAGCATTTGATAGAGCACTTTCCCTAACGCAAACAAATCCGCCTTCACTGACCCCGGTCCTTCCGGCGGCACATACCCTTCCGTGCCCACAAAGCTCCGCGATTCCCCCGCCTCCGCCACCAGTCCAATGTCTCCCAACTTCGGGATGCCATCCACATATAAAATGTTCGACGGCTTCACGTCACGATGCAGCAATCCATGGTCATGCAACTGCGCCAATGCCCCTGCCAGGCTCTGCGCCAGATGCAGGCAATCCTCCACCGGCAACGGTTCCTCGTTATTGAAACGAGCTGCCAGCGTCAGCGGACGATACGTTTCCGTAGCCTCCGCACGTCCCTCCACCGCATCCGCCAATTCCATCACGTAGTAAAAGAAACCGTCCGCCTCCGACTGCCCCACATGCAGCACATCAATCAATCCTTCATGCGAGCGCGACACTGGTTCACATTTCCGAATGCCCTCGAATTCCCGCAGGAACGGTCGCTCGGTATCAAACGAACTCCGCCGCACGATCTTGACCGCCCGCAGCGTGCCCATCACGCTGCGGGCCAGCCAGACTTCACCATAGCTGCCACGGCCAATGACGCGCAGCAGTTGGTGGTCGGGGATGCTAGGTGCATTTTCAGACATAGTCGCTCTATTCTTCCTTCCTCAACTCTTCGATTTCTTTTTTAACCAACCGCCCCACCCGATGCCTTGCGAGATAGATTTGCGCGCGCCCCATGCGCAGCGCTTCCTTGATTTGATCGACACTCCAGCCCTTCACGCTGCTGAGATGGAAAATTTGATAACTCCGAGCCGACACTTGTCCGCGCACTCGCTTCAGCGCCCGCTCCAATAGGTTAGCCTTCCATTCCTCTTCCCACAAAACATCGGGTTGATCGACCGTATCGGCAAAGCGATCCATCACCGCCGTTTCCCCCGGCCGAGCCTCCGGCAGCACTGCCCGCCGAGCCCCCTCGCGGTATTTTTGCTTCAGGAAATCCGCCACATGGTTCCGCGTCACCCGCCACAACCAGCCTTTGAAACTCCCCTTGCTGCGATCGAATTGAAACTTCGGCAACTCCTGAGACACCGCCACAATCGCCTGCTGCGTCACCTCATCCGCCTCCTGTCCATCCAACCCCGCCCGCCGACAGAACTGGTAAATCAGCTTCCCATAGTTATCGAAGAAATGCTGCCAACTGGCCGCATCCGACGCATGGCGCAGCCGAGACAACAGGCTGCTGCGGGTAGGCAAAAGAGGATCAGTGGGATCAGTCATGGAAAGTAAAGAGAATGCACTGAGTTCTTCCGTCCTGCCAAGTCACATCTTTCAGGAATTTCCGGGAATTCTCTGGCTGGGGGTAATCGAAGACAGTTCCGCCCTCGTGGCGGGGGCATTCTGCCCCCTAGCCAGCAACCCGCAGCCCACCTCCACCCGATCATGCGCCCCCTGGATGCTGGGCTTGGGGGCAGAATGCCCCCGCCACACCAATTCCGAAGCCAGGGTAAAGCAGTCGCGGAAAAATCTAAAATTGAACGAACGCGCGCGAACACGATCTTTTACCACGCAGCTTTTACCAAATCCGCCACTGCTCACAGCGATTTTACAGAATTGCTCTCGACACCCTGTTAGCTCTATGCTTCGATTCCTGATTCCCTTCTTATGCAAAACGAACATGTTTCCCCAGGGGACTCTGCCATGAGTCCAGCCGCTGCTTGTGAAATCTTTAATCGACTACGCGCTGAGATCGGCAAAGTGATCGCGGGGCAGGAGGATGTGGTGAACACGCTCATTCTCAGCCTGTTTTGTCAGGGACATTGTCTGTTGGTGGGCGTTCCTGGATTGGCCAAAACCCTGCTGGTCCGGACCGTGGCCGAGGCGCTGGGCTTGCAGTTTAGCCGGATTCAATTCACGCCTGACTTGATGCCGGGCGACATTTTGGGCTCAGAAATCTTGCGGGAGAGTTCGGGGCGCGTGGAGTTTGATTTCCAGTTAGGCCCCATTTTCGCCAATCTGGTGCTGGCGGATGAAATCAACCGCACGCCACCCAAGACGCAGAGCGCGCTGCTGGAAGCGATGCAAGAACGACGGGTGACGGTGGCTCGCGAAACGCGCCAATTACCCAGTCCGTTTTTTGTCGTCGCCACCCAGAATCCCATTGAGCATGAAGGCACGTATCCATTGCCGGAAGCTCAGTTGGATCGTTTCATGTTCTCCATTGGGGTGCGTTATCCCGGACGGGAAACCGAAATGGAAATCGTGCGACGCACCACCTCCGGCACCATGCCATCGCTGCAACCGGTGGTTAGTCGGGAGGAAATTCTAGCCGTCGAGCAACTCATCCGCGCGGTGCCGGTGGCCGACCATGTGCTGGCTTACGCGGTCGATCTGGCCTGCGCCACCCGACCCGGAGAAACGGGCGCAGCGCCCACCGCCGACCAATATTTAGAGTGGGGAGCCGGACCGCGCGCCAGCCAATATTTGGTGCTCGGGGCCAAAGCGCTGGCCCTCATGTCAGGACGCTCCGCCCCGGAGACGCGCGATGTCCGCAGCATTGCCGCCAGCGTGTTGAGCCATCGCATCGTGCCCAACTATCGGGCCACAGGCGAAGGATTGCGCGCCGCCGCCTTGGTCGCCAACTTATTGAAAGAAGTTCCGGAACCGAAATATTAACTATGTCGTTAGGCGATTCATTCCGCAAAGCCAAAGCCCCGCCGCCCCTGCCGGACGCAGCGCGGAAGCAGGCACGCGTGGGTCCGCCTCCGATGCCGAAGTTTGTCAGTAATATTCTCGATCCTGCGGAATTGGAGGGCTTCAAAAATTTACTACTGTTTGCCGAATCGGTAGTGAAAGGATTTTTCAGCGGCAAACACCGCTCGCTGGACTTTGGATCCAATGCCGAGTTTGCCGAATACAAGGCCTATCAACCGGGCGATCCGGTGGCCCATGTCGATTGGAAGATTTATGCCAAGAACCGTCGTTTGATGATCCGGAAGCATCGCGACGAGAAGGAAATGACGGCTTATTTGGTGGTCGATGTCAGCGGCTCCATGGCTTACCAAGCGGGCGGCCGGGAATCCAAAGGAATGCGCGCAGCCCGCATTGCGGCAGCCTTGGCCTGTCTCATGCAACGCCAAGGGGACAAATTTTCGCTGACGGTTTTCTATAAGATTATTGGCGCTCATTTACCTGCGGGCAGCACGCGACGGCATCTGATGGATTGCCTTTCCACGCTGGAGAATCGCTTGAAACGCCCTGCTGGAACCACCGAAGCCGCAGGTGCGTTGGACCTGTGCGCGCCCTTGTTCCGCCGCCGGGGCAGCGTCATTGTCATCTCCGATTTCCTGACGGATCTGGACAAATTCTTTCAATCCATCGCTCAGTTTCAACACCGTGGATTCGATATCCTGCTGCTGCACATTGTGGACCCGGACGAACGCCTGTTGCCAAATGTCGCCATGGCAAAATTCGTGGACATGGAGACCGGCCAATCCGTTGAAGCCACGCCTGACGAAATCCGCACCGCCTATCGACGTGACAACGAACTCATGATGGAGCGCATGGAAACAGAGTGCACCCGCCGCGGCCTGGCGTGGCATGTGCTGCGCACGGAAGACCCGTGGCGCGAGGCCCTGGAGGCTTGGTTGGGCTTACGTGAACGAACCCGCGCGCCCCTATGACGTTTCTGCAATCGGGACTGCTCGCCACTCTGGCCCCACTGGTGCTCGCGCCATTGGTGATTCATTTATTGAATCGTCGGGTGCCAGTGAAAGTGATGTTTCCTGACATCGAACGCATCCGCCGCTCGTTGGCTGGTCGCTCCAGCGTGGCCAAATGGCGGCACTTGCTGATGTTGCTGCTGCGCACGTTGGCAATCGCGCTGCTCTTGCTGGCTTTTCTGCGCCCCGTGCTCCCTCGGTTAGGATCAGAGCAGTCGGCGGCCAGCAAAGGGGGTGGACGGAAGGTGCTGTTGGTGGCGGATCGCTCTTTGAGTATGGAACATCGGGCGGGGACCCAAGTGGCCGCTTCGAAACGAATGCTCATCGAAGCCGGGAAAATTCTGGCCACTTTGAAACCGAGCGACAAGGTGAACGCCATCACGGTTTCCCGCCAACCGGAAGCCTTGCTGCCGGAGTTCACTTCCTCGCATGATCAAATTCAAATCGGCCTCACGGCCCTGCCACCATCACAAGAACGGGCGGATTTTGGCAAAGCGTTAGCCTTGGCTGGCACCCTGCTGGGAACTGAAGCGCGGGGGGCGGAAGTCTATATTTTATCGGACTTCCAGCGCTCCAGTTGGGCGGATGTGGTGTTTGAAAGCATGCCGGAAGGGGTCCGACTCTTCTTTGTCGATACCGCCGCCGGGGAACGAGAACGTCCTAACACCGCTATTCTGCGCGCCACCACGACCACCAATATTGTCTCCGCCAAGGAGCTGGTGCGACTGGAAATTACCGCCGCCAATTACTCAGCCACCGAAATCACCCTGCCGCTGGAAGCCGTGGTGGATGGCCGCTTGGCAACCCCGGGCGAAGTGAAAATCGCCCCGTGGTCGATTGCGCATACCAGCCTGGAACTGACCGCTCCCAAGCCCGGCGTGCACGGCATCGAAGTGCGTTCGCCCGACGATGCATTGCCCGCCGATAACCATCGCTGGGTTAAGCTGGAAGTGCGCGAGCAGGAGGAAATCTTAGTCTTGAGCGACGGTGATGAAATAGAGTCCGGAGCCAAGTTTGTGCTCGCTGCGCTGGATCCTTATGATGGCAAGGGCGGCGCGTTCAACGTGCGTTCCGTCAAAGCCAAGGACGTCACGCCGCAGCAAATTGGTTCCGCCTCGCGCATCGTGCTCACGGGAGTTAATCGCTTCCCGACAGAAACCCTGCAACGACTCGAATCCTTTCTGCTGGCGGGCGGCGGCTTGCTGTGGTTTCTCAATGGTCCGGCCGATGGTGAGCATTTGGACCGACTCAATAAACTGGCCAGCGGATCGTTCGTGCCCTTCCAGCTCAGTGGTAAACTTTCCACCGAGAACTTCGGCGGGGCTCCGCAGAAAGTCGCCAAGGGCAATTTCAGTTCACGTTTCCTGCGGCTGTTTCGCGGTGGCGGACGGCAATCCCTGGGGTTGTTAGAGTTTTACGCGCTGCAACGGGCGCTCCCCACTGGGCATGGTTCCGTGTTGCTGAGTTTCAGCGATGGCATGCCGGCGTTAGGCTCCGCGGAAGCCGGTCTGGGCACAGCGCTTTTTTGTAATTTCGCTCCGTCGGAGTTGGCCAGCAATCTGGCCCGCCAACGCTTGTTTCCCGCTTGGATGAAGGATCTGGTGAAAGCGCTGAAGCCAGATAACATTCCGGATATCTCAGCAGAAACAGGCGGCATGGTGTCGGCAGATCTTTGGTTAACTGAGTTGGAGAAATCGCCTGTGCGCGCGCCGGATCAAAGCGCGGTGGTAGTGCGCACGGCCGTGAATGGCGAACGCGTCACGGCAAATTTCCCGGCTCCCGTGGCTGGCCTTTACTCCCAGGGACCGCCCGGAGCCTTGCAATGGGCAGGTGCCGTAAATGTCCCTGAGGAGGAAGCTGACTTGCGCGGCATCGATCCTGACGAAATTAGACGACGCTCCGAAACAGGCGCAGGGAAGCCGGGCGAGTTCATCAGCGGAGCCCAGGACTACGATGAACTGACCACGGGCCGACCCGTCTTTCATTGGTTCCTGCTGGGAGCCGCCCTGCTCTTCACTTTGGAAATGTTGTTGTTTCGTCCCTTCCTCCGAGCCGCCGGCCATCCTTCGACATGAACTCTTTACTAGCCACCGTGGTTTGGGAACCCATTATCCCGTTGCCCTCCATCGTCCTGCTCTGGCTGTTCCTGGCCAGTTTGGCGTGGTGGGCCATGGCTCGGGGAGGACCGAAGTTAGGTTGGCCGAAACGCCTCACGCTGTTGTCGCTCCGCTGGTTGGCGTTGACCCTCCTGTGCCTGCCCCTGCTGCAACCTTCCCAGGAAGAAGCCTTGCCCCGCACCCATCGGGCCCGCTTGGCGTTGGTGGCGCTGGATACTTCGCGCAGCATGGGCGAGTTGGATGAATCCGCTTCTTCCCGCCTGGATGCCGGCCGCAGGCTGATCCGTCAGCATCAACTCGTGGGCGAGAGTCCGTTGGGAAATTCACGATTGCACGCGTTCGATACCGAGAGTCGGCCCGTGACCGCTGAGGGATTAAATGCGCTGCAGGCCAATGGCGACACCTCTTTTTTCAACACTTCCATCAGCAGCGTGTTACGGTCTCTCGGGACCAAGGAAAATTGCGTCGGCTTGTTCCTTTTCTCTGATGGGCATGATTTTGAAGGCGTGCCACCGGAGCGGTTAGGCAAACTCTCCCAACAGTATCGCACGCCCATTTATCCGGTGCCGTTGGGGAAGACAGTGCATTTACCAGACGTGGCGGTGTTCATGGTTTCGACGCAGCCTTCCACCTTCGTAAAACAGAAATCCCGGCTCGATGCAGCGGTGCGCTTCCGCTCCTGCGGGGCGCGGCAGGTCCGCGTGGAACTGGTGCGGGCGGGCGAAGTGCTGCGAGAACAGAAGGTTCGCACTACAGGCGATGACGAAGTTCCCGTGAGCTTCGAAATCAGTGAAGAAAAGCCCGGACAATTCGAATACGAAATCCGCTGCACTGCCCAATCCGATGAACGGGATTTGGAGAACAACACCGCCTACGCCTATCTCAATGTCACCGACGCGCGAATTCCTGTGTTGTTGCTGGAAGGCGAGCCGCATTGGGATTCTTCCTTTCTCCAACGCACCTTGTCCCGCAACAATCGCATCAGTTTGGACACCGTTGTTAGTGCCGGCAAATCCCGTAAGCACACAAGCCGGAGCGATGCCACGTTGCCAAAGTTAGGCGAACTCTCCCCCACCCTGCTGGCCAGCTATCCGGTCATTATCCTGGGTCGCGAAATCGAACGTCTGCTAAGCGAAGAAATGATTGCCGCGTTGGTGAAAAATGTCACCGACCAAGGCCTGACGCTCATTTTCGCGCGCGGCGTGCCCGGCACCTCCGCCGCATGGGCCGAGCTGTCTCCCAGCGAACCCGGAGAAGGCTTTACGGGGCCCGTTTCCTTGGTGCCCTCACGCTCGAAGAGTTCGGTGGTGCCACTGGAAGTCCTACTGGAAGGCGGCCCCAGCAAGTTGCCGCCACTCCCGGTCGCGGCGGGCACGGGCAAGCCGAAATTGCTAGCCTCCGTGGAAGCGAAGGTTCAGGATGACATCCAGAAACAAGAACTGCCGGCCATGCTATTGCGGCAGCAAGGCGCGGGCCAG
The DNA here is from genome assembly GCA_031411295.1 of Verrucomicrobiales bacterium. GTDB lineage: Bacteria > Verrucomicrobiota > Verrucomicrobiia > Verrucomicrobiales > V1-33 > JAGNEJ01. The sequence continues at coordinate 26,211 of JANOAV010000025.1, read as the reverse complement.
GTCTTCGAAATGGCGCTGGCAGGCGTTTGGAAATGGTCGCTTCATGCCAATGCAGAAGCCGATAATAATATTTACGATCGTTTCTGGAATCAACTGCTCATCAATCTGGTGGCCAGATCGAATCGAGCCCCGTCCGACCAACCGCAACTCGTGGTGCCTAAAGCGAATCTGGAGATTGGGGAAGAAGTCCATTTCACGCTGCAGCTGCCCGCCCGACCCGAAGGCAAGGCCCTGACCTTCAAACAGCCTCCCGCTCTGCAACTATCAAAGGACGGCGTGAAGCTGGCCACGACGGTCATGACCCAACGCGATCCTGCCAGCCCTTGGGAAGGAGTTGTAACCGCCGACAAATCCGGTCGCTATCTGGCTGAACTAACGTTGCCGGACGGCCTGAAAGTCGGATGTCGCTACGGGGTTTATGCCCCGCAAACCGAAACCACCGACGTCGCCACCGATCTCGAATATTTACGCAAGCTAGCCACCGCCAGCGGTGGTCGCGTCCTCGATGCCGCCAGCCTCCCCGGCCTACTGGAAACGTTATCGCGCGCTGCGGCCGCCGAAAGTGCCGCACCTCCCGCCGTCCGCCGCATCAGCCTCTGGGACACCACGCTATGTTTCTGGCTGCTGTGTGCCGCCTTTGCCACCGATTGGTTCCTCCGCCGACGTTGGGGGTTAGTCTAAAAAGAGATTTCCCATTCTGATTTCCTGAACTACTATCCACTTGCTATGCCTCCCGACCCCATCCTCCGGAAATTACAATCTGCTGATCGCACGTGGCGTCGTGGCCTGGCTTTTGAATGGTTGCTGCGCTTGGTGAAATGGGGCTGTGCCGTGATCTTGTTGTGTGTCGGACTTGATTTGATCGCCCAACTTTCGAGCGTGCCTCGGTTGATCATTTCCTTGGGCCTCGCGCTGACTGCGCTGGCAATCCTGGGCGTGTATGCTTGGCGGGCGTGGCGGCAACGCGGTCCCTTGCTGCGCATTGCGCGTTTGCTGGAAAGTCGCGATCCCACTCTGGGATCGAAATTGATGAACGTTCTGCAACTGGATGAACAAGCCCAGGATCAAGCGCGACTGCCCATGACGCGGCAATTGGCCACGCAGGCGATTGCGGATGCTTCCACCGAGTTGGCTGGCCATCGTTTTCATCCGCTGGTGAAATCCACCACGCTGAAACGAAGCGTCCTCCACGCAGCGGTGCCGGTCGCCCTAACATGTGGTTTGGCGCTTTGCTTTGCAGGCATTTCCTGGCGGCAAATTCAGCGTTTCATCGATCCGTTTGGCGATCATCCGCCCTTCTCGTTCACCCAGTTCACCATCCTCACCCCAGCGCGCGATGGCGAGGCGATCATTTATCGCAAGCCCCTTACGATCGAAGTTGAGTTCTCCGGCCATCGGCCTGATGAAGTTTTCCTGCTGGTGAAAAACCCCGCGCTCCCGGACCAGGAACTCGTCCTGCCCATGCTCCCGGAAGGCAAGGATCGCTTCGTGCAGCAGATCGATGAAGTGACCACGAACTTGTCCGTGCGAGCCGCCACCGCCGACCGTCGTTCGCTGAGCCAGGCCCGGGAAATCTCCGTCGTGCTGACCCCGCAGTTGCAGCAGAGCACCCTGCGCGTGGAGCCACCGGCTTACACCAAACAAAAGCCGCGCCAATCCGAACTTCCGTTGGGCAAGGGAGCCGTGCCTGCGATCAGCGCGCTGACGGGCAGTCAACTGACGTTTACCCTGACCTCCAATCGTCCACTGGGTGCCGGAGGTGCCAAACTACAGGGCGCAGTCACCAGCGCAGATTCCAAGCTACTGCCTGGCACCGGTGATTTAGCCAACACCGCCAGCGTCACGCTAACGCCGACCGAGAGTGGTCGCATCACCTTTGATCTGAGGGATGAAACTGGGCTGTCTGCCGATCGCGAAATTGCCACCTCGCTGACGATTACGCAAGACTTGCCGCCGCAAATCGAAATCACAGAACCCACGCAGGATGGATTCATTGTGGATACCTTTGAAACCAAGGTGGCCGTGAAAATTTCCGACGACTATGGGATCGCCAAGACTCGCCTCCACTCGGGCATCAACGGCAGTTGGAACGAACCGAAAGTGATCACGGCCCAAGCGGATCCACCGCAACGCGAAGGCTTGGAAGCCCTGCCCATCCGACCAGTGGATCTGGGCGCGAAGGTCGGTGACATCATCAGCGTCTTTGCTGATGTGACGGACATTCGGCCGGAACCGCAAATCGCCAGGACTCGCACGCTGAAGTTGGAAGTCATCAGCGAGGAACAATACAACGACCTGCTGCGCATGGAATCGGAGATTGCTGATTTGCAGGAGAAATTCAGCTCTTTGCATGACGAACTGGATCGCCTGGTGAAAGAACAGCGCGACTTGTCCGAAGCCGCTGAAGCCGCAGCCAAGACTGGGAAGAACGATCCCGCCACGCAGGAGAAGTTGGCGGCCCAGCAGGCGGATTTGAATAATCGATTGGAATCATTGGCGGAGAAAATGGATCAAGCGGTGCGGGACAAGCCGCTCTATGATTTGGAAAAGAGCCTGCAAAAGGTGCTCGCCAAGGAAGCCGACAAGATTCGCGAAAGCGTCGCCCAGAACAAGGAAGCGAACGCAGCCAAGGCAGGGTCGCAGGAACTGGCGGATGCCGGCAAGGAGCAGGCGGAGCGACTTGATCCCACCTCTAAGGAAAGCCGGGAGGAGATCGATCAAGCGATTGCGGAAGCACAGCAAATGCAGGATTTGCAGAAACCACTAACTGCTTTTGAGGAATTGTATGAACAACAAAAGGAACTGGCGGAGCAGACCGCAGCGTTGAAACAGAAACCGGAACTAACACGCGAAGACAAGCTGGCATTGCAGGACATGGCCACGCAGGAACGGGCCATTGCCGAGGGTTTGCAGGAGATCACCAAAGAGTTGCGGGAGAAGGCGGATGCAGCGGAGAAAGCCTTTCCCGAAGCCGCGCAGGACGCCCGGGACATTGCGGACAAACTGGAAGACGCCGGTCTGGACACGCAGGCCCAACGCGCTTCCCGCAGCATGCTGGCTGCCCAGGGCCAGGAGAGCCATGATCGCGCCGAGACCTTGCGGGAGGACATGGCGAAAATGATGTCGGAATGTAAAAATTGTAAACCCGGCATGGGCGAAGAGTTTGCCCAGCGACTAAGTCTCGCCCGCTCCATGTTGGCAGGCCAAACGTTTGAACAGATGGCCATGTGCCGGAAATTCGGGAAGGGAAAAGGGAAGGGCAAAGGACAGGGCATGGGCGAAGCAGGCGCAGGCGGCATGATGGCCAGCGGCAACTCCACGAATCAACCGCCTAAAAGTTTGCTCGGTGGTGAGACCAAGTTAGGCCGTCGGGATAAACCGGAGTCGGCCACCGCTTCCAAAGGCCAAGCCAATGGCACGCTCTCGCCCGGAGCTTCGCTGTCCAGTGATCCCGACAACAAAAATGGCACCATCACCACTTCCAATCGCACCAGCACCGAAGCCGCACGCGATGCTGCGGCTGAAGAATATCGCGATCTCGTTGAAGCCTATTTCCGTAAACTCACCACCACTCCCAAACCATGAACTTGCGCACTTCCGTTTGTTTCCTCACCATCCTGTTCAGTGGTCTGACGGCCACTGCGGGAGAACTCAGCCCCGCCGCGGCCGAGACCGCCACTGCGATCCGCTGTGGCAATCTCACCTATGCCGGCACCAAGACTTCCAAGTGCTTTGCCTCCGAGTTCCTGCGCACCGCCGCCAAGGAAACGGACTTGGTGATTCTGCCGGATTTCCAGGCCGTGCGTTTGGATAGCGATCAACTTTTCGATACTCCCTTCACAGTCATTTCCGGAGAAGGCACGTTTAAGTTTACCGAGAAAGACCGCACCAATCTCGCGCGTTATTTACGCTGCGGCGGCTTCCTGCTGGCCAGCCCTGGTTGTTCCGATGAAGAATGGGGCAAGAGTTTCCGCAATGAACTGACCGCGCTGTTGCCAGAGGCCAAGTTGGTGAAGATCCCCATGAAGCATCCGGTCTTTTCCATGGTCTATCAGATTCCTACGCTGTCGCTCAAGAGCGGTGGCACCACGTTAGTGGAAGGCGTCGAACTGAATGGCCGACTGGTGATGATTTATTCCCAAGAAGGGCTCAATGATGCGCACCATGCCAAGGGCTGTTGCTGCTGCGGGGGAAATCAGATTCTGGAATCCGAGCAGATGAATGTGAACATCCTGCTCTATTCCCTGCTTCATTAAGACTATGCGGCGTCTTGTTATCGCATCTTTGGTTGTGCTCGTAGCCGGGTTAGCGGCGGCCATTTTCTTGACCCGACCGCAGCCGCTGCCACCTGCCAAGCCCCTGCCGCTGGATATTTGGTTCACGGCAGATACCAGTGGCCGGATCGAACCCTGTGGCTGTTTCAGCGGTCAATTCGGAGGCTTGACGCGGGTGAGCACGGTGCTCAGCAAGACGCCGAAAACCGGACTGCGGCTGGAGATCGGCAATGCGCTGGCGGGCACGGAAGACTATCAGGTGCTGCAATTCGAGCAACTCTTGCAGGCAGAAGGCCATTTGGGTTATCAAGCGGTCAACCTGGGGAGTCGCGAGGCGTCGTTGCCAGCGGAAACGTTGCGTCGCTTGGCGAAAGATTCTCCTGTCACGCTCCTCAGCGCCAACGTGCTGGATGCTACCACGCGCAGGCCCGTCGTGACGCCGTGGAAGGTGGTGGATCTGGGCGGATTGAAGGTCGGGCTGATGGGCATCGTGCAGGGCACCAACTGGCAACCCGATGCTTCCGTCATCATTGCCGACGCCGCGGAAACGTTGCGCCAAGTGATCCCACAGGTGAAGGGTCAAGCAGATGTCCTCATCTGTCTGGCGTTTACGGATGAATCCGGCTTGGAGAAGCTGGCGAAGGAATTTTACGAGATCCCCATCTTCCTCGGCGGAGATGTCCAGCAGCCGTCCCCGTCGCTCATGCGCGTCAACCAAAGCTGGATTCTCGCCACCACGAATCAATCCCGCGCCCTGGGCGAACTTCATACCACCTGGGACCCTGTCACCAAAAACCTAACTCCTGCCAAAGGCGAAATTTCCCTGATGCACGATCGCATTCCCGAGGACCCTGCGGTGGCGAAATTCTCCCGCGCCTATCGGCAAACGGTCGGCAAGGCGGATCTCGCAGTGGATCACCCCGGCACCGCTGCCGATGCCATTCCTGGCGTGAAACCGAACGCCACCTTTGTCGGCAGCCAATCCTGTGTCGGGTGTCATCCCAAAGCCTATGCCACTTGGGAGAAATCCCGCCACGCCCACGCCTTCGACTCCCTCGTGCGCAAAGAATCCGCCACCGATCCCTCCTGCATCAAATGCCACGTCACCGGCTTCGGAGAACCCGGCGGCTACCTCCGCAGCATGGGTCAGGAAAAGCTCATCAACGTCAGTTGCGAAAGCTGCCACGGCCCTGCCAGCGACCACCTCCAAGCCCGCACCACCACCAAACCCGGTGAGACCATCTTCCAAAAAATGCGCCCCGTCGGCCCCGGCCAATGCATCCAATGCCACCACGGAGAATTCAGCCGCCCTTTCAAATACGAAGAGTTTTGGGAGTTCATCAAACATGGGAAGGAAGGGGCGTAGGCTGACCGAGAGTGGTCGCAGTCCGCTGGACTGCAGGCACTGAAGAGGATTGAGCAGTCGAGCCGACTGCTCCACACTTGCTTTTCACTTGGTTTCTGGAGACCGCACGTTTAGCTTCTGGGAGGTCTGCTTCCGGCACGTTTGACTGCGCCTGAGCTTACCTTGTTACTTTTAATTATTGAACCCCAGCTAACTTTACTTTATGCCAGCTCCCAAAGGAATGAGAGTCTTGACGTTTCCATTGAATAAAACCGATGCAGTGCATATTTATAGCGATGAGCTTCACATCTGGCTTCAGTTGCGACGGAGTCATCCCACTATGGAAGGAATCGGTCCGCCCTCTTTCAAAACCGCCGTGCAATTGACGCGGACGCAGGCGATTGCGATTGCTGGTGAATTACTGACGGCCTCTACGCTGCGACAAGCCACACCCGTGCCAACTCCTGCAAAGCCGGTGCAGAAAGCAATCCAGAAGCCCGTGCAAAAGGAAGACCCAAAGCCGATTCAGAAACAGTTTCCACAACCGCAACCTAAAACCGTGGTTGCGACGGGACCGACGGGACCGATCGTGGAGACTGCCAAGGCTGAAGTGGTTTTCACCGCGCCTCGTCCACTCAATCACGGGAAACCTTGGACACCTGCGGAGGAAGCCCTGTTGATCAACGCATTTGACGCCCAAGAGTCGATCCCCGCGCTGGCCAAGGCTCACGAACGGGGGGTGGGAGCGATCCAGAATCGGCTGACGAAGTTGGGGAAAATGACCGAAGAGCAATATGTGGTTTATCCCCCGGAGGTGGTTTGAGTTGGGGGGATTGGGAGACAAGAGGCCAGGAGTTGCGTAGTTTGATGGGCTGCGTGGATTGAGCGCAGTTGGTAGATCATCGATTGTCACTCCGTATTCATAAATCCTACTACTGACTTGCGTGGTGGTGGAATGAGGAGTCACGAAAGACGATTTGCGATTTCCGGACCTGGAGCCTGTAATGGTCTGTGGGCTGGGCGGGTTGGATTGAGCAGTCGAGCCGACTGCTCCACACTCACGGCAGAGGGCAAGGAATTGCTTCAGGCATCGGCTTGCGCGGACCGAGAACCGTGCCCATGATATCACTACACATCTCCTTCCCGTTCCACTGCCCATGCGTCTCGCTGTTGTCATCCCTTCCTATAACCACGCCCATTACATTCGATTGGCGTTAGACTCCGTGCTTCAGCAAACGCGTCGGCCGGACCGGATCATTGTGATCGATGATGGTTCGCAGGACAACTCCGTGGCCGTGCTCAAGGAATACGAGAGCCAAGGGGTTGAAGTGCTGGCCCGGGAGAATCGCGGAGCGCATAACACCATCAATCAAGCCATCGCCATGGCTGCCGAGGACTGTGAACTCATCAGCATTTTGAATTCCGATGATCACTATCACCTCGAACGCTTTGCGAAATGCGTCCCCTTGCTGGAAGCAAATCCTGACAAGAGCGTGCTCGTAACCGGCTTGCAAATCATTGGTTCCGAGGACGAGCCACTGCCGTTGACCGAGCCCCGGGCGCGCTGGTTCCGGGCCGTTTGGAGTTGGCAGCAGAAGCCGGATTTGGATTACAGCGAGTGGCTGGCGCTGGGGAATTTCCCCGCCACCACCAGCAACATCATCGCACGTCGCGAGTTCCTGCTCCGATTCCCTTTCCGCCCTTATCGCTACAATCACGACTACTATTTCCTGGCGCAGACGGTATTGCGAGATCAGATGATCGTCCTCTTGGAACCGCTGGTAAACTACCGGGTCCATGCCAACAACACCATGAACACCAAGCCGGTCTTGTTGATGCGGGAAATGCTGCGCATGCATCTGGACTTACTGCACGATCTGGCCCCCGAGCTTCCTCACAACATCCCGCTGCGCGCAAACTTGGCAAAATATCTTCGCAACACCTGGCAAAACATCAGCGCCCTGCCTGCGGGTCTGCTCCAAGTTCTCCTCGCCACGGCGGCAGGGAAATGGACCGAGGAAGAGATCGAATCGACCGTGGCCCAACTGGAAGAAACCGCCTGGCCCGAAGTTCGCGAGTTCCCCAACAAAGCGCTAACCAACCAGCACGATGGCATTTCCCCCGTGGGCGAAGGAACCGGCCTGGCGGATAAATTCAGTCAACTCCAAGCCGAGCGCAAAGTTGCCAAATCCGACGCGCAAGCGTGGAAAGAACTCGCCAAACTCCGGGCCACCATGCAGGAGTCCAAGTCCATCGCGTTCGCCCAATTGCTCGGCACCAAGTTCCCGGATCTCGGCAAAACCCCGCAGGAAAAGCTCGCCAACCTCCGCGCTAGCCTGCAACGGTCCCGTTGGGGGCGCAGCTTGTGCCCAGAGGAAGTGGCGGATCCAAGCAACTGACCCCATTTAGCACTCCGAGCTGGTAAATTTCAGCGAGATTCTCCCGGTTGCCATCCGTGCCATCCCCTGCCATGTAGCGAGTTCACCCTTTCCCGTATTCACCCCCGTCTCTCCTAAACTCTCATGGCTGGTCTTGTTATTAAACCTCGTTCGCGCATTCTTCACGGCCATGATTGGGTCTATTCCACCGAAGTGCAAAAGACCTTTGGCGAACCAAAGGCGGGCGATGTCGTCACGCTGAAGGACTTCAAGGATCGACCGCTGGGCACCGCCATTTACAATCCGCACTCGCAGATTGTGGCCCGGCGTATTTCCCGCCGCAAAGAGGAACTCACCACCGAATTCTTCGTCCGCCGACTCCGTCGCGCCTTGGGCCTGCGGGAGCGCGTGCCGGGCTTGGATGTGAAACTTTGTCGTCTCGTCTGGAGCGAGGCCGATGGTCTCCCGGGCATCGTGATCGATCGTTATGGTGACAACCTCGTTTTGCAAACGCTGACGTTGGCTATGGATCAACGCAAAGACCTGCTGGTGGCAGCGTTGGTCGAAGTCTTCGCACCCAAGACCATCGTGGAGCGCAACGACGGTTCCATGCGCATTGCCGAAGGCCTGCCCACCGTTACGGGGATGCTTCTGGGCGAGCCCCCCGCTCCGTTCCAAGTCGTTTCTGGCGGAGTGACTTTCAACGTCAACCTGCTTGGTGGACAAAAGACCGGACTCTATCTGGACCAGCTCGAAGCCTACACCAAAGTAGCCCCGCTCACCAAGGGCAAACGCGTGTTGGATTGCTTCTGCAACCAAGGCGGATTCGCCCTCGCCAGCGCCATGGCCGGAGCCACCGAAGTCACCGCCATCGACATCAGCGAGGACGCTATTGAGGCCATGAAAGCCAATGCCGAAGCCTCCGGCGTGGCCGATAAGATCACCGGCATCGTCGGCAATGTATTCGATTTCCTCAAAGCCGCCGAATCCGAAGGCAAGACCTACGACGTGATTATCCTCGATCCCCCATCGTTCACCCGGAACAAGAAAACGCTGGGCGATGCCCTCCGTGGCTACAAAGAAATCCACTTCCGCGCGCTGAAACTCCTGAGTGCCGGAGGCGTGCTCAGCACCTACTGCTGCTCCCACCACGTGAGCCTATCCGATTTCCGTCGCGTCATCTGCGAAGCCGCCGTCGATGCCAAGCGCACGCTGCGCCAAGTTCACTTCCACACCCAGCGCGGAGACCATCCCATCATCCCCACGATTCAAGAAACGGAATATTTGAAGGGCTACACCTACGAAGTGGCGGCCGCATTCTAAGAGAGAGCCATGCAGAATCATCCCCACGTCGCCTACCTCTACAGCCGCTACCCAGTGGTCTCGCAGACGTTTTGTGACACGGAAATGATGGCCTTGGAGGCCCAGGGATTCCGCATTACCATCGGCTCCCTCAATCCGCCCACCACCAGCTTCCGCCACGAACGACTGGAACACCTCCAGGCGGAAATCATCTATCCCCCACCCCGCCCAGTCCTTGATTTACCGACCTCCGGGGCGTGCGATGATGATCCGCTCTGGCGCAGTATGCGCCATCTGGCCCAGGAGCACGATGCCATCTACGGCAAGCAATTCAAATCCCTCACCCGCGCCAGAAACGCGTGGTATTTCGCTCAGGAGTTTCGCAAACGTGGCGTAAAGCACGTCCACATTCACTTCGCCAACCGAGCCACCCACACCGCTCTGTTCCTCAAGTTGGCCGGCCTCACCTACAGCTTCACAGCCCATGCGCAAGATTTCATGGTGGACTTGGGCAGCCAGGATCTCCTGCAGGAAATGGCGCGTCAGGCGGAGTTCGTGGTGGCGGTGAGCGATTTCAGCCAGCAACTCCTGCAAACCATGTGTCCAGCGTCGGCTGAGAAAATCGTTCGCATCTACAACGGCCTGGACCCCGCAAGTTTCCAAGTTACCGAACCCGCCCCAGGCCCGCTTAAAGTCTTAAGCGTGGGCCGACTCATCGACTTCAAAGGCTTCCAATATTTAATCCCCGCCGTCGCCCAACTGCACCAGCAAGGCGTGCCCGTCACGCTGCAAATCGTGGGCGAAGGTCCGCTGCGCAGCACCTTGGAAGACCTCATTCAGACCCATCAAGCCCAGAGCTACATTCACCTCCTCGGCATCCAAAGTCAGGCGCAGATCCAGCACCTCCTGGAAGCTTGCGATGTCTTCGCGCTGGCCTGCATCGTTGATCACAAGGGTGCCAGCGACATTTTGCCAACCGTGATCACCGAAGCCATGGCCGCGGGCCGCCCCGTCGTTTCCACGAAGTTAGTTGGCGTCCCGGAAATGGTCACCCACGGCATCACGGGGTTCTTGGCCGAGCCGGAGAACATTTCCGAACTCACCGACAACCTCAAAACCCTGGCCGAGAACGCCCCGCTGCGACGTCGCCTCGGCTTGGCTGGACGGGAGAAATTCAATCGCACCTTCACCCTGCAACACACCGCCGAGCAACTCGCGGAACGTTTCCTGAAGATCATTCCCTCCAGCCCGCCCGGCAAACTGACATCTGTTTGCTGCCTGCTCTCCACCTGGCCTCCGAGTGCGGATGGGGCCAATGAAATCGCCTTCCTAACCACCCAAACCAACGTCCGTCTGCTGGCCACCACGGCTGGACCAAAGCAAACCGTGGACGGCAGTGAGGTCGATTTTCTACCCGATGCCATGGTCCTGGAAAGCGCCTGGCGCAATGCTCCCGAACTCGTGGCAAAGGTCGAATCCCTCTATGAGAAATGCGGCCCCATTGATGGTGAAGTCTATTTCCGAGAAGCCCGCCGAGCCATCTATCTGGCCGGGCAAATGACGCGCTGGGGCGTGCAACACCTCCATGCGCTACGGGCAGACACGCTCCTCGCCACATGGCTCCTGCACAAAATCACCGGCCTCAGCGCCAGCGCCACCATCGAATGGAAGCCCGCCCTGTCCCGCACCAGCGTGGAACTCATGGCGCGCGATTTCTCCTTCGGCAGCCTCTCCGACCCCAAAATCCCTCTCCCCTGGCCGAACCTCTTCCAACTCAACGAGCCCCCCGCGAAAACCGGATGGTTCCGCAAGCCGGCCACCGCGCCCCCAGTCGATGCTTCCAAAATCTGGTCCGACTGGCTGGGGAAACTCGGTGCGCCCAGTTGATCCTGTCATCGTAGAATTGGTCCTATCCCTATGACTGCCGTGTTGCCGGCTAAATTTGGATCTTGCGTCAATCACTAATATTCTAGGGCCCTTCGAGCTTTCGGGCCGCTTGTTGCCTGCTAGCTAATTGTGGACTTGTGGCCGAATTCAGTTACCCTCCTTAGATGAAATCAAATCCGCAGCCAACGCGGCCGCCATTTATCAATTTCTCCCTGATCATGATGATCGCTTTCATTGGTTGGTCTGTGCAAATTAATTATGGGTCGGAGCTTCGAAGATCGTTCGGCTTGAAAGCGATCGAAGCAGATGAAACCGACCGCTACCAGCCAATTCATCGTGAAGAATTTGAGCGTCGACCTGTTGGCCAGTCATGGGAAGAAATTGCCCGGGAAAAAGGCTGGAACTCCAGTCTCTCCAAGATCGAATTCGACTACCCCGGGCGCGAAACCGCGTGGCAACAGCTGATTCGCAAGCGTTGGCATGCCTTGCTTTTTTGTCTCGCAGGTTCAGCTATAATGATGGGCGCAGCTCATGCGCTGAAGGGAAATACCACCACGACTTTCCTGATATTGCTAACCGGACCGCTGATCCTCTTCTTCAATGGGGCTCACGAGTCATACTCAGAAAAATTAGAATGACCTAGCAGCCGAGCATGCCGCAAGCCCAACGAGGTTGTGTCCATTTCGTCAGTAGCCATGACTCCTGCGGGCCGAGCACGCAACCCGGTTTGGGATCAGGAGGATGCGCCTCCTGCGGGACGGCACCTTTCAACGCGAATTGGAATCAGAGATGATTGCGCTTGGCAAACTGCGGTTTGAACGCACCATGGGCCCATGCCTAAAATCGTAATCTCCGTCGCTTCCCAAGAAATGTCTGTGCTGACGAACAAGGGAAAAGTGCTGGCCACTTTTCCCATCTCCACCTCGAAATCGGGGTTGGGAAGTGAGCCTGGCAGCAACAAAACTCCCGTGGGTAAATTTGTAATTTCTGATAAGATTGGAGCGGGAGCGCTCTGGGGCACCATCTTCAGTTCCCGCCAAGCCATCGGACTGTGGAGTCCTGCGTTTGAAACCGACTGCGATCTCATCACCACACGAATTCTCTGGCTGGACGGCAAGGAGAAGCACAATGCCAACACGCACGAACGCTACATTTACATCCACGGCACCAATCAAGAGCACCTGTTAGGCACCCCCGCCAGCCACGGCTGCATCCGCATGGCGAACTGGCACATCATTGAGCTTTTCGACATGGTTGAACCGGGCACGCCCGTGGTGATTAAATGAACGCAGCGCGAGCACGCATTTCTCACCAGATTCCTCGCGGGGCTTTATGAAGGCGCTTCTGAAAACACTTTAGGTCACGCCATTTCAATCTGCGTAGTCGCAACGAAATGTGGCGGGGGCATTCTGCCCCCTAGCCCAGGGGCCCGCATCCAACCCTCTCCAGCATGATCCAAGGCTGGGGGGCAAAATGCCCCCGCCACATTTCAAAGGCTGTTTTCGGGTTAAATAGAAACGGACTTCGACGTTCAATCATCGGCCGCCTCAAGCACGGGGACGCAGATCGCGCGCCAGATCATCGCGATCGTCCTTGTTGCGGGCCTTGATCTTGCTGTCTCTTTTGGCCCGGCGTTCCACGGTCATTTGCCGCTTCTTGGAAAGCTTCTGCAAGGCGGCAATCTCGTCATCCAATTTAAGGAATCCCTGATAGCGTTCCATCGCCAAGTCCCCGCGCTCCAGGGCTTCCCGCACGGCACAGCCGCGATCTTTGCCATGTTTACAGTCGAAGAATTCGCACTGGGCCGCCAAGTCCGCGATATCGGCAAACTTTTCCCGCAGGGTAGTCTCGTCGGTCCACATTTGGACTTCCTTGATGCCGGGATTATCGATCACGATGCCGCCCTTGCGCAGCACCATTAGCTCCCGGGCGCTGGTGGTGTGGCGGCCTTTGCCAGTGGTTTCATTGACCTCGCCTGTGAACTGGTATTCATCGCCCAGCAGTTGATTGATTAAGGCCGACTTCCCCACCCCGCTGGATCCGATCAACGCCACCGTAACTCCGGGTTTGAAACAACCGATGAAATTCTTGAAGCCCTTCTTGGTTTCCGCACTGGTCAAATAGACTTCCGCCTCTGGATTCAGCTCCTGAATGGCCTCTACGGTTAATTTGTTGTCCTGATTGGAGAACAAATCCGACTTATTCACTAACACCACCGCCTTGGCTCCGCTGCGGGCGATGATCGTGAAGTAACGCTCCATCCGTCTGGGGTTGAAGTCCGGTCCGGCTTCAGTCACCACGACCACGATATTGATGTTAGCAGCCAACACCTGCTCCTCGGCACTATTGCCGGGGGCCTTGCGGGAAAAGCAGGTCTGCCGGGGCAATCGCCCACGGATGATTGTTTCCTCGCCTGGTTTCCCCACCTCCAACGCCACCCAATCTCCCACGGCGGGAAGCTCCGCGTCGGTCTTGGCATCGTGGTAGAGCTTGCCGCTCATAATAACTTCCCGTTCGACAAATTTGCCATCCTCCACCGCTAACGATCCATAGGTGATCCGATTATCCCGAATCAAGCGAGCGGGCACATAGCCCAGCTTGGCGAAGGGAGCGAACTCCCGAGCGAATTCCTCGTTCCAGCCAAGATCCTCTAACGTCATATCGCTAATTGGGATTGGATGAATTTCAGGATATCCAGCTGGCCATCGCGCGTCTTGGAGGAGGAAGCGAAGACCGGTGGCCAGGCCACATTCAGGGCCTCCACGGCGGTTTTGAAGGAGTCCATCGCGCGCTTCATTTGGTTGGGTTTCACCTTGTCACTCTTGGTGAAAATGAACGCGAACGGACGTCCCACGCCGTTCAACCATTCGATGAAGGAAAGGTCGATCTCCTGTGGTTCCAAGCGGGAATCGATCAAGATGAAGACCCGATTCAACCGGAACCGAAATGACAGATAATTCGCCACCGCATCATTGAAGCGGGTGCGCTCGGCCGCGCCTGTTCTGGCAAAACCGTAGCCTGGTAAATCGACCAACCGCCAGGTCTGATTCATGCGGAAAAAATTGATCAACTTGGTGTGCCCGGGAGTCGAGGAAACTTTGGCCAAGTGCGACTGGCCAGTGAGCATATTCAGCAGCGAGGACTTCCCCACATTGGAGCGGCCGATCAGGGCAAACTCCGGCACCTCCGCTTCGGGACAAGATTCCAAAGTGGGGGCGCTGATTTCAAAAACGGCGGAAGTGATTTTCATGGGGAGTGTCAGCTTACAGGCCGAATCCGCTGCTGCAAGCGACACCACCGCGTGGACCAGACATTTCTGTCCGGTGGCCGGAAGCTCATTTTCCTGGCAGATGCGGCTTCGTCAGCTTCACCCGGATCTTATAGCCTTCGGCGTTGTGGTGCAGTTTATCTGCGATAAAGAGGCTTTCGATTGGCTTCCCATCAGGCCCCAGGAAGGCATCCCACAGATCGATGAAATCCAGGTTCTGCCCTGCGGCAACGTAGGCTTTCACCAAGGAGTTGAGCTTCTGCTGGGCTTCGGCCTGAGCCCACCTGGCTGGACTGGGCCCCTGCCCCATGAAGACGATCCGCACGTCTGGCAAGGCGGCCCGGACTTTTTCCACAAACGCTTTGGTGTCAGCCAATACCGTCTCCGGGGACTTTCCGGCGTTGATATCGTTGCCTCCCGCTTGGAGAATGACCATGGCAGGCTTGTAGGGGATCACAATCCGATCAGCAAAGGCTAGGGCATCCGACACCATGCTCCCCCCGAACCCGCGGTTTATGACTTTATGGTCGGGAAAATCCGCAGCCAACGATTGCCACATGCGGATCCCCGAGGCTCCGGTGAAGAGAATGGCGTTGGCCGGAGGCGGATGCAATTTATCTGCCGCCTCGAAGGCGGCAATATCCTTGGCCCACTTGGCGGAGGCGGAAGCTTGGGCAGAAGCATCCGCCTGGGCAGGAGTGGGACTAGCGAGAACCGCGAAACCGAGGACGAGAAGTAATGTGGTAGCACGTTTAGACATGATCCGCATTAAAGCCGACCGCGCATCGTTCGCCTACGAAAATCACCACCCGCAAACGGGTTGGATTCTCTAACTATCAATGATAACCGTCCTCGTAACCACGAGCGAAGTGGGACTGAGTCTTTCCATCATATTGGTTCGAGTAGCGACGGTAGTTGCAGGATTTGTGTTCGCGACGATCCCGTTTCCCCAAAGCGTAGCCACTCTTATACCAAGCCTCTGGCCCGCCATAATAGTTGCTGGAGGAACCCGAATGGGAACTGTGATCGTGATCATGGCTATCATAGTGCGGGGCCGGACGATAGCCCCCACTGTTATAGCTGGGCTGGCTATAGCCGGGGCGATCATAGCCGCCGCCGTAGCCACCACCGCCGTAGCCACCACCGCCCCCGCCTTGCAACGGGGCCAGATCAATACAACTGGTCAGCGTCAAAGCGGACCAAACAGAGACAACAATTGCGAGGAGGGATTTCATAATCGGACTACGATGGGGGATTTTTCGGAAAATGCAAAAGCAGATGTTCAGAAAAATTACCCACCACGCAAGGATTTCAGCAAAATCCCGCTGGAGTTCCCGCCACTTTCAAGCAGAGTGCTCATGCATGAAACTCACCATCGATCCATCCCCCTACCGTTGCACTGGCAAAGAGAAGTTCAAGATCGCCAAAGCTCTAACCAAGCGCAAGCAACGTCTGTATTCCTCCGAGGCAGATTTGAAGACCAAGTTGGCCGCCTACCAGAACGAAATCGATGAACTGCAACAGAAGATGTTTGCGGAAGATCGTCAGGGTCTGCTAGTGATTTTCCAAGCGATGGATGCCGCTGGCAAAGACGGGACGATCCGCCACGTCATGAGTGGCATCAACCCTGGCGGAGTGGAGGTGCAAAATTTCAAGCGTCCCAGTGATGAAGAACTGGACCACGATTATCTCTGGCGGTGCATGAAGGTGGCCACCCCACGCGGACGCTTGGGGATTTTCAATCGCTCTTATTATGAAGAGGTGCTCATTTGTAAAGTGCATCCGGAGATCGTGACCAAATACCAACGCCTCCCGCTCGAGGCTACCCAGAAGCTGGGAAAACTCTTCGATCAGCGCTATGAGGACATTGCCAACTACGAGGCCTACCTCAGCCGCAACGGCATCCAAGTGATCAAATTCTTCCTCCATGTCTCTAAAGCCGAGCAGAAGAAACGCTTCCTAGAACGCATCGAAACCCCTGCCAAGAATTGGAAGTTCAATGCCGCAGACGTCAAAGAGCGCGCTTTCTGGAGTGATTACATGGCGGCTTACGAAGAGGTGATCAACCGCACTGCCACCAAATCCTGTCCTTGGTATGCCATCCCGGCTGATGATAAGGGGGACATGCGCCTCCTCGTCTCCGCTGCCATCCTCCATCATCTCAAAGCCATGGAGCTGAATTGGCCAAGCCTGCCGGAAGAACAAATTGCCGGGTTGGCCACGGCCAAAGCAGCCTTGCTGGCGGAGAAATAGTTGATCGCTGCGGGATACGCCAATCAGAACCGCTCTATTTTTACTGGACCAGTCTCTCCATCAGCCTCCACCGTTCGTTGCAAGGCTCGACGGAGGCGGTCTGCAGTGGAGGTATTCAGGGCTTCTGCGAGCACTAGTCCGAGACAGAAATAACCATAACTGGTCTCGGTATAAATGACGCAGAGTTTTTGCGCCTGGGGCAAATCAATATGCAAGGCTCCTTCCCCCGCCGTGGGGACATGGCGGGCCGCGCGGCGAGCGGCTTCGGAAAGCACGACGGCACTGGCAAGAATTTCCGGGCTTGGTTCCGTATCGGACACCGGACACCCCTGGGCATCAATAATGAAGATGGCATCCGCGGTTACCTGACGTTTCAGCCAATCCATGAGGGCTCTAATTCGCGTGGCCAGAGGCCCCACGGGTGGCACAAAAAACGGCAACCCTCGACGGGAAAGGATGGATTCCTGATCAGCGACCGGGGCCATGGGGGGCCGCACTGGCAAGACTGATAGTGCCCCTGGCGTGGGTAACGCAGGCAGGTGGTCGGAGGCGATGGTGGCAATCGCTGATTTCCCACCCAGCAGTCCAGAGTCTTGCGCGCGACGTTTCACGCCCTCCAGCAAATGACGCACTTTCATCTTTTCCTGGGCCGGCATTTCCGGCAACGGAGGTCCAATCTGAAAATCTTCGATCCGGAGAGGTTTGGCAGCGGATGGCGCAGGCCCCGTCAGGAGCAATGCGAACTCATCAGCCAGCGAGGCGGGGCCGGCCAGATCTTCCGCCGCCCTGACCATTTGTTGTTGGTCAATCCATGAGCCTAGTGAATTCATCGCTTTCATTGTTGGTTGATTGCATGCGCATCCGCCCTTCGAGTTCGGCTGCTAACTGGTCGAAGATATAGGCCGCAGCAGGGGGATTCCGGTGCAGCAGGCCGAGCGGAACTCCCGCACTGCTAGCCTGCAGGAACACCGGGTCCCGGGGAATCATGGTCTCCAGTAGCAATTTGCCGGGCAGGAGGGACCTCAATTCTCTAACTACTTCCTGCGCTTGGGGCAGATCCGCTTGCACCATGGTAAGCAGGATGCCGGCCAGTTCAATCTTGGAGCCGTTTCTCCGCAGGTAACGCAGCGCTTCCAGAACCTGCGGCACCGAGCGCAGCCCCAGCGGCTCGGCCTGTTGCGGCACGAGCGCGAAATCCACTTGCTGGAGCACCGCTCCCGTCAGGCCCCCAAGGCCGGCGGGAGTATCGAAAATAACCAGATCGAAGCGACGCACGGCCACTTCCCGCAAGATTCGTCGCACTTCGGACGCCGCATCGACTCCGTCGTTGGCAACTTCAAAGAAACTGTAGGCCTGACCCGCCGCGAGCAATTCGAGTTCCGGCAGACGAGTTTGCAGAATCAATGGTTCTGCGGGCAAGCCAGAGTTCACGGCATCGTAGAAACCAGCACACTTCCGGGCGCGTTCTGATAAAGACAGACCGACAGAGCCTTGCGGATCGGTATCGATCAACAAGGTATGCCACCCCCGCTTGGCGAGGGCATAGGCGAGATTTACGGAAGTAGTGGTTTTTCCCACCCCTCCTTTTTGACTGGTAATGGCTAACGTAATCACAGATTTTACGGAGTCTAAGTGGAGTTAATCATTCTGCATCCAGAAACTTTGATGTTTCTAATTTCAGGCGGCGGTGGGGCCTCCTTGTTTGTGGAGGAGGGCGGTAGCATTCCTCATTGCATTCCTCCCCCACCCCGGGTTGATGCAGGGTGCATCTACTTCTTCCGCTGTTCGCAGCCATCATTTATTCGCTGGCCTCCCTTTTCTTTAAGCAAGGCTATCAACGAGGCGCTACCGCCGCCCAGACCTTCCACATTTCCAACCTTGTGGGGGGCGTTTTCTTCCTGCCGCTGTGGATCTGGGGCGGATCGATCCCACTGGTCGATCTCTGGCATCCGGCCTTGGTGGCGGGATTGATCTGCATTGCGGGCTACACGATGTTTGCCGCTATTCGGTTAGGAGACGTTTCTTTGGTGACCCCACTGATGGGAACGAAGGTGATCTTCGTAGCCCTGGCTTTGGTCTGGACAGGGGAAGCGATGACGACCGGGCTGTGGGTGGCTTCGCTGCTAACTCCAGTGGGTATTTTCCTGATTGGCTTCAAGGACTTCGCCAAAGCTCGGACGGGCGGACGGGCGGTGCTGTTTGCGATCTTTAGTTCGCTGATGTTTGGGGTGTCGGATGTCATCATGCAAAACTGGGCCCTCAGCTACGGACGCTTCGCGTTTCTAGGAGCAGTGGCAGGGTTCATCGGGCTCATTTCTTTGGCCATTCTAACGGCAACCCGCTGGCGTGGTATGAAAACCGCGCCTGGAGTGCTCCGCCCTGCGATCATTGGCGGCCTGGTGTTGTCAGTGCAAGGCATGATGATGGGCTACGCGCTGGGGTTTTTCCACGATGCGGGTCGGGTCAATATTGTCTATGGCATCCGCGGACTGTGGTCCCTGGTGCTGGTCTGGCTCATCGGCCGCTGGTTCGGCAATGACGAACGCCACCAAAGCCACGATGCCCTGGGCTGGCGGCTCGCTGGCACCATTCTGCTAACCGTGGCCATTGTTCTGGCGTTCCTGCGGAAATGAAGCGATCCTCCTTGAGCTACCGCCGCTGGTCCTTATCCTTCAATTCCGCACTCGCCCGATCCAGGGCTTTTTTCTCCTCCTCCGTCAAACTACCGAAGCCCTCACGGGAAATTTTATCCAACAGCGCATCGATTTCGATGACGGCAGGGTGCTCGCGGTCCAGTTCGGGGCGGGGTTTGATTTTGGGCTCGTAGTAAGTGCTGGGATTCACCGAACGCGGCCGCCCGCCCTCCAAGACTCGGAGCTTGGGTTTTCGTTCGAACAACTTGGGCTTAAAATCGCCCAACCGCTCCAAGACCCCATCGAATCTCGCTCCAAGGCCGCAGCGCCTGAGCCAAAAATAGGTAACAGCACAGGTAAGGACGTAAGCGGTCAGCATCATGTATTCCCGCTGCTGTAGATTGGATAGTATTTCCACCACGAAATAAGCCAGTGCCAGCCACTTCAATTTCAGCCAGCAGACAAACATGTAGGCGTTGGGTTGCACAAAAGCGACGCTGAGGAGCAGCATGAAGTGCGGCCACTGGGTCCCCATTAACGCGTAATTGGTCATCGTCGCCCCATAACCGCACCAGAGCACCAAAGCGGGAACCACCACCACCAGCGCATATAAAATACCGAAATTCTTGGGGCCGAACATTTCCTCCAACTGCCGTCCACAAAAAAACAGGAACAAGACATCCAAGACCATCATGAGCGAGATGGGATGGAATAAAATATAAGTCACCAACCGCCAAATTTCCCCTGAAGCTACTCTGCTTGTCTCAAAGATAATCCCTTCAAACAGGACCTCTGGCAGGGCGACACTAAGCACAATGGCCAAAACGTGGACTGCCACCAAGATGGTTGTCAAATACACGGGCATCCCTCCTGCGTGGAAAAAGGGGCGTGCTTGGTTTGAGTGAAAGTAGAAGTTGGTCTGGTCCATCGCTCCAGCAGATTAGCACACGCCGCTGTTTACACAAGTTCAGGAGGAACGATTTCCGCCGAGTGCCGTTGATTGGTCCTTCATCCTGCTCCTGCCTATGGCACCGGATGCCACGCAACTTTCTGACCGATTGTGATTAGCTCGGATTTCGAGGCTCTCGTGGGGGATCATTGTCTCCGCTAATCACCCTCTCAAAGTTGCGTCACCGAAATCGCGTAATTCTACTACTTCATGCGGAAAAATAGTTCGGCCAGCTTGATCACCAAGTAATTTCTCTTAAAAACTGCGATTTTCGCAAATTTGAACTATAATTATTATAATTTTTAGTAGAAACTGGTATTGTGGTGGTTATAGTGTTCGCAGAAATCAGAACCGAATCTGAGCTTCCTCGACCAAAACCAACCAACCGACCAGACCAATGAAAACGACCAACCAACTGACCAGCCTCTTCGCGACCGCGCTTTTTGCTATGACGAACATCGTCAATGCTCAAGATTATGGAAAAATCGTTTCCATAGACCTTTCCGCGCAGACGGTGAAATCCTCGTCAACCATCGTTCTTAGCTGGCCGCTTCGCTCGGATGTGAAGAGCTATTCCCTGCAACGCAAAGCCGCTGGCACCAACACCCTTACCATTTCCAATCTGGCCGCCACCTCCACCGGCTACACCGACTCTACCGCCACCGTGGGAGTTGCTTATGAATACAAACTCACAGGCGCCCCTGCCGTGACTGGTGAGCCCACCAGTTATGGCGACGTGCTGGCTGGAATCGAAGCTCCCTTGGTCGAGAGCCGCGGTTCCGTGCTGCTGGTCATTGCTTCGGACATCCTCTCGTCCACCTCCACCAAAGTGAATCGTCTGGTCGCGGATCTCGTTGGTGAAGGTTGGACAGTGGATCAACTGACCGTGAACCCTACGGACAGTGTTGCTTCCGTGAAGGCTTCGATCGTGAGCCGCTACAACACCAGCCTGAAGAGCCTGGTGCTCATCGGCCACGTGCCCGTTCCCTACAGCGGCAACCTGAACCCCGATTCCCATCCCGAGCACAAAGGCGCCTGGCCTTGCGATGGTTTCTATGGCGACCTCGACGGCACTTGGACCGACAGCACCGTGAACACCACGACCGCCGCTCGCAGCGAAAATTTCAACATCCCAGGCGATGGCAAATATGACCAATCCAGCTTCCCCAGCACGCTGGAAATGAACGTGGGCCGCATCGATTTCGACAATCTTCCTTCCTTTGCCCCCCTCACCAACGCAGATCTGATCTGCCGCTACCTGGACAAAAACCACGCCTTCCGCACCGGTGCTGCCAACGTGGAACGCCGCGGTCTGGTGGACGATAATCTTTCCACGCTGCGTGAGGGCTTGGCCGCTTCCGGCCGCCGCGCCATCTGCGCCAGCGTTGGCGCTGCTAACATGGTGGACGCTGATTTCATGAGCAACAGCACCCCCAGCCTCTTCGGCACTGCCGTAGGCTATGGCAGCTACAGCAGCATCCAAGGCATCGGCACCACCGCCGACATGGCCACCGGCACCGTGAATACCGTCTTCAACCAAGGCTTCGGCAGCTACTACGGTGATTGGAACTCCGCTGACAACGTCCTCCGCGGCATCATCGCAGCAAACGGTGTTTCCCTAACCAGCGTTTGGAGCGGTCGCCCAGTCATCAATTTCTACGGCATGGCCTTGGGCCGCACCGTGGGTGAGTGCGTGCAAGCCGCTCAAAACCAATCCACCGACGCCTACGCGCAAATCGGTTACAACATGAAAGCCGTGAGCCTCAACCTCATGGGCGATCCCACCCTGCGTCTCCTGCCAGTGGCTCCGGTGGCCAACGTGACCGCCACGATTACGTCCGGCACCAGCACCCTGAACTGGTCCGCCAGCACGGGTGTCGTCGGCTACCATATCTATCGCGCTGATGCCGCTGGCCAAGCTTTCGTCCGCTGCAACTCCAGCCTCGTGACCACCACCACCTTCAGCGAGACGACTGTTCCTAACAGCAGCCTCTACATCGTGAAAGCCGTGAAAATCGAGACCACCACCAGCGGCACCTTCTTCAACCTCTCCGGCGGAAACAGCATCGCCCCCACCCAAAAGGCCGTGACGCTGACCGCTGGCGAGATCGCGATCAACGCTTGGAAAGTCCAATACTTCGGTGCCAACGCCACCAACGAAGCCATCGCAGGCGACACCTGTGATGCGGACAAAGACGGCGTTTGCAACCTGGTGGAATACGCCATGGGCACCAACCCCACCCTGGCCTCCAGCAAGAGCGGCCTGCAAAACGTGACCCTCACCAACACCGTGAACGGCCGCAAAATGAGCGCCACCTTCGCAAAACTCAACAGCGCTGCCGGCGTGACACTTTCCATCCAATGCTCCAGCGACCTAACCAACTGGAGCATCGCTCCAGCTACCACTATCAGCAACTTCGGCGGATACACCATGAGCCAAGTCTCTGTATCCGCGGCAGGCGATAAGTGCTTTTTTCGTGTCCTGGTTGAACGGATTTGAGACTCATCTCTCAAGGATAAGAGGTTCTTGCCCGCCCGTCTGAATAAAACACCCCCTCCCGCCACTTCATCCCGGAGAATAGTCACAAACCCGCAAATCAAACTCTGCACACCAAGAATCCGCTCCTTTCCGAAAATTCCTTCATCCTTGATCCCGATGGCGCACCAACCTCAGTCCCTGTAGTCTGAACCTCAGTCCGCCTCAACCGCAGCCAGCCCCGGCCATCGCAAGATGACCGGGGCTCTGTGCGGTGTTTCCCGCTGACAGAAAAGTCTGCAACTTCACAGAAATATGCTAATTTCCCCTAAGAAATTCTCCCCCAGCTCGTTTCAGCTTACATCCGCCACCTATGCTTCCATCCAACACCCCTTTCGAAACTCCCTCTGCGCTCGTCCGACGCGCGATGCAGGAGTATGAGGGGCCGTTGGTGGGATACAGCATGAATCTCGTCGGAGACCTTGAAGCCGCCCGTGATATTGTGCAGGAAACATTCATTAAACTTTACGAACAAGACCCCGGACGGATCACCGCCACCGGGCTCAAGGCATGGCTTTACACCGTCTGTCGCAACCGGGGACTCGACTTCCTCCGCCGTCGCAAACGCCAAGTCAGCCTGGAGGACGAATCCCTGCCCGAATTTGTTTCCCCAGATTCTGGACCAGACGAACAACTCTCCCAAGCCGAAGAAGCGGCCAGCGTCCTGCGCTTCGTCCATCGACTCCCTGCCAACCAACAGGAAGTGGTTAAACTTAAATTCCTCTCCGATCTCAGTTATAAGGAAATTAGCGCCATCACTGGGCTTAGTTCCTCCAATGTTGGCTTCCTGATCCACACCGCGCTCCATCGCCTCCGGCAAATGATGTCGCCAGAATTCCTTCCACCCTCCTCTGCGGAATATTTGGCCGCAGCTCATTCCTAATATTTCCATGAAGCACGCGCTCAACACCCCGACCATCACCGCCCACGCCCTGGGTGAACTTTCCGCCGCCGAGACCCGGCTGCTGCGGATGACCTTCCATGATCCCATTGCCGCAGAGATGCTGGAAAACGAATGCCACGAACTCCGCCAGACCGCTCGATCCTTGAGCCACATCCTCCAGACGGATGCAGCAGCAAAGGCCAACTCTGTCGGCCTGACTGCGGCCCAGCGGGAGCGACTGCTAACCCTGACCGCAGAACCTTACCCCGCTGGAACCTCCGCCCCCAGCAACCAGCCCAAGGCTCCGCTCAGCATGGAGAAGATCCTCGCTGAACGCAAAGCTTTCGATAATCGTCCCTCCCGCTTCGCCACCTACCTAACCTTGGGAGCCGCCGCCGCGGTGGTCCTCCTGCTCAGCGTCCTGCGCACCAAGCCCACCCCGGGCAGTGCTTCGGCTGGCGGCGGTATCGGAGTCGCCAGCGGAGCCGTCGGGACCTCCTCTGTTTCCGAGTCCAGCGCGGCCACCCATTTTAAAATTATCCCCGCCATCGAACCCAAGAGTGACACTACCACGGTGGCAGGCACCGGTGCCAATTCCCTCGCGCTGCCGGAAGCCCGCGTGCCGCAAGGTCCGGCCATCCCCAAGCCGGATTTGGATCAGTTCAAGAACGATATTCCCGCACCGCTAACCATCGATAAAGCTGTGGTCAAAAACTCGGCACCCACGCCTGCGCCAGCCGAAGCCCCCGCCCCGCAACCAGCTCCCAAGCCGAAGAAGCCAGTGCTTTTGGCCGCACCTAAGTAGTGCCTCGTCCGGTCCGCGCTCAGTCCGCCATTTTCGCCAAGCTGGCAAAATTCTCACTTTCCAGCGTCACCAGTCGTGCTACGCTCCCAGACTATGACCCGACTTTTCGCGATTCTTCTGCTCTTCCTAACGGTCCTCCCGATTCGGGCCCAACAACCATTCGACTACCTTCACACCGAATACGTCGTCTGCTCCGGAGGTCCGGCCCTGCGTAAATTTGAAGACCTGCGAGTGCCCGCAGATCGTCATGACAAGTATTGGGGGAACTTCACCAAAGCCTCCATCATGCGCATGCGCCAACTCCGCACCCAGCATGGCCCGGCGTTAAATCTCACCTGGTTGATCTATCGCCCAGCTTATGTGAACCGGGCCGCTGAAGACGCCCGGAGCACCACCGTGCAGTATAAATGTGATTTTGGCGAGATTTCCACCGAAGCCGCCAAACTGGGAGCCAAGGTGATTTGGTTCAGCTCCACTCCCGAATTTTGCTCCTTCCTCAACAGCCACTCCCGCTTGAAAATGTCCGGCTTCGAATACTTCGGCCACTCCAATAAATATTGCTTCCTCTTCGACTACAGCGGAGAAATCACGGGGGCCTCGACTTGCTACCTCCATGTCAAAGGCATGAACCAATTGCATCGTGGCATCTTCGCCCCTTATGCCCACGTGCAGAGCTGGGGATGCAATATGGCGGACGGATCGGACAGCATGTATCTTGCCTGGAAACGCGCCACGGGCCACCCCATGATGGCTGCCACTGGTAAAACCGATTACACCGCCATCATTGACAACGTCACCCTGCCCACAGTCATCAACGGCCGCTGGGCCCAATAATTTCCCATGTCTGAAGAAACCGAAGCCGTTTACCTGCCCGGAGAAGATACCCCAGAACTCCCGCTCCCACTGGCGTTACCGAACCAGCCCTTCACTGAGCAGGAGTGCATGCTCCTGTTGGACGAAGTAGCTGAGAATTTCCCCAATCCTCATGATGCGCTTGAGGAATTGATGGAGTGCGGTTCCTCGCTGTTTGAGGACGTCGAAGAACTTCTGGAGGACTACCTTTCCGAGGAACAATTCACCATTTTGGTTCCCCTCCTGATCCAAATTGCCTTCGTCTTCGCCCCTCCAGGCACCCTCCAACCAGAGTTGAATCTGGACACCATGGAAGCAGCTTTGGAAGATCTGCTGGAAGATCGGGCGCAGCAGGATGATGCTGAGGTCATCGCTGAATGCCGCCAACCCGCCCTGCTCAAACTGGGCTTGCAAACACTAGCCGAATTCAACACCCACGCCCCCAAAGGCATGATTCGCCTCCAGGCCCGGGAAATGGGTATTGTTATGCTCCTCCTCCGAGTGGTGATCGACGAATTTGATGCCGCGCTGCGCGTGCCTGGAGCCGCTCGGGCCGACGAGCCCGAGGACGCCTGAGCGCATTCCCAAGTTTCCGTAATTATAGGAATCCGTCGGTCCAACCGGCTATCCCAAAAACGTAAACAACGCAGTTCGTGGGGACGAACTGCGTTGTCTAGTTTGTTGAACCCGAAAACGGCTTTTGGATTTTTTGGACATCTGATCTGACCGGGCGCGCGGGGCTGGCCGGGACGCGCGGCGGCTCGGTTGGAGATTCTCGGGAGGTGGTTTTGTCGGCGTTGGTCGCTGATGCGGACCCGTGTGGGCTCAGATCTCGCTGCCTCCTGG
>JANOAV010000024.1:0-59644 GCA_031411295.1 Verrucomicrobiales bacterium | reverse complement strand
ATTGGAAAAGAATGCGGGAAGCGGCAGGGAGTTATGGGGCATCCGCCCAATCCATCAGAAGCTGGCAGGGCGCCATGGGAAATTACAGAATTCCAGATATTTTTGAATCCTTAAAGGCATTGGCTTAAAAGCGGAACTCCAGCGGATGTTGCTGAAGCTTCGCCTGGAACCGTTAACCCCTCCCGGTGGCTCATGGGTTTTCCCCTCTGGAAATCATTCGTCAGGCGCAGGTCAGGATGTCTGAGTCTGAGACATCCTGACCTGCACGGGAAAGCTTTCCGCGCATGGGGAAAATGGATGGCCCTGGGAGTAGGAATGCGGGTAAGAAATGGCGGACAGAGTCACGCCACTCCAATTGGAGTGGCGGAGTCCCTCCGCCATCAGGATCAGCCTGGCGGAAGCTCGTCAGAAACTCTGGGGCCACCCATCTTTCCCGTAGGTCAGGATGTCTGAGTCTGAGCAGCCGAGCGGGCTGCTCCACATTCGCTCAAAATTAGCGGATCCTTGGTGGTAATGACTGAGTTAGGGTGACGTGAATTTCCCCCGGATGAAGACCCGATTGGCACTCGCGGGTGGGACGGGAATCGTGAACGTGAGGCGTTCGACATTGCCTGTCATCGGGGCGCGACTAACCATCGTGGGATTGACCACGGTCTGCCAGGAGCCTGCGTTTCCGCTGGGGGTGAGGTCGGTGCTGAGTTCGATGACGTAGGACGTCTGCGCAGTGACGTCCCGATCCAGCGTAAAGGTGAACGAGGGCGTGGGACCATCCACCAACACGGCAGAAGGAATTTCTCCACTGCCGATGGCAAAGTCTGTAAGGTCAGGGATGCCGTTGTTGTTGGTGTCCGCAGCGGCTGACCCCGTGAAAGGAACCCCATCGGTGGCTCCAGGTGCTCCTTCATCTGCGAGACTGGCGCGCCAACTGAGTGGGTTAGTGTGGTCTGGATTGGAGAATGGAGAAATGAGGACCAACGTTTTACCCAGACTGTCGGGCGAGGTGGGCCAAGGGGCCACATCATCATAGACGAAGCGTTTGATATCGCGTCCGGCAGCATCCACGAGGCTGATTTCCTCGCCCCCGTTGCTGAATTGGTTGCCGGTTGGATCTGTCGCAAGGTAGTATTCAGGGGCTGTAGTTACGCCCGGATGAGTAATGGCAAAGGCTGCTGCGCGTCGGGGAATGATGAGGCGGCCACCTGCAGGAACGAGCGTGCTGGCGGTGAAGGTGTAGGTGATGCCGGTATCGAAATGGCAGTTTCTCAGTTCGATGGTGTTGGTGCTGATATTTTGCAGTTCGATCCATTCGAAATCATCTTTGCTCGGATAAGCGGCCGTTACCAGACTGGCTGCGGGATGATAATCCAATTCAGCAATGACCGTATTGGTGGCATCGGCTGGGACGATGGTGCCGGTGCCAGTAATCGTGATGCTCGTGCTGGCGATCACCGTGGTGCCATCATAGCCAATGCCTTCGATGGTGAAGGGATTGGGGCCGAAACGGACTGGCAGCAGGATTTGCCAACTGTCCTTGGCGGTCCAAGTCACGGGGAGAAGTTCCGTGGTGCCAGCAATCCGCAGGTTCTGCACATCCAGCCAGGCTTTGCCGGCCAACGTGGTGAGCGGGCCGACATCGCTGAAGTTGGCGCCACCGTTGGTGGTGATGCTGAATGCGACCGTAGGGACGGTGGTCGCACACTGCGCCAGGACTTGGGTGCGGCGGGCATCAATCCAGGTCTTGTATTGGGCGTAATTTCCACCCGTGGTGGAGAACGTGGCATAGTGATCGATCCAAGGGTCCATGTAAGCGCGATTGAAACTGCGCGTCATGATATCATGCAGGTGACCCCAGAACGCGCGTTCCCAGCCGGGGCTGCCGGCAATGATTTTCGCCAAGTCACCGTTGTTGATGATGGCGGATGTTGCCGTCGCGCCACCCACGGCGTTCAGTGTTTGGAAATCATGATCCCAGGGCATGTAGAGCACACGACCATCGGATGGCCGCGTGTAGAGTTTCAAATTGTGTGCTTGGCCGCTGCCGGCGGCGGAGTAATGGTCGGTGGCATTGGTAAAGACCATGGAGGCGGAAGCCCGCAGGTATTCATCCACATCAACGGCCGCAGAGATGGCAGTGACGAAGGCGGGCCCTTGAGCTACGCGCAGGGCTTGGTTCATGTTAATGATGCCTTGGTAGTTATCGGCCGCGGTCGCATTGCCGAGTAGGAAATCCCAACGATACGCTTCCTTATCCGTTGGACTATTGAGCGAAGGAATGGCCACGCCGATAACCGCATCCGGGTTGGCAATTTTCAGGCCTTCCGGGGTGCCCGTGTTCGTGGTGGTGGGATAGTAAATGAAGTCGAGCTTATGCACCGCACCTGAGGCCCCGTTGTCGTATTGACCGTCGAGATAGTTGTCATTGAACTCCGCCATGGTCAGCATGGCCGAGCCAAGCTGGGCGGCCCGCGGAGCAATGACATACACCATGTCGTTATACATACCGGGAATGTTGGCGGCCCGATTGATGTATTGCCAGTTCATGATTTCTCCGTGGCCCTGACTGCCGGCCCCTGCTGCGAGGCCGAGGCCACTGCGATCCAAGTTGATGCTGCCGTTCACGCCGCGAAATCTGTGCATGTCATCGAATGACAGTGCGAAGCCCAAGCGGGTTGCTTGGAGTCGGCCCCGCTCGCTGGATTTGGTGCGGGCTCCGATGTCATAGAATACCTCTGTGCCTTGGTAAATGAGCGTTGCCGGCATGAAATGATTACTCATGCCCTGGGTGTCACTATGAATCCAATCCGCGTCCGCTTGGGACATGAGGAAACGGAATTCATGGCCGGGAGTGGTGGGCGCGTAGCCATCGTTGAAGCGAATGTAAGCCCCGGATTTCACTCCGGCAGCGGGGAAGGTGGACGTGGCTGGGCTGCCTGCGGTATCGGTGGCTTCGATGTAAAACTGCACCAAAGCACCGGTGTTTTGACCAGGCAGGCTGCCCGTGTAAATACCGCCGCCCGTGGTAGCGAGCGGCACCGTGTTCCAAGTGGTGCCAGGGTCCAGTCGCCATTTCAAATTAACCGCGCCCACACTGTCTGGATCGGCCACGCCGATTGTCACCTGAGTATTCTGACCGGCTGCAGGCAGCACGGGAGAGTGAATCAGATTCGTGAACGTAGGGCCTGCATTTGCGACGAGGCGGGTGTTCGGTAAGCCCGGGGTCCCTTCATTGTTGGGGATCGGCAGAATGGTTTGTTTCGGCAATCGATTGAAATACAGCCGTGTGTTCAAGCGAGGGGATCCCGAGAGCCAGCGCGCGCGGAATTTGATTTTATAAGTTGTTGTGGGGCTCAGGGTGACGAATGCGTTCGTGGAAACATTCTTCAACGTTGTTTCGACATGGTTGTGCATGTGCTCGGCCGAATCAGATGCCACGACCTTCAGCACTTTCTGCGCGCCATTGCTTGGATCCGGCACTACCACCGATAAATTGTGCGCTCCGTGGGTGCCGAGCAGTCGCCAGAAGTTTGTATTGTTTCCTTCAAAGCCGCCGTTCTGAATCAGTTCCACCGGCGTGCCCAGCGGATCTTGAATCACGGAAACGTCATCGATCAAATATTCGCCTTTCGCCACCAAGCCCATGATGAACTCGTTATAAGTGGTCGGCTCCCTGCTCGTGGTGCCATCGAGGATGGTCGGTGCGCCCAAGCCTTGATACTCGACGTTCACCCAGGTGGATTTACCGGACTCATCACTGGCGGCCCAGGCCTCGGGCTGCGAGTTGTCGGAGCGGGGATCGCGCAATTCCAAACTAGCACCACCGCCATTGGCGCGATCATCCCAGCGTCCGCCACTGTAGAATTTCACTTCATCCACCACGTTGTTGTTCGGATCTTCGATACGGATGGGTTCCTCCGGATTCATTGAGCCGGAGAAATTGCCCACGATGGTAATGGAGGGATAGCTTGCAGCCAGAGTGACCTTATCTTTCGCCACTACCAAATAACCGCTGGCCGGGATGCTGGCGGTCGCAGGGAAATTGTAATTTATACCGCCGGTGAGGCTCCAGCCGGCCAGACTGACAGGACTGCCGCTCTTGTTATACAATTCCAGCCACTGCTCAGGATTGTTGGTTTTGCCGGAGGACAAATAAGTGGGCGCGTGTTTATACATGATCTCATTGATCACGATGCTGTCAGGCACGGAGAACGCATTGGCGGCTCCTGGCGTAACAGACGAGGGGGTAAGCCAAAGCTCACCACTGCGGGCTTGGCCGCGTTTCTTCACCACCAAGGAATCCGGCACGGTGCCGCCAGGGCCCTTCAGGAAAAGTTTCTCGCCATCCAGCGCAGTGAGGCCGAGGCTGACGGGATTGAGCGCCAGCAGACCATTGGCCGGGATGCTCGTGGTGCTGAGATCGTAGGTCGCGCCACCGGAACTTACTAACGTGTATCCGGTGAGCGTAATAGAGGAGTCCGTCGTGTTGACCAGTTCCAGCAGATTGGCGCTGGTGGTGGCCGTGCCAGCAGAAATTTCATTGAAGCGGACCGCCGGAGGCACCGCTACGAGACTGGGCGTCTCAAAGACATCGAGCGAGGCGTCGAAGTAAGCATCTGCATTGCTCGCAGCGCTTTGGTGCAGTTCTACCGTTAGGGTATTTGCCCCGACCAGCAAGCCCGTGGCAGGCAGTGGGATCTTAGCGCTGAGTCTGGGATAAACCAGATCTGAAGTGGCGAGCGTGCTGGAAGTAATGGTGCCCGTTGGCAGGTTCGTCCGATAAATCTCGACGCCATTTAGATAGAACACCGCCCCATCATCCAAGGCGTGTTGCAGAGCAAGGGAGTAAGTTGAATTCGTCCCACCCGTGAGGGTGAAGTTTTTGCGGAAGTAAGTCGTGATGGGATTGGCAGCCAGGATTAGGCCAGGTTTGCGCTGCGCCCGCGCGTCCCAATTGATGCGCAGGGCACCGGGCCCGAGCACCGTGCCGGAGTTGGTCCAGACGGCATCCAGGGTATTCAGGCCAGCATTGAATGGTCCATTGACCGCATAAGGCCCCAGATAGGAGGTGAATCCTGCCGCCGTGATGGTCGGCTGAGCGGTGCCATTTAATTTGAAGTAGTCCAATTGATTATCCACTGCGATATACGCTTGGATACTCTCGGTGCCGGAAACGAAGTTCGCCAAATCGAAGGTGGTAGTGAAGGTGAATTGACCATACGGCACATTATCCGTGCCAGTGCCCGAGAAGCCGATGAAGTTGGAAATTCCATCCGCTGCCATCCAGGCAGTATGTGGGCTGGAGACAATAGCCGCATTGCCCACGGCCACCGGGGCTGGCAGGGTCAACGTGGGGGTGTAAGCTTGCAGAGCTTGCGTGGTCGCGCTCAAAATCCAGTGCAGATCCGTCGTATTGTAGCTGGATGGTGTGCCTGCGTTCGTCACGCCTGTATTATACAGCGTGGCAATTTTGTCCTTCGCTGGCACGGGCGGCGGAGTGCCACTGAACGGTCGCAGGAAACGAATTTCCGAGAGGCCCACAAAATCCGTCGCGCCCCATGTGGTGGTCATTTTCAAACGCACCCGCCGCACGTTGTTCTGTGCTGCGGTGAACGGCACCCGGGTTCCAATTTCATTGGTGATCCCGTAGGCTTGCGGGAAAACGTAATTTCCAGCGGTCGTAAATGTTTCCCCGCTGGCATCAGGAGAGACGAGGATTTCGACATTTTTGGCACCCCGATTCGTATTATCGGTTACGGTCGCAGTGGGATTCAGCAGTTCATTGTAATTCCACACGCGCAGAGCTTGGATAGTCTGATTACCGCCCAGATCATAGGTGATCTGGGCGGGCGAGCCGATGCTGGGAGCTGCCGTTGTCAGCCACATTAAGTTGGCCGCCGTGGACGTGTGATCGCCATAACTATCCAATCCGCTTGAGTTGATGGTGTTGACTGCCGTCTGATTGGCGGTCTGAGAACTAACGTCTGTGACAGTGGTCGGCGTAACGAACACCTCAGAGGGTAGCGCGGTGCCCGCGACTTCATTGCTGAATGCGTAGTTATGCCAACTGGCGGCATTAATTCCGGTTAGGCTGACTGTTAGTGATCCGTTGGCGGGCACGACATAGGTGTATTTGAAAAGGGTCCCCTTCGGCTTGCCTTGCGCTCCCATATCCAGTGTCGTGGTGACTCCGTTGTTACTGGTCAGCGCCCGAACTTTGCGGACTTCCCGAGTGTCCCAGCCGACAGTGTAGAGGGTGAAAATGTTCGTTTGTCCAGGTGTTAGTCCAGAGATGGTGACGCCTTCGGTTAACGTGGCCGTCCCGGAATAATAGAAATCTTTGACGAGCGTGTAGCTTCCAGAAGACGTCGGGAAGAAATTAATCGCAGCGGTGGTGTTGGTGGTGTAGGGGTTGCCGTAATTCGTTAGAGTCCATGGCTTGGAGGTTTCGGATGCGGTTGGCACTGTCAGTCCGCCCGCGCGAATCGCTGTCGTGCTCTGATAGTCGAAATTTACCGAATTGATCGTCGTGAAAGAGCCCAGTTTTCCGCAGTCCACCTTGTGCGTGTAGGTCTTGCTAGAGGAGATTTGGGAATCGGCGTCCCCCGTCCATCGATCCATGCTCCAGACACCTGTAATCTGCGTGCCCGCAGGAGCATCTTCATACATGGTGCCTCCGCCAAAAGTGAATGCGGCATTGGCCGTGCTCCAAGTGCTGTCATCGAAGCCAGGCGCCGTCCAAGCTGTGCCCAGATCAGAGCCACTGTTGTCATATTTCCAAGAACTGAGCAGGGAAACCGCCGCCGTTTTCCCACCCGTGGGTGGCAGTGGAAAATTCCGCGCGCCCGGGGTTCCCCCAACCGCGCTGCTGGAAGTCCAGACCGCAGCATCGTAACTGGCGGTATTCTGATCACGCTTTGATAGCGTCACGCCACTGCCATCGGGTGCGATGGGCCAATCGCCCTTTGTGCCATAGTTTAATTCGTCCATGATGCGGTCGCTGTTATTGCGGATCCGAATCGTATCGCCTGCATTATTCAACGCGCCCGTGAACGGCCCGATGGAGCCTGCCACCATGCCTGGCGTCTTTGCCACCACGAGATAACCCTTGCCGGAAATGACGGTATTGTTGGGGAAAACATAATCAATGCCTCCACTGAGGCGCCAGCCTGACAGGTCAACATTAACTGCATTTTGATTATGCAATTCGACCCACTCTCCGGCTTCTGTCGGATCTGTGGGATGGTAATGCACTTCATTAATCACGACGACCGAATCCGCTGCGAAAGCCTTGCCGAGAAACAAGGAGCAGAGGAGGATCGACGCTGAGAGGGGGGAGAGGAATTTACGCGTCATGCATTTGTTTTAGCGATTTTATGAAACGCTGGCCAGAGAAAAATCTGTAATCTTTGCGCTCTGCGATCGCGGTGAGGGGCGAAGCCCTCCTGTGGATTCGTTGCGGAGATGCGAAATTAAGCTTGCAAAATTATGCAAATTCGCTCAGGAATTGCCCACTTAAATCCAGTCACCCTTCCGGCTTTTTCATGAATCCAAGTTTCCCACCGTCCCCCCCTAATTCTAACAGATGGCCCTGGAGCGGCATGATCACCATAGCG
The DNA here is from genome assembly GCA_031411295.1 of Verrucomicrobiales bacterium. GTDB lineage: Bacteria > Verrucomicrobiota > Verrucomicrobiia > Verrucomicrobiales > V1-33 > JAGNEJ01. The sequence goes on along the minus strand of JANOAV010000024.1, from coordinate 52,034 downwards.
GTGGCGCTGGCTGCGGGAATGTCCGCGTGCGTGGCGGAGATGATTCCCGTTGGTTCCGGAAGTTATGCCACGGAGGTTCCAAAATCCTGCAAGCCGTTGCCGGAGAAGATTTTCAAGACTGCTGAGGTGAAAGGCCCGACGGTCACTGGTCAATGGTGGAGTTCTTTGCTGTGGCAGGAGTTTTCGCAAAACATGTTTGCCCACCCCCTGGGAATGGTCTGCACCCCAGAGGGACTGGCGATCGGCTATCCCGGCACGGCCATCGTGGCGAATCAGGCGGCCATTATGGGCGGGGGCATCACGAAGGTGGGGGATTTAGTAATCGGTCACTCAGCGACAACGAAATTTCCGAATGCTGAATGTGGCGGTTACTCTGATTGGTTCGTGACGGCGGCGTTTATCTCTGGGCAGAGTTCACTCAAGACCAGCTTCGGCCACGGCAGTCCCTTTGTGTATTGCCTCTATGGTGGGGGCGATCCCGTGGTGCGTTTTGGCAACGCCCCGAAAATTTGGTCTGGCACCAAGGCGGCTGTTTTGGGCATCACTAGCAATGGTCATCACTACGGTTTGTTCGGTGCCACTGGCACGACTTGGAGCGGCCTTGATGGGACCACGTTTACCAATCAATCAGGTGGTAAATCCTATTTCTCCGTCGCCTTGCTGCCGGATGATAAGCCGGAAACCTTGGCGCTCTTCCAGCGTTACGCTTACAATCACGTGACTGATACCCAATTGAATTACGCCGCCTTGGCTGGCAAGGTGAAGGGGGCGTATGAATTCAAAGTCAAGGCGTGGGAAGGTTCGGAGCAAGGCACGATCTTTGCGCTTTATCCGCACCAATGGAAATACACGACGACGAAACTTTCCGCCATGAACTACCAGTCTGTGCGTGGTGAAATGAAGGTGGGGGTGGGATCCTCGTTTGTGACTGAAGTGCCCATTCAAGGCGTGCTGCCGATGCTTCCGGCTGAGGGCATCAAAAATCGGGAGCGTCTGCTGGGATATTTGAAAGCGGAAGCGGCCACCAAGCCCGGGGCGTTTGCGGATACTTATTGGGAAGGCAAATACTTGGGTCGATTGGCCACGCTGAGCGGAATCGCGGAGATGCTGGGGGAGGCCGACTTGCAAAAGGTATTCGTGACCGAAATGAAACGCCGGCTTGAAAATTGGTTCACCGCTTCCGCAGGCGAGGATGCGCCACTCTTTTATTACAATGCGAATTGGGGCACCTTAGTAGGCTCCAAGCCTTCCTACGGCAGTGACAAACCGATCAACGATCACCATTTCCACTACGGATATTTTATTCGGGCGGCGGCGGAACTGGCACGCTTGGATGCCGCCTGGGCCAAGCAATGGGGACCGATGGTGATGCTGTTGATCCGTGATATTGCTTCCCCTGATCGTGCGGAAACCATGTTTCCCTACATTCGTTGTTTCGACAAATATGCCGGGCATTCGTGGGCGTCTGGTGACGCCAATTTTGCCGATGGCAATAATCAGGAGTCTTCCTCGGAATCAATGAATGCTTGGTATGGGATGATGTTATGGGGTGAGGCCACGGGCAACAAGTTGGTGCGCGACACCGGGATTTTCCTGTTTAACACCGAACGCACCGCAGTTGAAGAATATTGGTTCGATGTCTCGGGAACCAACTTTCCCAAGAGTTTTCCCAACGTGGCTCTGGGCATGGTCTGGGGCGGCAAGGGCGCGTTCGCGACCTGGTTCTCGGCCGACATCGATTGCATCCACGGAATCAATTGGCTGCCATTTACTCCCGCTTCGATCTACATGGGCGGGCATCCGGATTATGTGAAAAAGAATCACGATCGGATCGTCGAGCAACGGAAGGAAGGGAAGGACTACAACACAGGCTGGGGAGATCTGGTGATCATGTTCTACGGGCTCAGCGATCCTGCGGCGGCAGCCACCTATTTTGACGCCCATCCTGACTGCAAGTTGGAAGGAGGGAACACCCATGCTTTCATGGCGCATTGGATCGAAACGCTGAATACCCTGGGCATCAATGAGGCATCGGTGACGGCAGATCATCCCTTCTGCAACGTTTTCTCCAAGCAGGGCAAGAAGTCCTACGCGGCTTACAACTATGGATCCATTCCGCTGAAGGTGACGTTCTCCGACGGGACGACGCTGGAAGCTAAACCCAAGCGTCTGACAGTCCGGACAGGGGGGGAATAATTGTATGTCATTCTGCTCCACCAAGGACATCCAGGGCTTCCAGATTCACACGTTGGCCAATGAAAGCGTGCGGCTTGCGGTGGCTCCCGAACTGGGCGGTCGGGTGGTATCGCTGCAGGATCGGGTGTCGGGTCGCGAGTGGTTGGATGGCTGGCAACCGGCGGCCAAACGTCGGCTGTGGCATCCGACCGATCCTGCCGATTACGTGACTGGCCCGGGCGCAGGGATTGACGAATGCCTGCCAACCGTGCTTCCCTGCACTGTGAAACGCAAAGCGTTGGCGGATCATGGTGAATTGTGGAATCAGCCAGCAGCAATGGATGCAGCACTGGTGCTGGCTGGAGTGCTGGCTTGCAAATGGACGCTGCGGGCTTTACCGCTGGGGTTCGAGCGTCGCATTTCCCTCCACGCTAATGCCGTGTATTTCGACTATCAGCTGACAAACCTGGCCGCCAAACCGACGCCATTCCAATGGGCTTGGCATCCGCTCTTCACCTGGCAACCGGGTGATGAAATGAGTTTCGGCCCCAGCATAAACTGCTGCCAAGCGCCTGACGGCACCGTCATGGCATGGCCGAAACCAGAACCTGGCCGCAATTTGGCGCGGGCGGAATTTGCCGCAGGCACGGATCAAGCAGCCAAAGTTTTCGTTGGCCCGCTGGCCTCCGGTGCGGCCGAGATCAAGTCCGCCAGCGGAGCCCGCCTGAACCTTGAATGGCCCTCAGCGTGGTTTCCTTATGCCGGGGTTTGGATCACGCGAGGCGCTTGGAAAGGTCTGCACCATTGGGCGATTGAACCAACCAATGCTCCGGTGGACCGACTCTCCGATGTCGCGCCCAACCCGGACGACACGCTGTGCCTGCTCCGTCCCTATGAACTGCGAAGGTGGCGTTTGGTAGTGCGGTTTTCGCAGGTCTAAGGATGACCCAACGGCTTAAACCACCCGCTGCCATCATCCCTTCGTTGAGAACGCGATGATTTCGGAGGTGGTTTTCTCATTCGCTGCCGGGAGAAAATAGAGCTTCACTCCACCTGCGAAATCACCCGTGGCGAACCACTTGCCCTGCTGGCCCACGACGGCACGGGTCGGGAGGTCCTTGAGATCGGCTAGGGCTAACTGCTGATTGCCATTGGTGAGGAACAGACGCACCGCATTGTCTCGTCCCGTCGTGAGCAGCCGACCATCTGGAGTAAAGTCCACGCTGGTAACTCCAGGCACTTTGAACGCCGTGCCTTTGGGCTTCTCCTTGAGGGTGTTGTGCGGGGTGGTGGACTTGGCCGCCCAGCCTTCAGCGGTATCCCACAGAATCATCTTGCCGTCCTCCCCGGCACTGGCCAGGATGGCGGAATCGGCCCGCCAACTCAGACTCGCAATGCGACCTTGGTGCTCGGCCAGAGTGTAGAGAATGGTGCCCGTGTCCGTGGCCCATAAATGCAGCCCGCCGCTGCGATCGCCCGTGGCCAACTTATCGCCATCCGGAGAGAACGCCACGGAGGTGACCCAATCCGTGTGTTTTTTCACTTTGCGCACTAACTTGCCGTCCTTGGTGGAATAAATTTTCACCAACTTGTCGGGGCCGCCGCAAGCAATCTGGGAGAGGTCTGGAGAAACATCCGCTGCGAGAATGCTGTCGGTGGACTCGGTGGCGACTTCACTGAGACGTCGGCCGGATTTAACATCGAAGAGGACGGCCTTTCCAGAGTGCGCACCATGGCCGCCGGCCGCCAGGAGCACCTGTCCGTTGGTGCTGAAGCGGAGGAGGTGAACCGTGCGTTCCGGGAACGCCAGACTGCCCAGGAGCACCTGCGTGGCGGTATCAAATAGCAGGATGCGTTCATGTCCGCCCACGGCCAGCAAGGGGGCGTTAGGGCTGGCAGCCATGGCGATGGCAGGGCCGGAGGCTTGCGGCGCGGGAAGTTTGGCTTCCGGCAATTTTTCCGGCATCGGACCGGGCTCGTTGCTTGCGGTCTTTGTTGGGAGCAGCGCTTCCAGGGCTTGACCACGCGATTTGGCAGCCATCCCACCGTCGGCTTCGATACAACCACCCGTAATCCATTGCTTGATGATTTCGAGATGGGCGGTGGCCAACTGTGGTTTCTTGGGTGGCATTTCCGGTTCTTCCAAATGAGCGACGACCCGATAAAGCAGGCTGGAGTCAGCCGAACCTGGCTTGACGCACACGCCACTCGAGCCGCCTTTCATGACGCCCGCATGCGTCGTGAGATCCAGGTCCGCCTTCATCTTATCCGGGTTGTGGCAACCAAGGCAACTATCCTTGAAGCGAGGCAGGATGTCGGTCTGATAGCTCGGGGCCGCCGGGGCCGCTGCGCTGAGCAGCAGAGAGAAACCAAGGAAGAGAGATCTTTGCATAGCTGCTAGTGATTGAAGGTGAACTCTGTGGTGTTGATGACGCTCCAGAGCACGTCGTCGAGGTATTTCCTCCGGGCGATGCTGTCCTTCCAGTTGATCTCGGCCGCGCCAGCCAGCATGGCGGAGAGTTCGGTGGCGGTGGGTTTGCGGCTGAAGGCACGCACAAAGATCTGCTCAACCGATTGGTCGGCCGGAGTCTCCGCCTTGTTCATTTCAGCCAGCACTGGACTACGCTGGATGCTCGCATCCAGCACGGTGCCATTGATGAGTGCAAGCGTTTGGGTTAGGGTCGGTTCCATGCGGACTTCGCAGGCGCAGACGGTTTCCCGTTTGGAGGAACCGAAATTTTTCAGAAAGCCATCGAGGTTGGCCCCGCCACCGAAGAGTTGCACCGCACGCGTATTGGCCGGATTGCCGTTGAAGATCTGCGGGGCTCCGGTGACTTTCCCAATGGTATCGAGGAGGACTTCGGCCTGCAAACGTCGCACCACGCTGTGGGAGAAGCAGCGATCATCACTGGCGTTGGAGGCGTTGACGGTGCTGGAAAGCTGATAGGTGCGGCTCTGGCAAATGTCCCGCACCAGTTTCCGAATGTCGAATTGATGCGCCACCAAGCGCTCCGCCAGCGTGCTCAGCAGTTCGGCATTGCTGGGTGGGTTGGAGATGCGCACATCGTCCACGGGCTCCACGATGCCACGTCCAAAGAAATGATTCCAAGCCCGATTGGCCAAACTTTCGGCAAACCGCTTGTTGTCTTTGCTGGTTAACCAATCCGCTAACGAGGAGCGAGGGTCCCCATTTTTCAGATCAGGCGCATCTCCGCCGAGAAACCGTGGCTGCATGCTGCGCCCATCCACGGGATGATCGATGCTGTGCTTGTCATTGCGATTAAAGACGAACACTTCCGCGGAGGAAGCACCACGTTTACTATCCAATCCGGTAAAGAACGCTGTAAAACCATAGTAATCGTCCATCGTCCAGCGATCGAAGGGATGGTTATGGCATTGGGCGCATTGAATCCTTGCTCCCAGGAAGAGCTGCGCCACATCTTCGGCCCGCTCCAGGGCGGTGCGCTTATTCCCGACGGCGGTGGTGTAGAAATTCGCCTGTGGGTTGGCCAGGTTGCTGCCGTTGGCAACGACCAAATCATGCACGATTTCGTTGAAGGGCCGATTCAGCGCGATCTGGCTGCGCAGCCACTGGTAATATTTGAAGACCGCCTTCTTGGAACGTCCGTAGTCGGGGTTATTGCCATTTTCGCGAACTTGCAGGATCTCCGCCCACTTCATCGCCCAGAGATCGGTGAATTCTTCAGAGGCCAGCAGTTGATCAATGAGTTTGGTGCGCTTGTTAGGATCGGAGTCCGTCACGAAGGATTCCGTTAAGGTGGCATCCGGCGGCAAGCCCGTAAGGTCGAGGCTGAGCCGCCGCAGGAAAGTGTTATCATCGGCCAATGCGGAAGGCAAGATTTGCAGTCTCTGCAAACGGGCAAAGACCGCATCGTCCACATAGTTGACCGGCTTGGCCTCCTCGGGCCAGGTGAAATTTGGATTCTCCGGCAGAACGATCATTTCTGAGCCGATCGTAAATTTGTTGAATCGCGCGAAAACGAAGGCTCCGCCCGCATGGCCAGACTTGGCGACGCCTTCTTTGCTGATGGTGGCAACGGAATCGTTGTTCGTCATGAACAAAGCGAGTTTGGTGACGTCGCGCTCGGTGCCGTCAGAGTAGAAAGCTGTGACCTTGGTGGGCTGTGTCGGCGGGGCTTTGGGATTGCGCCGCACGCTGATTTTTTCCGGAGTGAGTTTGATGCTCGTCACGGTCGGCGTGCCGGGGGCATCATCCTTGGCACCAGCTGCAATCCAGTCGCGAATGGTATTATAATAAGCAGAGCCGCGCTTGAAAAGTTCGCCTCCGGTATGGGTCACGGCGCCTGTGGATTTCTCCAGGATCAGGCTTTTTTCCGGTTCCACCACATCAATGCGACGGCCGGGAAATTCCCGCGTGATGCGATGATAATCGCCCGCCGGATCGAAACCAAAGAGTGACAAGCGAAAGCCGTCCTGGCCGCGGGCGGAGCCATGGCAGGATCCTGTATTGCAGCCGGCGCGCATGAAGACCGGCTCCACGTCCAACCGGAAGGAGGGAGAGGGCGTAGGAGGGCTATCTGCGGCCGCTGCGGTAAGGCAGGTGAGACCAAGTAGAAAGAAACCGATTCGTTGGATCATGGCGTCAGATTACGCGATTTTCATCACTTCAACAGTCCCTCATTGGCGGAATGTGGGCACGCTTTGACGGGAGGACGCAGAACTGGTTTACTTGGCCGCATCCAGGAACCGGATGGGGAATTCTGCTGAATCCGCGTGTTGTGCGGTCATTAGTTTACGCAAGCGCTCCACGACGGCAGCATTGCCTGCGGCCACATCGCTGGCTTCAGCGGGGTCCTGCGCTAAGTCATACAACTCGAAATCGCCCGGCTTGGCATTCGGTCTTGGGGCCTTGCCGGGAGGCTGCAGGTGCTTGCGGACTAACTTCCAATTCCCTGCCCGGATAAATTGCTGCCCCGTATATCCGGGCGACTCCCGGTAGAGGAAGGCACGTTCGTCCTGGGGCTTGCCGAGCAACGTTGGCGCAAAGCTCACACCATCGCTTCCCTTGGGCGTGGCGGCGGTTTCTCCCATCAATTCCAGCAAGGTGGGCAGCCAGTCCTCAAAGCCAGTGACCCGCTGACTAACGCTTCCGGTAGGCACGTGGCCCGGCCATTTCACAAGGCAGGGAACGCGCACGCCCCCTTCATCCATAGACCCTTTGCGACCTTTGAAATCGCCAGCACTCTTGAAGAAATCAGTATCCGTGCCGCCCAATTTCTCATACAGGGGACCGTTATCGCTGGTGAAGACGACGAGAGTGTTTTCTGTTAGTTTCAATTCCTCCAGCACGGCCAAAAGCTTGCCGATTTCCCGGTCCATGCGCGTGATCATGGCCGCGTAGGCCGCCCGGGGCGTGGGGTGGGGGAGGTAGGCGCGGTCCCCGGTATAGGGGGTCTCGGGGAATTTTCCTTGGTATTCCGCCAGGGAATCATCCGGCACCTGCAACGCCAGATGGGGCACCGTGGTGGGATAGAAGAGAAAGAACGGCTTCGCTTGGTTGGCGCGCACGAATGCCAGCGCCTCTTGCGCAATGAGATCGGGGGCGTATTGCTTGCCGGAGAATTTCACATAAGTCTCCGCCGCGTTTGGATCAGCGCCTGCGGGAAGTTTCTGATGGGCGGAAAATTTCGGATTATCCAAGGGCACCGCGGTGCGATCACTCCACAGGGCGGTAGGATAGAAATTGTGCGCCACTGCCTGGCAATTGTAACCATAGAATCGCGTGAATCCTTGGGCCAGGGGATCGCCCGAACTATTCACTGGTCCAAGTCCCCATTTGCCGAAGCTGCCATTGATGTAGCCCAGCTTTTGCAAGGTTAGGGGTAATTGCAATTCGCCTGCTGGCACTGGCATTTGGCCCTCGGGATAGCCTTTGGCCTGAACGTTATCGCGAATAAAGGCATGGCCGGGATGCTTGCCAGTCATCAGCACGCAACGGGATGGCGCACAGACGTTGTTGCCGGAATAATGCACGTTCATTTTCATGCCGTCCTGCGCCAGCTTATCCAGGTTGGGCGTGCGGATGAGTTTCTGGCCATTGCAACCGAGATCACCATAGCCAAGGTCATCGGCTAGGATGAACACAATGTTTGGCCGCACCGCTGCGGAAACTGCAGGGGTTAGGCAGAGGATCAGCAGGGAGAGCAGAGGACGGAATTTCATAGGCTGGGACGGTGTGGCAAAGGTGGCGGAAATTCAAGTGCCGCAACGAATTGACTGCTGCTCCCTCCAAGAAGCCACGTGGACGGAGCGAAATTAGCAGATGCGAGTTTGCTGGGACCAAGCATGATGCGGCATGATCTTCCGTAACTGCTTCCCCCTGCTCCTCATGTTCTTGCCCCCCGCCATGGCTGCTCCACTGGCCGTGACGATCGATTCCGCCCAGGGGTTGCGGCGGGCCGGGAAGCCTTATTTTATCAAGGGAGCAGGCGGAGAGACCCGGTTGCAGGAACTCGCGGAACGTGGTGGCAATTCCCTTCGCACTTGGAGCGAGAACGATTTGGGAAAAACCCTGCCAGCAGCGCAAAAACTGAATTTAACCGTCAGTGCGGGGATCTGGCTGGAGGCCGAGTGCAGTTGGTTTTCCTATGCCAATCCGGAGCATTGCCGCAAGCAACTCGAGCGTGTAAAGGCCGTAATCCTCCGGCACAAAGATCACCCTGCGCTCCTGGCGTGGGGATTGGGGAACGAGATGGAGGGAGATGGCAAGAACGCCGATCTCTGGAAGCAGCTCAACAAGTTAGCCGAAATGGTGCACGAGATCGATCCTGCGCATCCGACCTTTACGGCAGTGGCCGGCCTGAGTCCTGACAAAGCCAACGGAATTAATCAACACGCGCCAAAGCTGGACTTCGTCGGGATCAATACCTACGGCGGGTTGTTCGGTCTGCGGAAAGGCCTCGCCCGCATGGGGTGGACGCGACCGTTTGTGGTAACCGAGTATGGTCCGCAGGGATTCTGGGAAGTAGCGAAGTCTCCCTGGGGCGCCCCGCACGAACAAACCAGCGCCCAGAAATCAGAGATGATCCGCAAGGCCTACGCCAGCGCCATCGCGCCTGGGGAACAGTGTCTGGGGAGCTACGTTTTCGTCTGGGGCCAGAAGCAGGAGGCCACCAGCACCTGGTTCGGCATCTTTACGCCTGATGGTGAAATCGTCGCTTCCGCCGATGTGCTGCAGGAAATTTGGACGGGCAAATCTCCGAAAAATTACGCCCCAAATCTGACCGCCCTCACCAGCAGTGCCGCCAACCAGACCATCGCTCCAGGCCAGGTTATCAAGGTTAGGGTGACCGCGGCCGATGCCGACGGGGATCCGCTGAGTTTCCGCTGGCAAGTCTGTCCGGACGAAGCCAAACGCGATGCCAAAGGGCGGGAGCAGCCAGTGCCAATCCTCAGCTCCAAACTGGGTAAAGCACCCGAGGAGGAAATCACCGCCCCTGCGAAACCGGGGAAGTATCGCGTGCAAGTGTTCGCTCTGGATGGACAGGGGCACGCCGGCACGGCAAATTTCCCCATCCAAGTGAAATAAATCATTTTTCGCGACAGACAATCTTGCCGAACGTGCACGCCTCTGATATGGTCAAATCCCCTCACGCTTCCATCAATCATGAAATCCGCTAATTACTCACCACGGGCGACGCTCGTCGTCACCTCCTTGCTCTTGGCTATGGCTTCGGCCGAAACTAAAGTCTCCCCGGGGCAAACCAAATATTTGGAGCCAGCCAAGCCTGCTGCGACGCCTGCTCCGGCACCCGAATCAAAGGGGTTTTTCAGCTTTTTGGGATTGAAAAAGCGCGACAGTCAGCCGGCCCCAGCGGAAACCAAAGCCGCCGTCAAGCCAGTCGCTAAAACCGCCGTGAAACCGGTGTCCAAAGCGGTCGAAAAGCCAGCAACCAAGCCCGCCAAAGCCGCCCCTCCCGTGACGACGGACCCAGCTCCAGAATCCAAGGGAATCCTGAGCTGGTTAGGATTGAAGAAAAAAAGCACCAGTCCAACCCCGGCAGAAGCGAAACCGGTAGCCAAGTCAGGCCATAAAAAAGATGCCGCCAAGCCTGCTGATCTTCCTGCGAAAGCGGAGCCTCCCCAGATGGCCAAAACCAAGCCTGCAGCCGCCCCGCCCGCCGCGCCTGAACTCAAGCAGCCCGGCTTCTTTAGCCGACTCTTCGGTGGCAAAGCCAGCGGAGAGAGCCAACGCGATGACGACGGCCCCAAGCCACCTCGCCCGGTGGATTGGGACAAGAAATACATCGTCACGGAAGATAACGTGGGGGCTTATCGTTTCGGGCCTGCGCAGTCTCGGGATGCAGATGAATATTTGAGCAAAGGCACGGTGGTGACACTGAAGAAAGGCGGCAAAGCGTGGTCGGATATTGCCTTGGAGAATGGCCGTATTTTTACGGTTGGAGCGGATCAAATTCGTCCGGCTAAAGCATCCGACTTTGCCGCCCCGCCGCCTCCAGTCATCGCTGCGATGCCGCCGCCCGTCGGCCCCAATGGTGCCCCCCTGCCGATGGGGTATCTGGAGCCCATTCCCAGCATTGACCTCCCTGAGACGCAAGCCCAGCCGAAGAAAGGACTGGAGGCTGCGGATCTGATTCTTCCAGCGTTACCGCCGCCATGAGCCGCTTGCTAGGGTTGCTGCTGCTCGCATGTCTCCCGGCCTCTGCCCAGAATGCGCCCCGCGTGCCGGATACGGCCAGACAGTTGGCAGTGACAGTGGCGGACGGGTGGAATACCCATCGGGCCAGCCTGTATCAGTTTTCCCGCTCCAGTCCGAAAGGGCCCTGGCAAGTCCTTAATGCTAAACCTGTCCCGGTCTTGTTGGGTAAAAACGGAATGGCTTGGGGGCGTGGTCTGCTGCCCGTGCCGCACGGAGAAAATGGCATTCCTTCCAAACAAGAACGGGATGGCCGGGCTCCGGCGGGTTGCTTCAAAATCGGCATGATCTTCGGCTACGCCCCCGCAGCCCCGGACGGCGTGCGGATGCCGTATTATCAAGTGACCGCTCGGGACTGCTGGATCGATGATGTGAATCATCCAGCCTACAATCGTCATGTCACGGTCAAGCTGGATGAGCTCCCGCCCTGGTATGACAAGCAACGCATGCGTCTGGGCGACTTTGCCTATGAATGGCTACTGGAAATTCGCCACAATGCCGACCCACCACTAGCCGGGGCTGGGAGCGCAATTTTCTTCCACATCCGTCGTGGCCAGGATGTGCCCACGTCCGGTTGCACCACGATGGCGAAATCCAATCTGGTGAATTTTTTCAGTTGGCTCGAACCTGAAGCCCAGCCAGTTTACGTGCTGCTGCCCCGTCAGGAATACAACGCCAGGATCAAGTCCTGGGGCCTGCCGCTGCTTCCGTAGCGAGACCTAATCAATCAGGCCGTGGTTGCCACCTGCTGTCGCTGATCACCGCATCAAGGCTTCAGTAATCGGAAGAACATGCGGGATTCGTTAGGTGAAATGGCAAAGGGCGAGCGCGCTGCGGGGAGGTTCACCCAGTCGTTGCTCAGGCTGGGACTGCATTGGAGGATCAGGGCAGGATCCTGCCAGAGGAGTTGTAAATGGCCACCCATGACGGTGGTGGTGCTGGCTGGAGCCGTGGTGGGGGCTGGTAAGACGCCCAGTAAATCTAGGTCCAGTCGCATGTCTGAACTGGTGGTTAGGAGCGGCGTGCCAGTTATCGGAGACTGGTGGACTTCCACGGCCAGCACGTTGACTCCGTTTACCAGATTGGTGATCGGCAGATTTGTCAGTGGATTGAAAGTATCCTCGTTGGCGGGGGTGCCACTGGCGGCGGTGTTATACCCGATGGTGCCGGTGGGCATGTTGAAGCTGGTTAGCAAATTTCCATTGAGATGCAGCACCACGCCATCATCCACCATGCAGTTGATGGTTAGGGAACTGAACGCGGTGCGATCTGTTACGTTGAAGGTTTTGCGGAAATAAACGGTGTTGTAAGGCCGCGGGGTGGTGCCGTTCAGGTTGGCGGAATTCCCCGGGACGGCCGTGCCGCCCAAGGCTGCTTCCTGGGTCTGGAGCGGAGCCGGGCCTGATGGCCAGGCGGTGTCCACGAATGCTGGGGAGGTCCAGTTCGTGGCAGCGGCGGTGGCTTGGGCCAAATATTTCCAGGCGGTGGCGGCTCGTGGGATCAGCGTGATAGGAGTTGGGGTGGCAGGCGGGGTTGGAAGCGCGGGATCGCCCCAAGTCATCGTGGAGTTTCCCGTGACCTCAACGCTGGGCCCTGGCAGGAGCGTGAGGCAGAGGAAATTGTATCCCGTTGCTCCGGTTAGGGTCGGCAGGGTGAGGCTGGCATTTTCCTGACCGGCCATGAAATTCTGCGAACCGGTGGCCAGGGTTGCTTCAGCGGTGGCCGTGATGCTGGTCTTGCCGGTGATTTTCCATGGCGCGCTGCGAGTCACGTTGGTGGGCCGATCCAAGCGCAGCGTAACCTTTCCCCCAGCCACATAAGCGGCCCGGCTGAACTGCCGATCCTCTTGTCCGAATCCCACTCCGCTAGCCATGGCGGGCAATGTTAGAAAAGGCGTCAATTTTGCGCACTGGGCTGGCGTCACGCCATCCCAGACGGGCAGCGTGGCATGCTCCGCCTGCGCTGTAGAGACTATAGTGGCACCAAGACTCAACACAGGCAGCGCCTCCAAATGCATGTAGGCATTGGCCGTGCGGACGTTGGCGATGTAGGCCCAATCAACGGTCGTGCTCCCCACCAAGTTCCCCCAATGGCGACCGAACACGTCATCCCCATTGAACAGACTCAGCGAATCATGCACGTCGAATTTCCCTGAATACGCCCAGTTGTAATTGTCTCCATAGCGAATGCCGTTGAGGTTTCCGGTGATGTAAATGCGCTGGGCATCGACGGACGGCGTGCCCGCGCCCTGGCCGGTGAAGCCGCATTCCAGTCCCTGACCGTTATTCATCGTTACGGTGTCCCGCACGGTGCGGGTGCCGCCTTCGGACCATGCCATGCCTTCGTGATAGCATGCTTCGAACCAACAGTCGCTCACGGAAACGTTGCTGGTATTGCCGGAGCCAGCGTCCATTCCGTCGTCCTTCGTCCAGCCAAAGACACTGCTGGTGACGGTCGTTTGGCCACCATCGCAGTAGAGTCCATCGTAATCATCCGAGGCATCGGCTGCGGTATAGGCGGTCTCATCGGCCGGCATCTCTAGCAGATAATTCTGATCCCATACCAAGTCCACATTGTGCATCTGACCACCGGAAATGGAGCGTTGCAGCAGGGTGCGACGAATCGTGAAGGGATTCCCCACCACTAACGACGCCTCGCCATGCAGCGTCTGGCCTTTGGGATTTCCGGTGATGGCGCAATCCTCCAGCAAACCTGTTGCAGAGTCCGACCACGTGACCAGAGGTTGATTGGATCGGTGGGAGTGCATGCCCTTCTGAGTAATCCAGGATGGATTGTTCCCGCCGCCAGTTAGGATGGCGAAACGACCCTCCAGCCGTGATCCCACGCCGTGCGCCCAGAGGCCGCCCCAGACGGCTCCGGTGGCCGGACCGAACACGATCGGTTGGGTCTCGCTTCCATTTAGCAACAGCGTCCCCTGCACTTCCATTTCCACTCCCTGCGCGCAACGCACCACGCTACCCGCACCGATGGTCAAGGTCGCCCCTGCGGCTACAGTCACATTTCCCGTCATATCAATGAACGATCCTGCGGGGAAATTTTGTCCTCCGGCTGCTCCCGTCAACGTCTGCCAGGCAGGAATCGCGACGGTGGTCAGCGGTTTGGAAATGGATCGTGATCCAAGCTTCACACTGAGCGCCTGACTACCTGCCGCAGCACCTGAAGTGAGCACACCGGAACCACCCCCACGGAAAATCCGAAATTGCCCCACCGCCCCGCCGGAAACGCCGACCGTGCCCATGACGCGCAGGCCCTTCCCGGCACCGTCGGTTAATTTCACCACCACGGGCAGCGCGAAATTTACCGGCACCTGCGCAGGCGAGACAATTTGCACCTGTGCGGTGTCCAGCACCGCATCCGGTGCGTCCACACTCCGCCGGGGCGTCCAGCGTCCCAAGCCGGCTTCTGGGTAGGTATTGGATGAACCTCCGCGTGCTACATCCTTGACGATAAATTTCACTAACTTCGTCTGCGGAGCACCTCCATTGGTGCGACTGACAAAAAGTTCGTGATAGCCGAATCGATTCTCCGTATAACTGGCGGCCGGATTGATCGCCACACCATCCACCGTGGCCGTGTAGGTGTAACCCGCCTCGTTGGTAATGGTGAACGTGACAGTGTCACTGTAGTAAGCCAGATCCGCCACCCCAGTCACAGTGACTTGGGCAGGCAGCAACGAAGTCCAACCGAGCCATGTCAGAAGGATCAGGAAAATGGGGGGATTATTCTTGAACATGGCGGACGATACCACGCAGCGGCTACAGCGCCAAGCCCCATTATGGTGTATCAATGGGGGGCAGGGCGCAAAAAACAAGGACCAAAGGGACAACTGCCACGCTCTCCGGTCCTTGTTAGGCATGCGCGCCCTAAGGTGGTTTTATTGGTGAGTCACACTGACTTTCAGGAAGGCCCGGGTGCCGTTCTGGATGCTCTGGGAGACTCGGACGCGGACGGTTTCGGTGCCGTCCCCGTTGTTATTAATGGTTACAATGTCCGCCAGGCCGCCAGTCCACGTGCCCAGATCCGTGGAGACTTCCGGCGCGTAAGTCACCCCTTCAGCTCCGATGCGGCGGGTGTAGTCCATGGCCAGATAAGGCAAGCCACCGCCGTCCACGTGCGTGGTGGCTGTGATGCCGAAGGGATGCAGGTCATGGCCGAAGGCAAAGGTCAGGCAATTGTTGTAGCCATCTTTGTCCGGATCAGCCAATGGGTCTGTCTGGGCGTGGGTGGAAAGCCATTCCGCCAGGGACAGCGTGTCTTTTCCGCCAGGGCTGCCGCCGGTAACGTAGCTGGCGCGCCAGTTGGTGCCGGTATTTTCGGGATCGGGCAGGGCTAGTGTGGGTGGAGCTGTTGGTGCCGGCCCCGCGTAAACCAAGGAAATGCCGCCCGTATCCGCTCCAATCGGCCATGGAGCAAGGTCATCGTAGGTGAAATCACGAACAATTCCACTCGCGCCGAAGGTCACCTGGAATGGCTCACCGCTGTTATTCAAACTCTGGCTTGATTTCCAAGTGCCAGCCACAGGCTTGCCGCTGCCATAGCGCGAATTGAAGGCTGCGATGTTCTTCACCACCAGCACACGCTGGCCGGGAGCCAGGCTGGTGATGGCCGCAGTGGCGAAATCATACGTCACAGCCAAGGCGATCTTCACATCAGTGAGGCTCAGCGTCAGCGTTGACGAGATGTTTTGCAGTTCGATGTATTCGAAGTCACTTTCCCCCCATCCCGCTGCGATATCCGCTGTGCTGGGCGGTGCGGGTTTATACATGATCTCTGAGACGATGAGATTTGATGCCAGAATGCCCAGAGCATTGGCAGGCCCAGCGGTAAATGTCACAGGATCACTCCAGTGGCTGGCGCGGCCCGTGTTATCCTTGTGCCGCACGCGAGCACGATAGGTGTGGCCTGCGAGCATGTTAGTGATCGGGAACTGCTGGCTCACTGCGGTGCCATTCCAGGTCGGGCTGCTGTTGCTCCAGAGCGCGGTGTATTCATATGCCCGGTCCGTGGTGGCGGTAGGCGCGGCTACTTCCGCCAAGCGCCATTCCAGAGCGCCTTGCGTAGTATTTCCTTGTGGATCGAAAAACGCACTGGTGCTAAATGCCAAGCCGTCCAACGGGAAGCCGCCTGCTCCAGTGTAGGTTATGGTAGGCTTGCTAGGGATGAGCGTGGACTCTGCTAGCCCACCTGCATTTACTGGGGACTGGGACGTGTCAGACAACGTGTCCAGATAAGCCACACGACCACCTGCGCCTACGGCGGGACCGCTAGTCAGTGAATCACTCCAGCCCGTGAACATAAAGTTCTTCATGTCTGTAGCTTTGAAAGTGGCGCCACCCGCATTTTCCAACTGAGCACCAGTGACGGGCCAGCGGGCTTTGTCGGCGGGCCAGAAGGTGCTAACATCCGCCAACGCATCATTTACTATGTCATCAAATGGTCCGGTGCCAGTGCCATCGCGATAGAGCAGAAGATCCCGCATTTCGCGAATGCGATTGCGATACTCAATGCGAATTGCGGTGCGATCGGTATCGTTGGTGGTGCTGTTTTTCGGCAGCAACCACGATGGAGAATCCGTGATGTCCACCCCGGTGTAACCCGTGGTGCCATCGAAAAGTGCGTTGTGTAGCAAGTCCGTGCCATTGTTGAAGCTGGGGCCGAAACTGGCGTCCCAATCGTAAGGCATGTGCACAAGTTGACCGAACCGATTCGTTAGGTCGTTAGGCGTTGGTTTGAAATACCAGATCAGATTCTTCATACGGTGGCGACCGGTGGGCTCGATGAAGATATCGTAGTGGCGGATGGCTTCCTGGATGACTTTGTAGCCGTAGAACAGATTCACGTCCACGTAGCGATTGATGAACGCATTGCTGGCGGTCTGGTGAACGTTGTATTTAATGTTATCAAAGTCCTCGGCAAAATCCACTGCGCGGTGGAACACTTGCGCAGCATCATACCAGCCGCGGGCTTGGTAGCGCTGATCCAACTCGCCACTCTGCGTCCAGTCGGACATCTTGTAGAAGTTACCCGTCTCCAATCCACGGGCCTTGAGGAAATCCTTTCCATCAGGGAATTCCAGCGCTTGATACATTCCGTAGAAGTCACCACTGACCGGATCCTGAGTTTCGTTGGCATTGCGCACCACGCGGAAATGCACCCAGTGACTTTCCGGCATTGGGATGCCAGTTAGGCGCCAGAGGCGGGCTCCCACCTCATAAGGCAGGCCGTAGTCGTAGTTACCCTTGTTGCCATACATCTTGTTAAATAACATTTCCCGCCATGGGCGAGGGTAGGCCCGGCCCTTCTCGTCCTTGGCTTCAAATGGCACGCCATCAGTGAAGCGGATGCGCAGGTGGCGTTTACCAGTGTTGGATGCAGGAGCTGGAGCGAAGGCTCCGTAGCGGCTGTTCCCCCCGCGCAGACGCACTTCGGCGTGATCATAGACCTTTCCATCGTAAATCATGGTGCCGGATTCATCGAAGAATTTCCGCGCGCGCAGGGCCGTGAGTTCGATACTGTTGGCGAACTGATCCGCTGTGTTGTAAGCGATCAAACGATCCCAATCCACTCCACGCATCACCATTTGATAGATGGGCAGCGCGTTCAGAGTGGTGGTGGAAATGGACTCGCCATTTACGCCGTAGTAAGCTGGCACAGCATCGTAAACGTATGCTGCGAAGTTCTTCCGTGGGTCCTTCACATCCGGCACGCGGACGGAAGCGCCCTTAAGGTCGGTCGCGATGATGCGATACCGCACCAGGGTCCGATGCGCCTGGGCAGGAATCACGGCGGTAAATGTGCCGTCACCAGCAATGTCTCCGCCCACCGAGCCATCGTCTTTCATGGGAACAACCGTCCAGTTGGCGGGATCTTCGAAAGCCGGATTGTCCGGCATGGCTGCATCAATGTTATACAGCGCCCAATCGATGCGATTAGCGGTCACGGCGGAGGCTGTTAGTGAAACTTTCCCTGGAATGTAATTTCCTGCCGTGCAGATTTGGTAGGCCAATTGCACCCCGCTGAGGCCATCGGAATCGGACACTTTGGCGCTCACCACGATTGGCTCGAACGAACGCGGAGCCACCGGCAGGTGATCGATGCTGCGCACAGCTGGCGGCACATTCGTGGCGTAGGTGGAGTTCTGCGCCCCTGGCGTGCCCTGGGCTTCTGGAACGTTGGTGAGAGAGGCATCGACACAGAAATCGAAGATGTTATAATTTGCCAGATCTTCCTGCGTGGCCTGGGTGGCTCCGCCGACGACAGACCCCGTCATTCGCGGATTCGGATTCTTGGCAATCCCCTGAATCGCCAGAGTGTTGTTGCCATTTACTAACACGGAAGCGGGGTTGGCGATGACCAATTCACTCCACGGATAGTTGGCCAATTCATAGACGGACTGGGTGTCCACGGCAGGATTGGCGGCCGAACCATCTGGGAAACCAAAGCGAGCCACTTCTACACCGTTGAGCCACACCACAGCGGCATCGTCATGCATGACGCGCAGCAGCAGCGCTTTCGGCAACGCGTTCACATCAGCCACGGTGAAATTCTTCCGGAAGTAAACGGTGCGATAATTTCCAGTCACGACCGGGAAACTGTTCGGCACGGCCACCGTTGGAGCCGCCGCGTAGGTGGCCATGTCCGTGAGTTGCGTGTTCAGCACCACGCCGGATTCCGGATGATAACTAACTGCGGTGTTGCTATTAATTTTAAACAAGCCGATGGGCGCCTGGCCAGTCAACCAACTGGCTCCGGCATCCACGTAACTGGCGGATTGCCAACCGGTATCGGTAGCCACGGTGCCCTTGAAATATTTCCAACTGGGATCGTTCGGTGCCACCAAAGTCACGTTTACTGGATTCACTGTGCTAGCACGCCAGTGACCGCCCAGATCGTTGTCCGCATCGGGATTAATGAGTTCCAGAGTTTTACCCGTTCCGTTTGGCGTGGCAGGCCATGGAGCGGTTATGTTGAACTGCATTTCATCAATCTTATTTCCAGCGGGATCACGCAAGATGATGTCATCACCATCGCTGCTCAGCCCGCCAGACCATGGACCGAAGACAGGAGATGCCACCGGAATGTTATATAACGAGTTCAGTTCCGTGGGATCTTCCGCAATTACCACATAACCACCCGCAGCAATGGACGCCCCCGCTGGGAACGTGTAGTTCACGCCCTTCGTGAATTGCCAGCCTGCCAAGCTCACGGCAGTTGGCAGCGGATTGTAGAGTTCGATGAACTCCACGCGCTGCGTATTGCGGGTGCCGTTGTAGTTCACTTCATTTACCTTCACATGAAGATCAGGCGCCTTCACTTTGCTGGTGACTACTTTTTCAATCACATTCCCCAAACCATCAACACCACGCAGACGAATGGAAATGGTAGCGCCAAGATCGGCGGAGAAATCATGCGTCGAGACTAACTGGTTATTCACGATGGAGAAATAACCGTTATTTGTATCACCCGTGCCAGCCACCAAGGACCAGACCACAGAACCGACCGGACTGCCGCCCGTGGGCATTAGCCGCCCGGCATAACTTCCCACTCCGGAGTTCGTGCGGATCTCATTGTCATCCACCGTGATGTCTGTGAGCGGCGTTACCGCTGGCAAGACCGTGATCGTAGCGGTCGCGACATTGGAGTCAGAGAAACCATCGTTTACCTTGTAGGTGAACGTGTCCATTCCCACATAACCAGTTGTGGGAGTGTAAAGCCGACTGTTGCCCGTGCCGGAAAGCGTGCCGTGCAGCGGAATGGTAATCACGGTGTAAGTCATGCTCCCTAGCGCATTGTTTGGGTCCTGCGCCAGCAGCGGGACCGTGACAGCAGTATTGAAAGGCGTCGTGGCTCCGGTGGCCAACGCTGCTGGTTCGCCATTCAGCACGGTCACAGTTACATTGGCGGTTTGCGTCGTGGGAGTCCCGCCAACGGTGTAGCTGGCAGTCAGCGTATAGGTCGTGGTCGTAATGGGACTAACCGTGGTGAATTGAATCAAATTTGGCGCAGCCGGAACCGTGGCTCCGTTGTTAATGGAAAGCGTAGGATTGCGCAGTGACGGATCACCCACCTGCCAGCTGAGGTTCACGCTGGATCCCTTGTAAATCACAGCAGCGGAAGCCACGAACTGGGGAATGGTGACATCTGGAGCCGGAGGCGTGCCATCAGGACCAGCTGCAATACTGGCTGCAATCTGGGCCGGCGTTAGCGGAATGGACCAGATACGGAATTCGTTATAAGTGCCATTGGTGTTCTGGTCGCCATTCCAGTTGGACCGTCCCAGCCAGTTGTTCCGGAAATCAATATCCTGCGGACGGAAGGCGGTATTCAACGTCCCCTTCAGCACACCGTCTTTATAATAAGCGAAGGATGGGGAAACCCCGGCATTTCCCAGCGGATTATACACCGCCGCAAGGTGAAATTGCGTTCCGTAGGTTACGGTATCCCCCGTGACATCGAACGCGTTTTCCACGTTGGCATCCTTCATGGATATGCGACGAGAAGTCGTGGTCGTATTCACTTGAGCAGAAACGAGCATATACTCAATCCCACTGAGCGCACCGCCCGGGCCAGTCTGCTCGGCTGCAAGCACTCCTCCAGTGCCGTTGTTCCCGAAGTCGAAGTAACGGGACCATGCGGTGGCTCCATTCATCGTCATCCAACCTTCAAACGTCACCTGCGTGAGACCACTCATCACTGCATTTGGCAAATCAATGTAAGCAGAGGTCGTGGATGCCCCCCCACCCAGACGAACCCCCGCCGCACCAGCCGCCGTGCCTATATTCGTGGAACGAGTCCACGCTGTGGCCGTGCCCACCGTGGCATTATACGGCCCCCGAATGATACCATTCTGCGGACCGGTCGAAGTTCCGTGGGATGCGCCAACGGAGTCGATACAATTTGTATCGGCAGCGCCACCTGTGTTAGGCTCATTGAAACTCCAACGGTGCAACAGCGCTGGCAGTGCGGAGGACACCACGGGATTTGTGATCACGATATTTGCCGTCGTGGATTGAGCGCCCTTCGACACTGTCAGTGTATAAGTAGCACCGCCAGTGGGAGGAGTTATCGAAATGGAACCACTGGCACCGGTCAATGCCCCTACGCCATTATTCAGGGAAACAATATTTCCATTGGCGGTCTGCCAGGACAACGTGACTGTCTGGCCCGGAAGGATCGTCGTCGTATTTGCAGTGAATGAATTGATGGCCGGAGTCGTGAACGCAGGGGACTCCGAGCTGTAGGTGGAGGCAATCTGACCGTTCGATAGCACCGTGTCATGGACCCGAATTTTCGCCAAGCTAAGTGTCGCCACAAATGTCCCAGTGGACACTGGCGCATAGGGACTGACGGAATTCCCCTGACCCGCCACGATGAACTTCAGTGGCTGCGGAGTCGTCTGCCCATCAAGCGAGTAAACGTTCGTTTGCCCCACAATCTTCGAGTTCGTAAGCACCCCATCAACATAAATCCGCCCCATCAGACCATCGTAGGTGTAAACAATGTGGTGCCATTGCGCAGGCGCTGGCAATCCCGAGCCATAGCCAACATCGAACGCGCCCCACTGGCCCACCGCTCCGAAGACAGCGTTAGAGCCATAGCCAAATGACATGTTCGTCCCATCGGGGCCGCCCCGGCGGCTCCAAGCGAAGATGGTTTCTTCATCGGAAATGGTGGGATTGAACACCCATGCCTCCACCGAGCGTGCCTTCGTGGTGCCAGTGACCGAAGCCGGAGCCGCAGGTCCCACCATGAAATTCGCCCCACCATTGAACGTAACCGCATTTACAAAACCCACAGGCCCCACTACCGGTTGCGCAGTGCCAGACGAAGCAAAGTCCCCCGTCGCACTGCCCATATTAGGCCAAGTGGCTAAATTTCCAGCAGGCAGCGAAGTAGCGTCAAGATTAACCAAGACCGCTGCTTGGCCGGAGCAGATAGATGCAGCAGCCAACGCAGCCGCGCACCAAGATTTAACGTGGGGAATTTTCATAAGGGGATGACAAGATCGAATTGAGGAAATTTGAGAGATCAGTGTGACCATAGCGGAAAGCCACACCCTAATAGAAGGCGATTTTGCGTTTTTAGTTGGAGATTTTGCGTCGTGAGGTCAGATTGTTGATCCCCCCACGTTCAGGTAAGCAAAGGACGTTGGTGTATAGGCTTTAGCCGACAGGCATTTGCGCAGCAGCTTGGCTTGCCTTCTCATTTTCCGTTCGCCTAAAGGCTATACACCAACATTCTTTGCTGTAATCAACCACGCCGTGAAGGGGCGTTCTTCCTTTCAAGGAACACCCATCCGGTATGGAGGTGATCGAGATGAACCACAAGAACTCATCCCTTGCTGAGCCAACCTCCTCACGTCGGCTGCATCCAATGAACCCTGCCCATGTCCGAATCTCTGCGCTCTCTGAGATCTCTGTGGTTACATTTCCCCGTGCCAAGTAAAGCGGCCCGCCCACGGTCAACGATGAAAAATGGACAATGCCATTCCCGCTGCTACCCGCAATCCCTGCGCTACAATTCGCGATGTCCAATCGACGCCAATTCTTCACACTAGCCGCTCTAAGCGGGGCTTGTCTCGGGGCGAGGCCGAAATTATCTGCCACTGACACCGCGCCTGCTGCTCCGCCCGACACTCGTTCTGCCTGGGGCCAGTGGCTGGTGAAGATTTCCGGACCAGTTCTGCGATGTGAAATGGTGGTTTTCCCGCAACTTTTGATCGCTCAGATCAACCCGAATCGCCATGATTATTCGTGTCAATTCGTGAGATTCGTGGCTGCTCTATCTTTGAAATTCACTCCGACTCGGATACGGCCCAGAACGCGGGATGTCATTCTTGCAAACGCCCCCGCTATCGACTAGATTTCTCTCAAAGTGAAACAAGAAACGCTCGCAAAACGTCTGGGCACCACGGCCCACCTCTCCCCGCTGCTTATGAAAGCCGCGCGCTTGGGGCTGCACACTCCGGAGGATCTGGAGCGTTTGGCAGTGCGGCGGGGGTTGCGATATTACGGAAATCCTGCGGATGCCAATAAATTGCGTGAAGACTGCCACCTAGCTGATATGGAGGAACCGCGAGTCAGCGAGGAATCGCTCTCAACCGAGGAACTTGCGATTGCTTTGCTATCCCTATCGCTGCCCTTTTCTCAGCATCGACTGCGAATGGGGGCTGCCATGCTAGCTGCAGAAAATTTATCCCCCCAGCGGCTGGCGCGCCTGGCAGCACTGGAACGCTGTGACTCAGTCGTATTCCATATCGCTACCTGCGGACAACGGGTGGAGCCGCAGAATCCCTTCTGGCAACAACTTCTATCCGGCCTGCCCAAGACGCAAATCTACAAGCCAGATCTGCTGCCACACTTGAGCCGCTTCGTGGCCATGACGGGCATTACTCGACGTGGCAAGGAAACTGTGATGCAGTGGATAAGACCTCACTCCAAATCGGCATGAGCACAGACTTGGATAATCCGTCTGAGGTGATTCTGACCTTGGATGCCGAACTGGACCATGAAGTAGCCTTGGTGCTCTATGGTCGTGGCGGCTTGAGTCTGGGGTTCGAGCATAGTCCTGAAATTTTCCGCACAACACAGGATGTTGACGGCATCATTCGCATGAGCCAACTCGATGAATTGGTCGAAGATGAAGCCTTCTGGAATGCGGTGGATCGAACCAATCAAACATTGGAACCAAAAGGACTCTATATCACTCATCTCTTCCAAGAAGACCAAGTGTTCCTTCGCCCAGATTGGGAGCAATACATTCTGCCAATAGTCCGACCTGCGACCCGGTGGCTCAAGCTCTATCGACCGCATACCATTGATCTCATCCTGACAAAAATGATGCGCGGAGATGACCCGCAGGATATGGAGGACATTGCATTCATGGTCCAGCACGACGAAATCACCCCGGAGCAAATGGAGCCCGCTTTTGCAAATGTCAGGATGCCGGACATCCCCGAACTGCGCGAGGCCTTTAATCGAGCCCTGCCTCGTGTGCGCTCTATTTTACTCAATCGTTAGCGGTGGGTTTGGCTATACGTATTCGGCCACTGGCTGATATCGCGGGGCGGAGCCCGGTGCTATGCTCAAGACTAGCAGACAAGTTTCCTCAGTTGGCAGCTTCCTGGAGCGGCACCACTAACGTCAGCGGGGCACCCAGTTCTCCACTGTCAAAAATGACGATTACCTCCACCTGCGCGGCGTCTGCCTTGGTCACTAGGATACCTTCTGCTTTACCTTCGTGCTTGGGGAGGACCAGAAGTTTGGTGAGAGATTTATCGGTGCCCGGGCGCCACCACCAGAGGGCGGAGGGGTTCTTCTCGGCATGATCCAGCGACTCCGGAAAATGCTTCGATGGTTCGCTGCCGGCATTTCCCGTCAGCACCAGAAATCCATCGGGTAGCGCAGCAATTTCCCGAATCCCCTGGCCTGCACCTACGGGCAACTCATGAATTTTGCTGGTCGGCAGTTGATTGTTGAACAAGGGTTCCGGGGCCATCTCAATCACAAAGGTGTGACCATTCACATTCGGCCCTCTCACGCCGATGTAGAGCTTGCCAGCCTTGCAGGCCAAGCCCTCGATATTGAAGCCCCGTTGTTGCAAGGGTTTCTGGAGGGATCCCTTAAACGTCGGCTGGGTTGCCAACCACGGTAGCAGCGATCCCGTGGCAATACCCTTAGCCATGGGCACGCCGGATTTGGCTTCTGCGGGAATCCGGAAAATATGGCAGCGATCGTCTTGGAACTCCCCCTTCTTCTTACTCGCGCCATGGGAGCCGATAGCGTAGTAGCAATGATTCACCTCGTCCGCAGCCACCGCCTCTAGATCCGCTTCTACGACTCCATCCACGGTAAACAACGGCAGTCGTGCCCCCGCCGTGATCGTGTGTTTTGCCGGATCAATTATGATCGCCTGAGCGCAGCGTGGCTCGTCGCTCACGATGACACCGTTCAGCCCATCCAGCGAGGCCAGTCCGCTGAGATCTTCCGGTCCTGCGAAGTCCCCTTTCATCCGGTATTGGTGATCCGCCAGGTTTGCGTTACTATTCCTAACAAGGCTCCACCCCACTGCTGCCAGCACCAGCGCGCCCAATAAATAAAAGATTTTCATGGGGGCATTCTCGTCAGTCTGCGGAATCCTCCAAAGCCTTTTTCATAAGCAACCACGGATACCCTTTGGCTTTACATGAAATTCACCGGATCCACATCCAACGTTAGGATGACTTCGTTCTTGGGTCGTTCCTTGGCGAGGATGGGCCGCAGATAGGAGGTGATCTCCTTGACGGTGCGCGCCCGGAAGAGTAACTGGAAACGCCATTGGTTGTGAGTGCGTTCCAGCGGAGAGGGATTGGGATCGCCCATCATCACGCCTTCCGGAAGCTTGGTGGACAGGGTTTCTGCGAGCGATTCGATCACGAACTTCGCCATTTCCTGGTTCTCGCTCCGCACACTCAATAACACCGCGTGGCTGTAGGGCGGATGTCCGCAATCCCGTCGCATGGTCAGTTCCTGGCTCGCGAAGCCGTCGAAGTCATGGTGCCGAGCGAACTGCACGCTGGGGCTTTGTGGGGTGAACGTTTGGATGATGACTTCGCCTGCCATTTCCCCGCGTCCAGCTCGACCAGCCACCTGGGTGAGCAATTGAAAGGTGCGTTCGCCTGCACGAAAATCAGGAATATGAAGCGCCAAATCCGCGTTGAGAATGCCCACCAAGGTCACGTTAGGGAAATGCAGCCCCTTGGCAATCATCTGCGTCCCGATCAGTAGATCGAGTTTGTTAGCTTTGAACGCATTCAGCGTATCGCGCAGTTTGTTGGATGGTCCCATGGAATCTGCGTCCACGCGGGCCATGCGGACTTTGGGGAAAATTTTCAGCAACGTTTCTTCCACCCGTTGCGTCCCGAAGCCAGCGTAGAAGATGGTCGGGTCCCCACACGCAGGACATTTGCGGGGCGATTTTTTGCGGAATCCGCAGATGTGACAGATCAGCACTTTTTCGTCCCGATGCAGTCGCAGAGCCGTGCTACAGTGTTCACACATGACCACATGCGCGCAGGATTGGCAGGTGACACTCTTGGCATAGCCGCGTCGGTTCAGGAACAGGATTACCTGCTGACTTTTCTGCAATCGCTGATCAATCGCCATCCGCAGCCGTTCACTGATGATCGAGGGGCCCTGATGCTTACCTTTGCCGCCTTCCAGTTTCATATCAATGACGCGGACTAACGGCAGGGTGCAATTGTCCGCCCGTTGCTTCATTTCCACCAACTGATATTTCCCCCGCTGGGTGTTGTGAAATGATTCCAGGCTGGGCGTGGCGCTTCCTAGCACAATCGGGCATCCTTCAATCTTCGCGCGCATGACCGCCACGTCCCGCCCTTGATAGCGTGGAGGCGAGTCCTGCTTATAGGAATTCTCGTGCTCTTCATCCACCAAAATCAATCCTAACTCTTCGAGCGGAGCAAAAATGGCACTCCGCGCACCGATCACAATACGACACTGGCGGGTCGCAATTTTGTGCCATTCATCGAAGCGCTCGCCTTCCTTCAGGCCGCTATGCAGCACGGCCACCTGCTTCTGGATATTGGAGAAGCGACTCTTGAAACGATCCACCGTCTGTGGGGTTAGGCTAATTTCCGGCACTAAGACCAACACGCTCTTGCCCATGTCCAACGTGCGTTGCGCGGCTTGTAAATAAACTTCGGTTTTGCCACTGCCGGTCACGCCCAGCAGGAGAATCGGCTTGGTGGTCGTGGGATTAGCCACCGCGTGGAGCACGATTTCCATCACCTTCTCCTGCTCTTCATTCAAGGGGAGGGGAGTGGTGGCGATGAATTCGTCCTCGCCATAAGGATCGCGCTCCACTTGGCCGGTTTCCACCGACAACAGAGGGGTTTCGGGAAATTTCTTCAGCAGCGCCTTCAGTGCGCTATCATTTAGCTCAGATTGCGGCAGCGGCACATCCGCCTCTTGCAATTGGAGCACGAGTTCGTGCTGGCGCTTGGCGCTCTTCTCCAAGGCTGCCATTTCCTCCTCGGTGGGTTCCCGCAGGAGCCGCACGAAGTTGATTTCCTTCGGTTTATTGACGTTCGCCCGCACCGCCACTGGCAGCATGGCTCGCATGACGGAATCCTTGGTGGCGCAATAGTAATCGGCCATCCAGCGTCCCAACTCCAGCAGCTTCGCATTCAGCGTGGGGCGTTCTGAAATGACGCTGTGCAGCGATCGTAAGTGCTTGTATCCGGCCTGACTGGCGGGACGCACTTCGAGCACCGTGCCAGTCGTCAACTTATCCCGCAGCGGGATCCTAACACGCGACCCTTCCGCCACCTTGGCCTCCAGTTCTGCGGGAATGGCGTAGTCGAAACTCTGTTCGCCCCCATCAATCGAAACCAGCGCAGCGTTGCCGGTGGTAACCTGGGCATCGCTGCGGCGGGGTGGGAGATCGAATAGGAAATCTTGAGACATGAGGCAGTGGCAATCTCCTCTAAGTGATGATGGAGAAGTTGCCAAGTGGGGATCGACGCGACACATGCATCGACATCAGTGGCGGTAAAGCAATGGACACCGCCGCAAAACTGGTGTTGGATGGCAAATGACGATAGAAACACTAACTGAACGGATTCGCCAATTTCGCGATGCGCGGGATTGGCTGCAATTTCACAGCCCCAAAGACATGGCCGTGGCCATTGCGGCGGAGGCGGGGGAATTGATGCAGCATTTCGTGTGGAAATCCCCCGAAGAGTCCTGGCGCATTGGCGAAACTAAGCGAGACGCCATCGCTGACGAGATTGCCGATGTGGGGATCCTCCTCTTCGAGTTGGCGGCCAATTTGAAGCTGGATTTGGCGCAAGAAATGGCCGCTAAACTGGATCGCAACGAACAACGATATCCCGCCGAAAAGGCCCGGGGATCCAACCTGAAATACAACGAACTTTAATCCATGTCCGACACCCCCGAAGCCCCCACTCCTCCGCGTCCACCCCGTCGCAAACGTTACTCCGGCAAGAATCCCCAGAAGTGGGATCTCAAATACAAGGAGCATCAAGGCGATGAAGAAACGCTCGCCAAAGTCCAGGCCGGAGGCAAGACCGCAGCCGGAACGCATCGACCCATTATGGTGGATGAGATCCTGGCGGCGCTGGAATTATCTTCGGGGGAAGTGGTGCTGGACTGCACCTTAGGCTATGGCGGCCACAGCCAGACGCTGCTGGAAACCCTGGGGCCCGAGGGACGAGTGATCGCGTTGGATGCAGATCCGTTGCAGTTGCCGATCACCGTGGAGCGGATGCAAAAACTCGGCTTCGTGGAACCTCAATTTACGGCCGTGAAAAGCAATTTTGCCGGCGCACCCAAAGTGCTGGGCACCCTGGGGATCGTGGGCGTAAATGCCATCCTGGCGGATCTGGGCCTCTCGTCGATGCAGATCGATAACCCTGCCCGGGGCTTCTCGTTTAAGCATGAAGGACCGTTGGATATGCGCATGAACCCGGAGCGGGGAAAGTCCGCCAGTGATTTCCTGGCCAGCGTTTCGGTGGAGAAGTTGGCGCGCATCCTTAGCGACAACGCAGACGAACCCGCCGCCGAATGGTTGGCCGCCGATCTGGCCGGAAAGCGCTTCGAAACGACGCTGGGCCTGGCCCGGGAAGTGGAACGACTCACCACTAGCGAAGATAAAGAAGGCACGGTGCGACGCGTTTTTCAGGCGTTGCGAATCGCGGTGAACGAGGAGTTTAGCGCGCTGGATTCCTTGCTGCGGGTGTTGCCGGATTTATTGCTGCCTGGCGGACGCGTGGCCATCCTCTCATTTCATTCGGGCGAAGACCGTCGCGTGAAGAAAGCCTTTGCGGCGGGTTGGCAGGCCGGCATTTACAGTGCCATCAGCGGTGAAATGCAGCAACCCACCGCCGAGGAAATCTTCCGCAATCCACGCGCCAGCAGCGCCAAACTCCGCTGGGCGGTCCGGGCGGAGTGAGTTACATCGCGCGACCACGTCGAGCGGCTACCTTGAGTTCGTAGTGTCCATCCTTTGTTAACACCTCCACAGGCGCGGAGAACAATCGGCTGAGCACATCGCTTTGCAGCGCGATTTCCTTGCGGTCTGCCACCAGGACGCGTCCCGCCTTCAATCCCAGCACATGGGTAAATGCTGGCGTGATTTCCTCCACGTGATGCGTGACGAGAATAATTGCTGGGCCTCCCGACTGACTGGCCAGGTGATCCAAGAAAATGAGGAACTGCTCCCGGGCCGCCGGATCCAAGCCCGCGCAGGGTTCATCGAGAATGAGTAACTGAGGTTTCGCGATCAAGGCCCGCCCAATCAACACCCGTTGCCGCTCGCCTTGGGACAGCACGGCCCACGGGCGATGCAGGATCGGTTCGGCCCGCACGAGTCGCGCCATCTTGTGGGCGGCTGCGATATCTGCCGGAGTGAATTTCCCCCAGAAATTAACTTGGCCATAACGCCCGCTGCCGATCACCTCCAAGGCCGTCTCATGCTCCTGCACCATTTGCCGCAGGCTGGAACTAACCAAGCTAACAATTGTTTTAAGATGGCTCCAATCGTCCTCTCCGTAAACCTGCCCAAGGACCTGGACGGCTCCTTCGGTCGGCACGAGCAGACCAGTCAGCACGCTTAGCAGCGAGGTCTTCCCCGATCCATTGGCGCCCATGATGACCCAGCGTTCACCAGGTTTCATGCTCCACGTCACCTTTCGCAAAACCGTGGTGCCTCCGCGGGTTACGCTCAGACCGTGGACCGACAGCAAGTCAGAACTCATGTTAGAAAGTGTCCAATTCGGACTTCAATTCCCCGGGCTGCAATTTGCGTAACTGCAAATTACGCACCGCTCCCTTCGTCTGATAGCAGGCGAAGCCAAGCGGTGCGCAGCCTTCGATGTCTCCGTAACGGAGACTGACCTTCTTGTCCTTGATGGAGACCTTGCAGATCTCTTTGTCGTCCACGAAAGCCGCCAACAAATCTGCCGTAACTTGCACGCGGAATTTATACCACTGGCCCAACTTGTAATCCACGAGCGCCGTGGTGTTGTTCTCGTTGGCGGCCATATCATCAATACAGGAAATGCCGGTAACTCCGCCGCCCCAACCGCCATTGATAAACGTCGCGCAGGTCTTCAAATCGCGCACGGGGAAGGTGGCTGCGGCAAAGAAGTCCACCCCGTCCACCTTCATCCCCTCCCAGGAAATTTCGTAATCCACCACCGGAATCGGCCGCTTCCCGGCATACCGCACCCCACTGACTCCGTCTCCATTTCCGAGCTTCAGCACCCCATCCTGCATGCTGGTCTTGGCTTGGCTGGCTACTTCGAGGGGCTGCCAATCTCCCATTTCATTGCCCGCGATCCATGCAGGCTCCGCTGCGGCAGGAGCAGTTGCGACCGGAGCAGCCGGTGGTTGCGTTTGAACAGTGGGAGGGTGCTTGCTGTCACAGGCAGTAATCGCAAGCAGGCAAAGTAAAGAAAGATGAGGCTTCATATCGACGTAACCTATCGGGAGGAAATCGACGCTGTCGAAAATAATTTTCCTCCGCATCTTGATATCAGCAGGGTATGTCAATTTTGTCAGGCTCGTGGCGCTTGAGCCAGAGGCGCAAGCAGTGACGATGGTCGTCCCCCGACCCTGTTCTGGGCTGTATTGATAAGGCCGCAATCAAGTAATGTCTGCCACGAATCCCATCTTCTAAATGCGGAACGTTACTGCACCTTGATGTCGTTCTTAGTGTTCAATTTTGTATCCATCAGCCTAACCGTCAAAGGTTTGCCCAAACCCTTCGCAGCAATGTCCTCGCCAATCTGCTGAAACGCCGTCACGATCTTCTCACTCTTCCAGTCCCAATCGCCAACGAAGGAAACCACGGTGCCTTCCTTGCCACTTTTCTTAAGCAGCACATCCACCGTTTTCGTGCCGGAGAAATAGCCATCAGCCTGAAGGGCCTCACCCACGATTTTTGCATCCGCCTCGGTCGCATCTCCGGAATAGTTGACCGACTCCATTGCGCTCACCTTGTATTCCTTGCCCATCATGGTCTTTCGTCCCAAGTAAATCAAGCCTACGACCACGATGGCGATGACCGCGATGATCGTGTTCAGCTTCTTGGCGATAGTTCCTTTTGGAGCGGCAGGTTCTGGCGTTGCGGGAGAAGAGAGATTGTCCATTGCTATTATTTATCGAAATCCGCCTGGCACACAAGTTCAAAATTGGGTAAACTCAGCAGCCTATCTCGATAAACTTGCCAACGGTTGGCGATTTTTCACTAAGCGGAAAGACGAGGCTTCATGGTGACGTAATCTGTAACCTAAGTGGAGGAAATCGACGCGGTCGAAAATAATTTTCCTCCGCATCTTGACATCTACACTTTGTGGCGCAAAGTATAAACATCGTGATTTCTCTCCTGTCCAGTTTTTATCAATTATGTCGTTCCCGCCCGCCGGTGATGGCGCAGGCTCTGGAAACGCCACCGGGCGGATTCCGCCGGGCCTCGGTGGTCTGGATCGTCCTCGGGTGCGCGGCGTATGGTTATACGCTCGGCATGGGGCGGGGACCGCTGATGGGATGCTACGTTGCCATCAAGTTGCCATTGCTGATATTCCTAACGTTGACCATCAACGCCATCCTGAATGGGATCCTGGCGCAGGTGCTGGGCAGCGGCTTAAGTTTCCGCCAGACCTGGTCGGCCATCTTGCGGAGTTTTGCTTTGTTTGCTTTGATCGTGGGGTCGCTGTCACCCGTGGCGGCTTATTTCACCTTGAGTGCAACCGGCCACGGAGATGCTGGCAGAGCCCATGCCGTGGTCCTTCTGGTGCATGTCTTGGTCATGGCCACCGCTGGGATTGTGGCTAATTTGCAACTGCTCAACGGGCTGCGATTGTTGCTCCGGGAGGGAGGTGTCGCCCTGCAAGTGTTGTTCGCTTGGTTGCTCGGCAATCTCTTTGTGGGGGCTCAGTTTTCCTATCTCCTGCGCCCGTTTTTCGGCCAGCCGAATTTGGAAATTCAATTTCTCCGCCCCGATGCCTTTGCCGGAAATTTCTACTCCACGGTGTGGATCATGAGCCGAAGTTTCCTTGGCACTTCGGGCGTCTTGATGGCGCTGGCAGGCGGTCTTCTCATCTTTTTACTTTGTCTCAGAAAGTATGCTAACCAAAATCCAAACCTATGAACCCTGATCCAAACACCCCACCTCCTGCGCTGCCAAATGTGCCGACAAATCCCTGGCCAGCGACCACTCCTCCGGCCGTGCGCACCATCCCGAAGCGCACCGATCCATTCGAGATCGAGCCAATGACTGAACCTGCCACGACACTCAATGCTCTGGCTGCGCTGCTCCGAGCCCCGGGGCGCATTCTTCATCAACTGACTACAGAAGGCAGTGCCGCTTTGGCGCTGAAATTGCTCGCCTGCACCATCGTATGCCTAGCGATCTTTGGTTTTCTGCTGGGGACGTTCAGTGGCGGGGTTCAACTATGGGCGGCCCCCGCCAAGGTCGTGCTGGGCACGCTCGCCAGCGGGCTGATTTGTCTGCCGAGTTTGGTGATCTTTTCCCTGCTCAGTGGGACGGATTGTTCGATCGCCAAATTGGGTTCACTGCTGCTGTTGTCGATGTCCTTGGTCGGGTTGCTGTTAGTCGGATTTGCCCCAGTCGTCTGGGTGTTCGCGCAGAGTTCGTCGGAAGTTGGCTTCATGGGCGGACTTGGCCTGGTGTTTTGGATCTTGTCGTGTGCCTTCGGCTTGCGCCTGCTTCTGAATCTGGCGGATCGCATGGGTGCCCACAGTAAGGGGGCCCTGTTGGCGTGGGGGGCGATCTTCATGCTTGTGACATTCCAAATGACTTCCACCCTGCGGCCGATTCTGGGCCAGAGCGATACCTTTCTGCCCGAGACCAAGATGTCGTTTATGGAATACTGGACCAATGGCCTGGAGCCCCTGAGGATGACACGCTAAGCAAACTAAGCTCTGGGGAAAGTTTGCTGCACCCAGGCGAGGGCCTCTGCTTTGGAAGTAAGTTTGCCCTCAAGCTGCTCCGTTTGCACTTGGGTGAGCATTTCTCCCAACTGGGGCCCGCTGGGGTAGCCAAGCGCCATCAGATCCCGCCCGTCAATGAGGCGCTCTGGAATGATTGGGGCGCTGCTGAACTCGACCAGCTTGGCCTGGATAAAGTCGTAATTATCGGTTCGCCCATTACTGCCTGCGCAATCAATACGATGGAGTTCGAGTTCCTCCGGGAAGACTTCCCGGGCCATGAAACGTTTCAGCTTGGCGGTGCGCATGTCTTGCACATGCATGTAGCGCATATGACAGGCAACCATCTCCACCACCTGAGCGATGATCTCGTTGGAGAATTTCATCCGCCGAAGAATCGACTCCGCCATGGTGGCTCCCACTGCGTCGTGACCGCTAAAGCGGATGCGACCAGTTTCGTCAACGGTGAAAGTTGCGGGCTTGCCAATGTCGTGCAGCAGAATCGACAGGACCAGTGGCAATGAAGCATCAGGAGCAGCCAGACTAAGCATCAGTCGGGTGTGGACAAAGACATCGCCCTCCGGGTGAAATTGCGGTGGTTGCTCGCAGCCTTTCAGGTCGAGAATTTCCGGCAGGAACTGCGCCATGAGACCACTGTCCACTAGCAAATCGAATCCTCTCAGACGCGATGGATGGAGTATCATGCGCACGAACTCTTCCCGCACCCGCTCAATGCTGATCTTATGCAGGCCGGGGGCATTGGCCTGGACGGATTTCCAGGTGAGCGGTTCAATTTGAAAACTCAACGACGCAGCGAATCGCACCGCCCGCATCAGTCGCAGGTAATCTTCCTGAAAACGATCCTCCGCCACCCCAATGGCTCGCACCAAGCCCGCGCGAAGATCGTTCTCGCCCCCCACGAAATCGATCACGCGTTCGCCAATTGGATCGTAGAAGATGCCATTCATGGTAAAGTCGCGTCGGTGCGCATCTTCATCGGGAGTTGAAAAAGCGACGGATTCCGGCCGCCGACCGTCGCTGTAACTGCCGTCCGTCCGGAATGTGGCTATTTCAAAATGTTCCCCCTGAGAACGCACCACCACCACTCCAAAGTGTGCGCCCACCTGCTGGGCATGAGGAAACAACCTCACGACCTGCGCAGGCGTGGCATCGGTGGCGATATCATAATCCTTCGGTTTCTTGCCCAGTAAAAAGTCGCGCACACAGCCTCCGGCAAAGAATGCGGTATAGCCAGCAGCGCGCAAGACAAGCACGAGTCGCGTTGCTTCCTGGCGGATCTGGTCTGGGGTATGAGTGTGCATCCTGACAAAAGATTACTACAACGCAAGGCCGATCGCTCGTCAAGCGGCGGTGTTTATTTTGGGCTCGCAGCCATGAACCATCCCAGCGTCAGCGCTCCGCCGATAACCCACAGCCAGAGAGCGTCGGAGATGAAATACGGGAAGAGCATCAGGACCATGCCGATCACCATTGGCTTCCACTCGGCATCGCGTTTGCCGGCTCGAAAGGCCGCCAATCCAATGATACTGAACACGATGATGGCAAAGATAGCTTCGGGGCTGGGCATGGGGGAGATTTACAGGACGAAGCCATGGGGAGCAAGCCTGTAGATCGGCGGATGCGGAGAATCCCGGAGAATCCGCCGCAGGCAATATGAAAAAATTTAATTTAATTCTTGCAGGAAAATTAGATTTCGATTAATCTCTGCTCAGAAAGAAATTCTTTCAAAACTTTGGGGGGGAAAACAACCTCACGTTACCGCAGGGTGTCGTGAGGTTGTTTGTTTTTGTGCCAATGAAATTTTCCCAGTTGGCGCGCGCCTTACGGCCCATGTTCATTTTTAGAAGAGGGGAGATCCCACAACTCCTCCAAACTGCCGGCGGGTGAATCCTTGTAGCAGCCATTCACAAAACTTAGCAAGACGGCATCTACTTGATCGGCAGGCGGGATTGTTTTGGCTGCCGCTAGACGGCCTTCAAACACGCTTAGGTCGAAATTAAGTTGGCCGAATTCGGAGCAACTGGAATATTCGCCAAGGAAGACTACCCGAAAGGAACCTTCGGAGGTCCGGCCCGTTACCCGCCACGAGTGCTCTGGGTAGAAGCGCTCGATGATAGGGAAATCCAGCAACGCCCTGCTTAAAGTAAAACCCATGAATTTCTTTTCGACACCAATGGTGAAGGGTTTTTCGTAAAACGTGATGATCCTGCGCCCCCTGATTTTCCCAGAATCAGCAAGGTAGAGAAACGTGATTACGAGGAGCGCCAAGCCAGCACCAATGACGATGGCCCGTGCGGTGTGCTTCCGTTTTATTGGCGTGTTAGTGTCTGCCATAGCTGGTTAAGGATGAACCTCCTACAGTTATCCTGTGACCAGCACGACAAAAGATCGTTCAATCTACTCGCTGGCGAAGAGATACTTCACGTCGTCCACGCCGAGGTTCTGCGCGAAGCTTTCTTCGCCCAGGACTCCCGTGAAGAGCAATTGCTTCTGCTGCTGGAGCATGCGGATTTTCTCTTCGATGGTCTCCCTGACTAGCAAACGATACGCGATAACCGGATTGGTCTGGCCGATCCGGTGGGTTCGGTCGATGGCTTGGTTCTCCGCGGCTGGATTCCACCAGGGATCGTAAAGAATGACGTAGCTGGCGGCGGTTAGGTTGAGACCGCTGCCGCCGGCTTTGAGACTGAGCAGGAAGACGGTAGGTTCCTTGCTGGTTTGGAATTTCTCCACGATCGCACCACGGTCCTTGCTTTGACCTGTGAGGATGACGTAATCGCGCTTCTCGGCTTCCAGACGGTTCTGGATGATCTCCAGCATGGAGACGAATTGGCTGAACACGAGGACCTTGTGACCTTCTTCGCGCAGTTGATCCAACAGATAGAACAAGGCCGTCATCTTCGCGCTGTTGGCGTCGTCGGATTGGCCGTCGATCAGTTTTGGGTGACAGCAAACCTGACGCAGGCGCATGAGGCCCTGCAGCACCGCAAAGCTGTTCTTGCGCACCGCGGCATCGGAATCGAATCCGAGCACCAGGCGTTGCATTTTGAGGAGTTCGGCACGGTAGAGTTCCTCCTGGGCTTCCTCCATTTTGCAGTAAACTTCTTCTTCGGTCCGCGGTGGCAGATCCAGTGCGACCTGACCTTTGGTCCGCCGCAGGATGAAGGGACGGAGTCGTGCGCTTAGGCGGATCTGTGCTTCAGGGTCTTTGCGACGGTCGAAGCGGTCTCGGAAATATTTCCGATTTCCGAGCACGCCTGGCATCGCAAAGGCCATGAGCGACCAGACGTCCAGCAAGCGATTTTCAATCGGCGTGCCCGAGAGCACCAAGCGATGCCCAGCCTGCAACTCCCGAGCGGCCTTGGCGGCCATGCTGTCAGGATTCTTGATTTGCTGGCCTTCGTCGAGCACGGCGGCCAGCCAAGTTACGCTCTTAATTTTCTCTGCGTTGACGCGGAGTTGGCTGTAGTTCAATACGAGCACGTCGATCTCGGTGCCGAGCACTTCCGTTTTCAGATCGTCCTTACTGCGCACCACTTGCACGCGGAGGTGCGGGGCAAATTTCTTACATTCATTGGCCCACACGTCCAAGACGGACTTCGGAGCCACGACGAGAATCGGATGAATGGGTGGCGGGGTGATTTCGGCCTTGGGACTATCGGCAATTTGCTGATCGCGGAAACGATTCCGCAGCCAGAGCAACCAAGTTAGGCTCTGCGCGGTCTTACCCAAGCCCATGTCATCGGCCAGCAGTCCTCCGAAATTGTTGACGGCCAGGTAGGCCAGGAAGTGAAAACCTTCGATTTGGTAAGGTCGCAGGGTGAGGGCCAACTCGGCTGGCACGGCGGGTCGGACCGCCAGTTTGAGATTGTTGGCACGTTCACAGATGCGCTCCCAAGCGCGGACATCGAAGATCTCCTTCGCGCCTGGATCAGCCAATTGCAGGGCGTGGAGGCGATGCGTTTCTCCGGAGAGATCATACACATCCAAGCCCAACCGGGTGATGGATGCTTGTTGGTCATCTGTTAGGGAGAGGCTCAGGCGCATCCATTTCCCATCCGGCATGCGCACAAATCCGCCGCGGGCGGCCACGAGATCGCGAATCTGGGCCTTGGTTAGGGTCAAGCCCTGGACATCAACCAGAATCTTGAGATCGAACCAGTCGATCTCCGTTGCTTCTGCCAATTCAAAGCGCACGGAGGCTTGGACAGGATCGTCACGCAGCGACTCCAGTTCTGGGTCCAGCACGACGGTGGCATGAGGCGGAACGGTAGCCAGCCAAGCGGCAAATTTCTCCGGAAAGGTCTTGGTAATCCGACTGCGGAAACACTGCTGAGGATTGTCCCAGAGGAATCCGCCAGAATCCATGAGTTTCAAAATGCCATTGAGCAGATTTCGATTCACCACCGTGAGGCGCCCTGGAGTTGGGTCCTGGCGTTCGACCAAGGCCCAATGATCCTTCTCCAGCAACTCGGTGCGGGTGCGGTCGTCGTCCATGGCATGGACATCGGCGTGGACCACTTCGGAGTCGGCGGAACCACGCTTTACCAAGCGGAAATTCAGGTGTGGCTTCAGGTTCACTTCTACAGACATGGCCTGCAGCTCCTCGGGCGGTTCCACGCCTAACCGACGCAGGAATTCCACGCCCGGCTCAGTCTCGAGCACGCGACGCGGCACATCGACACGGGGGGAGACTTCGGAATCGTTCGTCCACGCCACTGGTCCGGGGAACAATCCATCGTCCGACAAGTAAAAGGGTGGGGGACCGGGCAGGTAAATGAGATCATACGGCACTGGCTCGCCATCTGGCTCACGCAACTGCAGTTGATAGACGGAGGGTGATTGCGGGGTCGCTTCGGTTAGTTTGCAAGCCCAACTGAGCGGTTCGGTGGCGCGATGAAATGGAAGTTCATCCAGAGTGACGATCAAATCAGACAGGGTCGTCTGGGCGAACAACTCACCAATCATTTGCGGCGTGCCTGGCGTGGTGACCCGACGGGAAGCCGGAGTGGGTTCGCCCGAGGCATCTGATGGGCTCCAGAGCTTCCACAGCATGCGGGACAGCGGATCGAAGGTGAGGCGGCCTTCCTCAATGGATTGCGCCAAGCGCTGGGCTTCCAGATCGTTGGGGATCGGCTCCCATGCACCTTCACCCACGCGCATTTGCAGACGACCTTCGCGTGTGGTTAGGCGGAGGCGCAAATGGCACGTTTCCGGGGCTAAATCGGGTTGGTCCAGCACTTCATCGAAGCGTCCGGCCCACTCTGCAGCATCGCGTTCCTCTTCCCATGATTGTAATTTCTCCCGGGTGGCTTCACGATCAGTCAGCGAGGCCATGAATTTGGGATACATCAGCTTCTTCCTCTCGAAAGCGCTGGCAATGTAGTTCCAGAACTCGATGATATCCGCTGGCGGCTCGGGCCAGAGGATGATGGGATCGTAGCTCTCCACTGGCCACTTTGGATTCAGGCGCACGAGGTCGGTGTCGAAGAGCGCTTCTTCGAGCGCGTATTTCTTATAACGACGCTCCAGTTTATCCACGAAACGATCCTCCTCGGGCGTTAGTTCCCGGCTGAGTGATTCTTCCAGTCGTTCGGTCAGGCTGCGGTTCTCGACTTCATTGGGAGACTCCGGCAGCGCGTCGCCCCGGTCAATCCGCTCCATCATCGTCGCACACACGAGCGCCGGATGCTCGTCCTCAGGGCCACGGAGTTCATACTCCCAGACGTTGTTGCGAAGTTTGAGCGTGATCCGGTAAACGTCGGAGCCGTCCTCGATGCGGGACTGGATAAACACCGGTCCTCCGAAAATTTGTTTGATGGCCCCCCGGTCACGGAAGCGCTGGGCTTCGAGACGAACGGTTTCGGGGAAACGGGCAAAGAACGCCTGCACGGCGCGATCATGATCCATGGGAAATTTTGTTGGGAAGGAGGGAGCGAGAGTCTAGGAGCGGTTTATTGAAAAGGCAAAATGTGCTTTCAGATTGATGCAAGTTTCTCTTGGCGTGCTGAGCTTGACTTATGCCCCATGCGGCTTAATAAGCGGGTTGCATTGCTGCGATCAACGCGTGCCGTGGGACTCACTTGCGGAAATTGACGCTGGTTCTGAAGCATAGTAATCAACTGGGTCTATGTCTTCATTCCCTCTGCGCTCCACTTTTTGCTTCCTTTGCTGGGGGCTTGCTGCGCAGTTGGTTGCTGCGGAGCCGACCCAAGCGAAACCAGCGGGACTTAGCCATTGGGCTTATCAGCCCATCCGCCTGCCGGTGGTGCCTGCGGCTGGTGTTAGCGAGATCGATGCCTTCATCGGTGCAAAGCTTGCAGAGCGAGGACTGGAGCCATCGCCCGCAGCGGATCGAGTCACGTTAATCCGACGGTTGAGTTTTGACTTGATTGGTTTGCCGCCTTCCCCTGAGGAGATCAAATCGTTCGTTGAAGACGCTTCCATCAAGGCTTATGAAACGTTAGTTGAGCGCCTGCTTGCCTCCCCGCAATATGGCGAACGCTGGGGCCGTCATTGGCTGGACGTGGCGCGTTACGCGGAGAGTGATGGATTCGAATATGATCGCCTGCGCCCGAATGCTTGGGGATATCGGGATTATGTGATTAAGAGTTTCAACGAGGACAAGCCGTATGATCGTTTCATGCAGGAGCAAGTGGCTGGCGATGTGATGGCTCCAGTAACGGAGGACGGAATAGTCGCTCCCAGCCTGTTGGTCTGCGGGCCCTGGGATGCGGCGGGTGCGATCCAAGCGAACGTCACCCAGCGTAGCATTGCCCGGGAGGATGAAATGGAGGATCTGGTTAGTGTGGTGGGACAATCGTTCCTGGGTCTAACGGTAAATTGTGCGCGTTGTCATGATCACAAGAGCGATCCGATTCCGCAGGTGGACTACTATCGAATAAAATGTGTCTTCGACGGGGTAAAGCATGGCGAGCGCCCGATCTTGGGCGATGCCGAAAAGCAAAAGCAGCAGGAAGCGCTGACCCAACTGGATCAGTCCTTGGGGCGGGCCCGGCAACAGATTACAGAAATAGAAACCTTGGGGGCGCAGCGCTTGGCCAACGAGCATCCTGACAAGCCCCAGGAAATACCGCCCGTGGCCCTGGCTCGGTGGAGCTTCAACGGAGCCCCCATGCCAATGAAGGGCGAACTCAAAGGGGGGGCGAAATTTGAAGCTGACCGACTCCAGTTAGGCAAATCGGGTGCCTATTATCAGACCGAAAATTTCCCGCAGGAGATTCGGGAGAAAACATTGGAAGCCTGGGTGTCGCTCGGCAGCCTGGAACAACGTGGAGGTGGGGTCATTTCGTTGGAAGGAGAGGGGGGCGTTTTCGATGGGATCGTCTTTGGCGAGCGCCAGCCGAAACGTTGGATGGCTGGCAGTAATTCGTTCGTGCGCACGGTGGATCAACCATTGCCAGAGGAGACCGCAACGCTCGGCAGCTTTGTGCAGGTGGCGATAGTTTATCGTTCGGATAACAGTATTCAACTCTATCGCAATGGTGCCGCGTTAGGCCCGGCTTATACCCCAAAAGCTCCGCTGCAAACGTTTCCGGCGGGAACGGCTCACGTGCTGTTAGGCTTGCGGCATCATGGCGCGAGCAATGGCTTCTTCACGGGTGAACTCCAACAGGCTGCGCTCTATGATCGAGCGCTCAGCGCGGAGGAAATTGCGCGGTCTTTCCGTGCTGGGAGCGGGGCTCCACCGCTGGCAGAACTCCTAGCGAAACTGACTGCCGCGGAACACGCCGCGCATGCGGCAGCCTTGGCAGAACTGAAGCGTCTTGAAGCCTCACGCGCGGAACTGGGCTCGCAGCAGGCTCGCGTTTCCTACGTGGGGACGCGGGTGGAACCTGCAGTCACGAAGCTGTTAAAGCGAGGGGAGGTCACCTCGCCCGCAGAGGTTGTGACCCCGGGGGGGCTTGTCCGTGGTAACGACCCTGGCCTCCGACTTTGGTCTGCCAGCAGAGGCGCCCGAGGCCGCTCGCAGGCTGAAATTTGCCGCTTGGCTAGCCGATCCCAAGAACCCTCTGCCAGCACGCGTCATGGCTAACCGAGTTTGGCATTGGCACTTCGGCCAGGGATTGGTGGCCACGCCAAATGATTTTGGGGTTAGCGGTGCCCGGCCCACGCACCCCGAATTGCTCGATTGGTTGGCGGGGAAGTTAATCGAAAGTGGCTGGAGTGTGAAGGCGCTGCATCGGTTGATCGTGAATTCTTCCACTTATAAACAGAGTTCGACTCACCATGCCAAAGCCGCCACGGTGGATGCAGAGAACCAATGGCTCTGGCGCTACGCGCCCCGACGACTGGAAGCCGAGGCCGTGCGGGATGCCATGCTGGCAGTGAGTGGTGAGCTGAATTTGCAAATGGGCGGACCAAGCTTCCGCCCCTTCACGATCACGGAATTCAACGCCGCATTCTATCATTTGGCTGACCACCCGGAGCCTGAGTTCAATCGTCGCACGGTGTATCGAATCAACATTAACAGCGCCAAAGACCCGCTGTTGGACACGTTCGATTGTCCCGATCCCAGCGTCAAAACACCCCGTCGTGGCGTGACCACCACTCCGCTGCAAGCGCTGGAACTGATGAACAATCCGTTCGTGCAGCGTCAGGCAAATCGTTTGGCGGAGCGTGCCATGAAAGCAGCCGGGCCGGACCTCTCCACCGCCCTTAGTCACGCTTACCAATTGGCCTTGGGGCGAATTCCCACAGCGGAGGAAATGACGGCCGCCACCTCGGCCGCGGCTGCGCGGGGGCTCCACAGCGTTTGTTGGTCCCTCTTAAACTCCACGGAATTTGTTTATGTTAAATGATCCCCATGCATCCAGCGTGCCCTTTTCGCGACGGCATTTTCTTTGGCATACAGGTGGAGGATTGGGCGGTGTTGCGCTGGCCTGGCTCATGGGGCAGGATCGCGCCCGCGCAGCCACCAGCGTGGGATCGAAGCTAGAGCCGCATTTTCCACCCAAGGCCAAGCGCGTGGTGCAGATTTTCTGCGCTGGTGGCGTTAGTCACTTGGAAACGTTCGACTACAAACCCGAGCTGGAGCGGTTGCATGGGAAATCACTGGAAGGCAAGTCGGAGAACCTGGGCTTCTTCGGACAGCCAGGGAAGCTGATGAAGAGCATTTACGATTTCAAGCAGCATGGTCAATCGGGCGCTTGGGTGAGCAGTCTCCTGCCTCATTTGGCGAGCTGTGTGGATGACCTCTGTTTCATCAATTCGATGGTCGCCAAGAGTAACAATCACACCCCGGCCGCCTTCCAAATGAATAGTGGATTTACGCTCAATGGCTTTCCCAGCATGGGGGCGTGGCTCAGTTATGGCCTGGGCACTGAAAATGAGAACCTGCCGGCCTTCGTGGTCCTGCCGGATCCACGTGGGTTGTTGGCAGGTGGTTCCATCAACTGGACATCTGGTTTCCTGCCAGTGAATCATCAAGGTGTGGCCTTTCGCACCCATGCCGCCGAACCCATAGCCGACCTCCAGACGCCTGCTAGCATCACTCCCGCAGCACGTGAAGCTGATATGAGTTTGCTGGCGGGAATGAACCGAAGTTTCGCCTCTGCCAACCCCGGAGATCAAGCGTTTGCCGCCCGCTTGCGTTCCTACGAGCTGGCCGCCCGCATGCAAACGAGTATTCCCGAAGCCACGAATTTGGATGGCGAACCCGAGCACATCAAGCAGCTCTACGGCATTGACGATCCCACCAACAAAGGTTTCTCGCGGAACTGCCTGATGGCCCGACGTCTGTTAGAGCGTGGCGTGCGTTTCGTGCAAATTCAGAATGGCGGGGCCTTCGGCAGCCCGCGAATTAATTGGGACGGCCACGAAAACATGAAGGAAAATCACGATACCCAGGCCGCTACCATGGATCGCCCCGTGGCTGCGCTGATCAAGGATCTGAAGCAACGCGGGCTTTTCGAGGACACGCTTTTTGTCTGGACGACTGAGTTCGGCCGCAGTCCGGTCACGCAGGGCCTGAATTCGACCGGACGCGACCACCATCCCGCTGTGTTTACCTGTTTTCTGGCAGGAGCCGGTGTGAAGCCAGGCATCCGCTACGGAAAGTCTGACGAGGTCGGCTACGGGGTGGCTGAAAACGAAGTTCACATTCCCGATCTGCACGCCACGATCCTTCATTTACTTGGCTTGGATCACAAGAAATTGACCTTCTACCATAACGGAATCAACCGTCGCCTGACGAATGTTGAAGGAGAGATTGTAAACGGGATTCTGGCTTAGGCATTGGCGCGAAATTTGCAGTGGCGCCGTTCCTTTCTTTTCGTCCGAAACTTGACCGTTCGAAAACCCTGTCGTAACGCAGCCTAAATTTACCCCACCCTCAAATCCATGTCCGCCACCATCATCTACACCCTCACCGACGAAGCCCCCGCCCTTGCCACCTTTTCCCTGCTCCCCATCGTGCAGGCGTTCACCAAGCCAGCAGGCATTAACGTCGAGACGCGTGACATTTCCGTGGCCGCTCGTGTCCTTTCCCAGTTCAACGACATTCTTCCT
The DNA here is from genome assembly GCA_031411295.1 of Verrucomicrobiales bacterium. GTDB lineage: Bacteria > Verrucomicrobiota > Verrucomicrobiia > Verrucomicrobiales > V1-33 > JAGNEJ01. The sequence continues at coordinate 8,615 of JANOAV010000024.1, read as the reverse complement.
GATGGCCAGAAGTCCGCGGATAACCTCGGTGAACTCGGCGCGCTCACGCTGAAGCCCGAGGCAAACATTATCAAGCTCCCTAACGTCAGCGCCTCTGTTCCGCAATTGAAGGAAGCCATCGCTGAACTACAGGCCAAGGGTTACCCGATTCCTAACTTCCCAGAGAACCCCTCCACCGATGCCGAAAAGGACGCCAAGGCCCGTTACTCCAAGGTGCTAGGCTCCGCCGTAAATCCCGTCCTGCGCGAAGGCAACAGCGACCGTCGCGCGCCCAAGGCCGTCAAGGACTACGTCAAAGCCCACCCGCACAGCATGGGGAAATGGAGCGCAGATTCCAAAACCCGCGTCGGCACCATGGCCAAAGATGATTTCTTCTCCAACGAGAAATCCGTGACCGTCGCTGACGCCACCGATGTCAAAATCGAACTCGTTGCCAAAGACGGCACCACCACCGTTCTCAAAGCCAGCACCCCACTCAAGGCAGGCGAAATCCTCGACGCCACCGTCATGCGGAAAGCCGCACTTGTCAGTTTCCTGGAAGCTCAAATGGCCAAGGCCAAAGCCGAAGGCGTGCTCTTCTCGCTCCACATGAAGGCGACCATGATGAAGGTTAGTGACCCCATCATCTTCGGCCATGCCGTCAAAGTTTTCTTCAAGGACCTCATCGCCAAGCACAGGGCCACGCTGAAGGAACTCAACGTTGATTTCAATAACGGCTTTGGTGATCTCGTGGCGAAATTGGACAAACTCCCTGCCGATAAAAAGGCGGAAATCGAAACCGACATCCAAGCTGCTTTCGCGAACGGCCCCGCCGTAGCCATGGTCAACAGCGACAAAGGAATCACGAATTTGCACGTTCCCAGCGATGTCATTGTCGATGCCTCCATGCCCGCCATGATCCGCACCTCCGGCCAGATGTGGAACGCCGCCGGCAAAGCCCAGGACACCCTGGCCGTTCTGCCGGACAGCTCCTACGCAGGCATTTACACCTCCGTGTTAGACTTCTGCCGCGCCAACGGAGCCCTCGACCCCAAGACCATGGGCAGCGTGCCTAACGTCGGCCTCATGGCCCAGGCCGCCGAAGAATATGGCTCGCATAACAAGACCTTCGAAATTCCCACCGCCGGCACTGTCCGCGTCACAGCAAGGAGGGTGGGCGCCTCGCCCACCAGTGAAGCAGAAACCATCCTCTTCGAGCACGAAGTCGAGCCAGGCGACATCTGGCGCGCCTGCCAAGCCAAAGACGCTCCGATCCAAGACTGGGTGAAACTAGCCGTCAAACGCGCCCGACTCTCCAATACCCCCGCCATTTTCTGGCTGGATAAATCTCGTGCCCACGACGCCCAGATCATCGCCAAAGTCGAGAAATACCTCAAGGATCACGACACCACCGGGCTCGACATCCGCATCCTCCCGCCCGCCCAAGCCTGCACCGCCACGCTGGAACGCATCGTGAAGGGACTCGATACCATTTCCGTAACCGGCAACGTCCTGCGCGACTACCTCACTGATCTCTTCCCGATCCTCGAAGTCGGCACCAGTGCCAAGATGCTCAGCATCGTCCCGCTCATGAACGGCGGAGGATTGTTTGAAACCGGTGCCGGCGGCAGCGCGCCCAAACACGTCGAGCAATTTCTCCAAGAAAACTACCTCCGCTGGGATTCGTTAGGTGAATTCTTCGCCCTGGCCGCCAGCTTCGAGCACCTGGCCGAAACCCAAAACAACCCCGCCGCCAAAGTCCTGGCCGATACCCTCGACGCAGCCAACGGCAAGTTTCTGGAATTCGACCGCAGCCCAGGCCGCAAACTCGGCACCATCGACAACCGAGGCTCCCATTTCTACCTCGCCCTCTACTGGGCCCAAGCCCTGGCCGCCCAAACCACCGACAGCAAACTGGCCGCCATCTTCAAACCCATCGCAGAGCAACTCACCGCCAACGAAGAAAAAATCGTCAGCGAACTCCTGGCTGTCCAAGGCAAACCCGTGGACATCGGCGGTTACTACCAACCTGACCAAGCCAAGGCAGACGCCGCCCTGCGCCCCAGCGCGACGCTGAATGAGGTGCTGGCTGGGATTTAACCGTCATGGCGGATGACAACCTCATCCCGCAACACGGTGGCTACCGGAACTTGAAAAGTTTCCAAGTAGCCCAGTTGGCCTATGACTTAACCGTCCTTTTCTGTGAGAAATTCATCGATAAACGCAGCCGCACCCATGATCAGATGGTGCAGGCTGCGCGAAGCGGCGTGCAAAATATAGCAGAAGGCAGCCAAGCCAGCGGAACTTCCAAGAAAATGGAGGTTAAACTAACCAACGTAGCCCGCGCCAGCCTGGAAGAACTGCGCTTGGACTACGAAGACTACCTGCGCCACCGCCGCTTGCCGGAATGGCCACCGCACCATCCAGCGCTCATGCGCTTCAAGCAGCGCAGATGCCAGACCTTGGACCACGTTAGGGCTTGGGTAGCTGCGGAGTATAAAGAAGGACAGAACACGGACGAACAACGACAGACACCGACCAACAAGGACACCCCTGAGTCTGTGTCCGTCCCTGAAGGTCCCTGTCCGTCCGTGTCCCCACCATACAAGTCCCCAAAAGCCCCAACCCTGGACACCCTAGCCGCCAACGCCGCCCTATCCCTGTTAAACCTGGCCTGCTATCTCCTAGACCGCCAAATAGCAGCCCAAGCCGCAGCGTTCACGGAAGAAGGCGGTTTCACAGAACGCCTCTACCGAATACGGTCCCAGCATCGAAGGAATCCCCCGAAGGAGTGATGGCGCTTGTTTCACAACGGCTCGAACAAACAAGTTTCCCTATGCATTCAGGTGGATCGGGGTATCAATCCCACTTGAATCATGAAAATCTTTATCAGTTCCACAGTTTATGACCTTCTGGATCTCCGATCCGAAGTGGCCGAACACCTGCGGGCGATGGGGCTGACGCCACTGCTTTCTGACGATAAGCTCTCCAGCTTCCAAGTGGTTCCTGATGTGAATTCCATCGAGTGCTGCCTCATCAACGTGGCTGCCAGTGACCTGTTTTTACTGATTCTAGACCAACGCTACGGACCAAGCCTTGGGAAGGCGGGCTATGAGGACATTTCCGCCACGCATCTTGAATATCGCCACGCGCAGAATAACAAGATTCCCACACTGGTCTTCGTTCGAGACCGCCTTGAGGCCGACTTCACACATTGGCGTCGAAACAAGAATCTGGACCCAAAATTTTCTTGGGTCTTGGACAAGAAGGATTACGGACTTTTCAATTTCCTGGAAGAACACAAGAACCTTCAAAAGGATTCAGAGACCAGCAATTGGTATCACACCTTCAGCAACGTCGTGGATTTGAAGTCTGCATTAACGGCCAAGCTTAAGAAGCGGGTGCTTCCGCAGCAACTCATCGCTGCGATTCAGCGCAATGAATTTCCATTGTTGACCGTAAACCATGACAGCAATCAGGTGGGGGACGGAAGAACGATTATTTCGGTTCGCTTTAAGAATACGGGTGCCGCACCTGCATTTTCTGTGGTCTGCTTCGCGTTGATTGACGGAGAAAGGAAGGATTATGAGGTAGACCCAGTTTTGTCTCCAGGGTGCGAAGTGTGCGTCAAATTTATCTGTCCGCAATTTTTGTCAGCGCATGCGAAAGTCCACGTAACCTACTCCACCTTGCTTGGCGTGGCTGTTTGCGACGAGTTTGAGGCCGAGATTCTTCACAGTCTCCCTCAGTTACTGACTGGTGCCAGACGAATTAGAAGACGATTCATCTATGGAGAACCGATTGAATTTGAGATTCAGGATGTTTAGTGGTGACGCAATACCAGCCAGATTGCCCGATTATTCAACTGGCATTTAAGCTTGCTCCCAGACGCCTGTTCCGTTATTCTAGCCTTCATGAAAACCGCTACTCGGACGTCGCCGGAAAAATCGCAGCGCTCAACCCAGTGCTGCAAAAAGCCCGTGTCTAAGGCCAGCAGTCAAAGGGATCTCATCCTACCCTGGGGCCGGAAAACTGCGCTTGAGCTTGTCAATGCGCTCTCCTCGATTCCCTATAAAAGGCTGCCCAAGGCTGTGGGAGCAAAGTAGTTCTGCGTTTCATTCTTTAATTCGATTGAGCTGTTCTGCTAGGGAGTTGTCAAAGCTCAATCCTGCCGCCCTTATTCCTGCCAGCACGACTGACCGAGCTTTGGCGAACCCCTTTTCACTGGAGTCTATAGCGGCAAGGAGACGTGGAACTGTTTCACTTGGCAGGGAAAGAAGAGCAGGGTTTTTGATATGCTTACGCCATGGTTTAATGATTAAAGCGGCTAGTTTCGATGCTGTTCTTCGGCGGAAGGCAGGATCTGAGTTCATTGTTATCAAGAGTCGATACTGGGTGAGTGCTGTATCCGAGGGCGGAAGCTGATCTTCACAACAGAGTCGGAGAGCTAAAATGCCACGAGTGAAATAACACACCTCGACAGCCATTCTACCGACAGCGTCCCGCGTTGGAAGGTTCAAGCAAATCGAAATCTCATCAATCCATTTGAGCAAGCGACCGCCTGTATCCGCAGACAACTTGGACAAACTCTTCTGCCATTCTCCTAGAATCCATGCAGGCGAAGCTCCGTCTGCAAAAAATATGAGGAGTGCTGCAAGGATACCATTTTTGTAGAGATCCTCAGAATCACCTGCCTCGGGCTCTGGACCAGAAAATGAACCTGATTTTCTAGCCTCCACTGCGGCTGCACTCAACGCAGAATTCCAAGCCTGTAACTTTTCTGGAAAATCCTGGAGTGTGCCATAGGCCAGGCAAGAGTGAACCTCCATCATCAGAGCCAGAGCAAGAACCTTTAGAGATTTGGAAGCTAGCAAACGAGGCATCATCGCTTCTGTCATTGCACGGCCTTCGCCAAATTCGATTCCAATACCTATAAGGTTGAGCCACACGATAGACCAGTCAGTCTCACCAAGATCTCGCATCTTCAAATCAGGATTGATTCCACTAGCGAAGCCTATTGAAGGCTCACTTAAAGGGCTTCCTTTCGACCACACAGTGCCAAAGACCCATGTGATAATATGCCCGACAGCTTTGCGGACGGCAAATGCGTGCAACTCATCCGAATCCAAATCACGTTTCTCAATTAACGTTAATGCCGCCACCCAGTTCTCGAAGGCTTTCGACAGAATATTTTGGCGAAAATATACAAATCCAAGATCAGCTTTAACTCCTATCAGTAAATCCTTCTGCCCTTGCAAGCCGAGTTCAGTTGAGGCGTCCTCCAAAAATGCCGCGGCAGCAGAGAAATCTTCAACTCGGCCTGCTTCTCTGGCTGATTGAATGTAAACAAAAGCTTTCCTTGACGTGAATTCCGTATCATCGGTGGCCCAATTTGCTATGACTTTGCGCCAAAGATTCAAAGCTGCATTTGAATCACCCCGTTCTCCAGCGAGCCTTGCAAGCCGATCTAAGAGATAAGGATTCGAAAAGCCTGACAAAGTTAACTCACTTTGAATCAACTGCTCGGCATCATCAAGTTTTGACAGGTATTCTTGAAGAATCACCGCCTGTCCAACGATTGACGCAACACGAAGCTTAGGCCATTCAAATTTTGTTGCTAAGACCGCTAATCGCCCTAAAACATCGAGAGCCTGATCCCAGTTTGGAGTTGGTTCATCCGATTCATGGAGCCAGGCGCGCTCCACTAAAAGGTTTACTGTCGTATCCGTCTTCGAGATTCCGGTATACCAAAGTTTACGAGCTTCCGCTGTGGTTGATTCAAGTGCATCAATCCATTCTGCAAGCTGCTTGACACTCGAACACCAGAATGAGGTGAGAAACCCCAAATCACGGGCTGAACTTATTGGCCATTTTCTGTGGTCATCCCCTTCTTGCTGTTCATTTTGTAAGGATTTGAACTCGCTCGTATTCCGCTGGTTGGCCTTCTGGACATAGCTTAAACACCGAATCATTGTTCCTGCATCGACAGTCTGTTCCGAGCACATCCAAGGCAACGAACCGACCATCAATGAGGCTTCATCACGCAACTCCCCCTGTGGAATTTTTGCGTATTCCTGCTCGATTCGGAGAAAAACAATTCCAGCGATTTTAGGGACCCATGCCGCTGCAAGGCGGAATTGAAGAACTCGAAGCATCAAGCTTACCCCGGGAACATTAGACAGAACATCTTTGGCACCCAGTGCTTCCAAAATAAACCAATGCAACTGGGGAGCCATCGCCTTCAAGACGTCTTTGGGTTGCCCAGAAAAAGATGCGGATATACGGGCGAGCCAGAAGGCATTTTTAGCGCTCCAAGCGTGATTTAGGGCGGCGGCGACCTCAAAATCTTTCATCTTAGGCGACCAAAGGGCTGCAACAATACCAGAGTGGAGGCGATGCAGCATCGTTGGCGAAAGCATGGCAGTCCCCATTTCCTCTACGAGAGGAGAGACACGAAAATATCCCTCATGCAGCGATTCCACCCAGGGTCCAATTAGCAGATCAAGGCAGAATCCAGCATCAGCGATTTCAGGCTCTTCCTCGCTTAAACGGAGTGCATGGGTTCTAGTGAACGGACACCGAACTATGCTCAGGCGAGCCAGCATTTGACACTCATTCTTTGGCAAATCATTTATCAAAGCCCTCGCTTCAGCTTGGATCTGTCCTGTAGCAGCTTTAAGAGAGCATAAGCGCTTTAACGACGTGTCGCTCCAACTTTCGCGCTGCAATGCCAACAATTGAGCGTGAACAAGTTGAGGGTGGCCCGCAGTGGTGCTAATTATCACCGAACCAAACTTGCTAATTGAATCCACGTTAACACAGCCCAAAGACGATGCCATTTCGACCACATCCGAAGGGGATAGCGATTTCACCTCACAAACACTTCCTGCTTGCAAATTAAGAGTTGGATACAGCCGTAAGGAAGGGGGCCTTTGTGAAGTGATCACGATCATTAGGCATCGACAGGATGCCTGGAACACGAGGTCTGCCAGTTCTTCTTCAATACAACTGGCATTCGATACAGAGAAATCGACATCGTCCAAAACAATTCCGTCAATTCCTTCGATTGAATCAATCTCGTGCCGCAAGGCCCTGAGAGCGAACCTCAGCCCATCTCCATCAACCTTGCGGCCTGTCCACCAAAGCCAATTTCCTCCTAGATTGCGAAGCGTTAAATTGGCGATTGTTGTTTTCCCCATCCCTGTGGAACCGTGGATGCAAATTGTGGAAAGCGTCCTTACCAGAGATGCGTAACTCCCAACTACACTCGCGCGTTTGCATATCTGCCTGCCCAGAGGGGGCGGACCTCTTCGGATTCTTGCAATGGATATTTCTGCTTGAGGATTTTCGTGTAACGTTGGCTGCCGCCTAGCTAGAGCAATCCTCAGCGCCTGCATCTCTCCAATGCTTACATCAGGCTTGGTTAAAGATTCGAAAAGTTCAAGTAGACCTGCACGGTGCAGTGGCGCGGCCTCCTTAGTTCTGGCGGCCTTCGTCACCTCCTGCAAAAGGCTTGGCGCCACTTTCTTTGCCGATGAAGGCGTGACTCCCAACTTTTCACCATGCAATACCAGTGCTTCTTCGACCAGACGCTCAACGGTCTGGGTATCAGAGCTTTCCGTGGACCAAGTAATTTTTAAAATTAGCTTTTGGCGTATTTCCTCAGAAGTATACGCTTCAAGGAACTGCCGCAGGGAAAGCGGCAACTCAAAATCAGCACGGAGGGTCTCACGGATTTCTTGGAGATCCTCTTCAGAGCGAGCACCTCGTCTCCAAATATTAAGTAAAGGCTCCAACCCAGCGCGTTGCTTTTCGTTAGTTATGGCAGCTTGTGTGAGGAACACATATCTGATATCTCTATCAGGATTTGCCTCACGGGTGCGCCAGAAATCCCCAATTGCTTTTCTGACCTCAGCCGAATTCAAAGTCAGCGGAGATTTTCCAGCTTTAACTTGAGTGGTTGAGGCTGTATCACCCAAAATCGCATCAAAATCCTCCGCCCCTTCCACATATAGCCACTCGCCATCTTTGAGCTTCATCCAGGCATGCACTGTGAGCCATAATTGATAATCGAAAGCAGCAATTGTGGCATGAGCTTGTCGGCGCGGATCGCCTATTAAAGGTGTAGGAATCACTTCATCCATTCACCAAGAACTGATGCCGGATTTATTCGATTCGCAAGCCCCATCGCCACGAAAGGCTCCCTTCTGCCTCTGCTGGTTAAATTTCCCAAGTTTTCCTAGCCGCCCCTCGACACCGCCTCTACTGCGCCAAGCCCTGGCTGCCCAAACCACCGACAGCAAATTAGCCGCCATCTTTAAGCCCATCGCAGAGCAACTCACCGCCAACGAAGAAAAAATCGTCAGCGAACTCCTGGCCGTCCAAGGCAAACCCGTGGACATCGGCGGCTACTCTTTCCTGTCCGGGATCGCCTTGTAACGGACTTTACCAGTGGTGTCCAAATAAGCCCGTGGATCCAAAATCTCTTTGGATAATTCTTAGTCCTCCACAGATCATACGTCCTAAGGACGTATGATCTGTGGAGGACTGGAATTGTCAAGCTACAAAATCCGCCTTGACTTTTAATTGCGCGGTGGTCTGTTGTGCTTAGGAACTCAGACCCCCGAAAGATGTTT
>JANOAV010000023.1:0-16248 GCA_031411295.1 Verrucomicrobiales bacterium | reverse complement strand
TGCCATTCTCACGAGCGTATTTTTGCAAGTGCCGGAAATGAGCGAGGGCGTATTCGTTTTTTGGTTTTACCGCTCCCGCCGACTTCGGCTCGGGCGTTGTCGATGGAGGCGCAGGTTTTTCAAAAACCTCCGCCTGCTGCGCGTCGGAGACTCCGGCGATTTCGAGCTGGCGCTTCACTTCGTCGCGGAACTCGGCGGGGAGGTCGGTCGCGGGTGTGTCGGTGACTTTGCGCGGGTTCGTGAAGTCAATCTTCCGCGCGCCGCCTTTGTGCAGCAGGTAGAAAAATCCTGCATAGGGACGACAGACGATAGCCCATGTGCCCCAACCGTCGGGGATTTCTAGTTTGTGAGGGGCTGGCGCGTGCTTTCCTGTGCCCACGTTGGCCGCGAAGACAATCTGAGCGTCGTTGGTGCTGCGTCCGTCCACTGGCTTGCCGACAATTTTCAGCGTTTCGGAAGGGCCGACGGGATACTCGCCAGGACCGAGCACAACGCGTGGTTGGTTGTCAAAATGGGGATGGGCGGTCACGCGGAACTTCGCCGGAGCGGTTGGCAGCTTCCCGCTGAACGACACGACATCCTCGCGCGCCGCGAGACGCTTTATCAGCGCGTCGAGCGCGTCCGGCGTTTGGTCGGCGACAAACGCAGCGGTTTCCTCCGCCGTCGGCGCGGTGGCGAAAAGCTCGCGCACGGCTCGGTCGAGCAGACGCGTGCGCTCGGTGGCATCGGCGGGCAGCGGCAGTTCGCGGGCGAGCCGTGTTTTGATGTGCGCCTGCCACCAGCCGGGACCGATGACGTGCGGGTCGTCCTCACTCATGCCGACTTCGCTGCCGTCGAGCGGGACGGGGCTGTGCGTGAGCGTGACGTCGTCGCCCGGCTTCGCGAGCACGGACGAGCCGATGCGCGGCCCGGCCCACGGCCCCATGCCCGCGCGCGGGCCGAAGCCGATGCCGGGTGTGTAGATTTCGATGTATTCGCCCGGACCGAGGCGACACGGGACAAGCTGCGCAACTGTCGTCCACGAGATGCCGGAGACTTCGACCTCCGCACCTTTCGCATCGGTCGCTTTCACCCCGCCCTGATACCACGTCGGCACCTGGAGCATGACGGGAACCGCCCCCGGATTCCAGACCAGCAGCCGCGCCTTCAGCGCCGCACCGATGCGTTGTTCCGCCGCGCCCGGTTCCAGCACCCATGCGGCGCGCAGGCCATTCGCTTTGCCGCCGCTCCATGCCGCATCCGCGAACTTCTCCGGCAGCGCCTCACCATTGCGAATCGTTTGTCTCGTTCCCCTCCTCATCGCCATGCTGAGTGGCGAATCCTTCACCGCTGCGACTTCGTCGAGCAGCGCGATGGCTTCCGCCGATTTCCAGTCGTGCGTGGCGTCGAGGCGCGGGAGCAGCGCGTTGAGTTTCGGCACCGTCTCCCAAGTCGGGTTGTAGCCGATAAATACCTTCACCGCCGCCGCCAGTTCGCCGACCATCGCACCAGGAATGTCGCCATTCGCCCGCGCATGACGCAGCCAGATTTCGTAAATTTCGCGGGCATCCTTGTGCTTCGGCGCAGGTGCGGCGGCGACATCCGCCGAGCCGCGCGTCTGGCCGGTGATGAGCTTGCCCGTCCACGCGCCCGGCGGCGCTTTCGCGATCTCCATCTCTACGATGGCGTGGTAGCGGCCAATCTTGCTCAGATCGCTTTCGATGGCTGAGCTTGGGACCGTGCCAGCTTTGTTACTCTCCTCCGTCGCGAACAGGCGTAGCACGCCACACTCGCCAGGCAGCAGTTTCCAATCCGCTGGTGACACTTCCAGATGATCGCGAAGTCCCTGGACGATTCGCTCTCCTTCGCGGATCAGCATTCTCCGCGGGTTGGGAGCGTCATCGCTCGCGAGGAAATGAATCTCTTTCTCCGACACGTTTTGCACGACGAGTTCGAAGTGCGGCTTCTTGCCGAGCAGCCCGTCACCGAGCGCTGGCGGATACGCGAGCGCCATGCGGAGGCCATTCACCGGCTCGCCCCACTTGAGCTTTGCGATGGTCTCCGGCGCGAGTTTTCCGGAGATGCCCGCTACTTTCTGCCCGGTCTTCTTTTCATCCGCCGCACGCAGCATCGCGATGGGAATGGCGATGCCTGCACCGAAGACGAGCGCAATGCCGACGAGCGCGGAGGTCACGCTGCGGCGGTTAAGTTTTTCGCTGAGCACAGCGAGGAGGCGGCCTTCCAAGGCAGACTTCCGTGCCATGGCCAGGCCACAGGCGGAGGTCCAGCGGGCGGGGGACAGCTGGGTAGCAATTGTCAGCAGGTGCTCTGCATAAGCTGAAGGTTTGACGCCCCGAGCAAGCACAAGATCGTCACAAGCCCGCTCGCGTTCTACGTGCAACCGCCACGCAGCCAGCCAGACGAGGGGATTGAACCAGTGCAGGGCACAGGCGAGCTGCATGAGGCACTGCATCAGCGGATCACGGCGGCGGAGGTGGGCAATTTCGTGCAGCAGCACGGACCGCAGTTGTCCCGCATCCCAACGAAGGCTCTCCGCAGGAAGCAGCAGGCATGGGCGGAAAATGCCCCAGACCACGGGAATGCTGCGTCGTTGGTCTAACAGGAGCCGCACGGGTCGACGCAGGCCGCTTTCTTGAGCTGCACTGCTAAATGCTAGCAAAAGACCAGCCGGTGCTGTTGCGCAGCGGCTAGTAGCCAGGCGCAGCAGGAAATGAGAGGCCGTGAGCCGCAGTAGTAGCAGGACACAGCCAGCAGCCCATGCTGGGACTAGCCAGAGCCAGGTGAGACTGGCTGGTGGGGCTATCGTGGCTGCGGGGGCTGGGGAAAGGGACGGAAGGGAATTAAAGGACGAAAGAGACGGAGCGGGCGGTAACGACACGGGCGTTTCCAGGGCAGGGGCGGGCTCTGGCAAAGCCACCGTCCTTGGCGTCACTTTGGTCTCTTTTGTCACTTGGGGCCCTTCATTGGTCACTACGACAGCCCAACCAGGCAACACATGCCACCTAGGCAAAACCACCGACAACACAGGCACCAACAACAAAGCCAACACGGCTGCCACCCATACTACATGACGTGCGGCGGCAGAAGCACGGCGCATCGCCAAAGTGCACAAACCCGCTACCAATAACAGCACACCACTTTTCAAAGAAGCATCCAGCAGCATCGGCACAGCAGCTACGGAAAGTAAAAGCAATCGGTTCATCTCAACGGCCCTCCTTTCTCGTTTGTTCGATCAGGTGCACCAGTCGCTTCTTTTCGTCCGGGCTCACGCTGTCTTTCCGCGACAGCAGATGTGCTGATAGCGCCTCCTCCAGCGATCCGCCAAAGAACGTCTCCAGCACTTTCTCGAATGCCGTGCGGCCAGCCTTCACCTTCGCCACCTTCGGCGCATAGACCACTTCCCGGCCCTGCTCGAGTCGTTTCAGGTGGCCTTTTTCTTCCAAGATTTGCATCATGCGGCGCACCGCCATGGGAGTGGGCGCATTTGGAATATTTTCCAATACCTGGTTCACCGTGGCTGCTCCCAGCGCATACACGGCATCCATGATTTGGCGTTCTCGGCGGGATAAAGCATCGGTGTTAGACATAATTCAGTAGGAGCGCGGGCAGATTAAAAGTCAGAGTGAGCGGCGGATTAATCCGCGCTACAATTTTAGCGCTAAAAATGTAGCGCGCAACTTTTTTCGCTAAATTCTTAGCGCGAAGAGTTTTCCGGAGAAACAACTCTGATCACTGCCCCATGCTACCACTGGTCTATGACGTAGTGGGAGGGAAATGTAACACGATCCTCCACCAATTTGTTTCCCTGCCATGGAATTTAGCAATTGCCACGGGGAGCAGCAAATAATGCGATTCGAAGCAAACGCTAACAGATTATGTTCTCGCCCGTGAGACGAAAGGGACTCTGACGCACTATTTTTTGCAGAAAGTTTGTCGGATTTTGCTTTGGGGTGGCATTCTCTAGTGACAGCAACACTCGCTGCCGCCTGATTTCCTGCCATCATGTCTCTCTCAGATGATCCCACTATTACCGATGCCGACCTGCTGCTAGCCTATGCTAGGAACGGGAACCAACAGGCGTTTTGCAAACTGGTGGAACGTCATGTGGGGCTGGTGACTGGCGTAGTGCGGCGGCAGGTGGGCGATGCTGGAGCCGCTGAAGAGGCGGTGCAAAACGTCTTTTCCATGCTGGCTCGCAAAGCCGGCAGTGCCCGCGCCCGACCCACCCTGGCGGGGTGGCTGTGTCGCACGGCCCTCTTTGAATCCCGCCGGGCGCAGCGTCGTGCGGCCCTGTCCATCCGTCGCCTCCATGAGCTTATGAACCACATTCATTCCCTAACTCCCGATACCCAGGATCCACGTTGGTCTGAGGCGCTGCCATTTCTCGATCAAGCCATGGCCGAACTCTCTGCGGCCGATCGTGATCTACTCTTGCTGCGATTTCATGAACGCAAAAGTTTCCAACTGATTGGCGACACGTTAGGGAAATCCGCCGATGCCAGTCAGAAGCAATCCGAACGAGCACTCGAAAAATTAGGCAATTTACTGCGGAGGAAAGGCATCACGCTGGGAGTGGTTGCCATCGCTGCGGGACTGGGAGCAACACTCAGTGCGAAACCTTCATCCCCTCCGTGCAATTCTTCCCAACTCGCCACCCAGGCCGTCTCCAACGCGCCCAACATTGGGCGGCTCACTTTAATCCATCACACCCTTGAAACCATGAATCATCCCAAGACTACCACCTTCATCGCCACCTTGCTCCTGGCTGTTCTACCCTTGGGATTGCTTTGGAGGGAAAATAAAGCGCTGCGGGAAACGTTAGCGGCTGCGAGTGATCGCTCGCCATCATTGCCTACTCGTCAGCCGGGGGCCACAACTGGTCCTCGAACTGGGGGGTCAGCACCCGGCTTGGCAAACGGTTTGATGCAGGATACCATTGCGCCCATCGACTGGACGCAGCTTACGAGTGACAAGGATCCTGTCAGGCGGTCGAACCAGTTCCATCATTTCCTGGCAACCCTAACGCCAGATGCCGCCCGCATTGCCTCCGCTACCTTAACCGAACTCCGAAATGGAAATAAACTCACCGCTGACGAATGGAAACTATTTCTGCGAGCCTGGGCAGGAGTGGATGGCAACACCGCTTTGGCTTATTTATCAAGCCTTCCAGAGAACTCAGTGGCTCGCTCCGGTGGAGAGCGAGAAGCCGCACTAGCCGGCTGGGCGGGACAGGATACGGCGGCCGCGCAGGCTTGGATCTCCCAAGAATTGGCCGCCATGCAAACCCCGTCTGGGGGACCTAATCCTTACGTTATGGAAGAGTTGATCAATGCCGTCTCCGGTGGCATGAGACTGAACAACCCGGCCGCAGCGCGGAATTACCTCATCGCGCAAGCCGTGGCGGGAAGTGTCAATCCGGCCAGAGCCGCCCACTGGGCGGTGGGGGACATCAATGACGATCCACCAGGAACCGCCGCAAGTCTGATCGCCACCCTTCCGACCGACGGTAGTCATGATGAAATTCGCAAGGCCTTGCTGGGGGCCACGTTGGTCAATCGACGCACCGATGAATCCATTGCCCTGGCAGTTCAATACCAAGAGTTCCTGGAACCCGAATCGCTGAGGTCTGTCTCAAGTTATGTCTCCGACACTGGCGCCACCGAAGCAATGACCTGGCTGGATTCCTTGGAGAAAGTAGCCCCAGATAAAAAGGGACTGGCCCGCGCCCAAGTCATTACGAACTGGGCCAGCACGGATCCGGATGCAGCGGGAGCGTGGCTCAGTCAGACAAACCGTCGCACCGATCCGGCTTATGCAGACACTGCCGCCGCCTATTCCCAGGCCGTGGTGGGCTATGATCCGACTGCCGCCATTGCTTGGGCCAAGACGTTGCCTGATGCGGAGGCGCAACATGCCACTCTCGTTGCGATGGCGCGATCCAGCCAGGGTCGCAAAGATACGGAGGCGGTGGCGCTCCTGATGGCGCAAGGTCTTACGGACGAGGATCTCAAGCAGTCACAGGTTCTCAATTTAGGGGATGATATGATAACCTTTTCCGGTCGAATAAACGACACCGTGACTTTGAATGTTAGAGATTTCAACATCAATGGTTACGCTTTTGCCCAAAAACGGCACGTCGTGATTTCTGAATCGAGCAATGAGGCTGCTGCCAGTAGGACCCGCCGACCGCTGCCACTGCCGCCCCAGCCGTAATGGCGGATGCGTATTTCATTCGGGAAGCAAACCTCTGACATGTTGCCGTTCGGTTGTCGCAGGCGGGACTTGCTGAGACCCTTTTTATGGCGCAAGTTGCGTCGATGAACTTCCGACTTTTCCCCCTCCTCCACTTGCTGTCATTAGGCACGATTGCTCTGGCTGCCGAGCCGTATCAACCGCCCGCAGTGGAGACGCTGCCGTTGGCTGCGGATGCCGCCCAACGAGCTTTGGAGATGCTTTCCAGCCCCAACGAGGGCGTCCGCATCAAGGCCGCCAACGCGCTGCGACAGCGCAGCCTAAGCACCGCTTGCAAGACGCAGGCGCAGGAGCTTTTCCGCCAGGCCAGAGCCGCCCATTGGCGCACGCTGGAGGTCTTGGTGAAGCGCGGGGTGCCTGCGCTGGGACAAATCAAAATTTCCGCAGGAGCTTGGGAAGCCAAACGCACGGAAGTGATGGCGCTGATTCAGACGGACTATCACAAGGAAGCAGATAAAGTCGCCATGCTCAGCCGGGAGCATGAGGCTACCGAGAAGCTTCGCAAGGCGTTGGACAAAGAACTAAGCGCGGCGGAGACCGCCTGGAAACCGCTCGCGGAGGCTACCACACCACTGGCACAATTGGATCGGCAATTGGAACTCTTGGATGATCCTAATGTCGGAGTGGTGCTCAAAAAACCTGAGACCTACCTCAAGGAACTAGGAGCCGCAGCGGAGTTGCTTCAAGCCTTGGAATTTGTCTTCACCCGTCAAAAATCCAATGCAGAGCAGGCCGCCGTCCTGAAGCATAACGAGTCCTGCAAATGGGCTCCCAAGACGACCGTAGCGTTTGCCGCCATCCTTAACGCCAAGCGCGCGACCATGAATCTGGCACCTCTGCGGTTGGATCAGGCTCTGAGCGATGCGGCTACGGGACATTCCAAGGAAATGCAATCCATGGGCTACTTCGCCCACGAATCACCCGTTGCCGCCAATAAGACCCCGGGAGATCGCGCCAATAATGCGAAATTCGACGGTGGTTGGAACGGGGAGAATATTTTCATGGGCAGTCCCGGAGCAGCGGAAGCCTACGGGGCCTGGTGGGGCAGTGACGGTCACCGCTTCATCATGTTTGCCGATGGACCCAACACCTTGGGCGTAGGTCCGGTAGCCACTTATTGGACGATGATGACGGGTAAGAAAAATTGGGGTAATTAGCGACCTACGCCCGATGCTGCTGGCGCAGGTCGAGCAAGCGTTTCATGACGTGGTGCAACTGGCCAACCCCGCCCCTGGTGCCGAAAGCATCGTGCAACGTTAGGTAAAGTTCGTAGAGTTCGGCATAAATCGCAACGTTCGTGGGATTCGGCGTGTAAACCACCTCCCGCACCCCGCACAGTTTTTCCTGTCCCGCTGCTACGTTGGGGTAAATGCCCGCCGCCACGGCGGCAAATAACGCGGCCCCGAGGGCACACGTTTGCTCGCTGCGGGAGACCTTCATGGGGCGATTCAGCACGTCCGCATAGATCTGCATCAGGGTGGCGTTCTTCACTGCCAAGCCTCCGGTGTTGACCACTTGCTCCACTTTCACGCCGTATTTCTCCAAGCGATTGATGATGGTTAGGGCCCCGAAGGCCGTGGCTTCGATGAGGGCGCGGTAAATTTCGTGAGCCTCGGTGTGCAAGGTCTGACCGAGCATCAGGCCAGTGAGCCGCGTATCCACGAGCACGGTGCGATTTCCATTATTCCAATCCAACGCCAGCAAGCCCGTGGCTCCGGGTTTCATGCCGCTGAGCGCCTGTTCCATGGCGATAAATTTAGCGTCCACCGTGCGGCCATACGAGTCTGGAACCAGATGATTCACGAACCACAGGAAAATGTCCCCCACCGCGCTCTGACCTGCTTCCAGGCCGAAATAACCCGGCATCACAGAGCCGTCCACAATGCCGCAGAGGCCCGGGATATCTGGCAGCGAGCGTTGATTGGATGCTACCATGAGATCGCACGTGCTGGTGCCGAGGATTTTCACTAACGTGCCTTCCCCAACTCCGGCTCCCACCGCTCCCATGTGGGCATCGAACGCTCCCACAGCCACGGTTACGCCCGTGTGCAGGCCCAGCTTCTCCGCCCACTCAGCCGTGAGGGTCCCGACGGGAACATCAGCAGAGAGGGCTTCCGAGAACAGCCGCCCGCGCAAGTCCGCCAGCGCTGGATCCAATTTGGCCAAGAAATCGGCCGCTGGTAAACCACCCCAAGCCGCGTTGAACATGGCTTTGTGGCCCGCAGCACAAATACTGCGTTTCACCAAGTCCGGACGCGTGGTGCCGGTGATCAACGCCGGGATCCAATCGCAGTGCTCCACGAAACTATGCGTTGCGGCAAACACTTCGGGAGCCACGCGCTTGAGGCGCAGAATCTTGCTCCACCACCACTCGGAGGAGTAAATGCCGCCACACTTGGCCAAATATTCTGGATGTTCGGTTTCGGCAAGCGCGGTGATTTCCGCCGCCTCCGCATGGCCCGTGTGGTCCTTCCAGAGCCAGACTTGGGCATTTAAATTATTCTTCCACTGCGGCAACAAACCCAACGGCGTGCCTGCGGCATCCACCGGAATCGGCGTGCTGCCTGTGGTATCGATCCCGATGCCCACCACTTGCTCTGGCGCAAAATCCGTCCGCTGCGCCTTGGCCTGGGCCAACACAGAAGTGATCGTCGTGACCAGTCCATCGATGTAATCCTGCGGATTCTGCCGCGCCACATTCGGGTCCGCCGGGTCCAGCAAAATGCCCAATTCTCCGCTGGGGTAAGGGAACACCTGTGCCGCAATTTCCACGCCGGTGGCTAGTTCAACAAGCAACGCACGACAGGAGTTCGTGCCATAATCAAGACCGATGGAATACTGTGACATGGGGAGTGGAAATGGGTAAATGTTGCGGAGAATTGGACGCGAATTTCCGTTGTGAGTAACCTGCAACAGGCAAATCCCCCACCTAGATCTTCTTAATCAGCACACTGGCATTATGCCCGCCGAAGCCGAAGCTGTTGCTGAGTGCGGCAGTAATGGTGGCTTCGCGAGCCACGTTGGGGACGCAATCCACATCGCATTCGGGGTCTTGGTCCTCGACGTTGATCGTAGGGGGGATCAGGCTGTTCTGCATGGCCAGGACGCTGGCGATGAGTTCGGCTCCGCCGGCCGCGCCCAGCATGTGGCCGGTCATGGATTTGGTGGAGGAAACGAGCAGTCCGTTTTTGGCGTGATCGCCAAAGGTGCGTTTGATGGCGCGGACTTCGCAAATGTCGCCCATGGGGGTGGAGGTGGCGTGGGCGTTGACGTAGCCGACTTGCTCTGGATTCAATTTCGCATGCTTCAGGGCCATGCTCATGCAGCGGGCGGCACCTTCTCCGTCCGGATGTGGAGCGCTCAGGTGATACGCGTCGGCACTGACACCATAACCGGCCAGTTCACAATAAATGCGGGCCCCGCGGCGTTTGGCGTGCTCGTATTCTTCGATGATCACCACGCCTGCGCCTTCGCCCATGACGAAGCCGTCCCGCCCCTTGTCGAAGGGACGACTGGCGCGTTGCGGTTCTGCGTTGCGGGTGCTGAGGGCCTTCATGTTCCCGAAGCCGGAGAAGCCCATCGGGAGGATGGCGGCTTCTGCGCCACCGCAGACGAAGGCATCGGCATCGCCAAATTTGATCATGCGCCAAGCTTCGCCAATGTTGTTATTGGCGGTGGCGCAGGCGGTTACGATGGACATGTTCGGGCCTCTGAGGCCGTGTTCCATGGAGACCATGCCGCTGGCCATGTTGCTGATCATCATGGGAATCGTGAAGGGCGAGACGCGGCTGGGGCCTTTAGTGACGAGTTGGGTGTGGTTGTTCTCCAACGTTTGCAGGCCACCGATGCCGCTGCCGACCATGCAGCCGAAACGATCCAGATCCGTCTCCACGAGATCAATGCCGGAATCTTCCAGCGCCATTTTGGAGGCGGCAATGGCTAGTTGGATGTAGCGGTCGGCTCGACGCGAGGCTTTGGCTTCCTTGAAATAACTGGCGGGCTCGAAGTCCTTGATCTCCCCGCCGAATTTACAATCGTAGAGGGCGGTATCGAACAACGTGACTGGCCCAATGCCACTATGGCCTTGGGTAAGGTTATCCCAAAAGGTGGACAGATCATTTCCCACCGGGGAAACGATGCCCATACCAGTAATAACAACACGACGTTCAGACATGGCAACAAGATTAGCTAAGATGAAAAATACAGGGGAGAAGCGGAACTGAGCGCAAGGAAATGCGCCCCGCAACCTCTAAAAACGCGCCTCCCCTTAGTCGCGCGTCGGGGCGCTGTCAAATCGCTGAATGTTACCGGTCCGACTTAGAATTTCGCGGTTTGACGGCGGACGGATCGTGCGGCAGACGTCCACTTGTGAAATCTCTTGCCATCCGTCCCCCCGTCAAACCAACCACTTGGATCACCCCAGCCCAGCGCGATGCCTTCGAGGCTGCGGGCACGACCGCGCACCGGCTCGCCTCAGGCGCAGGGGGGTGGGTGGAGCGTTTGGGCGATGATGCGCTCATTTCTCATAAGAACGAGGCCGCGTTGGAGCAATTTGCGGCCGGCCTGGAAAGATGGAGCGCGGAGGCTGGTTGGACCCCGGTCCGAGTCTTTACGCGGTTTTTGCCATTGAAAAATGATGAACGCATCTCTCCCGTGCTGCGGAGTGGGGATGCTTCCTTGCCGCTAACTACGGTGGTAACCGAGGCCGGGACCCGCTACGGATTGGACTTTGGCACTGGTTATAGTCATGGATTGTTCATGGATCAACGGGTGACGCGCGCCAAGGTCCGACTCTTGCGCCCGAAGCGGTTGCTGAATACGTTCGCTTATACCTGTAGTTTCAGCGTGGTGGCGGCTCAAGGCGGAGCGGAAACGGTGAGTGTGGACCTTTCCAAGAAATCGTTGGATCGGGGCAGACAAAATTTTGCGCTCAACGAGATTCCAGAGAAAGGTCATCGGTTCCTGGCCGACGATACCTTTGATTTACTGCCGAAGCTGGAGCGCGCAGGTGAACGTTTCGATGTCATCATCCTAGATCCCCCCACGTTCTCGCGCGGCAACAACGGACGACGCTGGCAGATCGAGCAAAATTTCGAGGACCTGCTGAATGCGGCCTTGGAAGTGGCCATGCCGAAATGCGCCATCCTCCTCTCAACCAACTGCGCCAAGCTGGACCCCATCTCCCTGGAATACCGCGCCCGCCGCTGCGCCAAAGAGAGACGACGCATGGCCGACTACGTCTTCTCCGGCCCACCACTGGATTACCCATCCGGACACGGAGCCTGCACGGTGTGGATGATGGTGCGCTAGCCTAGCGAGGATAATGCTGACTCCCATTGAAAGGCTAGTGGAAATATTTCAGGGTTCCCCTATTGGTTATCAATCACTTACAGATAGGAATTTTTTGAATCGGCTAGTATTGCTGGATTTTGATTGAACAATCTTTAAGTAAACAGCCAGCCACCTTGAATTACTAACGAACACAGCAAAACATCCGTTATTGAGGACGCTGCCTGCTGCTCGACAATCCCATAAGGTTCGAGTCGAAACTGTCTGTCTTTTTGTGATTCACCTGCCTGCCAGCTTCACCTCACTCCCTTTTACTGAGGCTTGTCGCGTGCCCAAAATTCCTCCGCTGTCAGCTTCGGGCGCTGGGAGCCAGAATCCCAATCGGCCTGGTGACCGATAAATTTGAGGGTGCGGTGTTGGCGCAGAATTTCGATGGCGGCGTTCTCCGGAAGAATCACGGACTCCAGCGCGGGCATGTCGAGCAGTGGGCTGAAGTCGGTGATGCCGGTCTGCTGCAGATTCAGGATCTTGACTTTCATCCCGCGCAACGGGGACAGGTCCGTCACCTTGCTCCCGGAAACATCCAATCGGCTGATCGGCAGGTCGCGCAGAATCGAGAGGTCATTCACCGCCAACTCCTTCAGATACAGCACCATGCCGACTGCGGGCTTGGTGGTCAATTGACTGTCGCTGACGGTAATGCCGGCTCTGGACAGCGCTGCGCGGACGGCCTCGAGCGAACCGTCGAGAACAGGCGCCTGCTGCGCATCGTATTCGGCCCAGAATTCGGCGGCGGGGCGGTAGGGTTCGTCGTCGTAGGCGATGAGCTTCAACGTGGGATGGTGGCGCAAGGGTTCGAGCAGCTTGCCGAGCCTAGAGACCCGGAGTTTTTCCAGCTTGGGAAGATCGAGGAGCGGGGTGAGGTCTTGGAGTGGATTCTGGTAAATGGACAATTCCGTAATCGGCGTTCCGCGCAGCGGTGAGATGTCGCTCACGTTGTTTTCGAATAGAAGCAATCTCTGAAGTGGCTTGCCGTGCAACGGTGAGAGATCCACGATTTGGTTGATTTGAGCGTGCAGTTCTTCTAATGGTGCGTCCGAAAGAAACTGTAGGTCTCGGGCTTCGTTCCTCGCCATTTCAACATATTTAAGCGGCGCGCCTCGCAGCGGTTCAAAATTTGAACAATTCACACCAGCGAACTCAATCTTCTGCAGCGGCAAACCGTGCAAAGGCCCCAAATCGAGATTTGGAGTTTCATTTAGAACCAGTGCACTCATGGGCATTCCACTCAGTGGCGAAAGATCCTTAACTTTTGTTCCCCACATCGAAAAAGCCACAAGCGGCATTCCACGGAGGGGTTCAAGGCTGATCACGTTGGTTCGACCGATATTTAGGTCGCTGATGGGCAGACCACGAATTGGCTCAAGGGTGTCTATGGGAAAAGATTGCAAGTATACACTTAGCAAGGCTCCTTCATCTACAAGGATAGTTACTCTTCCTTTCCCAAGCCATGCCTCCACTCGCTGGCGGACGAGCCTTTCCTTTTCTTTGATTTCGGGATTCAGCTTGGCGGAGAGTGCGACGGTTTCGCCGGAAGCACCTACTTTTTTTAAGTGATTCCACACGATCCGCCCCGCTTCCGTGGCCCAGCGCTCGCCAGCCGGTAAGCCAGCGAGTTTTTCGACCGTCGGGAGGATGGCGGCCAGTTCGGCGTGGGCGGGGTCTTTCTGCTGGGCGAGGCGGATGGCGGCGGCGGCTTCGGGGAGACGATCCATGCCAACGAAAAGCCAGGCGCGACGCCAATAGGCTGACAGGTGCGCGGGATCGAGCGCGAGGGCGGCATCAAGCTTTGCCAGCGCAGAGTCGAAACGCTGGAAGCCCGCTTCGCTCTCGGCAAGCTGGCGCAGGGCGGGGGCGGATTTCTTCAAGTCGGCGAGGGCTGCGGTGGCGCGACTGCCTTGCACGATGGCCATGCTCCCGAAGACTGCTCCGGTGAGCAGCACCGCTGCCGCACCAATGGACGCGGCTTTATTGCGCCGCACAAAGAGCTTGAACTGTTTCCACGCGCCGGCCTGTTCTGCACTGGTGGCGAAGCCGTTTTGGAAGGCTAGGAGGTCGGACTGGAGAGCCTCCACCTGCGGATAGCGGTCGCCCGGATCGAGCGCGAGGGCCTTGCGGCAGACCGCGAGGAGCGAGGCGGGGATTTGCGATTTACCCGAGTCCCACTCGACTGCGCCACGTCGCACTTTGCTGACGATATTCATGGCGCTGGAGCCGGTGACCGGCGGGCGCAGGTGGAGCAGTTCGAAAAGTATGGCTCCCAGCGAGTAAATGTCGGAGCGGGCGTCGAGGGTTTCGATCTCGCCGCGCGCCTGCTCTGGCGACATGTATTGCGGCGTGCCCATGACGGTGCCCGTGAGGGTGCTGCCAAAGCTGTGCCCGCCCTCCGGCAGGCCATGACGTATGATGGTAGAAACGGGACCGCTGGTTTCCTGAGCGGAAAGGCTGGCGACGTCCAAGAGTTTGGCGAGGCCCCAGTCCATGACGAGCACTTCACCGTAATCGCCCAGCATGATGTTCGCAGGTTTGAGGTCGCGATGGATCACGCCTTTGCTGTGGGCGAAGGCAAGGGCATCGCAGACTTTTTGGAAAACGGTGAGCAGGACCGGCAAAGGAAACTTCCCGGCAGTATCAGAGTTTTTGGCAACCAACTGCGACAGCACCTCCTCCAGGGTAATGCCGCGCACGAACTTCATGGTGTAGAAAACCTGACTGTTGGCGTCCAAGCCGATGTCGTGGATGGGGACAATGTTCGGGTGCTCCAACTGCCCGGTGATGCGGGCCTCGGCCACGAAGCGAGCGAGGGCTTCGGGATCGTCCGGGGTGAGCATGACTTTCATGGCCACCTTCCGCTCCATGATCCCATCGCGCGCATTCAGCACCGCCCCCATACCGCCCTGGGCGACCAGGCTGCCGACATCATAGCGGCCATCGTGGCGCTTTTCATCCGGCAACATGGCTCGCACGGCGGCGGATGCCGTAGCATCGACTGACGTGGCACCGCGCAGTTCCACCGAGGCCGTGCCGATTTCCACCCGCTGCCCGGGCCACAGCCGCGTGGAGCCGTTGATGCGCTTGCCGCCGACCCACGTCCCATTGCTGCTGCCCGCGTCTTCGATGAAACAACCGGACGGGCTGATGGTCAGCCGCGCGTGCCGCCCGGAAACTCCGGTGGCTGCCACCTGGACATCGCAATCGGCCGAGGAACCCAGAACATGCGTGCCGCGGGCAAGACTGCGGTGCGCTGCGGAGGCTCCATCCATGTGGACGTGAACCTCCACCAACGAACTAGGCGCTTCCACGATGGTGTCCGCCATTCCATCATCGGGAAATCCAGTCGGCGGTTCGGATGGAGAGTTACTCATGGAGACGAGGGTGTTCGTGGGGCAAATTCTGCTGTTGGCACAGACTTAAATGGAGGTTCATGGTAGATTTCTGATGCTGGTGAGCATAGAATTGCCTGACCGCGAAGCCAAGAATTTTTCTTGGAACATTGAACGAAGATTTGCCGCAGAAATCTCCCACTGTAATTACAGCAATTTCCCTTACTCCTCGCGAGTCCGTTCATTTCCCACCAACTGCGCATACTGCTCATTGGTGCAAGCGCGTTTGTCGGAGAGGGAGCGATCACAAGATTTATTTTCTCTGTCTTTATGTCAATGCTCGTTTTTTACAATAGGTCGTCTGATGCCGCATCTTCCTCGACCGAACTGGGCGTTCTTTAACCCTCAATTTCCTTTCTCTGCCCTCTGCTCCTCTGCCTCTCTGCGATAAAAAGCAGTTTAACGCAGAGGGCAAAAGAAGCAGAGGGCAGAGGCCAAATGCAGTTGGATTAGGGCCTAATTCAAGCACCTGAAAAATCGATTAGTGGAAAATGTTGTAAATATGGAAAGTCACGTCAATGATCTTCCCAATAATTCATCTGACACCTAGTTTTGGCGCGAGAAGACGCGGGGGCTTGGAAATACACTTACGATAAACGTTCGCAGGTGACTGCTGGCAAGAAATGGATTGCGGGATACGTGACGGATGGCGTAATCCGAGGCAGTTATGCTTACGATAACATTGGGAATCGGACCAGTTCCGCGCAGGCAGATCTCACCACGACTACTGGCACCACCTACGCCAGCAATGCGCTCAACCAATACACCAGCCTAACCCGCACGAATTCCTCCGGCTCCCAACCCTTTGAAGTCAATGGCACGCGGACGGCGGGTGCCTCGATCTTGGTGAACAGCAGCGCGCCAGCGTATTACGGAACCAACGCGCTGTATTTTGCCAAGATGATCAACCATCTTTCCGGCAACGGGAAATACGAATCTGTCATTGTGACCCAGAACAGTGTGCCGGTGGAGAGCGGGTTCCAATACGTGCCGCCGCCCTCGGAGTCGCCCACGTATGACGCCGATGGCAATGTGCTCACGGATGGTCGGTGGACCTATGAGTGGGACGGAGAGAATCGGCTCAAGACCATGACTTGTCCAGCTCAGGTCGCCTTCGGGAGCACGCCTGCGGTGCCGGGGACACGGCTCACCATGACCTACGATGGGCTGAGCCGACGGATTGCCAAGAAAGTAGAGCAACAAAATGCTGTCACACTGATCTGGACGGTGGTAGAATACCAAGGCTATCTCTACGATGGCTGGA
>JANOAV010000022.1:0-5153 GCA_031411295.1 Verrucomicrobiales bacterium | reverse complement strand
CTACCGGGATGGTCAGGTGAAGAAAATTTCTGGGACCACCACGATCACCCAAGCGTTTGATTACACGGTTTCCGCCGCCTATACCATGACCGACACAAGCCGAACCATCACTCTGGACATCAATAACGCCGAGGTATTGGGTCCGCTTACGACCACAGTCCGGGACGGACTGGGGCGCATCCTGTCACAGGAGGCTCCCACTTCGGCCAATGGCACCACCGCCGTCCTGACAGATAAAATTTACACTTACGACGCCTCGGGGAAAGTGGCTTCCATCCGCCTGCCGAAGCCCGGCGGGTATTACTTCCAAGTGTTCAGCTATGACCGCGCCACGCGCACATCCCGCTCGGCCCTGAACACCACGGCGGATTACGCGGCCGGCCCACAATATCACTGAGAAACCACCAGTTATGTAAACTCAAATGGCCTATGGTATGAGCATGTGAAGCAAGGACCAGCGCCCCAGTTGCCAGATAACACTGCCAATTGGGTTAGCAAGGTGGACACCGCCTTGGGGCCTTGGCCCTCCCTTGTAGCCACTGGAACTATTGGCCGACTCACCGGAGTTAGAACCAGCATCATCCAAGATGGGACCACTACGACGCAAATTTCCTACCTGGACAGCACCACGAAATCGGTCCAGACAGATTCCTACCGGAATGGGAAATGGCTGCAGGCGGACCAGTCTGTGCTAGGAGTTCCTGCGTTGCGGTTTACCCCGACGGGGATGGTGCAATATTTCCTCTCGCCATTGCGGGAATTACTGGTGGAACCGAGTGACTCGACCATGTCCTGGCCAGTAGTGACCCGGAACCCCGCCACAGGTCAGATTACGCAAAAGAGCCTTCCTAATGGTGTGGCGGCAGCCGAAGAATACACCTACTACGCCAATACCTCGAAGGGCAAGGCAGGTCTGCTGAAGTCGAAAACCACGCTCACTGCTCCGAGTGGGGTGACGTATTATGATTACAACGAACGCGGGCAACTGACGCATCAATGGGGTGGCGGGGACTACCCGGTGAAATACGTTTACGACGGGGAAGGCCGCATGGCAACCCTGCGCACCTACCGTAGCGGAACCTTCACGGGGGCCACTTGGCCTGCGTCAGAACCCACCGCGGATGCCACGGAATGGGTCTATGCGCCTGGATTCAGTCAGCCCGTGCAGAAGAAATATCAGGGGCAGGGAACCACACCCACCGTTTACACCTACCATTCGAATGGTTCCTTGGCCACACGGGTCTGGCAGCGGACGCCCACGGTTACCACTACCTACAGCTACGATGCCTACGCACGGCTACTGACCGTGGATTACTCAGACACCACCCCAGATGTCGGCTTCACTTATCTCCCGACGGGCCATCTCGCAACGCGGACGGATGGCGTTGGCACCACCACCTTCGGCTATACCCCTGGTGGCAGTGTGGCTAGCGAAACAACTACTGGAGGCGTGTATGGCACGCAGAGCGTGACGCGCACGCACGATACACTGGGCCGCTTGCATTACTTGGATGCTACTTGGGGCGCTGCCGCCACCATGCCGCAGATCGAGTATGTTTACGATGCCACGACGGACAAACTCAATCGGGTCAGCGGAATGAGCCGCCACGTTGCCTTCAGTAATTTTACGGATGTGAATCTTCCTGGCACTACGGAATTCAAAATCGGGGCCAATCCAACCACCGCCACCACCTACATGACCCGCACACAAACAGTGGACACGGCGGGTCGCCCAGGTTACATTGGCTACAATTCAGGCTCCACCATGCTCCAGTCTTTCACTTACGCTTACGACCGCTATAACGTCACTGGAGTGACGCGTGAGAACAGTAATGTCTGGGGCTACACCTACGATACCAAGGGCCAAGTGGCCACCGCCCAGAAACGGTATCAAGCGGGGCAGGAAATTCTCAAAGGCTTGGACACCACCTATAATTACGATCAGATCGGCAATCGCACCAGCGTCACCGAGAATTCCAGCCCTGCGTTGACGACGACTTACACGCCCAATGCGTTGAACCAATACAGCCAGGTGGATGTCTCCGCGCGGAAATTTGATGTCTCGGGGTATCGGAGCAACAGCAGTGCCAGCATTGCCATTTACCAAAATGGCGGCACCGCGCAGACGCCAGGGTATCAACCTGCCAGCACTGGCCAATATTTCTGGAAACGGCTCGACCATGGCGGCAGCAACGCGTTGTGGGACACCGTGCAGACGAATGAAAACGGAAATGTGCTAGATTACGGACTCCAATATGTGCCGCCGACCACGGAATCCCCGACGTATGATGCAGATGGCAATTTGCTCTCCGATGGTCGGCGGAACTACGTGTGGGATGCGGAGAATCGGCTCATTGAAATCAACTGGACTGCGGCTCAGAGCCCGATGGCTGGCTACAGCGGCAAGATTACCTACACCTACGACGGCCTGTCCCGACGCGTGAGCCGGACCAACAGCATCACTTGGACCGCTACAAATACGACCTACTACCTTGATGCTCTGGGTTACCAATTTGATGGGTGGAACCACATTATGACTGTGCGGTTCAACAGTGCGGGAGTCACAACAGGCAGGCAAGCCGCCTACGTCTGGGGGCCGGACGTGGCCAGCAGTTATCAAGCTGGACGCTCCATGCAAGGCGCAGGGGGCGTGGGCGGCCTGCTGATGGTCCTCGACGGCGTGTCCCTGCCAGAATACCAATATACCTCCGACCCCAACCCCATCGACGACGACTATTTCCCGCTGATGGACCGCATGGGCAATGTGACCGGCTACAAGAAAGCCAGCACCACCACCCCCGCCGCCCAACTGGATGCCATCTACGACTACGACGCCTTCGGCCAAGAAGTCCGCAGCACCGGCCCCGCCGCTGACATCGTGCCCTATCACTTCAGCACTAAATTTGCCGATGCTTCGGGTTTGGTCTATTACGGTTATCGTTGGTATGACGCTGCAAAGGGTCGGTGGCTAAGTCGGGATCCGATTGAAGAGAATGGCGGCATGAGTTTGTATGCAGCGAGCATTAATAATTGTATAGTGCATACAGATTATCTGGGTATGAGTGCTATGAGCATTCCAGCTTGGGCAGCAGGATTAGCTGCCGACGGTTACACTGCTGCGGAAATTGCTAGAATAACAGGATTGACTTTAATCGCGGCAACACGCGTTGCAGCGATGGTGGGAGCGATTGCAGGAGCTAAGGAGGCGATCAGAAAAGCGAAGCTTAAAGCAAACACAAATAGAATGCCGGGAAAAAAATGTCCTGATCCATGTCCATTTTTATGCTTTGCTTTAGCCAGAGTGAAGGAAATACAGAGAAATCGTGAATTTCTTGCGGAGCACCCGATCGAAAATGATCCTTATGACCATAAGGCCCAACTTGAGCAGATCATAGTGGCCGTGGGAAATGCTCTGGCGGAGGCCATAGCCGCAGGGTGTAAATGCGAAGAAACAGGCTGGGGAGGATATTATGACAAATAATTTTGATTTATCGCATTTACTTAGGCAGGCTGAGGAGGGGTATTCAATAGATTGTCGCCATGGAAAGATTGTCGATCTCAACGCACGTAGCTCTTGCGGAGATACATTGCTACATGTCGCTGTTAGTCGGCGGAGCTTTGACGAAGTCAAGTTTTTAGTTGACAGCGGATTGGATATAAACGCGCAAGGCGATTTTTTCGAGACCCCACTTCATTTAGCCAGCATTTTAAACGATCCTGAAATGGTGAAATTACTTTTGGATCTCGGCGCTGATCCTAGTATTCCAGATCATCTAGGCCGCAGCGTCGAAAAAGGAATCGAATGAAAGCAAAACGGGTGGAAGGAAGATAATGAGCCATCCACATTATTAAAAAATGCACTTGCTGTCCGCTAGAATTTCCATAGTGTCTGCGAATGACTACCCGATACCGATTCCGTCCCGCCCAATTTGGGGCTGTGGCTCGCTACCATGAAGGCAAGACGGGCCAGGCTTAATACACAATGCGTAAGTTGATTTTCCATGATTTTGAGATGATGGCTGAATAGTTATGAGAGTCCCTAGAATTTCCTTTTCCGAGAACACTTCGGTCCACCACGTGATCGTCCGTTGTGTGGCTGGGGCGTTTTTGTTGGGGGAGGATGAGAAGGCGGTGCTGCGGTCGCAATTGGAGAGGACGCCTCGTTTTTGCTCATCGCTGCGCCTCACGCAGCAATGACCCTTCGGGCTGCTGACGCAGGCTATGTCACGGCCCGCCATGCCGTTCCATTGCGGGGTGGAGGTGTTGGCTTATGTGTTCATGAGTAATCACTATCATTTGCTGGTGCGGGTGCCGGAAATGGTGGCTCGGGATGGGCTGGGGCGGGAGGTTATTTTGGAGAGGATTGGGACGCTGTATGGGCCGAGGGTGCGGAAGGAGTTGCTGGCGGAGTTGGACTCGGAGAATCAAGGGGTGGCCTTTGCTGCCAAGGGTCGGCTGGAGCGGTATCGGGCGCTGATGGGGGATCTTTCACAGTTTATGAAGCTGTATAAGATGCGGTTTTCCCGTTGGTATAACAGCACGCATGGTCGGTTCGGCACGCTGTGGGCGGAGCGGTTCAAGAGTTTGATCGTGGAGGATTCTGCGGAGGCGGTGCAGGCGTTGGCGGCTTATATCGATCTGAATCCGGTGCGGGCGGGGTTGTGCGATGACCCGAAGGAGTATCGTTTCTGTAGCTATGCAGAGGCGGTGGCGAAGGAGGGGATGGCGCGGGATGGTCTGAAATCTGTGTTTCGTGTTGAGTCTGGCGAGGCGGTGGCGGTGAATAGTTTTACGATGGAACGTTGGGATAAAGTGCAGGTGAGGTATCGGCTGCTGATGTATGGGACGGTGTCGGTGACGGATGAAGAGCAGCCCAGCGGGCAGCTCCACACTCCTTTGCAGGCTGGGACGGTGTCGGTGACGGAGGCAGCGGCGGACGGAGATTATGCCAGTGGAGTTAGTCAGTCGGGGCGGGCGGCCCCGACTCCTTTGAGGGATGCGAAGGGGAAATCCGGGGTGTCGGTGGCGAAGGTGAGGCAGGTGCAGGCGGCGGGAGGCAGGCTGGGGTTGATCGATGTCATGAAGCACAAGGTGCGGTATTTCTCGCAAGGGGTGGCGTTTGGGCGGACGGAGTTTGTGGAACGGGTGTTTGC